>DASQGJ010000025.1:0-403930 GCA_035632675.1 Candidatus Dormiibacterota bacterium
CCTACGGAGACTATGAACTGATCGAAAACGCCGATTCCATTGCCAACGATTCCGTGCGCTTCTTCGCATCGGACGGCGCGAATCACAACGAGGTCTATCGCACCATCTGTCGCGACGACCTGCAGAACGCCCATGTCTACAAGACAGGCTTTGGCGACGGCGATCCGGAGATATTTCCGGGCACAACCCTGTTCAATGTCTCCGCCGCGGTGCTTAACGATCTCAAGACGAAAGGCAGAACCACCTTCACCTACACGCAGACCGTCGATTCGGGCGACGATGAGGCGGGAAAAACGGCGTCGCGTCGATGGGAGCATGACGGATTCACTTGGGACGATTGGAATGGCGAGCTGGTCCGTGTGGAGGCCGACGACGTGCAGGTTCCCGTGATCGTCAACGACCAGCGAGTCCAGTTACCCGCAGTCCACGCCAAGGGCATGCTCGGGAAATTACTGACGGAGCTCTGGGTGGTAGACGACCCGCTCAATCCGGTGACGCTCCGATTCGCGCAGCCCAGCGCAAAGTTTTCGCTCCAGGTCGTTAAGATCTCGTTCCCCGGCAGCGAAGCGGCCAAGATCGAACAGTCTCTGGAAAAGAAAGGGACCGCGGAAGTCCACGGCATCTATTTCGACTTCGGCAGCGATCAAATTCGCAGCGAGTCGGAACCGGTGCTAAAAGAAATCGCACAGGCCCTCACCGCGAATCCTGCATGGAACTTGAAGATCGAAGGTCACACCGACAACATCGGAGGAGATCAATATAATCAGGCACTCTCAGAGCGGCGGGCCGCAGCCGTAAAGGCGGCTCTCGTCGCACACTATCAAATCAGCGCGTCTCGTCTGGCGACCGCGGGCTTCGGCGCATCGCGCCCCAAGGAAACCAACGATACGCTCGAAGGCCGCGCCCGCAACCGGCGGGTGGAACTGATCCGCCAATGACCGTTGCCAGGAGAAGATGACCATGAAACCTTTCGCCAAACGCTTCCTCACGCACGGACTACCGCTGTTTGTTCTCTTCGGCGCCGCGCATTCTCAGAGTGGTGGTAAGAAACTCGTGATCGGTCGCGACAATCTCTGTGTTACGGAAGGAGCGATTGATAATGCGGCAAACGCCCGCTTGTCGATCAACGTGCCGAAAATGCGCGCCTACGTCAACACCTGGACATCGCAGAACGTCGAAGCGCATTTTACTTATCTTGGTCCGACGGCCCAGGAATCACGCCTCGGCTCCGGCCAGATCCGCCGTCAGTTTGGCCTGAAGCTGCGCGCCCAGGATCCCTGCAACCTGGTCTACGCCATGTGGCGTATCGAGCCCGAGTCGAAGCTGGTTGTTTCCGTGAAAAGAAATCCCAGCCAACACACCAGCGCCGAGTGCGGAAACCGCGGCTACCAGAACATCAAACCACGACACTCCTCGGCCGTGCCTATGCTGCGCCCCGGTGATAGTCACACGCTTCGAGCTGAAATGCGCGGAGACGACCTGCGTGTGTTCGCCGACGACACCGAGGTCTGGGAAGGCACCGTCGCCCCCGACGCGGCCGGACTGGAAGGCCCCGTGGGGATGCGCTCTGACAATGCCCACCTCGAGCTCGATCTCAAAGTCGGCGAATACGTCGGAGTTCATCCCAATTATGTGATCACGTGTAAGTCCGGCGCTGAGGCGTCGGAATAAGGTCGCGGCGCGAATTTGTCAATGAAGGAGACCTGCGCAAGGGGCTTTTGCCCGAAAAGATACGATGAAACCAAGCGCTGCTCTCCTTCTGCTCGCCGCCCCGACGAATGCTGGTGGGATATTCCCTTCCAGCTGTAACAGAACCTTTTTGTCAAGCGCATGCAACCCAACGAATGTAGGTTTCCAACCTGGCATGATGGCCGGAATTAGCTTACTGAGTTACTCCGGGGAGGATTATTGAGAAACCGCCCGGAGGGTCGTCGCCCAGGCACTTGCCTCCAGCGTCACTCGTCAATAAGAACAATTCAGTGCCAGTCACCAGCGGCGATGAAGGCTCCCCAGTAGAACGGATGCGTGCTCTGATGTTTCGCCCGGCGTTGCCGCAGAATCTGAACGCTTGCGGCCCGTACCGATTCCGTTGTGTCCTTTCCGTTTAAGAAGTGCTCACGGTACAACGTTCCCATCCATTGCTCCGTCGTTTTGTCCTCTACTGGCCAAAGGCTCATGATCACCGTCTTTGCTCCGGCGACTTGGAACGCCCGTCGCAGTCCGAAGACTCCCTCTCCCACTTTGATCTCGCCCACTCCCGTGTCACAGGCGGACAGCACCGCCCAGTCCACACCCTCTAGGTTGATCCCGGCAATTTCTTCCGCCGTAAGAATCCCGTCGGTTTCATCAGCCTTTGCCGAACTTCGACGGTTGGCCCCGGCGAAAGCCAATCCCGACAACAGCAACGGATTCTCGGCGGTCGCGGGCAGGACGCTTTCGTCCCGCTTGCTGGGATCTAATCGTCGTTGTAGCGCCGATTCGCAACTGCCTTCGAGAAAGAACCCGTGCGTGGCCACGTGCAGCACCCGTTTGCCGGGAGCATATTGTGTGAATGCTTCCGGGCTTGCGTCGGCGCCCGTCATTTGCGTCGACTCACCGATGCCAGCCTGGGCGGCAGATCCTCGCATGATTTCCGCGCCTCCTCCCGCTCTGGATTGCATCCACAAAGCAGCAATGTTTTCTGCTTCCCGCTGGGACGCGGGCAAGGCTGCGAAGTGTAGTGTTTGAAACGTCCCGCAAGCCGAACGGGTGCCCCGCAGGAGGGTTGCCGTGGTATCACTGCTCACCCGCGGTGGAGCGGATTGCTGATTTGAAGCCACGGCAAGCCTGCCGGCCTGGTCAAATGCCGGATTGCCGACCACCAGAATGCCTTCCCCGTGATGGGCTTGCTCCGGGACCAGATCGCGCTCCGTGGAAAGGTAGTGGATCAATGGTTTGGTTTCGACTAGATATTCCGAACTGCCAACCGGCAGCGAAGGCAAACTAACCAGGTGTAGGGCTCCATCCGGAACCACGAACACTTCTCTGGCGTCACCGAGCGACGGGAGAAGTGGGTCCCAAATTCTTCGGCGGAGGGCGGCACCGGCATGACGGTAGGCGTCCTCGGCTGTTTGCGCGGATACATTCGTGGCCTCCGCCTGTCGCGCGATGTCGCTTCGCCATGCAGCCACCAAACTCTCGATCTCGCGCGCAGTTCCCAGTCGAAAGAATTCAGGATCGTGTTTCCCGGCGCGCAGCACAAGTGCCGCATACGAAGGCACCGGTTCAGGAGCCCCTTTGCTTGCGCCAGATCTTTGAGGATCGCGCCTGGCATATCGAACGAATGCCACAAGGGCGGCGCCCTCCGGCAGAGACGCTGCGATCTCCTTCAGCCCAATCCGCGCGCGGGCCTGATCCTGTCGGAAGGCAATGCTCTTCTCGGCCAGGGCCCGTTCCGCTTTTTCTTTTCGGTCACGAGCGTTGTCGAGCACCTTTCGGTATGCGTCTGCTTTTCCGGGCTCAGCGCCACGAAACACCAGCGTCGCCAGTTGCGCGCGAGAAGATGAGAGCTGGTCGGCCAGTTGCTTAACTTCAGGATCCCCGCTTCCGTAGGCAGAACGATGGCGCGCGGCCAGCTCATCAAACACCAGCGCTCGGGAGTGGATCACGGCATCGAAGACCTCGCTGCGAGCCGCGGGAGCGTTCGCGCCACCGACGAGAGTCAAGGCAACATCCAACCCTGAAGCTCGGATGCCCTCATATGCGAGCGCCTGTCGCTCCGACAGCGTACGCACGGAGACACGCAGATGCTCCGCACCGATTCTCTCGGCCCGCAATGACATCTCCAAGGCCTCTGGCGTTTTTCCCAAGGCAGCCACAGTGAGCGCAAGGTCATTCAGACTACGCGCCAGGTCGGGGTGTGCGGGCCCAAGGCTTTTCTCCCGTAAATCCACGGCTTGACGCAGGTAGCTCTCGGAACTGGCGAGGTCTCCTTGCTCATAAGCCAGTTCCCCAAGGTCGTTCAGAATCCCGGCCACGCACCACGAGTTCGGGCAGGACTTCTGCCCCCGCTTGAGCGCTCGCAAATCGTAATCCAAGGCAAGGCTTGTGTTTTTTCGCGCTCGTTCTAACCCGGCGAGCGCGGCCAGACTATCGGACACCTCAAATGATTCGGGATTGGCTTTCTCCCGCATCTCTAATGCCCGATGATAATTGTCGGCGGCTAAACTGAATTTGCCTTGAGCCAGGAATATATCTCCCAGACCGCTCAATTGCTTCGCCGTCCCCATGGTCGCGGCCCCCTTGTCCTTTTGTTCAAGGATGGCAACCACCCGCTGACGATATTCGAGGCTGGACGCTAAGTCGCCCTGCCGATAAAACGTCGTCGCAATGTTGGACAGAGCCATTGGACCTCCCATGCCGTTGGGGGAGATTCTTTGGAATATCGCGAGCGCCTTTTCGAGGTAAGTGCGGGCCAAAGCGAAATCGCCCTGGCTGGTCAATACATCCCCAAGATTGATCGAGGCATTCGCAATAGCACCGGGGCCGCCCGACTTTTCTGCCATGCTCAGCATGCGTTCGCAATGCGCCCGGGCCGCAGGCAGATCACCTTCTTCCGACTCCAGGATCTCCAACCAGCTCAGACTTCTGCTGAACTGAAACGACGTTGGATCCAGCTTCTCCGCCATGGGCACAGCCTCGTCAAGGTAGTGGTGCGCGAGGGTGAGATTTGAAAGGTTCATTTCCATGATGCCCAGGTTGGTCAGGAGGTCGGCTTCCATATCCGAACCGCCGGGTATGAGTTTCTTTTGAATCCGCAGGGCAGTGAGGAAGTGCTCGCGTGCGCTATCGGCTTGCCTAGGATCGTTGTTCATCTGTTCAGCTTCGCCCAAGTTGCGCAGGCTGGCCACCATCGGGGCCGAGTCCGGAGCCAGCCGCTGGCATACCTCGACCGCCCGTGCGGCATAGTCATGGGCCATGACCAAATCCTGGGGCGCGTATTCACCCAACCAGTGCCGGTGTGCCAATCGGGAAAGATTGTTCAATGCGGCTGCCAGCTTTATCGACTGTGGCGTCTGTTTCTCCCTGATCGCCACTTCCGCTCTGAGGTAGTCCGAGGCGGGATCCCATTGCGAGTCCCAATTTCCTTGACCCACCATCGCACCAGCCGAATCGTGCAGGGACTGGGCGAGAGCATCTGGACGCTGAGTCTCCTCCTGTGCGACCGCCAGGCCCTGCGAAAATAGCCGTTCGGCCTCACCTTTCTTGTTCACACTGAGCAACCCCTCCTGCACCAGGGCTGTAATCTGCTCCGGAGTGTCGCCCATGCGCGCCCACAGTTGCTGAGCTTCCTGCCAAGCGGTCAGAGCCTCATCTGGGCGCTTGAGATTCTGCAGGGCTTTGGCACGCGCCTGCTGCGCCAGCGCTTCACCCGCGGTGTCGTTTACCTGCCGCGCGGCTTCGAGGGCTTGGTCTGCTGCTTTCAGCGAATCGAGCGGCTGTTTGGCATCGGCCTGGCGGCCGGCCTCAGACAGCATCTTCTCCACCGTGGGTGAGGCCTTCGGGCCGGATGGTTCCGCGGCTGCGGTTTCCTGTTGGGGTGGTTCAGGAACGGCGGCGCTTGCGTCGGGCAGAAACATCGAGCCGGCGAGCACGCATACACAGACTCGGACGAGTCGAGTGGTCACGATTCGCTCCCTCCTACTAACAGACCGCGCGATTCTCAGTTGCGAAGTTGTCGCAGAATCTCCGCGGCTTCCGATTCCAGGCTGCCGTGGAACTGAACGGTCTTCTGCAGTTCATCTTTCGCGCGAGCAACGTCTTTTTTTCGTAAATATGCCTTCGCCAGATAGAAGTGCGCAGACTCGGAGTAGGCAGGGTCGCCCAGAGAAACGGTCTGGCGGAAGGATACGATGGCGGGGTCGGTTTGGCCAGCAAGCAGATAACAGGCACCCAGATAGAAGTTGAAGCTGGCGCTTTGAGGGCTGGCCTCTGCTGCGGCACGAACGCCGGGAATTGCTTTTGCGTAGTCTCCTTTCACGTAGAACTGCATCGCCTTGTGAAAGGTCTCATGGGACTCATCCTCGGCACCGCGCAGCACCACGCCAGAGTAAGGCGGCGGTTCCACGCGGGCTAATTCTTCGAGCGACGGTGCCGCCGAAGGCGACTGTACTTGTACTGGCACATTGGGACGAACCGGCGGCGCGGCCACCTGCTGCGAAGGCTGGCGATTGCGCGCCGAATACCACCAGATTCCAGCGCTCAATAAGATAACGATGGCAGCGAACGCCGGTGCCCAGATGCGAAGCAAACCGGCTCCCCGCGCCCGAGCCGGCGTAGCCGGTTGGCGCCGCAACTCAGTCTGCAAAGCCAGTCTGGTCTGGAGCTGGGAAAAACACGTTCCGCATTCAAAGTAATGCTTCTCGAACTCTTCCCGCTCGGGCTCGGCCAGCCGGTCGAGCAGGTACTCCTCCAGAATGTCCCGTTCTTCTACTTCTTGGCAGTTCATGGCTTGATAGCTATGTGGCAAATTTGCTCACGTTCGTGACATCTTTTTTCTTATAAGATCCGCGACCTTCTTCACGGCTCGCGTCTTGCGTGTCCGCACCACTTCCGAGGTGAGCCCAAGAGCGGCCGCGATTTCGCCGGGCTTGTGGCCTTGCACCAGCGTCATCCAGAGGATCTTCCGGTCTTCCAGACCCAACCGCTCCAGCGCCTGATGCACCAGCCCGACCCGTTCCGCGTCTTCGAGTCGCTCCGGCGTGCAAGCCTGGGCCAGATCTTCAGGGAGCGGCTCCAGAGAAGGTCTTTGGCTTTGTGTACGCAACTGGTTGTTGATGAGGTTCCGCGCGGTGCCGTGGACGAAGGCCGCCAGCTTGTCAACGTCCTGCAGTTGACCTTTGCGCAGAGCAGCGATGACTGCCATCAGAACATCTTGCACCAACTCGCGCGCGGCTTCCCGGTCGTGCGTGCGCATCACGCCCATCACAAAAATCCGGTGACTGAACGCGTGCACCAGTTCGGTCTCAGCCGAGGCATCGCCCTGCTGGATTCGTTCGGCCAGACTTCGCAGGTCTCCGGCGCTCGTAGCTGACGGCAGATCCACCCCTCATCCCCGTAGCGGCGGATTATACCTCGCCTCCGCAGTTTTACCTTTCAGCTAAATGGCCACCTCATGACAGCAGCGGGCGCGGCGACCATCCCAGATTCCGCGGCGAAAAAGCTGTCACGTTCCTTTTTTCCTGACCACTCTTCCTCTGAACGACACGCTCGTGTAGAGCTTCTGGGGGAGAACATGAATTCCAAGTCATGGACGCGCATCATCGCTCTGACGTTACTCGCCGCGCTGGCGATCCCGGTGCAACTGGCCGCGCAGAACACTGCCAAACCAGATCACCCTCACCAATACCATCACTACCAGATCGTTGACCCTGGAACGTTCGGTGGCCCGCAGAGTTGGACGTTCACGCCAGAGTGGGCTCGGGCCGGGTTCCTCACCAATCATGGGACGTTCGCCGCCTCAGCCGACACGTCTGCCGTGGATCCGACCTGTACCTGGTCACCAGCGGACTGCTTCGCCACGGACGGATTCCAATGGCAGAACGGTGTAACGACCGACCTTGGTGTATTGCCCGGCGGCATCGGCAGCCAGGTCAATTGGATCAGTGCGAACGGGCTGATGGCGGGAATCTCCGACAACGGCCAGCAGGATCCCTTGAACCCGGCGCTTCCGCAAATACACGGGGTGCTATGGGATCACGGGAAAATGACCGATCTGGGGACTTTGCCGGGTGGTGCGGATGACTTGTGGGCCAATGCCGTCAACAGCCGCGGCGAGGTCGCCGGGCAAGGCTACAACACAATTCCAGATCCCTACTCCTTCAATGGTTACGGGTATCAGTCGAGGGCAGTTTACTGGAACAAAGGCGTGATGCAGGATCTGGGCACTCTGGGCACAGGGACCGACGCGGTTGCCCTGTTGATCAACGAAAGCGGACAAGTCCTCGGGGTGTCTTACGTCGATTCGAATCCCAGCGCTTTTTGTTCCGGTGTCCAAATCGGTTTCGCCTTCACCACCGGCTCTTTCGTCTGGGACAAGAAAAATGGGATGCAGGACATCGGGACCCTCGGGGGCACGTGCACTGTTGCCTACGACCTCAACAACCGGGGACAAGTCGTCGGCCAGTCCAGCCAGGTCGGGGATCCGACGAACGTTGGGTTTGCTTGGGATCGTGCGAGTGGGATGAAGCAATTGCCCACGGCTGCGAACCTTTATGGAGCAGCGTTCGCGATCAACGATGCCGGCGCGATTGCCGGCTACGGGGACGCTCCGGATGGCCAAACCAACGCAATTCTCTGGCGAAAAGCGGGAGGGAAATGGCAAGCGACCTATCTCGGCAATCTTCACAGCGGGGATTGCGCGCTTGGCGTGTCGATTAACACATCAGGACAGGTGGTCGGCATTTCGGGGCCGAATGGTTGCATCACCGTACTCCCATTCCTGTGGGAGGATGGCGGGCCCATGGTGGACCTGAACACTCTGGTGCCTCCCAACTCCGGCATTCAGCTGCAGGAGGCGCTGCAAATCAACAACAGTGGAGAGATCGCCGGCAATGGACTGGACGCGAATGGCAATAACCACGCCATCCTACTGATTCCGTGCGACGAGAGTCATCCTGACGTTCAGGGCTGCGATTACAGCACGGTGGATGCGAGCACGGCGGCACAGAGCGCGGCGCCTCACTCCATTCCGAATTCATCACAGCGCCCCGTTCACCAGCGGCGAAGCAAGCGGCTTCACAGCGCAGCGGTAGGAGTGGGAGCCGCAGCCCTTACGTCTCCAGACTCGCCCGCGTCCGATGTAACAAGGCCGCCCGCATTTTATGTCTCGGCCACCCCGTTGACACCGAGTCCAGTAGGCCCAGGCGGATCGTCCACCTCCAGCGTGACCTCGGGCTTCACAAATGGCGCCGGCGTCGGCACCGTCGTAACCCTCGGCTGTTCCGTGCAGCCATCGCCTCCGCTGGCCCCGACCTGCTCGATCAGCCCCGTGTCCTACACTTTTGGTGGGACGCCATCCACTCTGACCGTAAGCACGTTCGGGCCAAGCGGCCGATTGCTCTCGCAACGCGGTTCCGGAGTGCTGTATGCGCTGTGGCTACCGATGATCGGATTGATGATGACAGGGGTTGGTGTGGGCTCGAACTCGAGTGGACGAAAAAGAAAACTCAAGGCTGCGCTGCTGGCCTGCACACTATTTTCGGGCTTGGCTTTCCAGCTAGGTTGCGGCGGCGGAAAGAGCAGCCCTGGCACTCCCGCAGGAAATTACGAAGTCACGGTCACTGCCACCGGGTTCATCCCCGTGACCTCTACCGCCAGCCTCACGATGCTCACGGTGCAGTGAGGACGACAGTGTTTGCGGAGCATGCGCTTCACCGGCAGCATGCTGGTGAACGCTAGGGTTTTAGGGACGACAGGTAAGCAGCGACGGCGATCATGTCGTCCATCGTCAGCTTTACGACCGTGGGGCGCATTTGCAGTGACAGAGCTCCAGAGCGTGCACCGGACTGGATGTCGTACATCTGGCGAACGATATAGCTGGGCGAGCGCCCGGCGATGGGGGGAACATTGCCGCTGCCGCGGAGTTCGGGGCCGTGGCACTTGGCGCAGGGTGGGATTTTTCTGTCCCCTCCGGAGGACACGAGCAACTTCCCTTTCTTGAGGCTGCCTTCCGGAACATATGCGACGAATCCCGAAGTGTCGTCGCGCAGTTCGGTGCGCTCCAGGTCCTCCGGCATTTCGATGATGCGCTGGCCGATGGGCTCGGTCGCAGGCGGCATATCGGCGACAAGCATCCATCCGGCGACGTGCGTTTTGGGGACCGTGCTGGTTTCGACGACGCGAATCCACGGTTGTCGCGGCAGTTGCGAAAAGTACTGAGCGGCGGCGGCGATTTCGTGGTTGGTGGCTTTGGTCTCGCGCGAGATCATGTTTGCCGACGGCAGGTGTTTGGGCTCGGAGCTCTTGCGAGCACCACTCTTGAAGTCAGCGAGTTGGCGGACGATGTAACCGGCGGAAAGGCCGGCGAGGCTGGAGTTCTCCGGGCGTCCCTGGCCGTTGGGCAGGTGGCAGTAGCCGCAGGCGTAAACGTCTGGCTGGCGGCCGTGGGCCACGATTTCCGGCATGGGCGGATGACCGGCCGGGTGCCAGTCGGGGACGCTGAAGAGATCCTGCGTTTGAGGGACGGTGAAGGCGGCGTCGCTCTCGGGGACGTGACGAGGCTTTGTGTCGGGTTCCGGCGCAGGGGCTTTTGAATCCGGATTGACGCAATAAGCCCAGTACGGCGTGGTCTGCTGCGGAATGTCGGCGAGAACGATGAATGCGGAGACGAGCAGAAAGAAGATGGATAGCACCGGACGGAGATGGCCCATGCAGATACTGTACTGCTTTGGCCCGGACAGAAAAAGCGTAGCCTACGCCACGTCCGGGGTTGCGCGGAGCGCGCAATGAAAACAGGTGATAGAGAAGTCAGAGTCGTGGCGAACGACGCTGCGGGAACGCTCGCTTTCGCTCGCGGGGCGGACGAGGCGTCCGCCCCTACACGAACCTAGTGCGCGCTTTGAGCTTCGGCCAGCAACGGACGGAGCGAGTCGACCGACACACCGAGAGTACCTCCGGAGAATCCGTCCATGTAGGCTGAGTTGACGCCGATGACTTCTCCCTTGGAGTTGAAGACGGGGCCGCCGCTGCCGCCGTGGGCGGTGGGGGCATCGTAGATAAGCTTGTCGCCGACAACGTCGCCGAGATGTCCGCAGGTTGTCGAAGGACGAATCAGGGACAAGGCAGCCAACTCACTGGCCGCGTTAATGTCGTTGTGGCGAAATGCAAGGCGCTCGTAAATTCCCGACGGGGACTTGGCCACCATGCCCGCAATGCCCATGGGATAGCCGATCACGGTGACGAGTTGTCCGGGAGCTCCGGGAGATTTTGCCAGAGGCAGAGCGGGCAAAGCTCGCAGTGTATTCGGATCGGCGCGGACCACCGCGAGATCCGCCGTCTTCGATACAGAAGCTGGGGAGAGCGTAACCGGAGTGGGTGATCCGGGGAAAAACACAACCAGACTTTCGAGCGAGGCGATGGCGCCTTCGTCGATCATCTTTTGCGCTTCGGAATCACCGTACCAGGGCTCGGCAACGTGGCGGTTGGTGGCGATCAAGCCATCGCCGACGAGAAATCCAGTGCCTGAGACCCGAGCGCGAATCGCGGGCCGGCGATTCGGAAAACCGACCTGATAGACCCCGTAAATGTATCCAATGGAATTGCGGTACTTGTTGAGCACAACCGCCGGCATGGCCTGCTCTTGCTTGAGTTGCTCCACTTGCGCGGTGAGCTCGTGGACTTGCTTCTGAAGATCGTCGGGAGGAAGTCCTTGCGCCGCCGTGGGACCGTAATAATGAATCATGGCGAGTGCGCCGAGCAGCATCACGACTCCCAGGACTGTCTGGATCATCTTCTGCCAGCTGTCGCAAACGATGTTGGATTCGTGCTGGGTTTCGAATGGGACGGGCTCGGGAGTCTCGGACTGGATGTGGTTATCGGCCATGAGTGTCGACGGGCGTCTCGTACTCAATCCAAGTGGTTGCACTTCAAGCCTTTTTGAGCATGCCAGGCTGGGGGACTTGGAGTCTTATCTTCGCCCGTCTGGCGCAGGTTGGCCACGGTACTGAAGGGGATGTACGGGGGTCACGTGGGGTGGGGATTGTGCTTCTGAATTCAGTGACTGGCTACCAGCTACGGGCTACTCGCCTCTAACAAAGCATGTTCGCCGGGCCGGCCCCGGACGAATGCGTCCGGGGCTACGTGATTCGTTATACGCGCTCGAGTTCGGGGAGAGTGCGTTCGTTGACGACGTTGCCGGTGTTCAGCGTGGAAGCGGGCTCGAACAGGAGCAGCCAGCATTCCTCGTCGGCGACTGGCTTGTGTTCGACGCCGCGGGGCACGACGATGAACTCGCCTTCCTCAATCCATTCGTGATGGTCGAGGAATTCCAGGCGGAGGCGGCCTTTGACCACAAGGAAGAGTTCGTCCTCGTTGTCATGATGGTGGAAGACGAATTCGCCCTTCAGCTTGCCGAACTTGACGGCTTGGCCGTTGAGTTCGGCGCCGATGCGGGGTTTCCAGTATTCGGAGATCTTGGAGAATTTTTCAGCGATGTTGACTTTACGCATAGCATTCCGATTACTGGGGGGAAGGAAAGGTCGCAAGAAAAATTGACCACGTAGCGCCGGACGCATTCGTCCGGTGCCCATTCAACGGGACATCCGTGGCAGGGGGCGCTCGCTGCGCTTCGCGGGGCGGACGAAATGCGTCCGCCCCTAAGTGAACTGATAAGGCTTACAGGCCTGGCGTCCCGGCGACGGCGTGGCCAGCGTGCAGCGCCAGGCGGACGCCGCGCTGGTTGTTCAGTTGCGTGGTTGCGCTCCAGTCGACGTCATCGGTGCCGATCACACCAGAGCCGCCGCCGATCAGCGTGTACGTGATACGGCTGTCGGAATAGCCGTAGCCGCTGACCGAGAGCAGCGCGCCGGTCGTGAGAACAAAGACGGGCATGCCGGGAAGGGTCACCACATTGGCGAGACCACTGGGAGCAGCAGCAGGGCGAGTGACGTAGGTGGCGAAGGAAACTTGCGGCACCGCCGGATCGCTCGCCGAACGCACGGTAGGCTGCGGCCGGATCGTGTTCAGTTGCGCATTATCGAAGGAGTTGCGCTGCATTTGTCCGAAGAAGCGCCATCCTGGACCGTAGGTCTGCGCCATCTGCGGGATCTGGACGTCGTCCATGAGGCGCATGCTGAGCACGGTTTCGCCCTTCAGCTTGGGACGTGGTCCGCGCGCGGGCAGCATGATCACCTTCCACGGCCACAGCGGCGGCAGCATCCATTCCACAATGTCGCGGGTGGCGTGGCCTCTGCCATCAATCTTGCCCTCTTTGTCGACTTTGTAGCCGCGGGTGGCAATGACCTTGGCCTCGAGCGGCAGGTCGCCGCTGGGTACGCCGATGCGATCGAACTGCAGCTTCAGATATCCCTTACCCCAGAAGTGGCCAGGATCTTTGGCGGCTTCGAGGTGTCCGACAAGATAGCTGCCGCGGGGAAAGGCCTGCTGGCCGAAGACGGTGATGCCGCGAAGGTGGCAGAGAACGGGATCGCCGACATCGGCTGTGGCAGAGGAAAAGTTGGGCTCATTGAGGGTGCATTGCAAGAGCGTCCCGGCGGGAACGACGACATCGCGTGCGCCGGCGCTCAGAGTGAAAGCAAAAAGGGATACTGCCAGGAGGGCGAACAGCAGCCTCGACTTCATACTTCACCTCTAGTCGCACGCCCCAGAGTATTGGCGGCCCCCGGTGTCGAGACCGCGGTGGATTGGGGCATCTAATCACAGGTTGAACCCGAGGTCAACCGGGAAGTTTCCTTCCAGCGTTCCGGAATTTTGGCTATGGGTGGCGGATTGACTTCGCCTAAGGATTCATTCCCGCCTGCGGTTTCTGCTCGTCCAGCCGCCTGAGGTAGGGAAAGAATGGGGACACTTCGAACGGCCGGTTCTCCGAGGCCGACAGCAAGACGGGCGGCTTGCCTTTGACCATCTCAATCCTGTCCGACCACGGATCCACCTTAATCCGCGACCCCAGCGGCAGGGCCGCAATCTGATCCGGCGGACTCACTTGGAGAGGTTGGGGAGGGTTGACGATCGCCTGCATCCCGACCAAGTGACTGCGCTCGAAATCGTTGCTTAATCGCGCATGCAACAGACCGGGCAATTGGCGAGAGCGAGCCTCGAGAGCCTGAAGAAAGAGAGCCACACTCGCGGCCTTGTCTTTATACGGCGACTTCGAGAACAATTCCTCGCCTTTGCTGTCAGCGTCGGCTTCCTTCGCCGGATCGAAACTGAAGTTAAGCCTGGCAAAGAGCTCGAGGTCCGAAAAGCGCGAGTTGAACTGCGACGAGTATTGAGCGCCCAGGGAGTGCTGCAAAACGATGTGGGCGAGTTCGTGGGCCAGCACCGCAGCCAGAGCGGCCTCGTCCGGCAGCACGTCGAGCAGTCCGCGGCTCACCACGATGGTTCGACCGACGACGAACGATTCCAGGGGCGTGGTCAGCAAGACACGACAGCGCACTCCGGCAAGGTCAAGATTGTTGACGATCAACAGGTTGTTGACCACGGTCTCAAGGATGCGGTCGACATCGCCGTCGGGCGCCATCAGTCCGGCGACCTGCAACCGCTCCACCACCTCGTCTTCCCGGGTATAGGTGGTTCTTCCCAGGGTCAAGTGAGGGCTTACATCTTGCGAAGCTTCGTGCCGATTGGGGTCAACTCCCGCAGGATTGTCCGTGAGGGGTTTGGCGTACTCGCGGTGGTCTCCGGCATGCGCCAAGTCATAGCCCCAAACGCGGGTCTGCGCCTTAAACCAGAGTCCACGGTTGGACGCGTGTGGATCGGATTCCTGGGTGTAAACGTAAGCGGGCATCCACATGATGCCGAGAGTATTGAGCCGCCAACTATCGAAGTGAAATGAGCGTTTGGAATACGCTTTCGAGGTATAAGTTCCGGTGAAACGGACAATGTTGAAGTCCTGATCCTCTACCCAGATCCGGCCGACAAATCCACGATTCGCCGAACCCTCGCGGGGCGTCACATCGATGACCACGCAACGCACCTCGCCAAGAATCTCCCAGCGCACGAATTCGAAGTTATAGTTCTGACGGTCGAAGTGATCCAGATCAGGGAACACTGACTGTGCGAAGCCTCCGGCAGCGAAAGCAGCCGCACTCTTGGGAAATTTCTTCTTTCTCTTGTGCTTCGAGTGCTCCGAAATCTCAAAGCGCCGGCTGGCGGGAGCATTCCCCGTCAAATCGAGCCGGCTCAAAAAATAGTGATCGTCTTTGGGCGAAGTGTTGCCGCCAGAGTCTTGCTTTTCCTCCTGCACGTAGGTCTCGACTACAAGCTTGAAGTTGCGCATCAGCTTCGTCAGGCGACGTTCCTGGAGGATGGCCGAGTCGACAAACTCATCAAAGCTGAGGGCTTTGCGCGCAGGACCTTGAGAGGGTAACTGGAATTTGTCGGCGGGCGGGGCCGCAGGGGTCGGGTTCTGAGTTGCAGCGGGCAAGACGAAGACTACCCCGAACAGCGCGAGGGCAAGCCAGGAGGATGTCCGGCAGGCGTACATGCGAGGACTAGTGTAAATGGTCTGGGAATATTGGGGTGTCGGGCAGTGTCACGGCTCAACTGCTCCACGCTCGCGTTGCTCGCGGGGCGGACGTAGGCGTCCGCCCCTACACAAGCAAAAGCCGCCAGCTTTGGGCTGACGGCTGATGGCTGAAAGCTGACCGCTTCAGTTCTCGTACAACAACACGCCTTCCGCCTTTTCCGAATCGACGGGGCGGTAGAAGAGTTTGTTGTCTTCGAGGAAGACCTCGATGAAGGCGGGGCGGGTGGTGATGGTGCCCTGGATCAGCGCCTCCGACAGCGGGTCTTCGATGTACTTCTGCAGCGCGCGGCGGAGCGGACGGGCTCCGTAGCTGCGGTCGGTCAGGGTCTGGTTGAGGATCCACTTCTTGGCATCGTCGGCAACCGTGACCGTGATCGACTTCTGCGCCAGGTTGGTGTTGAGCTGCGTAACCATGAGCTCGAGAATCTGGATCAGGTCGGTTTCGTTCAACGCCATGAAGATGATGATTTCATCCAGACGGTTGAGGAACTCGGGGTTGAAAGTGCGCTTCACCTCGTTCTTGACCAGTTCCTCGACTTTGTCGGCGATCGCATCTTCCTTAGTCGATGCAAAACCCAGGCCTTCGCGACGCTGCAAGTGCCGGGCGCCGATGTTCGAGGTCATGATGATGATCGTATTTTTGAAGTCGACGGTGTTGCCGAGGCCGTCGGTGAGTTGGCCGTCTTCAAATACCTGCAGCAGGATGTTGAACACATCCGGATGCGCCTTCTCGATTTCGTCGAGCAGAACGACGGAGTAAGGAGCACGCTTCACGCGCTCCGTCAGTTGGCCACCTTCTTCGTAGCCGACGTATCCCGGAGGCGAGCCGATGAGCTTCGAGACCGAATGCTTTTCCATGAACTCGGACATGTCGAAGCGGACCAGAGCCTTCTCGGTGCCGAACATGAATTGCGCCAGGGTGCGGGCGACTTCGGTTTTTCCGACGCCCGTGGGTCCGAGGAACAAGAACGAGCCGATCGGGCGGTTTGGATTCTTCAGGCCAGCGCGAGAGCGGCGGATGGCGCGAGCCAGGGCGCTGATCGATTTGTCCTGCGAGATGATCCGCTTGTGCAGCTCTTCTTCGATGCGGAGCAGCTTCTGCGTCTCTTCTTCTTTGATCGAGGTGATGGGCACGCCGGTCCACCGCGAGACGACATCTTCGATGTCCTCGCGGTTGACCACTCCGGTAGAAGATTCGTCGAGGTGATACTTCTCGCGCAGGGCGCGCAGGTTCTCGCGCTCCTTGCGTTCTTCGTCGGAGTAAAAGCGCGCCTTCTCGAACTCGTGGTTCGCGATGGCGTTCTCCATGCGGTGCACGATGAACTTGATACGCTTCTGGACTTCGGTCAGCTCTTCGGGCAGCGAAGTCTGGCGCAGCTTTACGCGCGCTCCGGCTTCGTCGACCAGATCGATGGCCTTGTCCGGAAGGAAGCGGTCCGGGATGTAGCGGTTCGAGTGCGAGACCGCGAAGTTGATGGCTTCGTCGGTGTAGGTGACGGCGTGAAACTTCTCGTAGCGGTCTTTGATCCCGAACAGAATCTTGATGGCGTCGACTTCATTCGGCGGCGGAACTTTCACGGCCTGGAAGCGGCGCTCAAGCGAGCGGTCTTTTTCGATTGACTTGCGGTATTCGCCGGGCGTGGTGGCACCGATGCACTGAATCTCTCCGCGGGATAGCGCGGGCTTCAGGATGTTGGCGGCATCGAGCGAGCCTTCCGCCGATCCAGCTCCGACCAGCGTGTGCAACTCGTCGATGAAGATGATGGAATTCTGCGACTCCATCAGCTCCTTCATGATGGTCTTGAGGCGCTCTTCGAACTGGCCGCGGTATTTCGTTCCGGCGACGATGAGCGAGAGATCGAGAGCCAGAATCCTCTTGTCCGCCAGGAACGATGGGACTTCGCCGTCAGCGATGCGCTGCGCGAGACCTTCGACGATCGCGGTCTTGCCCACCCCAGGCTCGCCGATCAGCACGGGATTGTTCTTGGTGCGGCGGCACAGAATTTGAATGACGCGGTCGACTTCGCCCTCACGACCGACTAATGGATCGAGCTGGCTGTCCATGGCCGCCTGGGTCAAATCGCGCGAAAACTCGGCAAGCAGCGAACTTTCCCGCTGGCGCTGGGGCTGAGCTTTTTCCTGCGTAGTGCGGGCCAGTTCTTCGCGGATGGTCGAGAGGCGCAGGCCGCGCTCGTGCAGGATCTCGGCGGCAAAGCACTTCTCTTCTCTCAGCAGGCCCAGCAGCAGATGCTCGGTCCCAATATGGCGATGAGACAAGCGCTCGGCTTCCTCGGCGGCATAGGCCAGAACTCGTTTGCATTCGTTGCTCAGCGGCAGGTCGACCGAGGTCGATACCTTCTCGCGAATCGTGGTGTGTCCTTCGATCTGTTTGCGGATGGATTCGACAGAGGCATGGGATCGCAGGAAACGGTTGGTCAGGGCCTTGTCTTCGCGCAGCAGTCCGAGAAGCAGATGCTCCGTCTCGATATAAGGAGACCCGAACTGGCTGGCTTCATAGCGTGCGAAAAAGATGACGCGCCTGGCTTTCTCCGTATAGCGTTCAAACATAATGCCCTTCCCCTTGACCTTCCTGGGTGGAAAGAATTGTCTTCCGACCCGTTCAAGCCGAACCTGGTCCTGACCTTATTACTACATTATGCAATCAAAGGGCCAGGAAACCCAAGCTAAGAAATCAGATTCCACCCCTTTGATCACGTTACCGAAGGAATCGCCACGAATCGCCTTCGGCTTCCTGCGAACCAATTTGTTGCACTTTGTCTTACTAATGTTGCCTTTTCTGGCAGCTCGGGGGCTAAAGCCCCAGACCTTCTTTGTCCTGACGCGGCCCTTAAAGGGCCGCTCTTCCACGTTACGCTACAGGCCGTAGCGGCCGCTCTTCCACCTTGGCCGACACGGCCATACCGGCTGCTCGTCCACCTTACCCGACTCGGCCGTACCAGTCGCGCTTCCACGTTAGCCGACACGGCCTGAGGGGACTTCCGCAATTTCAGGCCGGTAATGATTCCGGCGGAATCTCCTCCATGCGCCCTCGGTGCAACCGCAGTACGCGATGACAGCGTCTGGCAAATGACAAATTATGCGTAGCAATGAGGGAGGTGAGCTGGTGCTCGCGATGTAGTCGCGCAATCAAAGCGAAAACGGCTTCCGCGGTCTGTCCGTCCAAGTCGCCCGTGGGCTCATCGGCGAGCAAGAGCTTGGGCCCGGTGATGAGCGCGCGGGCCAGAGCAACCCGCTGCTGCTCTCCGCCGGAAAGTTCTCCCGAGCGGTGATGCGCGCGCTGCTCCAATCCGACCTCACGCAACCAGCGTGAAGCTTCCGGTTCGACCTGCTGCCATGACTGCCCCCGAAGCAGCAGCGGCATGGCAACGTTCTCGGCCGCCGTAAACTCTGGCAGCAGATAGTGGAACTGCCATACGAAGCCGGTTTCGCGGTTCCGAAAGTCCGCAGCTTCGTCGTGGGACAAAGAGTTCAAGCGCAAGTTGGCGCAGTATACGTCACCTGCGGAAGCGCGATCAAGGGCGCTCAGGATGTGCAAAAGTGTACTCTTCCCTGCCCCGGATTCTCCCACAATCGCCAGCATCTCTCCTTGCTTTACAGCAAACTCCAGATTCTCAAAGAGCACCAGGTCCGATTCGCCGGACCGGAAGACCTTCTTGAGGCCTTCGACACGAAGCATTCGATCGTCAGTCGTTAGATGCATGGCGAGTATGTTTCGTTCCAAAGGGCCGCCGGCATGCAGATTCGAAGATCCGAGGCTGTCCAACTCCCGGACACGCTTACGAACATATATCTGCTCCCGCCTTCGGCATGTGATGAGAATCACAACGGTTACGGTATCCCAACGCCGGACAGACCGCCATGCCAGAAGAACGCCAGCGCACATAGAACGTCAGCCTCGAAAACTCGTCGCTTCGCTCCTCGGGGCGGGCCCTTCGACTTCGCTCAGGGCAGGCTAGGCGTAAGCCGTTACACAAGCTATTCATAGCGCAAGGCCTCGGCCGGGAGGATGCGGGACGCCGACCACGACGGATACAGCGTCGCCACGAATGACACTAACACGGCGAACAATGCCACCCAGGCACCATCGGCAACTCGCGGGGCGAAGGGGACATAGTCGATCGAATAAACCTCGGGCGAAAGATGGATCACGTGGTAGTGGCCTCCCGCATAGGAAATCGCGTAGCCAAGAACCAGTCCGATCGCGGTGCCAACGATCCCGATCAGGACTCCCTGGGCGATGAAGACGTTGCGCACCTGCGCCTTGCGCGTGCCCATCGACATGAGCACGGCGATGTCCTTGGTCTTCTCCATCACCATCATGATCAGGCTTATGAGAATGTTGAGCGCGGCGACGAAGACGATCAGTCCGATGGTGATGAAGGTGACCAGGCGCTCGGTCTTCAGGGCCTTGAACAGCGCGCTATTCTGTTTGAGTGTGTTGGTCGCCATGAATCCCTTGCCGGCGGCGTCTTCGATGTCGTGTGCGGTTGCGTCGGCTTGATCGAGATCGTCGACTTTGAATTCCAACACGGAGATCAGATCGCTCAGACCGAAGAGGCGCTGCGCATCGGAAAGGCGCGTGAAGGCCCAGCTGGAATCGTAGTCGAAGAAGCCGGAATGGAAGATTCCAACGACGCGGAAGCGAGTGTATTTCGGCACCGTTCCAAAGGGAGTCAGTTCCCCCTGCGGACTCACCAGGGTCACGGTGGAGCCCACGGTCGCGCCTAGATTATCGGCCATCTCTTTGCCGAGGACGATGGGAGGCATGGCGGCCACGCGCTGTTGCACGGATGCGAGCGAGTCGGGAGATTGATCAGCTGGCGTGGAGCGGGCGCTCATGCCCGCTGCTTTCGACTCAGGTTGTGTAGGGGCGATCGCCTCGTCCGCCCTCGCCGAAGGCGATCCGGTCGCCTCGGTATCCAGCGATACAGCCGATCCCTCGGTCACCGAGTTCAGCAGATCTCCAACCTTCCGCTCGTACTTCGGGATCATCCCCTTAAGCACTGCTCCCCGGGCGCGCGGACCGCGAGAGATCAATACTTGCTCGAAAATGGCGGGGGCGGCACCGACCACGTGGGGCTGCTTCGAAAGCCGGTCCATCAGCGGAGGCCAGTCTTTAATGCCGTCGTCGGCAATGCGTTGCAGGCTGATGTGCGAGGTCGAGCCCAGCAGGCGCTGCTGCAGGTCCTGGCGGAATCCGTTGTTGATGGCCAGGGCGACGACCAGCGAGGCGACCCCGGCGGCGACTCCGACGATGGAGATGCCAGTGATGATGCCGATAAAGGCCTGCCGCCGCTTAGCGCGGAGATATCGGCGAGCGATGAAGAGTTCGAAGCGCATGGAGAGCGGGCGTCGGACGTCGGACCTCAGACCTCAGCCCAGTCGGACTATGGGCAGTATAGCGGGGACATTGCGTTGGTAGGCTAAGAACTCGTCCCCGAATCTCCTTTCCAACTCCGAATCCTCCATCTGAATCATCACCGCTCCGGTGAATATCGCGAACGCTGTCAGCAACCAGCAGATCAGCAGCCCCGTGCCAATGCTCCAGGCCAGCATCTCGCACAAGTGGGCGAGGTAGACGGGATGGCGGACGCGGGCGCGAATGCCGGTGGTGACCAGGCGGTCGTGGCTGTGATTGGGGCGGACTTCAGGCAGGCCGCCGAGCTGCGCGAGGCTGAAGTGGGCTCCGGCGCGGAAATAGAGCGAGATGCCGATGGCAAACAGCAAGAGCGCAGGCAACCAGGCCCAAGGTGTGGAATAGATTGCAACGTTGCGCCAGTGGCCGGTGATGGCGCCGATCCCGATCCACATGGTGATCCAGGCCGGGACCAGGACGCGGAATGGAGAACGCACACGGGCGCGCCAGCGATGCGCACGCGGGTGGACCATCAGCCAGAACGAGGGGATGGTGGAATAGACGACGCAGGCCAGCCATCCCAGGGTGCGCAGAAACATCATGCTGTGATTCTACAAGCGCAGAGTTACGCAGGGCCGGACGAATGCGTCCGGTCCCCGCTTGCCCTACAGTTTGCGGGCGGACGAATGCGTCCGCCGCTACGTGATTTCAGTAGCTCAAGAAGTGTACGAAGGGCTGGAAGCGAAACTCGTCGGCGCGAAGAACTGACAGTCTAACAGGGGCTAGTCAATGGCCGTCACGATATCCGCGTAATCCCAGGAAGGCTGTCGAACCCTGAATCAAAGCTCAGGATTTCTCCGATCCGATGTTGTTCCATTACGGCGACGTGTACGGCGTCGCGAGCCGAGAGGCGCTGGTAGGCCAGCACAATGTGTTTGGCGCGCTCGGCTGTGGCCCGATCAATCGCAAGTACTTCGTCCACCACGTTCAGCAGGGCGTCAAAAGCAGGTTGGATGTCGTGGCGGCGATTGATGGCAACATAACGGTGGAGGATTTCCTGCAGAACTTCAGCATCGGTGACGAGGCGCTTACGCTGGCTGACCAGTTTTTCCAAAAGGCGTTGCGCATCGGTCTTGTGCGGATGAGAAGGACCGACCAGGTACATCGGGATGTTGGAATCGAGCAGGATCATGGCCGACCTGACCGGTACCCCTGCTCAATTTCAGACAGCATGGTCCCGATATCGACAGCCGACCCCGCATTCTGAGCAGCAGCAGCGCGGATGGCTCTCAGTTTCTTATCAACGTCGCCCAAAGGTTCGCTGCGGCGGGCATGTGCGAGCGCCTGCCGGACCCACTCCGCGATCGACATATGACGCGAGCGGGCAACCCGCTGAATCTCGCGGTATTCGGGCTCCTGCAGGATGACCTGCAGCCTCTTAGTCATGGTATGAGTTTAAATGACTCATCACTATGAGTCAACTGAGTTTATCGGCGAAAATCCCCAACGGACCTCTTCTCACTGCCAGCCGTCGTCATTGCGCTTCGCGCAACCCCGGACGAGGCGTCCCGGGCTACACATATTCGAAGCGTGTATCTAGAAGCGGAACAGGTAGGAGGCTTTCACGAAGAACTGGCGGCTGTCGTTGATGTAGCCGTTGCGCGTGGTCAGGATCGCCCCCGTGACGGGATCGACCGCCAGATCGCGGTTCAGGTTTTCGAGGTCGCTGTTATAGCCGACGTAGATCGCTGTGCCCGGATGGATGAGGTACGTAATCAGGAAGTCGGCGTTGAAGTTCTTGGTGGGGGACAGTGAACTGATCGCGGTGTTTGAGAGGACGGCGTTGTACTGGAAAATCACGCGGGCGGAGAGTTCGCGCGTGAACTGATAGTTCCACTTGCTGCGGAAGATGTGGTTGGTAACCGCGGTCAGGTGAGCGTCACGTTCGCGGATGTGTTCGAGCAGGTAGGCGTTATCGATGCGCAGGCGTCCGGCGGCGTGAAACGTGAGAGTAAAGTTGCCCTGGTCTTCGTGACCGATGGTGGGCGCCTGGCCCGCCGCGGGATCGTAGTTGACTCCCACGCCGGAAACGAAGAACGCGCTCAGATCGAACTGCTTGAACCAACTGGTCCCGGCCTCAATTCCCCAGAATGGTTGCGGGTACGCGGTCACGCGCGAGAGCGTGCTGTAGTCGATGGGGCGCAGGCGAACGTCGTCGTATCCGTACGGATGGAAGTTGACGTAGGTGCTGCGCGTCATGTCCACGCGGAAACCGGGATAGACAAAATAATCGAGTGCAGTGCCGCTGTGGTCCCAGATGTTGAACTGCTGAAGGGTTGGGCCGTAGGAGATGAGGAACTTGCCTTCCGGCCGCCAATAGTAGCTGGCTCTGACGATCTGCTCGCGGAGATCGACGCGGTTGACGAAGCCGGTTAGGGTTTCGAAGTTGGGGCTGAAATCGAGATACTGAGACTGCAGGTTGAACTGGCGTCCGGAGCGTTCGAGATCGAGTTTGTAGCCGAGACCGTCTCGGCGCGGAGTTCCGGCGATGACATCAAGGGTTGAACTGGTCGCAGCCTGGCCCTGCAGGCGCCAGTTTGAAGAGAGCTTGAGGTTGGTATCGACCGCCCCGACGCGGTTGAATCCGCCAGCGAATTCACGGTCGGTGTAGAGTGCACCGACGGTGGACTGATCGAGGATGTCGCGGCTCACACGAGCGATCGTGTAAGTTGCGCGATCGCCCGCGTGTGAATCGGTCGGAGGCAATGCCTCTCCCGGCGCGCGATCATCGCTGGCGAGCACACCGACTGCCCACGGGCCAGATTTTCCGGTCAGGCGCAAACCAAATTCCGGGTGGCCGATGTTGCGGGTGAAGACCAGATCGATCGGGCTGGTGAAGTAGTTGCTGTTCTCCAGAAAGAATGGACGCTTCTCGGGGAAGAAGACGGCGAAGCGCTGGTTGACGGTGATCTGCGGCTGATCGGATTCGATCTGGCTGAAGTCGGGGTTGATGGTGCCATCGAGCACGAAACTGTCGTGCAGGATGAACTTGGCGTCGAGGCCTGCCTCGGGCTGCAGGGTGCGGCTTTCAAAGAAAGGGTTGTTAGGATCGCGAGCATCGATGTCGCGGAATCCGCGGAGCAATCCATAGGGAATAAGCTGGATGTTGTGGGCGGGCGCGATGTGCTCGATGCCGGTCGCGGTGGCGGCCTGATTGAAGCGTCCCTGGATGCGGTTGGTGATGCGCGGCCAGAAAATATTTTCGTTGGTGCGCGGGATGCTGCGGTTCAGGATGATTCTCCACTGCTGAGGATCGGTGCTGGGAAAGCGCAGGCTTTTGAAAGGGATCGTCATCAGCAGCATGTAGCCCTGGCTGGTGAGGCGGCCCTCGGAATTCCACACCGTGTCGAACGACGGATCGAAGCCGCTGAAATCGGCCGGAAGTCCTGTCCCGATGGAGCCTTCGGTCCACAGCGCATCCCACTGGATGCCGAGGGGATTGGCGGCGAAAGTGTAGCCGCGGCGGGCATCGTTGAAGGTGTCGATCATGATCTCGGCGGAGTCGTCGGAGAAGATGTCCTCACGGCGAGTCATGCGGGCGCGGATCTTGTCGGGCTCCTTATCCCAGCAGATGAAGACGGCGTAAAGGTTGTGGGAATCGTAGGCAAGATAGACGTCGGTGTCTTGCGTGGGCACAGCGCCGTCGGCGGGCTCGCGCGCGACGAATCCGGTGACCTTTAGCATGCTCTGGGAGAGCCGTGAGTTGGGATGCATCGATTCGAAATCGGAGAGCTTGGGCGGCGTCTCTATACGGGGAATCTGAATGACGGGCGGCGCCGCATAGAGCAAAGGCGCCAGAAGCAGGAGCAGAGCTGCGATTGGAGAGTATTTCACCCGCGGTCTTTGTCGAATCACAAGGGAAAGAAACATTGTACATGGCGGACGGGCTGACCCACGAGCGCGCCCCTGAATTGGACGCGGGTGATTCCGATCCGGTAGCATCCTGCGATTCGAATCCCATGCGGCAAGGGCCCCACTTCTCGCGCCAACGCGAGAAATAGGGTACCCGGAGCGTCCCTCGCCGTGATCCGGCCTTATCCTCTAGACTGTCAGGGAGGGCCGCTCTCATTTCGATGATCATCAACCACGCGGAACGCGCGCATAACCACAACTGGGAACTGGATCCGGTGATCCGGTCGCTGCTGGATACGGATTTTTACAAGCTGCTGATGCTGCAGTTTATCTGGAAACATTTTCCCAACACGCGCGTGGAGTTCGCGCTGTTCAACCGGCACCCGGCAGCGCGGATCGCCGATGTCGTCAACATAGAGGAGTTCAAAGTGCAGCTGCAGCACGTACGCGGGCTGCGCTTCCGCAAGTCGGAACTGGTGTGGCTGGCGGGCAACACGTTCTACGGGCGGAGAGGGATTTTTGAGCCGGCATTTCTGGAGTGGCTGGAGAACGATTTTCATCTGTCGGATTACCAGTTCCGCGTGCGCGATGGGCAGATTGATCTGACCTTCGAAGGTAAATGGACCGAGACGACGATGTGGGAGTTGTACGCGCTCGCGATTCTTGATGAGTTAAAGACCAGGGCCCATCTGAAAACGCTCAGCGAGTTCGGGCTCGACATTCTTTATGCGCGGGCCAAGACCAAGCTGTGGAGCAAGATTGAGCGACTGCGTGGCGTGCCGGGATTGAGCGTGGCCGATTTCGGAACGCGAAGGCGGCACAGTTTTCTGTGGCAGGAGTATGTAGTGGCTGCGATGGCGTCGAATCTCGGGAGTAGTTTCACCGGAACGTCGAATGCATTTCTGGCGCACAAGCACGATCTGGAAGCGATTGGCACCAACGCGCATGAGATTCCCATGGTGATGGCGGCGCTGGCTCCGGACGATGTGGCGCTGAAGGCTTCGCAATACCGGGTGCTGGAACTGTGGCAACAGACGTATGAAGGCGCGCTGCGCTTGATGCTGCCTGACACGTTTGGAACAACGCAGTTTCTGGCAGGAGCGCCGGACTGGGTGCCGGACTGGACCGGCCAGCGCGTGGACAGCAAAGATCCGTACGTCGCGGGGGATGAGTACATCGAGTGGCTGAGGGCGCGCGGAAAGGATCCACGGGAGAAGCGGCTGATTGCCTCCGATACTTTGGACGTGGATGCGATCCTGGGGCTGCATGCGTACTTTGGCGGGGAGATGGCGAAGGACGTTCGTCCTGGAGATTTTCGCAGCGCGGCGGATTTTCAGGATCGTAGCAAGTGGACGCCGGAGCGGCGAATCCGCTTCAGCGCCGGTTGGGGGACGCTGCTGACGAACGATTTCCGCGGGTGCAATCCGAATGATGGCGACGGGTTTGATCCGATCGGCTTGATCTGCAAGGTGTCGAGCGTCGAGGGGAGACCAGCAGTCAAGCTTTCCGACAACTACTCGAAGGCTCTGGGCCCTGCGTCGGAGATTGAGCGATACCGCAGAGTCTTTGGAACGGCGGGGATCGCAAATGCGCCGCTGGTAGCGTAGAACATGTAGCCGCGGACACCTTCGTCCGGGGTCGCACGCAAAGCGCGCGATGAAACTGCTGGCGCGGGGAGAGTGCCGGAGTCCTCCGACGCGACTGACACGCTCGCTTCGCTCGCGGGGCCGACCCTTCGACTTCGCTCAGGGCAAGCTGCGTCCGCTCCCACACAAGCCTTCGCTGCACATCTTTCCCGTTCTATGTCACATTAGAGGTTCATGCCTGCGAACGCCGACGCTCGGGCGGGACGCGCCGCCTTCACCCATCCGGGATTTGTGTTGTTTCAGATTGCTCGATTTCTGAGTGTGTCGTCGGTGGAGATGCAGGCCGTCGCCGTGGGCTGGCAAGTCTACGAGATCACCAAGCGGCCGCTCGATCTCGGCTTTGTGGGGCTGGCGCAATTTCTTCCGGGGATCCTGCTGTTTCCGATCTCCGGACACGCTTCGGACCGGTTCGAACGAAGGCATGTGCTTTCGGCATGCTACGCCGGGTATGCGGTCTGCTTCGGTTTACTTCTCATTTTGGCCCAGCGCGCCACGCCATCGATCACGGCCATCTATGTGGTGCTGGTGCTGATTGGAGTGGTGCGGTCGTTCAATGGGACGGCGAGCCGCTCGATCCTGCCACAGCTTGTTCCTCAAGAACATTTTCCCAACGCGGTGGCGTGGAACGCGAGCATCTTTCAGGCGGCAACGATTCTGGGACCATCGTTTGGCGGCATTGTGTATGCGGCTTTCAAGGGGCCCTCCGCGGTATACGCGATTGCCATGGCGACGGCGATCGGGGCGACGATTTCGTCGTTCCGCATCAAGCCCGAGGTGAAAGCGCGGCCTAGAGAGCCGATGACTTTGAAAACGCTGTTTGCCGGGCTGCACTTCATCTGGGAAAAGAAGCTGATCCTGGGTGCGATCTCGCTCGACTTGTTTGCGGTGCTGCTGGGCGGAGCCGTGGCGCTGCTTCCGGTGTACGCGCGAGAAATCCTGCACACGGGACCATGGGGTCTGGGATTGCTGAGGACGGCTCCGGGGGTGGGCGCGGCGCTGATGGCGGTGCTGCTGGCGCACTGGCCGCTGCGCGGGCGATCGGGAGTGACGCTGCTGTGGGCGGTGGGGGGATTCGGCGTGTTCACGATCATCTTCGGCGTATCGCGCAGCCTGACTGTCTCTCTGATTGCCCTGCTGCTGTTGGGAGCGAGCGACATGATCAGCGTGATCATTCGCGCTACGCTGACGCAGTTGGCGACTCCTGATGACATGCGAGGGCGCGTGACTGCGGTGGACATGATCTTCATTGGGACTTCGAACGAGTTCGGGCAGTTTGAATCGGGCGTGACGGCGCAGTGGTTCGGGACGGTGCCGGCCGTTATCCTCGGGGGAGTCGGGACACTCGTGGTGATTGCCTTGTGGGCTTGGTGGTTTCCGGAATTGCGCCGGGCAGGAGACTTGCATGCTATCGGCCGTGAGGGGGAGAACTCGACGGCTCCGGATTCGGCTTAGAAAGCCTTTTCACCACAGGGGGCACAGAGGTTCGCGGGGGAATCCGACATCGGATGGCTTAGAATGTCGGTCTCATTCCACGAAATGGTTAGCCGTTGACAAGGATCTGACTTGATCGAACGCTACTTCCGTCTCCAAGATAATCAGACTACAGTTCGCGCGGAATTTCTGGGCGGGCTGACGACCTTCATCACGATGGCGTACATCGTGGTGGTGAATCCGCAGATTTTGTCGAAGGCGGGGATGCCGATCGAAGGCGTGGTATTCGCCACGTGCGTGTCGGCGGCGGCAGCGACACTGGTGATGGGGTTTTACGCGAATTACCCCATCGCACTTGCGCCGGGCATGTCGCTGAATGCCTACTTTACATACGTCGTCTGTCTGGGAATGCACGTGCCGTGGCGAACCGCGCTCGGCGTGATCTTTATTTCCGGCGTCGTGTTTCTGATTTTGACCGTGAGCCGGGTACGCGAGCAGATCGTGAACGGGATCCCGGACTGTTTGAAGCATTCGACTGCGGGCGGGATCGGAATGTTCATTGCTTTCGTCGGGCTGCGCAATGCCAATCTGGTGGTCGCCAACCCGGCAACGTTCGTCAGCCTTGGAAACATGGCCAATCGCGAGGCGCAGCTGGCGTGTGTTGGTCTCGCAATCATGCTCATTCTGATGGCGCGGAAGATTACGGGTGCAATCCTGATCGGAGTGGTGGCGACGACGTTGCTGGGAATTCTGCGGGGAATGGCGAGTTGGCCGGCGGCTTTCTTTTCACTGCCGCATCCCTCTTCGACGTGGCTGCAGCTTGATCTGCGCGGGGCGCTGCATCTGGGGTTATTCGAAATCATTTTCGTGTTTCTCTTTGTGGACCTGTTCGACAACGTGGGAACGCTGGTGGGAGTTTGCGAGCAGGGTGGATTCGTGAAAGACGGCAAGATTCCGCGGGTGGGACGCGCGCTGGTGTCCGATGCAGTCGGTACGATCTTCGGAGCACTGACCGGAACATCGACCGTGACCAGCTACATCGAGAGCGCTGCGGGAGTGGCCGCCGGAGCGCGGACTGGGCTGAGCAATGTTTTTGTCGCAGCGTTATTTTTGCTCGCGGCTTTCTTTGCGCCGCTGGCGGCTGCGATTCCTGGGTACGCGACTGCGCCGGCGTTGATCGTGGTGGGCGCGCTCATGACGGAATCGATTGCGCGCGTCGTGTGGACGGATTTTACCGAGGCGATTCCCGCGTTTGTGACATTGCTTGCGACGCCGCTGACGTTCAGCATTGCGACGGGACTCAGCCTCGGGCTGATTTCTTACACGCTGGTAAAGGTTGCGGCGGGAAAGTTTCGGGACGTGAGTCCGGTGATCTGGATTCTGACGGCGTTGTTTATCTTCCGGTATGCGTATCTGGCGGCGGAATAAGAAAGCGCAACCGCATGTCCCGATTCTAAGAACTCCATGGAGCGTCGCTACGGTTTAGAGCGCAGGACGGTTTTCGCGGCGCCCATATTTTCGTAGCGGTCGTAGACGCGCACGACTACTACGTGTTCGGAGGCCGCGTCTTTGGCTGCATCCAGAGTGGCTTTGAAGTCGTAGTCTTCCGTCTTCGCGTCCGCGAGTTGGCCTACGGGCTCGACGTACTTCCACTCGCCGGCATCGACGGAGTATTCGGCGCGCTTGATGGAAGAGAATCCATCTTCGGCGCGGAACTTGACGTGGATCTGAGCGCCCTCTACGGATGCCGTCAAATTCTCGATGCGCGGCGAGGTGGTGTCGACTTCGAAGCGACGGCTCTCGCGCGATGTGGCCAGCGCTTCACCGGGAGAATGCGAAGGAGCATCCGAGGCGATGACCTTGATGGTGTAGCCTCCGTCGGGAAGCAGGCTGGCATCGAAGGAATACGCTTTGTCGGTAATGTTGTCTTTCAAGAGCAGCCAGCGGGTCTCTCCATCTCCGCGATAGTAGACCGAGTAGACGAGTTGATCGTCGTTCTCGTCGTGGGCATTCCACTTTATCCCGATGGCGTCACGGTCGTGCGTGCTGGGCACGGGCGATTCGAAGTGACCGCCCGAGGATCCGCTGAGGTCGGTGCCGAGATTCAGACCCGGCTTGGGGAGCGGCTGATAGCGGACTCCGGACTGCACCGAGACGTCGTCAATTTCTGGCGCCATGTTCTTCGGGAGGTAATTCAAGGTGACGGAGTCGACCGAGGGCTTGGCGCTGGCCGCGTGCAGCACGACTTTCCACTGGGCGTAACGGGCAGAGGGAACTCCCATCTCCGAACCCTTGCCCCAGTCGACCTGCTTCCACGGACTCCAGTTGCGATCGGGATTGTCGACGTTGCCGCTGCGCGCCAGCAAGTCGACGTTGCCCGCGCCGCGGAACTCGGCGCGTCCCCAGCGGGAAAAAATCTTGGCATCGAAGACGTCGCTCTCGTACGAGCCCTGGCTCTCGGGGGCTGGCCCCAGGACGAAGATCTTGCCGAGATTGCTGGTGGTGGCGTAGAGGCCGCCGTTGGGAGCTTTGGCGAAGCCCGTGACCTGCGACGCGGGGGCCTTCAGCAAGTCCGCGTACTCGTCGGGGCCGTCGATCGCGAATACGTGACCGCGGTTCCCGGAGCCAGCCAGCAACTTGTCGTGAGAGTCGAAGGCGAGGGCATACACGATGTCGTCGCGCGAAGTCCAGACGCGTGAGGGCGAACCGTCGGCTGCGATGCGGTACACGTCGGAGCCGCCGGTGGCGCCTCCGCCAGGAAACGGGAACGCCGTCATCGGCATGGGACCCTGCGGCTGTATCACACCAGGAGTCTGGGCTCCGGGCGGTACGGGCGGGTTCGGTCCCATGGTGATGATCATGGAAGGGGCGCCCGGGGAAGGTCCGCCTACGCCAGGGCGCTTTTCGCCCACGCCGGCCGCGTAGATGTTGCCGTCGCGGTCCAGTGCCAGCGCGGTGATCTCTTTCTTCGGAGCGCTGTAGAGCACGAAGCCCTCGCCCGCCGGAGAGATGCGGTAAATCAGGCCGCTGCCGTCGGTGCCAGCGATGACGTTGCCTTGAGCATCGAGTGCAAGGACGCGGATGTGGGTCTCGTCGCTCTTAAAGAAAACGGAGTGGTCTCCCTTCGGCGTGACCTTGTAAATCTCGCCGTGGTCTCCGGTTGCGATGTAGAGATTTCCGGTCTTGTCGAGAGCGAGGTCCCAGATGTATTTCGTACCGGGCGCGAAGTATTCGGTCGAGCTCCAGGAGGGATCCAGCGTGGGCTTGGCGGGGTCCTTGGCGGCATTGTCGGCGGGCTTGCTTTCGGATTTGGACGTTTCGCTCTTCGCTCCCGGCTTGTGCTCGATTTTGTAGACCTTGCCGTCGGGGGCGGTGGCGGCGTAGATGGCGCCACCTGGGCCGACTTTGAGGGCCTGTACCTGCAATTCCTGCGGCTGGAAAATGATGGTGGAAGTGCCGTCGGGAGTGATGCGGTAGACGCGCGCGGGCGATCCGGTAGCGGCGTAGACGTTGCCGGCATCGTCGGCGGCAACGGCCCAGATGTAGGTGGAGGGCGTGGCGTAGAGCAGCTTGAACGACGGAGCTAATTCGAGGCCGCCCGAGCTGCGAATCGCAATGCCGTTGGCAGTGCCCTTCACGAGTTCGTCGAACTTGGACTGCTCCCAGGTGCGGGTGCCTTCGGCGAAGGCCGAAATGCAGAAACCAGAAATGGCGACAAGAAGAAGTAAGACACCGGGAAGAAAACGGGGAGCCCTAAGCACAGTCTGCAAGGTGATACCTCGATTCGGAAATGCGGATTGCAATGGCCTTTGCAATGTCTTAAAAGTCAGGTTAACACGCGATGCGACTGGATTGCTGGAGGCCGGGTCCGAACTTGGTGGCTTAGTTCAAAGCCTTTTGCGGCGAGAGTTTCGGCGTCCTCAGCAGCCTTTCTCTGCGTGCTCTGCGGTAGAAAAACACTTTGACCGCGGAGAACGCAGAACAAATCCTGGACCCGGCGGCGTGGTATCGTAGATTTTCATGCATTCTGCGCGTCAGAAACTGCTGAGCACGCTGGCTCATAAATCATTCCGGCTGGGGGAATTCAAGCTTTCTTCCGGCGGAACCAGCGATTACTACATCGACTGCCGTACCACCACCCTCGACGCAAAAGGGTCGCGGCTGACGGGAGAAGTATTTCTCGAAGAGATTCGTCAGCGTGGATGGAAGCCGCAGGCGATCGGCGGGCTGACGATGGGAGCAGACCCGATCGTGGTCGCGGTCTCGGTGGTGAGCGGGGAATTGAACGGATTCCTCGTACGCAAGGCGGAGAAACAGCATGGCACCGGACAGCGGATCGAGGGCTTCCGCGAGAAGGGCGCGCGGGTCGTGATTGTGGACGATGTCTGCACCACCGGAGCGTCGACAGTGCAGGCGATTGAGGCGGCACGGGAATTCGGATTCGAAGTTGTCGGCGCAATGTGCCTGGTGGAGCGCGAGGAGGCCAAGGGGCGTCCGAATGTGGAGAAGGCGGCGGCTCCGGCGCCGTTCATTTCGATCTTCACCGCGAACGATGTGCGCCGGGAACACATCGCGCAGAACGACGATACCGAGCCGAGCACGCATAAGAATTGAGTGATTGAGCCATTTAGCCATTGAGTCATTTAACCTCGGATGTTTTCAATGACTCAATCGCGCAATGACTCAATGACTCAATTCCGCATAAGAATTGAGTGATTGAGCCAATCAGCCATTGAGTCATTTAACCTCGGATGTTTTCAATGACTCAATCGCGCAATGACTCAATGACTCAATTCCTATGATCCAAACTCTTGAGTGGACCGACAAAGGCGTGCGCTTCATCGATCAGACGAAGCTGCCTACGGAAGAAATCTACGTGACCTGCAAGACGCATGAGCAGGTGGCGGACGTGATTCGCAACATGGTGGTGCGCGGGGCGCCGGCGATCGGCGTCGCAGCAGCCATGGGGATCGCGCTGGGCGTGAACAATTCCAAGGCCGAAACCAACGGCGACCTGAAGCGCGATCTCGACGCGATCTGCGATCTCATTGGCAAGACGCGTCCTACGGCGGTGAATCTGTTCTGGGCGATCCGGAGGATGCAGGAGAAGTTTGAGCGCGTCCGCATCCGTCCGATTCCGCAGATCAAGCGCGATCTGATCGAAGAGGCGCAGCGCATGCACGCGGAAGATATCGCGGCGAACCAAGCCATGGGACGCCACGGCGCCACGCTGATGCCAAGCGAGGGCGGGGTGCTCACGCACTGCAATGCCGGCGCGCTGGCCACGGCGGGATACGGCACGGCGCTGGGCGTAATCCGCGCGGCGGTGGAGCAGGGCAAGAAGATTCATGTGTACGCGGATGAGACTCGTCCGTTCTTGCAGGGCTCGCGGCTCACAGCGTGGGAGTTGATGAAAGACGGCATTCCGACGACGGTGATTTCCGACAACATGGCGGGCGTGATGATGAAGCAGGGGAAGATCGGCGCGATCGTGGTAGGCGCCGACCGCATTGCCGCGAATGGCGACGTGGCCAACAAGATTGGCACGTATACGGTGGCGATCCTGGCCAAGGAGCACGGGATTCCCTTCTATGTCGCGGCTCCGATTTCTACGGTGGACCTGGCTTGTCCGGATGGCAGCAAGATTCCGATTGAGCAGCGTAATGCGAAAGAAGTCACGCACATCGCGGGGAAGCAGATGGTGCCGGACGGCGTTGGCGTGGAGAACCCGGCGTTTGATGTAACCCCGGCGAAGTACGTGGCGGCGATCATCACGGAAAAGGGCGTGGCCCGGGCTCCGTATGAGGAGTCGCTGCGGGGACTGGCGGGGCAGGAAGCGGAAGTGCACCCGTAAGCGATTTTAGATTGCGGATTTTAGATTTCAGATTGAAGGCCGGCCTACCAAAAGATTTCAATCTGCAATCTAAGATCTACAATCTGCAATCGTTTTGTCCGCCTATCGTAAGGGTTTGTAAACGCCAAAAACTTTGGTCACCTGCGCTACTTATTTTCTAGGTTCGGGTTGAATCAAGAGGCAACTTACACGTGCTAATCTGAGCCCAGAAGACCCATTTCTGCGCCAAAGTTTCGTCCAGGGGGATGTCATGTCGCTACGCAATCGCCTCGTTCTTCCCGCCATTCTTTCAGCGCTCACTGTGCTTGCAGGCTGCGGTGGAGGTGGTGTCAGCAATCCGACGCCGCCACCGAGTGGGGGCTTTACTAATTCGAATTTCAATGGCACCTACACGTTCTCGATTGCGGGCGCGGATATCCTTAGCAACCAGACAATGAGCCCGTTCGCGATGGCCGGCTCGCTCGTTGCGTGCGGATGCACTCAGGGCACGATCTCATCCGGCACAGTTGACTTGAGCGACACTACGGGAGTGTCGGCAGCTGCGACCATCGGCGGCAACAGCACCTACCGCATCACGACGGACGGGCGCGGATTCGCGAAGCTCTTCATTACGCCCGTGGGAGGCTCGGCCTTTGAGGTTGATGTCGATTTCGTTTTGACCTCGAGTTCCCATGGTTTGATCATTCGCTACGACAATAGTGGGACAGGAAGCGGAACCATTGATTTGCAGCCAGCCGCGGTGGCACAGAGTTCTCTCGATGTCACTCCCTACGCGTTCAGCCTGTCGGGCTCCGACAACGCGAATCACTCGTTGAGCACGGCAGGGGCGTTGACCATCAATTCTTCAGGTGCGATCACAACGGGAGTAGCAGACTTCAACTTTGCCAATCTAGCAACTTCCCAATTGGCTTTGTCAGGCTCGGTCACCGTCGGTACAGGAACGGCCCCTGGAAGCGCGACCCTGACTACGGGTGATGCGAACTTCCCCGTGCTTACGTTCGATGTGTATGCCATCGACAGCACTCATCTGAAACTCATCGAAAGCGACGGGCAAGCGGTGCTTGTTGGCGACCTGTTCAGTCAGCCTTCTACTTCTTTTCCAGCTGGAAATCTGGTCTTCACCATGAGTGGTCTTGATCTGAACGGTGATCTGTTCGTAACGGGAGGCGTAATGGCCTCCGACGGAACGAGCGTGATCAGCAGCGGCTCTGAAGATGTGAATGACGCCGGAACTGTGGATAACGGCACAACGACGCCGTTCGGCTTCACTGGGAATTTCTCAAGCAGCGGTGGCGGACGCTTCCAGCTTGATCTGACCAACTACGTCGGCGGATCAACCTTCGCCGCCTATCCTTCCAGCGGAGGCCTGCTGATGCTGGAAATCGACAATGGCGGGGTTGCGGGCGGTTTCGCCGCGGTACAGCAGGCGGGCGCGACAGTTGCGGCTTCGCAGGGCTACGGGCTGAACATCCAGGGCGAGGACTTGTCTCAGGTCTTCTCTGGGTTCCCAGGATTCGAGTTCGACGATGTCGCCGAATTTAAGACGACCAGCACCGGCATGACAGGGCTGGTTGACGCGAATGACAACGGTCTCTTCACGGACAATATGAGCGGGACGTACACCAATGGGTCCGGCGGATTTGGCTCGGCGACGTTCACCAAGGGCGGATTTGGGAGCATGTTCTTCTACGCGGTTGACAGTTCGACAGCGCTGTTTATCTCAACGGACCCGACGCAGGCGGCGCTCGGCTCGTTCGAAGTCCAGAGCACGCCAGTCAACGAAGCGCACTTGGCTACAGCGAAGCCACACGCGATGCCGATGTTGCGGGTGCTGCCGAGGACGCGGTCTGGGTCGAAGAAGAATCAGAGCATCCTCAAGAAAGCGAAGTAGTAGAGGGCACGTGCAACAACCACGCTCGCTTTGCTGGCGGGGCGGACCCTTCGACTTCGCTCAGGGCAAGCTGCGTCCGCCCCTACACGAGCGTTACACTTCCGACAGGGTTGTCTTGCGAACCGGAGTGGCTCGCGCTCTTAGCCACGTCACTCCACGATAGAGCAGCAACACTCCCAACACCGCCGCATACTCCAGCGGTTTCTTCAAATCTGCCTTCACCAGCCAGATGTAGTGGATGACTCCCGCTGTTGCGCTGAAATAGATCAGGCGGTGGAGAGATTGCCAGCGCTTGCCTCCCAGCTTGCGGATGGACCACTTCGTCGACGTCAGGGCCAGCGGGATCATGAGGGCGAAGGCGGTCATGCCGGCGGTGATGAATCTTCGCTTGGCGATGTCGTGCAGCATTTCGTGGACATTGAAAAACTTGTCGAGCCACACGTAGGTCGTCAGATGTAGGCATCCATAAAAGAAGGCGAAGAGGCCGAGCATGCGGCGGTAGCTGATCAGCCAGTACTGGCGCGTCAGTTTTCGCAGCGGCGTGATGGAGAGCGTCACCAGCAGGAAGATCAGCGTCCAGTCTCCGGTGGAGTGGGTGATGAATTCGATGGGATTGGCGCCGAGACCGTCGTGCAGGGCTAGCCAGACGAGCCTGGCCAGCGGCGCGAGCGCGGCCAGGAAAACTACGGGTTTGAAAAGGCGCGGCATCTGCTATCAGCCAGGATTCTTTCGGCTTTCGGCTCTCGGCTCTCGGCAAAGCGGTGGGGCGAATAGCGAAAGCCGAACGCCGGAAGCCGCTTAGTAGTCTTTTTTCAAATCCATTCCGCTGTAGAGGCTGGCCACCTGGTCGCCGTATCCGTTGAACATCAGCGTGGGGCGTTTTAGGAATTCGCCAAGGCGGCGTTCTTTGGCCTGGCTCCAGCGCGGGTGGTCGACGTTGGGATTCACGTTGGCGTAAAAGCCGTACTCGCGCGGGGCGGAGATGTTCCAGCTGTTCAGCGGCTGCTTGTCGGTGAAGCGGATGTGCACGATCGCCTTGGCGCTCTTGAAACCATACTTCCATGGCAGGACAATGCGCAGCGGGGCTCCGTCCTGATTGGGAAGGTCTTCGCCGTACATCCCGAAGCAGAGCAGGGCGAGGGGATTCATGGCCTCGTCCATGCGCAGGCCCTCGACGTAGGGCCATTCGAGCACGTTGCGGCGCTGGCCGGGCATCTGGGTCATATCGAATAGCGTGGTGAATTCGACATACTTGGCTTTGCTGGTGGGGTTCACGCGCTTGATGAGTTCGCTCAGCGAAAACCCGACCCAGGGAACGACGATCGACCATCCCTCGACGCAGCGATGGCGATAGATGCGCTCCTCGGGGGACGCCATCTTGATGATGCTGTCGACGTCGAGTTCCAGCTTCTTGTCGACCTGGCCGTCAATCTTGACCTTCCACGGACGGGTGCGAAGGTTCTTCGCCATGTCGGCCGGCTCGTCCTTCTCGGTGGAGAACTCGTAGTAGTTGTTGTAGTGGGTCACATCCTTCTCAGGGGTGATGGTCTCAGTGGTGCTGAATGGACTCTTCTTGATGCCATCGATCTTGTTGGCCGCGAGCACGGTGGTCGAGGGCGAAATCGTTTCGCGCAGGCCGACGCCGATGGCCGCGGCGGCTCCGGCCATGGCGGCGTCGGCAAGAAACTTGCGGCGATTCAGGTAGAGGCTCTTCGGAGTGATTTCGGAAGAGCGAATGTCGGCGGCTTTCTTGATCAGCATAGGAACCCCTGTTGGTTGTACGCGGATCCGCCAACCCGGCGGGCGCGTCTCCTAGTCATTCTATCTTTAACTAGATCGGACTCAGAGGGGAGGAAAAAGTTGCAGGGCCATTGGCGCAAGAGAGATTTCGATATTGCCTTGCTGACGGGCGGTGGGCGGGACGCCGGCGCTACCCGAGCACTTCTCTTACTTTGCGCGACAAGTTCTGCAGGGTGAAGGGCTTTTGCAGGAAGGCGGTGCCTTTTTCGATGGAGCCGTCGTTCACGATGGCGTCTTCGGTATATCCGGAAAGATAGAGGACTTTGGTATCGGGGCGGGTCTGGGCTAAGAGCTTGACCATCTCACGTCCGCCCATGCCGGGCATGACGACGTCGGTGATCACAAGGTCGATTTTGCCCTGGAGCGCTGCTGCCGCTGCCACGCCGGCCTCGCCATGTTCGGCTTCGACCACGCGGTAGCCCCTGGCAGTGAGAGTGTCGCGCACGAGTTGGCGAACCGACTCTTCGTCTTCGACCAGTAAGACGGTCTCTGTGCCGCCGGACGCGGTGTCCTGCACGGAAACCGAGCTCTGCTCGGCGGCACCCTCCACCAGCGGAAGATAGATGTGGAAAGTGGTGCCGCGTCCCACTTCGCTCTGCACGATGACGTATCCGCCGCTCTGCTTCACGATGCCATATACGGTGGAGAGGCCGAGGCCGGTTCCCTTCCCTTTCTCCTTGGTGGTGAAGAACGGCTCAAAGATTCGCGACTGGGTTTCGCGGTCCATGCCCATGCCGGTATCGCTGACCGAGAGCATGACGTAGCTGTCCAGACGGATGAACTGCTGGCCGCGGCGATGGTTTTCATCGACCACGGTGGTTTGGGTTTGAATCAAGAGTCTGCCGCCGGAGGGCATCGCGTCTTTGGCGTTGACCACCAGGTTCATGATGACTTGTTCGAGCTGGCCGGCGTCGGCCCGCGTGTGAGCGGCCTGGGGAGCCAACATCGTAACCAGTTCCACGTTTTCGCCGATCAGCGGACGAACCAGGCGTTCCATGTCCTGCACGATGGCGTTCACGTCGACGACTTTCAATTCCAGCAACTGCTTGCGGCTGAAGGCCAGCAACTGCCGAGTCAAAGTGGTGGCGCGGTCGGCGGCCAGTTGGATGGCCCGTCCCTTCTCGTGCAGCGGGCTGGACAGATCGAGCTCGGCCAGAATTACTTCGGCATAGCCGCTGATCACCATCAGCAGGTTGTTGAAGTCGTGGGCCACGCCGCCGGCGAGGCGTCCAACGGCTTCCATTTTCTGTGCCTGGCGAAGCTGATCCTCGAGTGCGCGGCGGTCGGTGACATCTTCGGCAATGGCCTCCAGCACATCCGCGGGCTCGTCGGCGCTGCTGACGGCGCGGCCGCTGACGCGCACCGTGATGGCGCTGCCATCCTTGCGCTTCCACTTCACCTCGAATCCGTCGAGCCGCCCGCTGCAGCGGAACTCGTCAATCAGGCGCGCGTGCTCCTCGGACTGTGCGAACACGTCTTTCTCGGGATCGAGCAGCAGCACTTCTTCCGCCGATGCGTAGCCGAGCATGTTGATCAGCGCCGGGTTCACGTCAAGGAATCTTCCTTCGAGGCTCGAGCGATAGATGCCGTACACCGAACTCTGCACCAGCGAACGGTAGCGCGCTTCGGAACGCCGGAGTGCCTGCTCGTTTCGCTTGATCTCGACGGCGCTAGCCAACTGGCGCGCCACGAAGGTCAGAATCTCTTTGTCGCGCTCGCCGTAGCGGATGTTTTTCGAATAGGTCTGTACGACCAGCGCTCCGAAGGTATGGTTATTGACCTTCAGCGGAACTCCCATCCAGTCGAGGGAGCGCGAACCGTTACGCGCTACCTCGCCGCGATCCTCCATGGCCTGCAGAACCTCGGGTGTAGCCAGCAGCGGCTCTCCGGTACGGATGAGGTAGTCGGTCAGGCCGCGGCCGATCTTCTTGGTGACTGGCGGGGAATCCTGTTCGTCGACGAAGTAAGGAAAACTGAGCGTGTCGGTCGCAGGATCGTGGAGCGCAATGTAGAAGTTCTGCGCGTGCATCAGCTCGTCGACAATGCTGTGGACGGCGGCGAAGAACTGTTGCAGATCATGAGCGCTGCTGCTTTTCTCGGCGACCCGGTACAGCGCCGAGCTGAGCGCTTCGACGCGTTTGCGATCGGAAATGTCATGATACCCGGCGTAAAAACCGGAAACCTTGCCGTCAAGGACAAGAGGCGCACACGAAACCGAGACATCAAGCAGCGTGCCGTCCTTCTTTCTGCGCTTGGTCTCGAGCGTAATGCGCTCGCCTTTGGCGAGGGCCTCAGTCACCCAGCGGGACTCAGCCAGACGATTGGAAGGTACGACCAGATTCTCCAGAGGCTGGCCCAGAACTTCTGCCGTTTCATACCCGAACATGCGGACAAAGGTTTCGTTGGCCCACAGGACGCGATGGTCGGAGTCCGCAATGCTCAGCCCGTCGGGCAAGGCCTGGAACATCTGCTCGAGGAACTGCAGCCGCGTGCCAGAGATATCGCCAGGGTTCGGCTCGGACTTCAGGTGGGCGGAAGAACCATTCTTGGGGGAAGAGGAGTTTGCCGGCGGAACGAACGAAGGCGGAGCGCCGGTGTCCAAGGCTTTCTTGAGCCGGCTGGCGCGGGCAAGGTCTGCCTGTCCTGATTGGGTGACACGATCGCCCATCCGCGGATTCCCCCTCTGAATACGCAGTGCATAAGCATGGTAGAAGGGATGGTACTGGCTCGAAAGTTACCGGGGTAATTCTGATAATGCCTAAAGCCGGAGTGGGAAACCCGTCGTCCGTTGGTAAGGCTGAGTCCCCCGTTACTTTGGTGAGGCTCATCGTAAGCTGGGAGGCCTCCGCCGTGGCACAATGGCCAGCAGAATCTCACGCACGTACAACCTGGAACCTCAGCAAGTGTAACCCAGTGCGGGGGAAATACTTGGCAAGAGGGAGTCTGCAGATGAGCCGTCATGGGGCGGAGGCTGTCTGTTTTTCAGTGCGCGCTATTTTCTGCGCGCTTGTGACCATTGGAATTGCAATCGGTTCTGCGTCCGCGGAAACGCCGGGCGTGACTGACACCAGCATCCTGATCGGATCGTGCTCCGCGCTCGACGGGCCAGCGCACTTCCTCGGGCGGCAGACCGTCCTGGGCGCGTCGGCCTATCTCCACATGGTCAACGATGAGGGTGGAGTCTTTGGCCGCAAGATCCAGTTGCAGGCCTTTGATGACAGCTACGATCCCGAAAAAGCTCCGTCCTGTTTCAAGCGCATGACCAAGGAGGGAGTGTTCGCGCTGGGTTTTTTCGTGGGAACGCCAACCGCGAAGGTCTACGTGCCGCTGGCCCAGGAAGAGAAGATCCCGGTCGTGGGATTGTTCACGGGAGCACAGCTGCTCTACGAGCCTTTGAAGCACGAAGTCATTAATGTGCGCGCGTCGTATTACGACGAAACGCGCGAACAGATTGACAAGCTCTGGGAAGTGAACATCCGCAAGGTCGGAGTCATTTACCAGGATGACCCTTTTGGCAAAGCCGTGCTGGATGGAGTAAAGCTGGCCCTTCAAAGACACAACTCCGCTCCGCTGGGACTGGGCACATTCGCGCGTAATACCCTGGATGTGGATGCTGGGTTGAAGAGCGTGATGGGAGAGCGTCCGCAAGCGGTGGTGGTGGTGGGACCGTATGCTCCGGTTGCAGCCATCGTCAAGAAGGCTCATGCGGCGGGTTGGCATCCCCAGTTCCTGACCGTCTCGTTTGTAGGCACGGAAGAATTCATCAAGGAAGCCGGAGCGGACGCCGAGGGCACGATTATCACCCAAGTGATGCCGCCCTATGACCGCATCGATTACCCCACAGTCGCGCAATATCGGAAGTGTCTGGCGAAATACTCTCCCGGCGAAGCGCCGACCTTCGTGAGTTTCGAAGGGTTTGTGGATGCGATGGTGGCGGTCGAGGGTTTGAAGCGGGCGGGAAGAGATTTGACGCGGGAAAAGTTTATTGCCGGGATCGAGTCCATTCACGAAATGAACGTGGGGCTGGGGCCCAGGCTGATCCTGAATTACAGCGCGACTGACCACAAAGGTTTCGACAACGTGTACCCCACCATCGTGAAGGGTGGACAGCCTGTGCTGCTCACAGATTGGTCGGGACTGGGCAAGTAGGTCGTTTACCAATTTAGATTTTCTTCGCGACCAATTGGGGAGGTTCTCCGCGTACTTAGCGGTTATAGGTTTTTGATTTCTGGACAAGCTTTCAAGACTTTAATCGCAAAGTGCGCGAAGGAAAACGCGCTAAGGTCGCAAAGAAACCAACTGGGACACTGGCGCGAGTTCGGTTTCCAGACAGCGGGGCGGGGAGAAGGAGACACTCCCCTGCGTCACTCATAACAACCCGCACGCGTACAAAAAGTTTCTGTACGGGCGCAAGTTTCCTGCACGAAATCTCTCTTCACTTTTTCCACGCCCGCTCACTCCTGTGCATCTTCGTCGGTTTCCTGCGCATCGAAGTAATTAACCGGATGGTTAATTCGTAAAGATTCGTCAACGGGTCAGGAGGTGACCTTTATGACTGGAAAGCGAAGCATTCTGAAACTGGCGGGTTCGCTGCTGGCGGTGGGGCTACTGAGCGCGACGCTCATGGCTGAGACTGCGGCATCCCGCTACGACAACCAACTGCAGAACTCGGTGACGCAGAAACTGGCGTCCAGGAATCAGTACAGCAATGTGAAGGCGAGCGTCGAGGACGGCATAGTAACGCTCACCGGCACGGTGGATCTCTACCAGCGCAAGCTGGACGCGGCGAAGCTGGCGCGTAAAACCGCGAACGCTCAAGGCGTGCGCAATCTGATCACGGTGGCTGGCCCGAATGTGCCCGATGCGCAACTGGAAAAGAAGCTGGCAACCAAGCTGCGCTACGTTCGCGTGGGCTATGACAGCGCGTTCGACTACTTCGCCCTCGGAGTAAAGGACGGAGTGGTGACGATCGAAGGACAAGACCGCACCGGCGTCGGCCGCGACGAGGCGATGGCCGATATCGCGAACATGCCCGGCGTAAAGGACGTGGTCGACAACATCTCGATCGCGCCGGTATCGACGTTCGATGACGGGCTGCGGTTGCGTGCGCTACGGGCGATCTACTCCGATTCTGTGCTGAGCAAGTACGCGCTCGATCCGGCGAAGCCGATCCGCATCATCGTGGCGAACGGACATGTCACGCTCTACGGCGTGGTGGACAACGCGATGGATAAGAACATTGCGGGACTCCGAGCCAATCAGCTGTTTGGCGCCTTCACGGTGGAGAACAAGCTGCAGGTGGTCAAGTCGTAAGTTGTGGTAGCGGTGAAGAGGGGCGCGGCGAGGGGCCGCGCCTTTCTTATTTTGTGAGGCTAGGTCTTTCCTTCTCCGGCTGCTTTCGCTTTCCCTCGGTGCTCATCGACGCGCTTGATCTCTTCTGCCGTCGTGCCGCGGGCGCGGCGCCACTCCACACTGATTCGCCAGAACTTCTTGTAGTCCTCCAAAAGATTTTCCGGTGTTGGCCGGCGAATCGCTCCGCCCGGCCGATTGCTGAGGGCGTATTCGATCACGGCCTCGGCGGATGCATCCGGTCCCAGATAGGTACCCTTCCTTTGCGGATGCGAGTCCAGACCAGTTGAATCTTTGTTACAGGCAGAGAAGGACGAGCCATCTTCATAGCGCGTGAAAACGGTAAGCCACATGCCTTTCGTGAAGAGAGTCGCAATGATAGCCGTCAGCTCCTTCTCCGAGTTGAACCAGAAGTCGACCGCGCCTTTGGTCTCGGGAGTGTCGAACTGGCCAGAGTGCTGAAATCCGTGCTTCTCGAGACTGGCAGCCCATTCCCTATATTTCTCAGGCAACGGCCATTCGACCTGCGCGGGCACGAGCGTTACGTCCAATGGCACAAGAAGACCGGAGGATCTGGTTCTTGCCATTCTCCGGTACATCTTCTCTCGCTCTTGAGAACCCATCGGCGACCGTGCAGGCTTTCCGTGCCAGATGACCAGACGCATTCGGACCAGCTCGAACAGCAGGCGGCCGAACGCTCCAACCATCAGTCCGGCCGCAAACAAACTGGAAAGCTGCTGCGAGGCCATCTCGGTCACGTGCATCGGTTCGGTTCCGAAGTAGTAAGTGCCGAGCGCGGAGAGTGCAAGAATCGCGAGCGTGCCGTAAACAGCCAGCAAGGGGAACTGCAAAAGAATCCATGCCAGACCCAGGCCGGGGTTGCGGCGAGTCTCTCCCTCGCGCGTCCTCGTGGACAACCAACGTCCACGCCTGTCGTAGAGCACGACCATGGTTTGGGGACGGCTGATGATGGCGTTTCTGGCGTAGAACCGCGCGGTATAGCGGCTGCCGAAGATCATGCAGACCTCTTCAACCGGCAGGCGCGCAACTTCACCCTTTGGCTTCAGAACCTGGCGAGACTCCGCGTCGAGGGAGAACACCGCAATTTCGCCAAGCCGCATGTGCTGTAGCCACGAAGCTCCGGGCATATCGTTACCTGGAGTCGGAATCGCGCCGGACGCGGGCAGCACACGTGAGTAGAAAAACATGACGCGATTTTAGAGGCTGGAGGAGAGCACCGAATGTTACTTCCGTGCTCCGAACTCCACTATCACTTCGCCGGTGGCGTGTGTTCGAACGGCAGCTTGGTGTAGCGGACTTTCTCGACTTCGATAATCAGCGCGACTCGTCCTTCGGGACTGCGGAAGGGGAACGACTTGCCGGTGTACTTGTGCGCGACGGCGTCCATCACTTTGAAGTCGGAGTCGGGGCGGCGTTCGATAACGCGGCCACGCATCTGGACTTCTTCGTATGGGTTGGTGAAATCCACGATCGAGAGGGCCACCCGCGGATCGCGGCGCGTGTTCTTCGCTTTGAGAGAGCCTTCTCCCGTGCAGATGACGATGCGCTCGCCCTCGCGGCCGATCCAGACGGGCACGGACTGGGGTGAGCCGTCGGACATCAGCGTGGCGAGGTGGGCGAAGTTGGGGCGGTCGATGAGAGTCCTTACTTCGGGAGAGAGCGTGGTGGGCATAGCTGCTCCTTGAGCGAAATCATAAACGACACAAGAGATCCGAGTCAGTCGCGGATGCTCCTTCAATTTGGGCGAGCCTGCTCATGAGATGCGAATTGGCGGAATAAACTTCCCACCATCCTGCAACGTGGATCAAGACGCATTCCGCTCTCGTTTGAACGAGCTCGAAGAACTGCGGCGTGCGTCCGTAAATATTGAAAATCTCCGTGGCCAAAGCCGCGGCATCGCTTTCGCTGCCCAGGATTCCAACGAGGGTTGTGAAGTCGTCGACCACCAGAAGACTCGCAAAGCGAAGAATGCCGGGACGCCACAGGCCGGCGGACGTCCCCTCAAGCCTTGGAACTGAAACGTAGTATCGGTCCGTTTCCGCGTCGAGTTCTCTGAAATTCGGCTTGTCAGTGATGTGGAACGGACCTGCTGTCGCTTCGATGAACCAGTAGTAGCACTCGAATTCATTCATCACCGGGCCGAAGATTCTGGGAAAGTCCCTTGGATGTGGAGTATCGATTCGCAGACCCTTCATCAGTGGCTTCTCGCAGAACAAGAACACTACAACCGGTTGATGAGTGAGGCAACGTATCCCGCCCCGAATCCGTTGTCGATGTTGACGACGCTGACGTTCGAGGCGCAGGAGTTCAACATCCCGAGCAGCGCAGCCATCCCTTTGAACGACGCTCCATAGCCGACGCTGGTGGGCACGGCGATCACGGGAACTCCGACGAGGCCTCCGACGACGCTGGGCAGGGCGCCTTCCATGCCGGCACAGACGATGACGACGCGAGCTTTAGTAAGCGCCTCGCGGTTCGCCAGCAGGCGGTGGATGCCGGCGACGCCGACGTCGTAGAAGTGCTCGACTTCGTTGCCCATCATTTCGGCAGTGACGACCGCCTCTTCGGCGACTGGGATGTCGCTGGTCCCGGCGGAGACTACCGCGATGACGCCTTTGCCATATTTCGTGGAATCTTTTTGCAGCACGATGGCGCGGGCGAGTTCACGATATTCGACGCCGCGGACTTTCTTTTTCACGGCTGCGAATTGTCTTTCGGTGGTGCGGGTGGCAAGGACATTGCCTTCATGTTTGGCGAGACGCGCGAAGATTGAGGCTACCTGCGTGGGAGTCTTCCCTTCTCCGAGGATGACCTCCGGCATTCCGGCTCGCAGCGCGCGATGATGATCGACTTTAGCGAAGCCCAGATCTTCGAAAGGCAGGTGGCGCAGGCGGTTGACGGCTTCGTCGGGAGAAATCGCGCCGGTGCGGACTTGCTTGAAGAGTTGACGAATGGATTCGGCGTTCAAGAGGCGCGCTCAGCAGTCCGCCCGCAGCATGGCGGGCGAAATTAGACTATCACCTGAGAGCGCTGAAGAAGAGCGGTTGAATCAACGGAAACTCATCTCAACCCAATACTCGGCTGTGACATAGTATTCCATCACCGCACTAAGGACCAACAATAGAAGAGCCACTCCCATGCCGATGATCGCGAGCGGAGCCTTCCCGGCGGCCCGTGCGGCGCGAACGAACTGAGGCAGGGCGGCGATCTCCAGTCCCACAAACAGCAGGAACGCGATCACCAGCGCCAGCGGATGCGCGAAGGAACAAGGCCCCATGCCGGCGAGGAGCAGAGCTGGGATGAAAAGAAGGATTGGAGTGAGAGTCAGACTCCAAGCAGTGGCGTACCTGGAAATTGCAGCCATATCAGTTCAATTCATGAAGCGTTCTGCGCGCGGCGCAACCTGGATATGACGGCCGCGCAGACCTTGCGTGCCAGTCCGGGTTCGTCCAGGTGCGCCAGGAAGAGGCGCCGCAACCCGCTCGCGGCGACTTTACCGGTGAGATAGGCATCGTAAATCTGGCTACCGATGCGATAACCCCACTCCTGCGCCAAGGACTCGAATTTATCCAGTTCGGCGCGAGTCGCGGACTGCGCTGCTTTTTCCAGTGTCGCACGCGATACGGCCGCAACATTGTCAGTCTCAGGCGCCGGGCGCGAGGGATACAGCACCCGTGATCCGAAATAGCCGACCGCGTGCTCCACAACGCGAGTATAGAACTCGTCGACTTTATTCCCACGTAGCGATGGGTCGTCTCCAAGAGTTTGGGCGGCGTTGCCGTTGAGGCGCCGCGGCAGTCCCTGACAGGCCTGATGCAGGAAGCGCGTAGCGTCTTCCGCCGCGTGCATCATCTTGAATTCGCGCACGTAGAAGGCGTTCACCTGCGGCAGGTAGGCGCTGCCACGGTCTTCGACGCTGGCCAGCATGGATTCACGCTCGGTCTCGGCGATCCCCTTGCGCGACAGCAGCCGCCGCAGCATCTCATCCGACGCTCCGCCATAGACCTCCGGCAGCATGTCGACCAGAAACTTCGGCTGCGTGCTGTTATGTGGCGAGTAGCGGTTGATCTCGAGAAATCCCGCCAGGCTGTCGATCAGGTTGTAGATCGTCGGCGCGAAGTCAGGCCCATCGTCGCAGCGGCTCCACTGGTCGAGAAACAGACGGTAGCTTTCGTATTTCTCGAGGGGGGTCGCATTGAAAACACAGAGCACGTCATCTTTCACGCGCACGGCTTCCACTTTGTCCGCGCGCTCTCCGGCCGCACGCCAGTAAAGCGCGTCGATATTCTGCAGGATGGTGAGAATCTTCGTTCCTGGCGTCTGCTTGGCAATCGCGCGCGGCAGGTGTCCGGGAGCAAGATGCGATTCGCCGAAGAGCACGAAGACGACCGCATTGGGATGGCGCTCGCGAATCTCGGCAATCTTCACCGCGGCATGACGGTCGCGCGCTCCGATCTTGCGCAGGTCTTCGCGCGGCATGCAATCGAGTCCGTAGAGCGCCTCGGCATGATCGCGCGCCGCGACCAGCAGCTCGTAGAACGGCGTCCAGTCGTATCCCCAATCGAAGTCGAAGCGGATGCGCTGCCGCAGTTCCGCCTCGTCGATCTCGCGGCGCCACCATTCCTCGAGAATGTGCTGGTCACGAGCGAAGATGGTCTCAACCCCGAGAATGACCGGACGGTCGCCCACCAGCGCGCGCTGCTCGATCAGTGAGGCTGCCTGCCGCTGCGCGTTGGGCAGTGCATGATAGTCGCCAATCAGAACGACATCGGCCGAGCGCATCGCGTTTTGGACCTGCTCGGAATCGAGCAGCGAATCGTAGTTGCGGAAGGCCTGGTTGAACTCGCGCAGATACTTTCGACGGCCGTGCGAATCCTGCGCGCGGATCTCGCGCTCCACTCCCGCCAGCGCCTGCAGTTGCGCTGCGCTGCGGCGGGACCGGAGATTGGCAGTAGAGGACATAATCAGGTGCTAGCTTTTAGCTCGTGCTTCTTGACTTCTGGTTCATCAAATCCCTATGCTCCGAACTTCTCGGAGGTTGAGTTGCCAAATCACCCGCCACAGAATCTGACCATCGCGACCACTGGGGCCAGCGGGGCCATCTTCCTGCGGCACTTTCTGCTCGCTGTGGAAAACGATGAGAGGGTTCAAACCGTCAACTTCATCGCCTCCGACAGCGCGCTGCGCGTCATGGCCGAAGAGTTGGACCTCAAAGGCAGGTCGGATCTCATCGCCCAGATCGTCGGATCGTCTACCGGGCCATCCGGCAAGCGTTCAAAGAGCAAGATTCAAGTCCAAGCGAACACCGACATCGGGGCCAACGTGGCCAGCGGTTCGTATCCCGCCGATGCCATGGTCGTGATCCCGTGCAGCGTGGGCACTCTGGCCCGCATTGCCAACGGCATCGCGGCTCAACTGATCGAACGCGCCGCCGATGTCTCGCTCAAAGAGAAGCGTCCACTGGTGCTGTGCGTCCGCGAGACGCCGCTCAACAAGATCCACATCCGCAACCTGTACCGGGCGGCCGACGCCGGCGCGACCATCTTTCCCTTGATCCCGGCGTTCTATTACCGTCCTGCTTCATTAGATGAGATGGCTCGCGAATTCGCCTATCGCGTGCTGGCTCATCTGGGCCTGCCACAGCCTCAAGCTTTCCGCTGGAAAGGCTGAGAAATCAATCACTTAGCTGCCCCACGGAAAACTCTTCCCTATTAAGGAAGATCGGCTGTGCAAGGGGCAGGATTTCAGTGTAGAGAGTCGAAAGTGCTAGTGGCAGATATCCCCCGGACATGTCCGCGTGGGGCGCGTCGCGTTTCGTTGCAAGATTTCCAACGCTGCAATCCGGATTCGAAGGCGTAGAATGCGGCAAATTCCGGGAAGGTGAATTCATGTCGAGACGATGGTGGATGGTGGGAGTCGTGTTGGCGGCGATCGTGGTGCAGGCAGCCGACGACAAGAATCCGCTGGCCGGCGATGCCAAGGCTGCCAAGGCGGGCGAGTACGAATTCCGCATCAACTGCGCTTTGTGCCACGGGCTTGGCGCACGCGGTGGAGGACGTGGGCCCGATCTGACTCGCGCCGTGAAGAAACATACCCACTCGGACGCGGACATGTTTCAGGTCATCAGCAACGGGATCCCAGGAACTGCGATGCCGGCGAACGGCACCAACGGCCAGGGTGTCGGAATGACTGATGAAGAGATCTGGCAGATCATCACCTACATCCGCAGCCAGGAAGTGAAGGCGGCAGCCAAACCGCTGGGGGACGCCGCACACGGTAAGGAGCTGTTTTTTGGCGACGCGAGCTGCTCGGTCTGCCACATGGTCGAGGGCAAGGGCGAGAGGATGGGGCCGGACCTGACGGGCGTGGGCGGTTCACGCACACGCGAAGCGCTCATCGATTCGGTGCGGAATCCGAGCCGCAGGCTGGCCTGGGGACTGACCGAGGGATCGAAGGAATTTCCGCAGGAATATTTGAGCGTAACGGCGGTGACGCAGGATGGGCGCACTATCAAGGGCGTGACCCTGAATGAGGACAGCTTCAGCGTGCAGATCATGGACGCGGGCGAGCACATTCACCTGCTCGAGAAAGACAAGCTGCGTTCGTTTCAGAGGAGCCGCGAATCGGCGATGCCGAAGTACGAGAGCGATACGCTCAGCGACCAAGAGTTGGAGGATATTGTGGCCTTTCTGGTCAGCGTGGGGGCGAAATGAGGGGGCTGATTTCGCATATAAGGAATATTCGGATCTCTCACTTGCCGGAACAACTACCGAGACGCGGGCCGGCACGTGAGCGGACGCTACCGTGGAAGAGCGGCGCTTCAGCGCCGCGTCGAGACGCGCCAACAGTGGTGGGCTTCAGCCCCAGAAAACCCCGGGGCCTAAAGGCCTCAAGTTTTCCTATTCGCAACGCGGCCCTGGAAGGGCCGCTCTTCCACGGTACTGCCCGCCTGCATGGTCGAGCCAAGGTTCTAATCAAGGCTCTGGCCATCTGGTCGATGGCAAGCCTCTTCGCGGGCTGGGTGACCGCACAGGTCACTGCTGAACGGCTGGTGAACTCCGCGAAAGAGCCGCAGAACTGGATGACTTATTCCGGCGACTACTCCGGAAAGCGATTTAGCGGACTGGATCAGATCAACCAATCAAATGTCCACAACGTCGCGGCAAAGTGGGTGTATCAGACGGCGGCGACCGGAAAGCTGGAGACTACCCCGCTGGTCGTCGATGGAATCCTCTACGCCACCGCCCAGGACGATCGCGCGTTTGCGCTCGACGCGCGTACGGGGCGGCCGATCTGGATGTACCAGCGGCAGATTCCGAGCGATATCCGTCCGTGCTGCGGACGGGTGAACCGGGGCCTGGCGATTCTAGGCGGCAAAGTTTTTCTGGGTACCCTCGACGCGCACGTGATCGCGCTCGATGCCAAGACTGGAGCGGTGGTTTGGGATACAACCGCGGCCGACTATCGCACCGGACACAGCTTCACTGTCGCCCCGCTGGCAGTGAAGAATCTGATCGTGATTGGCATCTCCGGTGGTGAGTACGGAGTGCGTGGGTTCATTGACGCCTACGACGCCGACACCGGCGCGCGCAAGTGGCGCTTCTACACTGTGCCGGGTCCGGGCGAGCCGGGTCATGACACGTGGGAAGGCGACTCGTGGAAGGTGGGCGGAGCGCCAGCGTGGAATACCGGAACGTATGATCCGGCGACGAATCAGATTTTCTGGCCGACGGGGAATCCGGCGCCGTCGAATCGCGGCGAGGGGCGGGCGGGCGACAACTTGTACAGCAATTCCCTGCTCGCGCTGAACGCCGACACCGGCAAGCTGAACTGGTACTTCCAATTCACCAAACATGACGAGCACGACTGGGACGCCACGCAGGTTCCGGTGATGATCGACTCCAGCGGAAAGAAGCTGATTGCCCAGGCTGATCGCAACGGATATTTCTACGTGATCGATCGCACGAACGGAAAACTGATCTCGGCGACAGCGTACGGCAAGACCACGTGGAGCGATTCGAAAGATGCCGAAGGGCGGCCTGTGGCCAATAAGAATGCGTCGCCAACGCTTGAGGGACACACGGTTTGTCCCGGGGCGCTCGGCACGACGAATTACATGCCGCCGACCTACGATCCGCAAACGGGACTGTTTTACGTGACGGCGCGCGATCAATGCGACATCTTCAGCACGGCTCCCCAACCCTATGAGGCGGGGCATGCGTTTTACGGCAGTGCGTATTTTCCGTCGGAAGAGGCTGAGCCGTATCTCGGATTTCTGAAGGCGATCGATCCGGCGACTGGCGAGGTGAAACAGAAGTTCCAGCACACATCTCCCACGTGGTCGGGTGCATTGTCGACGGCGGGCGGGCTTGTCTTCAGCGGCGATGCGGAGGGCAACTTCATCGCTTTCGACGCGGCGTCGCTCAAGCCGCTGTGGCATTTCCAGATGGGCGGCGCTGTGTATGCCGGGCCGATGGCGTTCGCGGTGGATGGGAAAGAATATGTGGCCATCGCGGCGGGGAGCGCGATTTACACGTTCGGACTGCCTTGAGCATGGGGCGGGCGGACGAATGCGTCCGCCGCTACGCGATCAGTGGCAATTGCGAGTTGCGTAGTCCAGGACGCATTCATCCGGGACCGTGCCTCGGCTATTAACTATTGGGATACCCACTTTCCCCCGATTGACGGCGCGGCGTCTTTCATACTAATCTGCGCTTACACCGGAAAGGAGGTGGTCGGATGACAAGTTCTGATGGCAGTAGTAGAGGTACTCAAAGACCAGGTGAGGTGGCTGAGACTTAGAGCAGGTCGCTCTAAGCGGGGCTTGGGGGAGTTCGTCATGCGACCTGTGTGACGATGCCCGAAGCTACAGCCCGCAAACTATCGGTGCGTAAGGATTGAGTCCGCTTGACGCAGGTCGGTCAAGAGCCCGGAGTTGCCGAAGAGGCCACGTAGAGTGACCACCTCTTGGTCAATCCCAACCAGTCCACCGGACGGCTCGCAAGCTTCGTGCTTGCGGGCCGTTTGTTTTCTTAACCACAAAGGGCACGAAGGTACACGAAGGAAGGCCTACGCTGGTTTCCTTCGTGCGACTTCGTGTCCTTCGTGGTTATTGGTTCTCTTTTTCGGAATCCCGTTCGTGTGGCAGTCAGCGCATTTGACTGTGTGGATGTTGTGAGGACTCTTCAGCGACTTGAAGGTCGTGTCCATCTTCTCCACGTCGAGGCCGCAGTTCGAGAGCTGCGGGTGACAAGTGGCACAGGACGCGCGCGTCGTCTGGCCGTGCTTTTCGTGGCACGCCAGACAGCTCAGGCCTTCGTGCACACCCAACGGTGTTCGGTCGTCGCCTGATCCGGCATGGCCTCCAGCGGTCGGGGCATGGCATTGGTAGCAGAGTGCCTGGCGCTGGTCCGGACTGATTCGAATGAGGCGGGCGCCGTCGTGCATTTGCGGCAGAGGTAGATTCGCCGGCGATACGTAGTCCTGTTCACGACGATCGAACAGTGCAAGTGAGGGCCGGGAGATTTCCTGCCGCGGCCCGGCGTCGTCCGCTTTCGTGGCGGGACGCGCCAGCGGCTCTCCGTGGCGGTGCATCTGGTGGCAGGTGAGACACGGCATCGAGGGACGGTCTGCGAGCTGCGGATCGAGGAGTCTCCACGGACCGTGCGTATCGAGCGGCGTGACCAGATCGCGGATGCTGCCTTGGAAGTGCATCCCGTGGCAACGCAGGCAGTCGTCCATCAGGAGCGTGTGCTGGTTGTGGTCTTTATCGAGAAAGATTCGAGAATACGTCGCGCTGTGCGGGCCGGCGGACCAATCCGCATACTCCTGGCGGTGGCACTTCTCGCAGCGTTTTTCGATCTTGAGTACGTCATCGGTCTTGAGGCGAACTTGTTCCGGGATTTCTCCTCGCAGATGAGCGGCCAATTGCCGCAGGTTTTTCAGATGAAAGCCTGCATCGAGGGTGAGAACGTCGCCGTGGCATTCGGAGCACGCCACATTGCGGTGGGCCGATTCGTGCCAGTCGCGATACGGCTGCCAGATCTCGTGGCAGCGGGTGCAGGACTTGCCTCCTGAATAGCTGTAGTAGAGGCTGGCACCGGGCAGGAGCAAAATCGCGAGCAGCAGCACAAGCAGGGGCGCGATGACTCGAAGGCGTAGGAATTTGCGATCGTTGCTTGTCATCTGCCGACTCCGAAAATGCCCACTTCTCGCGCACAAAACGCGCGAGAAATGGGGCACCCGCTAGGATGTACTTGCCATTCCTTTCCGCGTCTTCACCAGGTTCGCGGAGGCGTAGTAGGCGACCGCCATGATGGTGAGCGCGGGGTTGAAGCCGCCGTTGTTGACGTGGACGCTGCCATCGATGACATATAAATTATCGACGTCGTGGACGCGGCAGTATCTGTCGACTACGGAAGTCTGCGGATCGTTGCCCATGCGGCACGTACCGGCCTGATGCTGGCCGCCGCTCGGACCGTCGCGGGAAACCGCGCCGAAGGAAATCGTGCTGGTGGCGCCCGCTTCCTTCAGCCACATCTCGGCCTTCGACGACAGGAACTTCGTTCCTAGCACGTCGTTGTCATGGCGGTGTCCGGAGAGGCGGGCGACGGGGATTCCCCAGTGATCTTTTACCCGCGGGTCGACCTGCACACGCGACTCGAAGACGGGCATCTCCTGGATGGGGCCCATCACGTAGATGCTGCGGCGGTAATAGCGGCGCATAAAGTCTTTCTGGGCAGCGCCCCAGCGTGGAACTCCGCGGCCTCCGAGGCGAGCGAACTGATAGGGCAGTCGGATGAACTCGTTGGCCAGCAGGCCTCCGCCAATGAATCCGGGGTTGTTGTGGTTGAAATCGCACAACGCGATGGAAGCGCCTGGACCGAGGTCGTCGTAGGTTTCCTGCTCGAACAGGCCGACGGCTCCGGTGTAAGCGTGGCCCTGCAGATTTCTTCCGACCCAGTCGTAGCGATTGCCCAGCCCGCTGGGAAACAGGCGGCTTTTGGAATTCAGAAGCAAGCGTGCGGATTCGATTGCCGCGCACGAGACCACGACGAGATCAGCGGTCTGCTTTTGTAGATGTCCTGTGGAGTCGAAGTAGGCGACGCCGACGGCGCGTCCGTGGTCGTCGGTGAGAATTTCTTTCGCGATGCATTCGGAGCGCAGGTCGCAGTCTCCGGTCTTGATCGCGGTGGGGATGACGGTGTTGTGCGTGCCGCACTTGGCATCGACTTCGCAGGCAAAACCGCAACACCAGCGGCAGCGCATGCACGCGCCCCGTCCGTTGTAGGGGATGGAGTTGCGCAGCATCGGCAGATCGAAGGGATGCAATCCGAGGCGCTCGGCTGCGGGCTTCAGAATCGCGTATTCGCGATTCGGCGGAAGCGGCGGCATGGGCAACGGCCGACGGCGGGGCGCGCGGAACACGTTGTTCGTGTCGTCGCCGGAGACTCCGATTTCCCACTCGGCTTTTTCGTAATAGGGCTCGAGATCCGAGTAAGTGATCGGCCAGTCTTCTAGCGTGCTTCCGGCGGGCGCTCCGTAGGTGGAACGCAGGCGGAAATCTTTTTCCAGGAAGCGCCAGGCCATGGCGCCGTAGCTGAGCGTGCCTCCGCCTACGCAGGCGGCGTTGTTGCTGTATCCCCAATGGTTCGATGGGATGACGTGCTCCTGACCTCCGCTGTCGACGTAGACGCGGGGATTGCGTTCTTCATCAGGGCCGAAGGGATTGCCGAGAACGCAGGTGCGCTGGTTGCGCAGGTCGTCTTTGCGGTCGTCGAAGGACGTATTCCATTTGCCGCGTTCCAGAAGCGCCACGCTCAGTCCGGCTTCGGAGAGTTCCTTGGCGACGATGCCACCGCCGGCTCCGGCACCGACGATAATCGCGTTTACGTGTTTGAGAGACATCAGCGTGACCTGGTATTCGGCTGGTCGTAGCGAATCCTTCCGCGAATAGGCGGGTACGGAAGATTCAGCATCTTCCAACTCACGCCTTCGCGATTGCCGCCGTGGCGGGGATCGCCGTAGTAGCCCTGCATGGTGTGGTCGACGACGTATTCGAAGAACTCCCGGGAAGAAACTTGCTGCCAGGTCGAGCCGGGAGCGCGACCGTTTTCCAGAAGGTGAAGCAACTCGATTTGCTGGGTCGAGTCGAGATCAGCGAAGGCCTTGCCGTGGGTCAAGCTGCTGCTCTGGTCGACACCGGCGAGTCCCTGACGGTACATCTTCTGCAGGCTTTGGAATGGACCGCACAGTTGGCGGTCGATGTAGTTCACGACGCCGGCCCACGATGCTCCGGGATCCTGGTCTGGAGGAATGATCTGATCGCTGATCGCGGCGAGGGCTCGGGCTTCGTCGATCGTGAAGAACCGCCACGGAGTGCGGTTCCGGGTGCAGGCGACACCGGTTCCGGCAGCGGCAGCGGCAGCGACAGCCGCTTGCAGGAAGGCGCGACGGTTCAGTTTGATGCTCGCTTCCACGCGGGACACCCGCTTGGAATCTAAAGGCGGTTAGGTTGGGGGTCTGTGACTGGCATCACGCGGGTGGGTGACGGGATGGAAGGAAGCTGCGGGGTGCGGCCGATTCGAATGGGAGTATGATGGCGGGCCATGGCGAAGATCGATCCGGAGCAGGAAAGGCTGCGGCTGGCGGACTTTTACTCGCGCCAACTAGACGGAAGGCTTGAGATCGTGGCCGGGCAGGCCTACGAACTGACCGAGCTTGCGCGTGAGATGTTGCGGGCGGAGTTGTCGAGCCGAGGGCTCACGACCGAACTCGTGGAACACGCTCCCATACCGCCCACTCGAACTGTCTTGCGGGGAGATCCCCCTCCAGAGCACCCACCAGGTGTGTCGACTACCGGGGGCGAACCTGAGCTTTCAGGAATGGCGACGATCCGCCAGTTCCGGGACTTGCCCGAGGCTCTGTTTGCCAAAGGCAGCCTGGAGTCGGCAGGCATCGAGTGCGCACTCATTGATGACAACATGGTGCGGCTGGACTGGTTTATTTCGAATCTGCTTGGCGGCGTCAAGTTACAAGTCAGGGCGGAAGACTCGGCGGTCGCAGAGGAGATACTGTCGCAGCCCATCCCGGAACATTTCGAGGTTTCAGGAATTGGCGAGTATGAGCAGCCGCGCTGTCCCAACTGCAATTCGCTGGACGTCAACTTTCGGGAGTCAGATCCTTCGGCCTATTTGTCCATGGCTATCAACGTTCCGATTCCCTTCCGTCGCCGGGCATGGCGCTGTCACTCCTGCAATGTTGAGTGGGAAGATGACGGGGTTCCGGGTTCAGGCGAATCATCGGCCTAGCTTCGCAAATCCTCTTTGAATTACGTCCTGGGTATCTTCGGCCAGCTTCAGGGCAGGCAGCTCTGCTCGTGTGAACCAGCAGACTTCGGCGGCGTCGCTGGCGGCGAGGAGCGTTCCGCCGACGGGGCGGCACAGGAAATCGATCAGGACGTAGTGATACTGCACGCGCTGCTCGGCGTTGCGCAGGATGCGGTCGTAGACACCGAGTAGTTCGCCGGGCTCGACGATCAGCCCGGTCTCTTCGCGTGCCTCGCGGACGGCGGCCTCGCGGACCATCTCTCCGACTTCGAGAACTCCTCCGGGGATGGACCATTGTCCCTGAATCGGCGGGTGGGCACGCTTGACCAGCAGGACGCGGTCGCCATCGATGATGATGGCGCCGACGCCGACGAGCGGGAGTTCGGGAAATTCGCGGTTCATGCGTGAGCTATGAGCTGTGAGCAATGATGAGCTATGAGCAAGCATATCTGAGTCTGCTCGAAGATCGCAGCTTGTCGCTCACGGCTGCCTACTGTGCCTGATGTACGGCCTTCGGTCCGCAGGCTTGATAGAATTTGCCCGGACGGCGAGCTATGGCACTCGAAGAGTACAAGCGAAAGCGGCGGTTTGAGGACACGCCGGAGCCTCCCCCAGAAGTCGCGAAGACGGGTGGAAACCGATTCGTTGTGCAGAAGCATGACGCGACACGGCTGCATTACGATTTCCGGCTGGAGATGGAGGGTGTGCTCAAGTCGTGGGCAGTGCCGCGGGGGCCGTCGCTCGATCCCGCGGACAAGCGGCTGGCGATGCAGGTCGAGGATCATCCCGTTTCGTACTTCGACTTTGAAGGAAACATACCCGAGGGCAACTACGGCGCGGGCAGCGTCATGGTCTGGGATGTCGGCACTTGGCAACCACTCTCTCCGGTGCAGATGGGTGGGAAGTACGTGGCGGGTACAGAGGCCGAAGCGGCTGCGATGCTGGCCAAGGGAGATTTGAAATTCCGCCTGAACGGCAAGCGCCTGAAGGGAGACTTTGCGCTGGTCAAGATGAAGGGCCGGCGTCCGGGGAGCAAGGGCAACGAGTGGCTGATGATCAAGAAGCACGACGATCAGGTCGTCGAGGGATATGACGCGGATGAGATCGACGAATCCGTGCTGAGCAAGCGCAGCATGGATGAGATCGCGGGCGATGCAGGGTCCCGGGAGTGGACGAGCCGTCCGGCGGGACGCGGGCGGTTGAAAGCTGCATGGCTGGCCGATGCGGTGGCTAAGCTCGATCAAAAACGAAAGCAACAGATCACCGCAAAGGACGCGAAGGGAAGCGCGAAGGACGCGGAGAAGAGCAAGAACGGCGAGAACACTTCTGGAAAAACTCGCGCCGTTTCCTCTGCTTCAGTTCCGGAAGCGAAGTCAAAACCCGCAGAAAAGCACGCCGCAAACTCCCCCGCGTCCTCGGCGGTTTTGGTTGCAAGTCCCGTCAAGCGGCCCATGCCGACGGTCATCCATCCCATGCTGGCGGAGTCGGTTGATGATCCATTTGATGGGGATGACTGGTTGTTTGAAATCAAGTGGGACGGGTACCGCGCGATTGCGTTTATCGAAAACGGCAAGGTGCGGCTGGTGTCGCGGAATCAGAATGAACTGACGGAGCGTTATCCGGAGTTGAAGGATATGGCGGGATTCGTCAAAGCTCGGAACGCGATCCTCGATGGCGAAGTCGTGGCGCTCGACGAGGACGGGCGGGCGTCTTTCAGTCTTATGCAGCAGCGCACCGGATTTCGCCCGGGTGGGCGGCGGGCGGCCGCCAAGGCAGATGTTCCCGTGCTGTACTACGCGTTCGATCTTCTATATCTCGATGGGTACGACTGGCGGCGCGTGCCGCTGGAAGAGCGCAAGCGCAAACTGGAGTCGGTGCTGGTGCAAGGCGACTCAGTGCGCTATTCCGATCATTACGAGGCGCATGGCAAGGCCCTGTTTGAGATCGCGCGGCAGAAAAAGTTGGAGGGCATTCTGGCGAAGAAGCGGGAGAGCTTCTACGAAGAGCGCCGCAGCCGCGATTGGTTGAAGATCAAGATCCGGCACCGGACGGAGTGCGTCGTCGGCGGCTTCACCGAACCGGAAGGCAGCCGCACGCATTTTGGCTCGCTCGTGCTGGGACTCTACGACAAGCAAGGACGGCTCATTCATGTCGGCCAGGTGGGCAGCGGATTTGATCAGAAACTTCTGACTGAGATCTCGAAGGTGCTGAAGAAGATTGAGACAAAGAAGAATCCGTTCTACGGAGAAGTTGAGGCCCTTCGCAAAGTGAACTGGGTAAAGCCGGAACTGGTCGCGGAAGTTGAATATGCGGAATGGACCGAGGGGACGAACGAGGGTAGCGGGCCGAAGCTGCGCGCCCCGGTGTTCCTCGGTCTGCGAGATGACAAGGATCCCAAGGAATGTCTGCTGGAGAAGGCGGGATCGGGTTCTTCGTAATGGTTCCCGGAGTCCATCCTTTAGTTTCATAGAGTTGTGAGGCCTGTTGGCAATCCGCATGCATAGCCGCCGGGTGCCATAGCTCGATGCACCGCAAGATAGTAGAGTTAGAACGTTCCATCCGGTGGGGACGAGTGTACGAGTTCTTTCGAGCCTTCCGGTGCTAAAATTAGGGCAAGGCGCCACCTGCGATGTTCCCCCTACAAACGTAGTTTTTGAGAGGAGTGCGTTATGGGCCCGGGATCGAGATGGACGAAGGCAGGGGTTGCTTTGCTGTTGAGTTGCGCCTTTCTGTGCGTGCCGACCGTGAGTTTTGCCGGGGCCGAAACGGCACAAAGACAGAAAAAGAGTAAGAAGCAGCCACCGCAGCTGCCGCCGCTGCCGTCGGGACCGACGGGGCGTCCGGTGCAGCAGATTCCTCTCGACTCGATTGCGGCGGTGCCGCCGCAAGTCACATATCAGGACAACCAACTCACCATCATTGCGCCGAACTCGACGCTGGGCGACATTCTGCGTGCGGTACGCAAACAGACGGGTGCGGAGATCGAGGTCCCATCCGCCCCCGAGCGCGTGGTTACGCGCCTGGGACCCGGGCCAGCTCGGGACGTGGTGGCGGAACTGCTGAATGGATCTCGGTTTAACTATGTGCTGCTTGGATCGGCAGGAAATGACTTAGCTTTGACGCGGGTCGTTCTGGTGGCCAAGACTGGGCCGCAGGAAGTGACTCCAAATCCGCCGGTGCTGGATCGGGCCTTGTCCCCGCAGGCCATGTCGCAGGAGCCAGAGTCACCGCCAGACGCGAACGAAGCCGACGCCGCCGACGACAACAATAACGGCGATGACAATGCAGATCAGCAGGCCGCCGATGCCGAACAACAACAGGCCCCACCTCAGGATCAGCCCGGAGTGAAGACGCCGCAGCAGATGTTGCAGGAAATGCAGCAGCGGCAATTACAGCTGCAACAGCAGCAGCCGCCCGGTCAGCCTCCGGTTCCTGGCGCGGGGATGCCACCACGCCCGCCGCAGGAAAATTAAGTTAGGGATCTAAGGCCGGTTTCCCGAAGTACTCTCGGAACGCGGTCCAGAGCGGGCTGTGATGTGGGGGTCGCTTTCCGCGAACGTCTTCTGCAGGAGGTCCCAGTCGCGCGCGACTTCCGTCTCTGAGATGCCCTGCCGCGGAGAGCGGTGTAATTCGGACTCTAATCGGGCTTCGAGCAGTTGCCGCACCAGCTGCGGTGGAGCGTTGCCGCTCAAGACATTATCCGCAGTGGCCCCGACGCGAACCTGATCGCCACCCACCTGCACTTGAAGAATGGGACTGCCCTCGGCGTCGACTGCAGTTTTCGCGTGAGACTGCAGCCGTTCCCAGGATTTGTCGACCCTCTGCGCGGATTTCTCAGGATACGTCCCGTCCAGATAATGCTTGAGCTGCGCCTGGTAGGCTTTCAGATCTTCGCGGTCCACCGGCGCCTCAGGCTCGCCGCCTACGACGAACACCATGGCATTTCGCGCCGGCTCAAAATGACCTGCGCCGGTCGCGACATACACGGCGGCAACGCATCCCGCAAAAATGGGGCTGACCACGGCGCTGGGCACGATGTACTTCTTCGACCGGAAGAACGATTCGACCACTCCGTGCACGGTTGAACTGCGCGGCATCCCGCCGGGAACCTGCGCGATGACGATCCGCGAGAACTGAAGCTTCGGATGGCGGGAACTGTACTTGATCATCGTCTTCGCCATCTGCTTCGGGGTCGTCATCCCAACATCGGCAATAATGCTGCGATGCAATGCTCTCGGGTAGTAGAAATTAATGATGTCTTTGGCGAAGTCGGCGCAGTTGTGGGTGACCAGGTGGAAGTGAGAAATGTTGGGCGACGAATTCAACTTTTGGATCAGAGCCGCGTCCTGTTGCGGCGTGGTCTCGATCTCAAAACCGTAGATGGTGCGATCGTAGGAAGAGCCAACCAGTTCGTACCAGTTGCCGCCGGGCATTCCGCCATTCTTCGAATCGGGGGCAATATCTTCCAGATACCGGCGGCGGTAAGTGTCGCGAAGGAAAGCGGTCATCTTCGCGTCGGCGAACAGGGGCACACTTTCGGGGCGGTCTACGGCATACAAGTAGGGTATGAGGGGGATGGCAACCCAGTCGTAACCCCTGACGCCATCGTAGCGGCTGAGCACGACTCCGGTTTCTCCGGGGGCGCAGGGCCGCAGGATCAGCGGGGTCTCAGCGCAGACGCCCGACAGGTAAACGGCGGCATGGCCCGTGGCGGTGAAGAAGCCCAAAGCCCCGTAGGGTTCTTCCAAAAGAAGGGTCGCGGAAGCACTCGCCAAAGCCGAGCAGGCGAGCATCAGCATAACGAGCATGCCGAGGGCTCTCCCCTTCGCTTGCCAGTTTACGGACAAACTCATCCCCCGATCCTCCCAAGGTCTAACTTGCTTAGTAAGAACCCTTTAACGAAAGATTAGTTGCTCAAAAATGCAAAGGCCAGTTACGGAAGTTCAAAAGCCTCCGCGCGGGGAATGGGCGAATATTTGGCGAACATACGGTTGTTTTGAAGAGGATGAAGGTTAGCTTTGCTTGCCAGAGTCCGGCAACCGCGCTATTGCCCAGCGGGCGCTCTCGGCTACCGGTTCGTCAGGGTCGGAAGCAAGCCGGTCGAGAAGTGGGAGGAATTCACTCTTGCCGCTATTGCCCATGGCGATGGCTGCATTGCGACGAAGGCCCGAACGCTTGGCGCGGCGAATGGGCGATCCGCGGAACGTTTCTTGAAATTCCTGTGTGGACATTTCCGCCAGCCAATCCAGGGCAGGATTGACCAAACCCTCGCGCGGGGAGAATTCGGCCGCGGTAGTGGCTGGCGCTTTGCGATTCCACGGGCAAACGTCCTGGCAGATGTCGCAGCCAAAGACGTGACGGCCGATGCCTGCGCGCAAAGCTTCGGGAATCGATCCGCGCTTCTCGATCGTGAGATAGGAAATGCAGCGGTTGGAATCGAGTTGGTAGGGGGCGAGGATCGCATCGGTCGGGCAGGCTTCGATGCAGCGGGTGCAAGTGCCACAGCGGTCGGGCGCGGGCACATCCGGCGTAAGTTCGAGTGAGGTGAGGATCACGCCAAGGAAGAGCCACGAACCTTTTTGCTGATTGATGATGCATGTGTTCTTGCCAATCCAGCCCACTCCCGCATACCTGGCGAACACGCGCTCGACGATGGGACCGGTATCCACATAGCTGCGGGTCGTCAGCGGCGGATCGAGTCCGGCGACCGCCTCATGCAGAGCGGCTTCGACGCGTTTCAACCGGCGCAGAACGGCCTCGTGGTAGTCTTCGCGGCTCCAGGCGTAGCGGGAGATCCATCCGCGGCCGGGGTCTTGCACCTGTGTCGAGTAGGGATGATCGGTGTTGTAGTTGATGGCGCAGACCACCACGCTTCGCGCCCAGGGTGCGACGTTGGCAAGCGATGCACGCTTCAGTGAGCCCTGCTCGTCGCGCGATTCCATGTACTTCATTTCGCCGGCGTGGCCGGCGGCAATCCAGGTTGGAAACGATTTGAGTTCGGCCGAGTCGCCGGCAGGAGCAATGCCGGAGAGATCGAAGCCGGCTTCGTCCGCCGCGCGCTTCAGGATGGAGCCGAGCGATGACAGTTGTAAGCTCTTCATTCGATCGAGTGCGCTCGGCAGACTCGCGGGCGGCAAGTGGCCGTGCCTTTTCAAAAGATTGATCCCGTTCGGAATTTCTCCCCAGACCGCCGACCTGTCACTTCCCAAACTGGAATTCTAAATCGGGAATCTGCGTCACCTTCTGCTGATAGTGCTTGCCTGCGTCTGCCAAGGGTATAAGCTCCGCGATACAGAGTCACGCAGGCTCCCATGCGCGTTCTCCCAAATCCTATGTCTTAAGGAGAATTCAGCCATGCAGCAACTGTCTCACTCGCACCAAGCAACGATACACATATCAGTCATCAACGAAAGCACCGTACTAAGCGATGCGGACGTGACCCCGGTAGTGGTGGCCCTGCAGCACCAGGTCACCAACGACTTCCGTCCGCTTTGGGGTGCAGACGCCGAACTGAAGATGATTGCGCAGGGAACCCAGCCGCCGAACGGAACGTGGTGGCTGGTGATTCTCGACGACTCCGATCAGGCAGGAGCGCTGGGCTACCATGACCTGACTCCGGAGGGGCTTCCCATCGGCAAGGTATTTGCCGCGAGCGATCTGAAGGCCGGCACGTCCTGGACCGTCACGGCCAGCCACGAATTGCTGGAAATGCTGGCGGACCCCAATATTAACCTTACCGTGTTTGTGCAGAATGCCGATACGGCGGGGACACTTTTCGCTTATGAAGTCTGTGATGCCTGCGAAGACGACAGCCTGGGCTATACGATCAACAATATTCTGGTTTCCGATTTCGTGTATCCGTCGTGGTTTGAAAGTTTTCGCACCCAGGGATCGACGCAGTTCGACCGCATGAATCGGATCCAGAATCCGCTGGAACTGCTCCCGGGCGGTTACATCGGCGCATTCAACGTCACCGCCGGGTCGGGCTGGCAGCAAGTCACAGCGGAGAAGACCCTCACCAACGTACGGCATCGCGGGCAGGTGGGTTCGCGCCGCGAACGCCGCTCCATTGCGCGCAACCAATGGCTGACCAGTCTGCCCCAGCGCAAGATTTCCAGCAATGCGCAGCAGTACCGGCAGCATCTGCAGACGATCCAAAGGCGCAGGGAGGCCGCCTGAAATCCATCTGCATTCCAAGAATCAGCCCCGCGCGAGCGGGGCTTTTTTGTCGAGCGGGATGACTCTTAGACGCCGAGCTTCTTCACTTCCTCGTTGTAATACTTGCGGTAGAGGATGTCCCACTCCTGCGAGCCTTCGAGAATGGTGCGCTTCTGGGTATCGATTTTCTGCCGGGCGGCAACATCGATCCTGGCTTCCTGGTTGAACAGGTCTTCCAGGATTTTGCGGGTTTCCTGGCGGATCGTGTTGAAGTCTTCGATGAACTCGACTTCGTCCATCTCCTTGAGCACGTCCGAGACGGCGCGGGCCAGCACGTTGACTTTGTCGCGGCTCAGTCTCACAGCACCGCCTTGTACTTGCGCACGAGTTCGGTCTTCACCTTGCGGAACATCTCCTGATAGTTCGCGCCGGTCTTGTTCATTTCCTCGGAGTAGGCCTCGAGGATAACGCGAACCTCGTCATTGATGCGGTCTTCGAGGGAGAGCTCGTCGACCAGAGCCGCATGAACACGCTCCGTCACCAACGGGACAGCCGAAGTCTCGATGAGCTTTCCGGCAATCAGTTTCTTGGTGACTTCGCGGGCCAAATAGCCCACATATTCTTTGGAGAAAAGCATGTATGGATTGAAAGCGCTGTGCGCAACCGCGTCTGTTTATGAAGTAGGAAGTGTAACACAGAGAACGGCGGGCACGCAGCCGTGGAGGGCGTTCCCGCCCCCACGTGCGCCACTGAAGCTTGAACAAATTTTACCTGGCGAAAAGACAGCTACCGGCCGAGAGTCGCGATCGTCGTCTCGACGATTGCGGCAAGCAGAAAGATGAACACAAAGTAGGTTGCAACGCGGCTGGCGGAATGATCTTCACGGATTTCGGACATGGTTCCTCGCAGGGGTTTGAGTTGGGAGCTTCCCTTCCCACAGATCTTTTCCCACAGATCTATGGGGCGGGATTATACACTGTGGCGGGCTCAAGGCAAGTTCTTCACGGGTTGGAGCGACGGCTAAGGGACTTGGGGCGACGGCTGGTCCCGCAGGGTGTAGACAAACTGGCGAATCTCATGGCGCTCGCGTTCGAGCCTCTGCGACGATTCTTTGGCGAGCTGCTCGTAGATTCGCAGTTCCTCCCTGGCCTTGTCGGATTGCCCCAGTTGGCGGTAGGCCTGCGCCAGGCGGTAGTGCGCTTGTTCGTTTTGCGCGTCGGCCTGGAGATCTCGCTGGTAGTCAGCCACCGCGGCTGCGTACTCACCTTCTTGCGAATGAAGGATCCCCAGCTGAAGACTCGCAGGCGCGAGCTTCGGATCGAGACGGATGGCTTTGTTCAACAGCGATTCGATTTGCGAACCCAGCGCCTGGTCGTGCGAGTCCTTGCGCAGCTTCTGGAGCCCGGCCGCGTAGTAATAGTTCGCCTCCGCATTCTGTGGTTGCAGCGTAACAAAACGAAGCAATTTTTCGACAAGTTCCTCGGAGGGCGCGCCCTCGGCACCCTGCATTTTTCCGAGGAACATATACGGAGCCGGATCGTTGGGATTCAGATCTGAGGCCTGGCCGATTGCCCGGACAGCCTGGGCATAGGCCCCCTGCACAAACCATGCCGAACCCTGCCCGATGAGCATCCGCTCCGAGCGCGGGAATAGGCGGTTCCCTTTCGTGAATACTTCCAGCGCCGGTTCTGGAGCGTGATGCAGGAGCAATTCCGAGCCCCAATCGAAGAGATAGGAATCGCTGGGATCCATTTCGGCGGCGCGCTCGTAGTGGCGGACCGCTTCCAGTGGGTCTCCGAGATCCTCGTCTATGTCGGCGAGCAGGTGATGGAGTTCGGCGCGATCGTTGCGCGCGAGCAGGCCTTGAGCTTTGTCCCGCGCGCGCTGGTAATCTCCGGCGGATGAGTAGGCCAACGCCAGGTCGAAGGCGTTTTCGTAGGCGGCTGGATCTTGTTGTGCGGCGCGCTCGAGATAAGGAATGGCTTCGCGGGCTCGGCCACTTTCGATAAGGAACTGGCCGAGGCGATGATTGGCGTCGAAACTCTCTGGCCCGCGTGCAACATCTTCTTTGAGCGATTTTTCCCGAGTGGAGTCGACTGGCGGGCTCGCGGGCTTTGTGAGAGAAACTGTTTCTTTGGCGATGGTGTCGCGGGTTCGCGTGACGGTGTCGGATCCGTGTCCGCCGAGACTGGTAGTGTCAGTGACTCCAGCAATCGTGAACTGAGGCGGGTCAAAGAACTGTGGCGAGGCCGACGGGGACTCAGCCTTTGGAGGTCCGAGAGTCAGGTCGACGGTCTTCGTCTCCTTTGGCGCAAGGAAAACCGAGGAAACTTCGGCGTCGGCGGATCCGGATTTCGCGGCTCTCAAAAGGTAGGCGCCATTGTTCAAGTCGGCGAAGACGTAGTAGCCTCGCGGGTCGGTATGGACGGTCAGAACCTCCGTCGAGTCCTTGCGTTGCAATTGAACGGAGGCATCCTCAACCGGCTTACCGTGCGAGTCGCGAATGGTTCCATGGAGAGACGCCGGCGCCGCGCCCTGCGGACTGCGCGCTGGGGAGGGCAACACCGCGACGAAGAGAGCGAGCAGAGCCACAAGGGCGGAGGCGGCGGGTCTGAGTTCGCGTCGATACCTGGAAATCATAAGAAAAACGCCCGAGAACCGACGAAGGGACGCAACTTGTCTCCGGCGTGGATTCTAGCTTCCGGGTAGACGCTCGGCAACTGCCGCATGCACAATCGATAAGTTTGGCGAGGATGCGCCTGAGGCAATACAATGCGGTGCCTCGAAAAAACCCAGAAAATGAAAACTCGTGTCTGTAGTTTCGTGTTGTTCTTCCTGGCGTCGGTGTGGGTGACGTGTATTTCCGCGCAGACCCAGCAGGCTGCCGGGAAGCGCAAGATCATTATCGATCAGGATGCGGCAGGTCCGGCCGGGACCGATCAGCAGGCGATTCTTCTGCTCGTCCAGTCTCCTCAGACCCAAGTCCTTGGCGTGACCGTGGTGACTGGCGACGCGTGGCTCAAGGAAGAGGTCGCGCATACGTTACGCACGCTTGAAATCATCGGGCGGCCGGACATTCCAGTTGTGGCCGGAGCGGAGTATCCGCTGGTTCGGCGACAGGACGAAACGGAACTTTGGGAGCGCCAGTATGGGGCGGTGGGGTGGAAGGGTGCGTGGACGCCGCGCTTCTATCATCCTCATGACCAGTTGGGCGAGATGCCCGAGGGCAAGCCTGCGACAAAGCCTCTGGACGAAGATGCCGCGCATTTCCTGGTGCGCATGGTCCACCAATATCCGCACGAGATCACGATTTACGAGGGCGGGCCGATGACGAACCTCGCGCTCGCCATCGCCATCGATCCGGAGTTCGCGAGCCTCGCGAAGGAGTTGGTGTTCATGGGCGGAAGTCTCAATCCGCAGACCGATGACCCGGAGTTTGTGAACACGCCGCGGCGCGAGTTCAATTTATGGTTTGATCCGGAAGCCGCTCACATTGTGCTGATGGCGCCGTGGAAGAAGATTGTGTGTACTACCGTTGATATCTCAGTCAAGACGCGGTTGACGCAGGATCTGCTTGACCGCGTAAAAGCGGGTAGCTCAGCCGCCGCGCATTATGTTGCGACCTATACGCGGCTTCACGGCCAATATAACTATTTGTGGGACGAGTTGGCAGCGGCGGCCTGGCTCGATCCGAGCCTGATCCTCTCGAAAGACACGCGTTATCTGGACGTCGATCTGAATCGTGGCGCGGGGTGGGGCGACACACTGAGCTGGTCCGAGCAGGACAAGCCTAAGATCGTCGGGCCGCCGGTCGAGATACAAGTCGATCTGGATGCGCAGAAGTTCTACAAGGAACTTGTCGAACTGCTGAGCGCGCCTACTCCCAAGCCGTAGCGGGTTTCGTTACTGCTGCAACTGTTCGAGCATCTGCTTCGCTTGGGGATGATCGGGATGCCGCTGGAGCAGGTCGAGCAGCACGCTGCGTGCCTTGTTGCGCGCGCCTTCCAGGGCGTAAATGCGCGCGAGATTCAGAAAAGCCTGATCGAACGCGGGGGCCACGCGGATGCACTGCTCGAAGCTGGCGACGGCTTCGTCGCGGCGTCGCGTGACCAGATAGAGCACGCCGAGATTGTTGAGCGCCTCGGGATAGACTGGCCGCGCCTTGAGCGCGCGATGCAAATGATCCTCGGCCTTTCCCGTGTCATCGATTTGTGCGAAGACCATCCCGAGGCTGTAGTTGGCTTCGGGATCGTCCGGAGCCACCTCGAGTGCGCGTTCGAGCACGGCGCGAGCCTGGTCCCAGAGCTTTTGTGCGCGATAGGCGTTGCCCAGATTGTCGAGCGAGAGCAGATGGCGCGGGTTCAGCTTCAGGGCCTGCTGAAACTCTTCGACAGAGTCTGCAATGCGATTCTCGCGCGTGGCAAGAACGCCGAGATTGTTCCAGGCGTCGGGCAGCGTGTCGGGATAGCTAGCCTGCAGTTTCACGCATCGCTCAAACATCTCACGAGCGGCGGCATTCTTATTTTGATTCAAGTAGACGCTTCCGATTCCATACAACGCTTCCGCGCTGGCGGGATCGTCACGCAGCGCCTGCTGGAAAGAAGCTTCGGCTTGATCAAGGTATCCGCGTTGAAAAAACAGCGCTCCCGAAGAAAGGTGGTTGCGACCGAACTCGAGCGAATAAACCGAGCTGGGAAATGGCAGAGAGCGTGCCATGCGCGCCGCATCGCTTCGAGGGATGTGCAGGAAATCGTGCTCCACATGGTCCGCAACAAGGCTGCCCTGATACACCTTGACGATGTAACCTTTTTCGTCGATCAGGAATGAGGTGGGAAGATTGAGGTCGCGGTGACGATCGAATAGCTGCCGGTACAAGATGTTATAGATCGACGCCAAGTCTTCGGATCCACGCAGAATGGGGAAGGAAAATCTGCGAGCCAATGCGTTAAAACTTTCGTCCTGCGACGTTCCACTTTGTGCCGGATCGAAGGTGGAAGTGTCAACGTTGATGCTGAGCAGCTGCGGACCCGTCGCCGACCACTGCGAGACGCGCTTCTCGATGGTGGCCAGATCTGCTTGAGAGTCCGGCGCTTTCGTAGCCCAGAAGTGCAGCAGAATCGGCTTGCCGCGCAATTCCGAGAGCGTGCGTACTTTCCCCGACAGATCGGGTAGCGAGAAGTCTGGCGCGGGAACGGGCGCCAGAAGCCAGGTTTCCACTTTCGCCGGAAGCGACTCTCCGCTGCGCTGGAAATCGCCAGGCGTGGGGTCTTGAGTGGGCACGGCCTTGAACGGCTCCAACCGTGATGGCACACGGCCCTCTTCCACCCAAATCCGGTGATTAACTGGCATGTCATCCAATTCCTGAACGAGCCCGCTGGGCCAGCGGATCGACGCGCGTACCGGTCCCTTCATTTCTCCGAGGCCGAAGAAGACATCCTTGCTGTGCTGGGAAAGAAATCCCGATCCGGCCTGGAGCATTTGCGTCTGTCGTCCAGAAGCGGTCTCAATCGTGATGCGCGCCCCGATGGCGTCGCGATTGCTCTTTGTGCCTTGCAAACGGAACGCAATGGAAGGCGGGAGATCCTTGACCGCGTTCTTCAGCAGCCGCAACTGCGGGGCATTGCGGGTCTTCAGGAATATCTCCAGCCTGCCGTCGCGATCGAAATCTGCGAGAGCGAATGATCTTCCATCTTCGATGAAATCGAGTCCTACCGCGCCAGACACATCGGAGAAGGTTCCATCCCGATTGTTCGCATAAAAGACGTTGCGCTCATAGCCGCTCCAGGTGCGGTCGGCGCGAATGAGTTCGTTGATGGCATTCCAACCTTGCTCGTAGTCGTGATTTGAAACGGCGGTGTCGGGAGAATTTGCGACAACCTGACGCCAGAAAAAGCTGTTGAGATCAACGCCCGACGGACCGGAGACCATGCCGTTGGCGATGTAAAGATCGGGAAAGCCGTCATGATCGAAATCGAAGGCGTCGCTCGACCACGCCCAGCGGCCCACCCCGGTTCCGGACAAATTCGTCGTGTCGTCGAAAGCAGCGATACGATTACGAAGCAGAGAATTGCCCATCGCATGCTTTCGATAGGCAGCACGGATTTCTGCGGCTGAGTCCGGTTTGAAGATGTCCTGCATCGAAACGCGAACTCCAGCCGCTGTCCACATATTCGCAATGTAAAGATCGTCCGCGCCGTCGTTGTCATAGTCGAGCCACGAGACACTCATGCCCGCTCCGATGTCTTCGACTCGCAACTGCGCGGCCACGTCGGTAAACGTACCGTCACCGTTGTTGCGATAGAGGTTCTTGCGTCCGAAATCGTTTACGACATAGAGATCAGGCCATCCGTCCTGGTTATAGTCTCCCCATCCGCAGCAGAAACTGTAGCGGGTATTGTTCCGGTTGAGGCCCGACTCGGCGGTGACGTCGCGAAACGAGCCGTCGCGGTGGTTGCGCATCATGAAATTGGGAGGACCGTTCTCCGCGTCGTGATAGGGCAACGGGTATCGGTATTGCCCCGTGCCCTGATAGTAGGAGTAGAGGCAGAAGTAAATATCGAGCCACCCATCGCGATCATAGTCGGCGACGGCCGCACCGGTGAACGTGCCCTGAGGCGGGTTGGCAAATTGAAACGCGTCCGGCCGTTGCCGGAACTTGCCGCCACCTTCGTTCAGAAACAACAGAGGGCCACTGGCGCGCACCAGAATCACGTCCTGCCGGCCGTCGTTGTTGAAGTCGGCGAACAGCGCGCAGACCGTATTTTCGAGAATGCCTAGGCCGGAGGATTCCGTGATGTCCTCGAATGTCCCATCGCCGTGATTGTGATAGAGCCGGTTGGGTAGGCCTGCGGTCTGACACACATAGAGATCGTCGAACCCGTCGTTATCGATGTCGGCGACAGACACTCCGTTGTGGCCATAGACGTCAATGCCGCATGCACCGTCGAGAATCGTGCGCCAGTAGTCGGTGCCGTGCAGCATCTGAGCGGAGTACGACGGATTTCCGCCGAGTGCCGCGGCCGCGATGTCAATGTAGATGGGAGACAAGGAGCGGGCCTGCGTTTCGTCGAGCACCCTCCAACTCGTGACGCGGAACTGCTCTGAGTCGGACTCCCACGTCAGATGCCAGTTTCCGGCGCGCTGCTCGCGATGAAAGCCCGCGCCCGTACCAACGATTTCGTAGCGGATGCGAGTTTCAAGATGTTTGGGCAACTCCGACGCCGCGCTCGCAGGTTTAGAGTCAATCGCCGTGATCTGGAAATCAGCGACTCCGATTTTCGAGAACACGCTGAGCGCAGATTGCCATGCCCGAAGAAACGCATCGCGGTCCAGAGTCGTTTCCGTCGAGAATCTGTTCCGATGGACTTGAAGCTTCGGCGAAGTACGAAGGGTTCGCGATTCGGCAGGCTGGGGGGATGCCCCGGAAAAATCAGCGGCTAGAGATTTCGAGATCGCCTGCACCTCAACCGGAGCGCGGAGCAGGCTCGCGCTCCACTCGCTAAGAGTCGCCGCGATCTGGTCAGCGTATTTTTCGCTGGGGAAACGGTCGAGGTCCGCCCGTACTTTCAGCAGTGTGGCATCGAGCGGCCGCTCGGTGCGATAGTGCGGCCGCAAGTAGAACGGAGGTGCATCGGGCGAGTCTTCGGTTCGGACAGAACGCCGCGCTTCGGGGAATGTCCATCCCCACAGGCTCGCGGGGACGAGCGTGGCTCCGGCTCCCTGACAGAACCGAACAAGAAAGGTGCGACGGCCAAGATCCAGTTGAGGCGGCTTTCCGGCCCGGCTCAGAGTAGTGTCTCCCGCGGTATCACGTGTGGACCGAAACTAACATTCGAGGTGGGGATGGTCAAGACAGACAGAGCTCAGAGGGATAGAGGTCAAGATTACGGTGCCACGAGTCCGCCGAACTTAGTTAGGTGCGGGCGTCGCGGATCGGCCCACCCGAAACGCGGCTCCGTCGATGTAGGCCGGTCCATCAAGCGCGGAGCCCACGGCTTTCCGCGCACTCTTGGCTGCGTTCAACTGGGAGGCCTTGATGATCTTGTAGTCCTGATATTCGATGGAGAGAGTTGCCTTCCCTCCCAAACGGATTACGCTTTCGGTGTGGTTCTCTGCGGGAAGCCAGAAATCATCGACCTTTACGTATCGGTGTGAGACGTCGGTCTTCTTGATCCAGATAGACGGATTCTTGCCCGGCTCTCCCTCGATGCGCACGACGGCGAAGTCCGTTGCGTCAACCCAAATTTTGCCGCGATACAGGAACTTGTTCTTGGTCTTGGGTAACAGTTTCAGGATGTACTGCGCGCCCCGGGGTGTGGCTTCGTAACCGGCAAGTTCGAAGTCGTAATTCTGCCGCGTTAGTGCCGTCTCGCTGCGATTGTCACCCTTCGCAGCTTCCTGTTCACCCTCCAGCAGTTTCTTGAATATGTGATCGATCAAGAACTTGGAGCCGGTTTGCGAAACAACCGTAAATTCCTTGGAATTTGGAGCCCGAAAGCTGACTTTCACCACCATTTCAGCATCCCGATCGCTGGGAAATCCGCGATATTGCATCCGGTACACGCGCTTCCCCTCGAACTGCTGCAAGGCGGCGGCCCGCTGGGCGTTCCGTTGTTCGAGATTCGTGACGACTTGCTGCACAGTCAGCCTGGGGTCCTGAGCGGGGGCTGCCGGCGTGGGCGCGATCTGTGCTGCAGTCAGGTTCGCGCAGGCCGCCAGACCCAGCACTACCAGGTGTCTTCTCACAAAATTCATCGCCGATCGCCTCGGTTCTCTTGTGGCGTTGTCTTGGATGCAGGCAGTGGGCAGGGTGCTGCTTGAAAACCAGATCCACGAAAAACTGTGTATGCGGCATTCTGATCCTTTTCCTCTCGCCGCACAACTTTTTAGTTCCCTAGTTCCGGCGCGGCGCTCACCAACTGATCTCTGGTTGCCGGCACTCCTGCTAATATTCCAAGTCATCGTATTCGCTTCCCTGTCTTGAAACCGAAGGTCCCGTTCGCCCGGCGGGAGGCTCGGTATCTGGCCGGGAATCGAGCCCGGAAAATAGCCGAATGCCGAGTCCCGTTGCCAGTCACGAATTGACCGCCAAGTCGCTGACGGAAATTTTCGAGCGAACGAACAAGACGCGTCCAACGATTTTTCGGGCTCCCGGCCGAGTTAATCTGATCGGCGAACACACCGACTATAACGACGGCTTCGTGATGCCGGCCGCGATCGGCTTTTACACCTGGGTGGCGGCGAGCCGGCGTGCCGATCGGACTCTGCATGTGCGTTCCCAGGAATTTGATGAAACGCTCGACTTGTCACTGGACTCGCTGGGCGGGCCTCCGCGAAAACACTGGAGCGACTTCGTGCGAGGCGTGGCCGCGGTCTTGCAGTCCGGCGGCAGCCGCTTGTCAGGCGCCAATCTGGTCATCCAGGGGCAAGTGCCGATGGGCGCAGGCCTGAGTTCCTCCGCCTCCATGGAGGTCGCAACCGCACTGGCGCTGCTGGAAATGTCGCAGACTGAATTGCCGGGACTCGACATAGTAAAGATGTGCCAGCGCGCCGAGCACGAGTACGTCGGTACGCGCTGCGGCATCATGGACCAATTCATCGCCGTCTTCGCGCGTTCGGCGCACGCTCTCATGCTCGATTGCCGGTCATTGGATTACCAAACGCTGGCCATTCCCTCCGACGTGCGGCTGGTGATTTGCAACAGCATGGTGAAGCACGTTCTGGCCGCGGGCGAATACAACCGCCGCCGTGCCGACTGCGAAACGGGAGTCGGGATCCTTCGGAAACACATGGCGAAGGTGATCGCCCTGCGCGACGTTACGCTGGACGATCTCGAAGCGCACAAGGGTGAAGTGCCCGAGGTGGTTTACCGCCGCTGCCGCCACGTCATCAGCGAGAACCAGCGCGTGCTCGACGCCGCAGGTGCGCTCCGCTCCGGCGACTTGAATCACTTCGGACGATTGATGAACGAATCGCACAGCAGCCTGCGGAACGACTACGAGGTAAGCTGCCGCGAGCTGGACGTGCTCGTCAGGATCGCGACAGACTGCAGAGGAGTCTATGGGTCGCGCATGACGGGCGGTGGCTTCGGAGGCTGCACCATTACCCTGGTCCGCACGGAAGCGGTCGAACACTTCTCCGACAAGATCACTAGAACATACAAAAACGAGACCGGAATCACGCCGGACGTGTACGTATGCGCGGCGTCACAGGGAGCGGGTGAATGGCGCGGTCCTGCGGATGAATCGTGATGATCGCGGCGCCCGCGATCTCCGGGCGACTTCCCCGGTTCGCAAAACGGACAGCAGACATTGGCCTCGCCACCGCCGTATTCCAACTGTCCCGATGACAAATTGCTGGTTCTCGTTCAATCGGGCGACAGCGATGCCCTTGGAGTTCTCTTCGATCGCTACGCGCGATTAGTGTCGTCTCTCGGGCTGCGGATCAGCGACACTGCCGAGGCTGAGGATCTGGTTCGCGACGTACTTCTCCGTGAGGCCAGCCACGTCCCTCGATTGACAAGGGTCTAACGGGCTGTTCCCCACATCGATCGTTTATTCTTAACCATGTTCAAGGCTGAACCCCAATGAATATCCAGTTTGACCCTATATCCTGGATGTCCCCGATGACGGGAGTCGTTTCATTGCTCTCAGGCGTACAAGGAAACGGCGTGGATCTTGCATGGTGATGCCAAGCGTGAAGACTGGCCATGATGGCGCTCGCCGTCGGTTCTGGTTGGCGATGTCGGGGTTTGTCATGGCGTTTGCTCTGCTGCCCTTTTCCTACAAAGTCGAACGTCGCCTGGAGACAGTTGTTCACATCAAGGGCGGAGAATCCGAAAAAGTGGACATGGAACTGGCGCAGCGTTTCCAGTCTCCGTACGCCCACCGTTTGGTTCTGGTGATCAGCGGTATTCCCGACCCGGATTCAGCCCAAGGGGCAGACGCCTTGGGCTTCTTAACCAGTTCCTTGCGTAGTGTGCCGGGAGTGTCGGGTGCGGTCTCGAGTCTGGATTGGCCAGATCCTCTGTTCACTGGGAACAATGGAGGAGCCTTGATCATCGTCGGATTGGACCCGCACGATGAAACTGTCGAGGCGGTGGTCCCCGAACTGAGGGCAAGAGCTGACTGGATGGAAGGCCAGCTCAGATCGCAATACCCCGGCATCAAGCTGGAGATTACGGGTGAAACGCCACTGAACTTCGATCTTCGCAAGGTCAGCGCAGATGACGTCAAACATGCCGAGGAACGAGCGATGCCGGTAACTTTGTTGCTGCTGTTGCTGGCATTCGGCAGTCTTGTGGCCGCACTATTGCCGCTGGGCGTTGGAGTACTCTCAATCTCGATGGCGCTGGGTGCAGCAGCGCTGCTCACGCATTATCTGCAGCTGTCGATTCTGGTACAGAATCTGGCGACGATGCTGGGCCTTGGCTTGGGCATCGACTATGCATTGCTGATGGTAAGCCGGTTTCGCGAGGCATTGGCCGATGGATATGCTCCCGGACCCGCTGCCGATATCGCGGCCGGGCAAGCGGGGCGGACGCTGATCATCTCGGCGACGACAGTTGCAATCGGCTTCTCAGCGCTGCTGACTCTGCCCATCAGCGAACTGTGGTCCATCGGGATCGCGGGCCTGCTGGTAACCGTTTTGAGTGTCATGCTGTGTACCTTCATTGTGCCTTGGGTGCTTGGTCTGTTAGGGCATCGCATCAATGCCCTCCGAGTGCGTCTTCCAGCCAGACGATTCAAAACGCGGGACAGCCTGGGCGCGGAGAGTGCGCGGTGGGTGCGGTGGGGCAGCATCATCACCCGCCGGCCCTGGACCGCTCTGCTGGTCGCCGGGATTCCGCTATTGATCCTGGCATTCCAGGCACGCAGAATCTCTCCCGGGGTTCCTGACCATGACTCGCTCCCGGCAGTAGCCGAGTCGGTGCAAGCCCTGCGCACGCTTCAAGGCATGGGGCGGTCGGGTATAGTGCAGTCCCTGCGAGTGGTCCTGGAGTTGCCGCCGCAGAGTCCGCCGCTTTCACCGGCCGGCTGGCTTGCCGTCAGTCGCTTGACGAAGCGATTCGAGAGCGATCCCAGAGCGCAAGAGGTTTTGTCTCTTCCAGCGCTCACGGGAATGGCTGACACTGCAGATGCTGTCGACGATGTGCCTGACTCCATCCGCAAGAGTTTTCTTCGCAGCGATGGCCAGGCTACCCTGATTGAGCTGCTGCCCACCACTGCTCTTACTCCCAACGAACAGATCGGATGGGTACGAGACGTGCGTGCCTCTGATGTCTCGACCATAACCGGGGTGCCCGGCGCGGTGCTGCGCGTGGGCGGCGTTCCCGCACTCGAGGCAGATTATGACGCAGTAGTCAAAGAGCGGTTGCCGAGGGTGGTCCTGGGCGTCGTATTGGGGAGCTTGCTGGCGCTGCTGATCGGGTTGCGTTCTCTATTTGCGGCTGTCAAAGCAGTTCTGCTGAATCTGCTCTCGGTTGGTGCTTCATTCGGCGCGTTGGTTGTCGTTTTTCAGGAAGGCCACGGTAGCCAACTGTTTGGGCTCCATGAACCGACCGGCAGCGTGTACCCGATCGTCCCAATTCTCTCGTTTGCCATCGTTTTCGGACTAAGCATGGACTATGAAGTTTTCCTGGTCGCCCGAGTCCTCGAGGAACGGCGGCGCGGTCTATCTGAGAGGTCAGCGGTAGTCGCGGGCCTGGCGCGGACGGCCGGGCTCATCACAAGCGCCGCGGCAATCATGATTGCCGTCTTCACCGCATTCGTCGTGGGAAGTTTTCTGGTCGTCCAGATGCTGGGCTTTACGCTCGCCGTGGCGGTGTTCATTGACGCTACAGTGGTGCGGATGGTTGTCGGGCCCGCTCTCTTGCAACTTGCCGGCGACTGGAATTGGTGGCCTTTTGGCTTACATGGGGCCCCGGCAACATCTGAGAAGGAACTGGTCCCATGACCGCGGGCACCGGGTGTGCTCCGGTAAGAGCTCAGGTCCTTGCAACAACCGCCTTGAGCGCGACGCTTTATTTCGCTTTCTCTGCTTGAGCGCTGGACTGGCCGATATCAAAGTCCTTGCGTCCAAGGTTTGCCTTTCCCGAGCCCCGTTCAATTACCAGAATCGAGGAGCCGGGCTTGCCTTGAAGCTTTGCCTCCACTTGCGACGCAGACCAAACGCCGGCGACCTGCCGCAGCCCATAGTAAGTGAATTCCTTCTGCTGCCTGGTCCCACGAAGCGTCTTCACCACATGCACCGGGAACAAAATGCCGCGGTCAATCCACGATGTTACCGAATCATAGTAAGACCGGTCCTGAGAGCCGGACACGCTCTTAAGGACAACGCAATCCCGTGCGCCGTACTTCTCCGGCGCTAGGAGTTCCTGATGCTTCCAGAAGAACTGGCTTTCCACCATGTCTTCATAGGAGAAGTCTGTTCCCAGGAGCGGTTCGTTCCAGCGTTCGAATGGCAAGACGCTAGCAGCCTTCTCGCCAGGAAGCGCCGCCTCGATGGTCACGTGGCCACTCACGCTCATATGCAGAAGCAGGCTCGTCTTCTCGGAGCCAGGTCCCGAGATCTCGCACAGCAAACGGAGACCATCGGGAAACCAGTGAGCCTTGCCGACAAACTTGTAGCTCGTGCGCTTGCCATTGCCTTCCACCCGTGTAAGTCGCCCGGTCACGCGATAGTCCAATTTCTCAATGTGCTGGCGCGACCCAGTCAGCACAGTCTCCAGATCAGGCTTGGCCGCGAAGGCCCGCGATGGATGTACCAGCGACAACAGCACTAGCAAAGCGGCGGAGGCTTGAATCGCCCCAAAGGCGCAATTCGCCCATCTGGCCGGATACCGGCGAAACTTGCAGCAGCGAGAGAGCGTTACGAACCGGCGCAGGAAGTTCATAGCTATGTATACCGCCAAAATCCTCCTGGCGCCCATCCGGTGGGGAGCGTAGTGACCCTTTAGGCACTCCAGATCGCGCTAGCGCCAAGCAGCTAGTTCGCCATTGGCTTCAAAGATGAAAGATAGGTGAGTGATGGCCCGACAACCTCATTGAAGCCAAAAGGTGTTCTCGCGGAAAAGGTTCAAGAACCGGACCACAGAAGGACCACGAAAAACCCCGCTCAAGCGAAGCTTGAACGGGGCACCTGCTGGGTATTTCCAATCGGCCAGCGCCCACTTACCAGTAAATGATGACATCTCCCGGCGCACCATTCCCCCCACTGAATCCCTCTTGCGTTGTACCGTCGGAGGAAATCGATATAGGCCCACTTGTCCCACCTGTCGCTACAGAAATGGGATTGGGGTGGTCCCAGAATGCCGCTACTCCGCCGTTAACATTGTTCGACATGCCCGGAACAGGATTAGTCGTCAATCGTGTTCCTTCTCCCCCAAAACGCATGATCACATTGGGCCCTGCCAACCCATAGCCACCTCCCGGTCCAACTGTACAAGGGGCGGGAGCGCCGCCCTGACCCGAAAAGACTCGGGCGAGCACATTGCCGGAACCGTCGGCTAATTGCGAGTCGCCGCCGGCCGCACCACTGGATGCCGTTTCGCCGCCTATCCCCCCAGCCCCTGCTGCCCCTATCGAAATGTTGTAAGTTGAACCAGGTGTGACGTTAAGAATCGCGCGCACATAGCCGCCAGCTCCCCCGGAGCAGGGGACACCGCTGTTTAGCTGGTTCAACGCTCCGCCTCCGCCGCCGCCGCCGGACCATAGTTCCACCAACAAGCGAGTGATGCCGTCGGGCACGGTGAAGGAAAATGTGCCAGGTGTAGAAAACTCCTGAAATCCATCCTGAATGACTGGCCCTGGGACTCCCTGTGGCCCCATTTGGCCCGATGGCCCCACGGCGCCCTGCGGACCCGTTGCGCCGGTTGCGCCAGTTGCGCCGGTTGCCCCGCTTTGGCCAGCCGGGCCGACTGGGCCTTGTGACCCCTGAGCTCCCGCTTGCCCCTGTGCGCCGGGGGCACCTTGCGCAGCCATCACGCTCCACGCCGAAGAATTCTGATCGGGAGTGGGATTGTTGGGTCCTTGATTGGCGGCGGTCGCCCCGTAGCTGGCGCCTTGGAAAGTGACAACGTCGTTGACCGCATAAGAAGCGGAGTTATCAAACGCGCTGCGGAAGTTGAATCCGGTTCCGTTCGCGCCGGCGGGACCGGCGGGACCGGCAGGGCCGGTTGCACCGGTCAGCCCGGTGAGTCCCATCGGCCCCTGCGCACCGGTTGCACCTTGCGGCCCGGCGGGGCCTTGCACGCCCTGCGGCCCCTGCGGCCCCGCCGACACCAGCACAAGATCCAGTTGTGCGGTGTGGCTGGTGAAGATGTTCTCCTTGCTGTCAAAGGAAACCGAAATCGCGCTGCCGGAACTGGGCACCAGCGCGATTCCGTTGTTGGCCAGTGAGCCGTTCAGCCAGGCTTGCACGGTCGGCGTGATATCCAGCGAAAGGTATCCTGTCTTGCTGACGGAAACGGCGCTGAACAGTTTGGTGCCGAGCGCCGGAGCGCTGTTGTAAGTCACCTTGCCTTCAGACCAGGATGCGTTGACTTGATACACGTCCATGGTGCCGGAGGCGAGTACGGCATTGACATAGAGAGTGAGCGATGCTTTCGAGACGTCGGAACCGGTGATGCCGGAGCCCAGGTTGGCGGTGCTGAACTTGACATAGGTGTTCGACCCTGAGCAGACGATCAGGGCGACGCTGCTGCCGAAATTCGCGGTGGGGAAAAACGACGATGTGTTGGCGTCGTCCGTGACGACCACCTGGGCTTGAGCCAGGGCGGAGAAGACAACGAGAAGCAGCATCTGAAGCATAAAGTACCTGACCCGCATGACGGACCCTCCATGGTGAATTGGGAACGCTCTCTTCAAGGCTTGGGGAACCCTGAGCATTCGTTCCCTTGCTACTGAGAAGAAGCGCAAAGCAGAGGTCAACTCCCTCACGGGCCGTGAAATTAGTTTTTCGGGATTGAGTCAAGATGTCGAAAACCCTCTGTTTTCATCACGTTGACTTAGGTTCAAAATTGGGGTATCGTCGGGCGAAATTCTGCGAGTCTTGATCCCCCGATCGGAGCCACTTGCCGCGCAGCACGCCCAACCAGGTTACCGAGCTACTACGAAAGTGGAGAGAAGGGGACCACGCCGCGTTGGACTCGCTGATGCCGCTGGTCTACGACGAGCTTCGCCGGGTGGCCCACAACTACTTGCAGCGGGAGCGCTTCGATCACACGCTGCAGAGCACCGCGGTAGTACATGAAGCGTATCTCCGGCTGGTCGAGGGTGCGGTTGAGTTTCAGAACCGGGAACACTTTTTCGCTGTGTCAGCGCAGCTGATGCGGCAAATCCTGGTGGACTATGCCCGAAGACATCGTTCCCTTAAACGCGATGGCGGCTACAAGCTTACGCTCGACGAAACCTTGAAGCTTCCGTCGAAAGGTATTGATCTCGTCAATCTCGATGACGCCCTCAAAGAACTCTCCCAGATGGATGCTCGCCAAAGTCGCATCGTAGAGTTGCGCTTCTTTGGCGGGCTGTCGATTGAGGAAACTGCGGAAGTGTTATCGGTCTCTGCGGCGACAGTGGAACGCTCGTGGGCTTCGGCGCGGGCGTGGTTGTACCGGCAGTTGAAGAGGAACGCTGCGAGATGACCGGGGAGCGCTGGCAGGAAATCAGGAACGTCCTGGAAACCGCGCTGCAAATGGATTCTGAAAAGCGGCGTGCTTATCTGGATCAAGTCTGTGCCCTGGATCAGTCGTTGCGCGGCGAAGTGGAGTCGCTGCTGGCGGCGGACAAACAGGCACAGACCAGCTTCCTGCAGTCCCCACCACTAACCACGAGGCTGGAAAAGGGCACGCGGCTCGGGGACTACGAAATTCAATCGCTGGTCGGAGCTGGCGGCATGGGCGAAGTCTATCGGGCGCGCGATCTGCGTCTGAGGCGGGATGTCGCCGTGAAGGTGTTGCCCGCAGTGGTTTCCTCAAATCCTGAGCGCTTGCGGCGCTTCGAGCAGGAGGCCAGGGCCGCAGCGGCTCTGAATCACCCCAACATTCTTGCGGTGCACCAACTGGGTACGTATGCGGGAACTTCGTACATGGTTTCGGAGTTGCTGGAGGGAGAAACGCTGCGCGAGCAGATCCGACGGGGCCGTGTGGCGGCACTGCGAGTGATCGACTACGGCGTGCAGATCGCGCATGGCTTGGCGGCCGCGCATGAAAAGGGCATCGTGCATCGCGACCTGAAGCCGGAGAATCTGTATCTCACCAAGGATGGACGAGTCAAGATTTTAGATTTCGGTCTGGCGAAGTTGACGCAGTCGCAAGCGGGCTCGGAACACAGTGCGCCGACGATTGGCGGCGAGACCGAGCCGGGATTAGTGATGGGGACAGTGGGATATATGTCGCCCGAGCAGGTGCGGGGGCAGGCGTCCGATCATCGCGCAGACACCTTCGCGTTTGGGGCAATCCTCTACGAAATGTTGACCAGCCAGCGAGCTTTTCAGAAGCCGACTTCGCTGGAGACGATGGCCGCGATCCTGAATGAGGACCCGCACGGGATTTCGCAGATCACTCCCGGTCTTCCTCCAGCATTGCAGCGGATCGTTCATCGCTGTTTGGAGAAGAATCCTGAGCAACGATTCCAATCGGCTTCGGACTTGGCATTTGCTCTGGAAGCTCTGTCGGGTTCTGGTGCATCGCCAGCGAACCCCGATACATCGAGGGAAAAGTCACCCCGTATCACGGCATGGATCGTGATCGGGGCGGTCGCGGCGGTGCTGGTAGCTGGGCTCACGGTAACGTGGCCGATGTTTCGGTCCCAGCCTCAGACGGTTCATTCCATCGCGGTTCTGCCTTTTGCCAGTCCCGGTCAGGATGCCGGAGCCGAAGATCTGAGCGACGGAGTGACGGAAGCGATCATTGACGCGCTGTCACAGATGCCAGACATGAAGGTCATGGCCCGCGGCTCGGTGTTTCGCTACAAGCACAAAGAGGTCGACCCTCAACAGGCGGGCCGCGACATGAAAGTGGATGCGGTTCTAACCGGGCAAATTACCCGGCGTGGGAATGATCTGCTGGTCAGCACCGAACTGGAGAAGGTCGAGGACGGCACCCACCTATGGGGTGCGCAGTACAACCGAAATGCCGCCAGCATACTGGCCCTGCAGCAAGAGATTGCGAGCGATATTTCGCAAAGACTACAACCGCGGCTGAGTAGCGGACAGAAACAGAAGATCAGCCGGTTGCCCACCGACAACCTCGAGGCCTACCAACTCTACGTCAAGGGTCGCTACTTCTTTGACCGGTGGAATGAGGGCGGCCGCAAGAAGGCACTTGAATATTTTGAGCAGGCTGTTACCAGGGATCCGGGGTTTGCGGCGGCGTTCGCGGGGTTGGCCGACACCTATAGCCTGAGAGGCTTCTTCGGCGAGGCGACTAACCTGGAAGAGAGCGCTAAGGGTATGGCTGCAGCCCGAAAGGCACTTGCTCTGGACAACTCACTCGCCGAAGCCCATGCCTCATTGGGGCTGGCACTGTTACTGGATTTGCAATGGACTGAGGCTGAAAAGCAACTGCGGCAAGCGATCTCCCTAAACGCGAACAGCTCCATCTGCCATTCCTATTACGCATGGTACTTGGTGTTTGCCGGCCGTGGAAAGGAAGCTTTTCCTGAGATGGAGACTGCCCAAGTGCTCGACCCGTTATCGTCCATCCCATATGCGACGGCAGGGGATGTCTACTACTTCGCCAGGGACTTTGACGGAGCGATCCTGCAATTGCAGAAGGCCATTGAATTCGACCCCTCGAATCCGGATCCCCACAAGACGTTCGGCGATACCTACCTGGAAAAACACATGTGCTCCGAAGCCACCAAGGAATACGCAATATCCGAAGAGTTGCTGGGGAATTCCCAAAATGCGGTAGCCCTCACCAAGGCATTTGAGAGTTCGGGCTGCCATGGCATGCTAAGAAAACAACTGGAGTTCTATTCGGACCCCTCTAACCCCGACTACTATCCCATGTCGGCCGGGATCACGGCGGTTTTGCTGGGGGAAAAAGACCAGGGATTCGAGTTCCTGGAGAAAGCATTCGAGGCCAAACAGGGAATTATTTGGCTCAAAGCTGAGCCAGAACTGGACGGCGTCCGTTCCGACCCACGCTACGCCGACCTGTTACGCCGGGTAGGACTGCCGCAGTAATTAAGAACACCTGGGTAAGAACAGCCGGGATCGTCTGGAACTGCTGGACACGTGCACGGGCGGACTGGGTTGTGACGCGCCATGTCCGCCAAGCGGATCGTCGCTACCGGACTCGCGCTCGTGTCGGGAGTCGAATCGTCGACGCGGTTGCGAGAAGATTGTCGATTCCGGTGCCGGTCGTGAGCAATGCTTCTCTCGTCAGGCACTTCTCGCACGGCACCAGGATTAGCAAGTACGGGAGAGCCCAGATGGTGGTAGCGCATCTTCCAGAGCTAGCGGGGCGATTGCCGCCCGAAAGAGAGCCGCGGCAATCCGAGCCTTCGCGCACAACGATCACCCAACGATTTCCCGCTGAGTTGCCGTAAAATCCGAAGTGTCTACAAAATTGTCTACAGGGTTGTAGACGGAAAACCAGGAGCGTAGTTTATGTGCTTGAAAATAATGGTCGGGGAGAGAGGATTTGAACCTCCGACCCCCTGGTCCCGAAGCAGATTCCACACCTTGTTGGAATCTGTGGAATTTTGTTGATCGTAATTGATTGATTTGAACCGTTTGTGGCTCGGCACTTGCCCCTGTTGAACTTTGCGAAGCCGTGTGCTCATGCAGCTACGAAATCGTCTACATTTTGCGAAGCGAATAAAACGTGAATACGAAATTCAGAAGCGAGAACACACCGTTTTACAAAATGGCCTCAAGGGCATTTGTCGGTACAGTCTGATCAAACCGATAGCTTCTGGCTCTGCTTCGTGCCTGAGAGCAAAGTGCCACTGAATTCTCGGACAGTCCGCAAAGCTCTTACTCTTTATGCGCGGTCCACTTTGCCTTTGTCCCATCCTGCTTGTCGTCAACATCCAGGGTCAACGTCTTCCCGTCGGATGAGACCGTCATCTTCCTCACAGAAAGGATCTTCCCGTCGCGCTTGTCGGTTTGCTCGATGGTGTGGTCATCAACTTTCTTGAGCGAAACGCTCGTGAGGCCAGGATCGCCCTTGTAGGGATAGTCCTTGCCGTCAAATTTCGCCGTATAAGAGTCGCCCATCCGAGTGGTCATGCTGAAGCCGTCTGGAGTTGCGTTGAAAGTTATCGCCGTCATGTTGTCGGAGGCGCTCTCAACTTTTTCAAACTGCCATGAGCCCGAAGTCTTGTTCGCGCCGGCCGGAGCGGGAGCCACCCTTTTCGAGGTGTGCGCCCCGTTGGTTTCGTGCCCGTTGTCCCAGGCTGTCCACTCTGTTTTCAGCGTGTTTCCATCTTCCGAGGCAGTGTCTTTGGACCGGGAGACGATCTTGCCGTCCTTCTTGCTGACTCGTTCGATGGTGTGGTCGTCGATCTCGCGGACATTGATCGTGTCGGAGTAGGGCGAGCCTTTTCGCTCGTGATCTTTCCCGTCCGCCTTGGTGGTGAGCGCGGGAGAGCAGTTACAGTGATACACGCCGTTTTGCAGTGACTGAATGAAGGGCTCGCCGCCAAACTGCCCGGTTTGCACGTCAAAGCGCCAAGTCCCGGTGAATGCACTCTGCGCGAACAGCGTTGCAGGCGCAAGGAACATCAGAATAACCCGCAACTTTTTCATAACCCAAGTCCTTTTCTGAGGTGTAGCCTTCTTTTTTGCCGGTGACATTGCTGTAACAGACGCAATCACCTTCTGCCGTAAACGCGGCACGGTCCCTCCACTCCGACTCTAACTCGCTCCTTACTCCACTCCACTCGTCGTCTCGCAAAGAACGCTAAGCGCTGCCGTGAGCACGCCCGGCGATTCCAGGGGGCTCCAAAACACACGCCACACTAATAGACCAGAAGATAAAAAGTACCTAGCAAGTAGTTAGCCGTTCCGCAGCCTGTCGTCCAAACCTCTGCTGTGGTCACGGGCCCGCCGAGTTTTGGGAAAGCGAAAATACATTCCGCTGTCTGGTCGCCGAAGGTAACGACATCGGGTTGCAAGGTTGCGCTCAGAAAACGGTCATCCACTTCGTAGCCAAAATCAAAGTCCCAGACACCGAGTTGTGCTTCGGTAAAGTTGATGCCACAGGGCGGGGTGGTCGCAGCCGCTCCAGTTAGAGCGGAGTTATAACATCGTAGAATTTGGTACGGAGGGTTCGAGGCATTCACATAGAGCATGGCCTTGACCATGCCGCCGGCGCTCCGTGGCTGGGCGATATTGGCGTTCTGGTCGATGGTGACGGTGCCCCCCGTATCCGTTGAAGCTGTCGCCGGCAAAATCGTGAGGCGATTCAGGCAGCAACCGGGCAGAGCATTCGGTGGGTACTGCCAGATGCTGTAGGAGTTGGCAGGAACCCCGAACCCTCCGCCTACGGCCGCTGTATAGGTCCACCACGTATTGGGAACCCCACTCGCTCCCCGGCCGGTCAGCTGATAGCCTCCGTTGGCTGGGGTCGTGTCGTTTCCCGGATCCACCCGAATGACCATGTTGTTGTTGGTGCCGAGGTCGAGCGCTGCCGCGGGCGCACTTGTGCCAATGCCCAAAGCGCCGTTGACCGTGACGTTTTGCGCGCTGAACGACCCGGTGCTGTCGCGCTTCACGATGGCGCTGGCCGTGTTCAGGCTGCTCGGCGCGATGTTCCACGCCAGGGCGAGCGTTCCGCTCTTGGTGATTGGCGAGCCGGTCACCTTGAAATCGGTGGTGGGCGCGCTCAATGCCACGCTCGTTACCGTGCCCACCCCCGGAAACGTCTGCCCCGACACGAACGTCATCTTCCCCGTCTGATCCACCTTAAACGTCGTGCCGCTAATCGCAAGAGTCGGATCGGTTCCCTTGGGGAACAGAGTCAGCGTGTCGCGCACATCGCCCTTGCCGTTCACATCAAGAGTTGCAGCCGGAGATGTCGTGCCGATGCCGATCTGTGAACTCTTCTGGAACATCACCGAATCGACGATGTCGCTGGCGCTATCCCACATCGGAATAAAGTCCACCACGCCCTTGCCCGTGACCGCCGGATTCGCCGGAGGCGCCGTATTGTTCGCAGAAGCAGGAGCGGCGCTCCCTCCCGTAGCCTGCTTATTCGCCAACACAAACGCGGATGCCGGCAGCCCGCCCAGCGTCTGCGCGTCTGCCGCCTTCATTGCATACGGCACCGCGACAAGCAGTACTCGCGACTGTTCCTCTCCGCCGTTCACCGTCAGAGCCAGCCAGCGCGCTTCGCCGGTCGTGAACAGATCGACTGGCATACCGTCCGGCTTGGTCGATCCAAGTTGTGCCGTATAGTTGCCGCGTGCGTCCGGCTGCACGTTCTGCGTTTCCATCCAGACTGGCGCTCCGCCCTGCTGTTCGCTGTAAATCAGGAAGGTCACGCCCGTGATCGAGGTCAGGACTTTCCCGCTGCCGTCTCGCAGAACGCCGCTGTAGTTGATCAGGTTGGGCACTGCGCCCACGGCGGTTGTTTGCTGGGCTGAGGCAAAAGTCCCAGAAAAGAACAGAGCAATCAGGGCGATCAGAATTCTTACGCGCTCCATGGATGCCTCCAGAAGTCCCGCGCTGCCCCGGAGCAGCCGCGTCAAATGGCAAGCATGTTGCGTCGGAGGCGGCAGGGGGGCAATAGCGCGGCGCATGTCCGGTCATTATTTTTCATGTCGCCGCAAGCCACAGAAAACGCGTCGGATGCGATGTTACGGAGCGCCGGGTTAGAATGATTCGCCGGGGTACGCTGGGGGAAATGTGTCTTCGGAACTGCCAACCGAACAGGCGCGAATCCGCTTTGGAGACGCCTTCGAACTGCATTGCGGCCGTTGTCAGATGTTTCGCGCCGGAAGTCTGCTAAAGCTGGAACGCATTCCGACCGAGATTCTGATTCGGCTTGTGGAAACTCCTGGAGAAATTGTCAGCCGGGAGCAGCTTGTAGACCGCGTCTGGGGCAAAGACGTTTTCCTCGATACCGACAACAGCATCAATGGTGCGATCCGCAAGCTGCGGCGGGTGCTGCGAGACGATGCCGAGCGACCCCGTTTCATCCAGACCGTAACTGGCCGGGGTTATCGCTTCATCGCGCCTGTCGAGGTGGTAAGCCCGGAAATCGAAGCCGCATCACCACCGTCGAACGCAGCGGCAACAACCCGTGCGGCTGTCCCGCCACCCCCGGCTCCCAGGAACTGGCTGACGCTATTGTTGCTCGTTGCGGCTGCCATAACTTTGGCGGCGGTAGCCGCCATTGTCTTCCGTTCGCGGCCGACACCGGTCTCCACCTCGCCACGCCGCATGCTGGCTGTCCTGCCTTTCGAGAACCTCACCGGCGACCCTGGCCAGGAATACTTTACCGATGGCCTGACGGAAGAGATGATCACACAGCTGGGCCGTGTGGACCCCGCCAGGCTCGGCGTCATTGCCCGAACCTCGGTGATGAACTACAAGGGGGCCCGCAAGCCCCTCAATGAAGTGGGGCGGGAGCTGGGCGTCGAATATGTGCTGGAGGGCAGCGTGCGGCACGATGGTGGCAAGGTGCGCGTGACCGCACAGCTGATTCAACTGAGCGATCAGACTCACCTTTGGGCACAGGAATATGATCGCGAACTGCGAGACATTCTAGTCATTCAGAGCGACATATCGGCGGAGATCGCCTCTGAAATTGAGCGTGAACTGGGTGCCCCGCGGTCGCGCCCCGCACGCGCGGACGCAATGACTCCGGAACGTTCCGAAGCCTATGATTCTTATCTTAAGGGCCTGTACTTCTTTAACAAGCGCTCTGCGTTTCCTGAGGCCATCCGGAACTTCCAGCAAGCCGTGGCCAGGGACTCGCAATATGCCTCTGCCTACGCACTCCTGGCCGATTCCTATACGCTCATGGGAGCGTACGACCAGCTGCCCGCGTCCGATTTTGCTGAGCAGGCCCGAGCCGCGGCTTCGCGTGCGGTTGAACTCGACGACCGCTCCGCCGAAGCGCACACAGCGCTGGCGCTGATCGTGCAAAACTACGACTACGACTGGACCACTTCGGAGCGGGAGTTTCGCCGCGCGATTACTCTAGACCCAAACTACGCTACTGCCCATCAATGGTATGCCGAACACCTGATGTGGCTCGGCCGTTTTGATGAAGCCTTGGCGGAAAGCGAGCGCGCCCGGCAACTTGATCCCCTGTCGCTGATTATTGCCACCGACGACGCCTACCTCCTCTATACCTCACGCAAGTATGACCGCGCCATCAAAGAGTTCCATTCGGTGTTGGATCGCGATCCTAATTTCGCACACGCGCATGATATCGGTCTTGTGTATGTGCAAACCGATCAATGCTCCGCCGCGCTGAACGATTGGCACGCCCAGCCAGTGCAAAATCTCGGGTCGTATTGGGCGCGAACGGCATATCTGGAAGGCCGCTGCGGCCGGCCTGAACTGGCCCGCCAGGCGCTCGCCCGAGTGCTGGAACTCGAGAAGCAGCACTCCCACAACCCCACAATGTTGGCAGCAACTGCCTATCTCGGAGTGGGGGACAAGGAAAAGGCCGTTGACTGGCTTGTCAAGGCGTATCAGCAACGCACGAATGAGCTGACCAAATTAAAGGTAGACCCGGTGTTCGATCCTCTGCGGAACGATCCTCGATTTCAGGATCTCCTGCGGCGGGTTGGCCTTTACAGGTAGGCTGAGCCCCGCCAAGGTTGCCTCTTGTGCTCAAAGCCCAACAGCGAAGTACGTCAGGTTTCCGACTCCGGGGGACGTGTCGCTGATTCAGGCAGCGTCATCCGACTCAGGCGAATCTATATCTTTCAACGAGTTTCAACAAATTGATGGTGAGTGACGCGCTCCAACTGTAGACGATTCCGTAGACGATGCTGCATCGCTCCCAGTGGCTGAGCTGCAGTGTTTATGCGGGTCTGACCACTAGAGCACCTGGGCCAATATCAGGTAGTCGGTTCGTCGCGAGTGTAACTGATCGAAAAGATTGGTCGGGGAGAGAGGATTTGAACCTCCGACCCCCTGGTCCCGAACCAGGTGCTCTACCAGGCTGAGCCACTCCCCGACGTTGCGCGACGGCGCGAAAAGGACTAGCACGCGCCTTCAGGAACTCGCTGAACTCTTCAAATTATAACATTCTGCCTGTCACTGCGATGGTTCGCGCCGAAGCGGTACGTCTCCATTCACTCAGGTCCGGAAGGCCAAACTGAGATCCTGCACCGTGCAGGGGCAAATCCGCTCCACCGTCTTCGAGGCAGCCAAGTTGTGTCAAAGGCTGCTCGCGACTACGATAATCCTTCGCTTGCACGCTTGGCCATGAAGACCGCAATCACCGCGCGCTGCCTCTACACCCCGGTCGACGAGATTACCGACCCGGTGCTGATCATTGAAGACGGGCGGATCGTCGACGTCTCGTCACGCGCCAGCAAAGAACTGCCTGCGAAGGCTGCTCGCGTGGATTTTGTCGACGGCGTTCTCGTGCCTGGTTTCTTCGATATTCATATCCACGGAGGCGCCGGGCTCGATGTCATGCGCGTTTCCCCCTCCGACTTGCCCCGGCTGGGCGAGTTTCTGACGACTCACGGGGTGACTGGATATTTTCCGACCACCGTCGCGGCTCCGCTCGACGCAACTTACTCGGCCCTCGGCCGTCTCGCGGAAGCGATTGAGGCAGGCCCCGTCAGCAACGGCAGCCCTGTGCACGCTCGGCCGCTGGGCATTCATCTCGAAGGCCCGTTTCTCAGCCACAAGCGCCGCGGGGTGCACCCGCCGGAATACCTCGTCACGCCGACGGTCGAGATTTTCGACCGTCTGTGGCAGGCCGCCCGCGGTCACGTCAAGATGCTGACCATAGCGCCGGAAATTCCGGGCGCCATGGAAGTGATTGCCGAAGCAACCCGGCGGAAGGTGTGCGTTAGCATTGGGCACTCTGATGCGGACTTGGCGGTCGCGCGCCAGGCGGTGAAAGCCGGAGCGCATCATGCCACGCACACTTTCAACGCCATGCGTCCTCTGGATCATCGCGATCCGGGAATCATCGGCGAAGTCCTCAGCGACGACACGATCAGTGCCGACTTGATCGCCGACGGCATTCACGTCTCGCCGGAAGTAGTGAAAGTCTTTCTGCAGTCCAAAGGCCACGAGCGCGCAGTGCTCATCACCGATGCAATCTCCGCGACCGGAATGCCTGACGGCCGCTACCAGCTCGGCCCCATCGAGGTGGACGTTAAGGACGGCAAGTGCACCGCGAATGGAAGTCTTGCCGGGAGCGTTCTCACCATGGACCGTGCCGTGCGCAACGTGACCAAATTTTCCAACTGGAATCTGCGAGAAGCCGTGCGCGCCGCCACGCTGAACCCGGCGCAGGCCGTGGGCTTGTCAACGAACTACGGCGTTTTGGCACCGGGTGCTGCAGCGGATTTTCTGGTGTTGACATCTGCCGGCGCCGTGCTCAAGACCATCGTTGCAGGACGCGGCTTATAGAACAGAGAGTTAGTTTGGCTTGCGGCGCTTGGCTTCCGCCAGGTGATGGAGCAGCATGATTTCGTCGGCGCGCGAGAGCTGATCCAGAAACGAGCTCTCCAGCTTCGTCTCGTCACTGGCAGTTTTCGCAGGAACTGCCTGCCGCACCTTGTCCCCGAATTCGGGCTCGTTGTTCACCACCTGCGAGTAGAACCAGAGGAAATGCCGCATCTGGTCCAGGGCCACCCGCAAGGTATCGATGGGCTCGGTCTCTGAAAGCGAGTTGAGAGCCTCCATGAGTTCCGGGTCACTCGGAGCCTGCATAGCAGCGCAATTCAACTCCTGCTGGATCTTGCGCAGGTCCTCAGTGACGCGTGTGATTCGGATGTGAAGATCGTCCATGTCTTCGAAGGCCATTTCTGCTCCTGTCAACCATCTCATCGGCACATGGGAGAAAATAGATGTCCCACGGGCATGCGCTTTCGTAATTCTCGCGTTACTTTGGTCTGCGAGGAGGTCACTAGCCCGAAACACCTGAATTGGCGCGGCTTTTCACGCGATCGTGGAGCGGATCTCTGCGCGGCAACAACTCCTCTCCCTGCCACCGGATTCTGCACTGAGAACGTTAGTACATTCAGCGTCTGCTCCAAGGTCACCGGCTCAACCGTTGCGCTCCCCCTTCGCGCCTGGGGCAGCCCTTGGCAACGCTTGCACTGCCATTGACTCACCCATTTGTGATACAAACGCGCCTTGACGTGAAAGAGCCAAGATGCAAACCAGCGAGATGGGAACCAGCGAGCACAGTAGTTCCAGCGATGGGCTAGTCCGAGTTATCGGCCGCTGGAGCATGGCCGCCCTCGTCGTGAACTGCATCATCGGGAGCGGGGTCTTTGGCTTGCCCTCCGTTCTGGCGAGTTTGCTGGGCCGCGCAAGCATTGTGGCCGTGGTCGTCGCCGCGGTCGCGGTGGGCGTCATCATGGCCTGCTTCGCGGAAGTCGCGTCCCGCTTTGCCCAGACGGGCGGCCCTTATCTGTACGCCCAGCAAGCCTTCGGACGCTTCATGGGCATTCAGGTGGCGTGGCTGGTCTGGTTTGTACGTCTGACGGCCTGCGCCGCCAACGCAAATCTGTTTGTGATTTACCTTGGAGAATTCTGGCCGGGCGCGACCCGGCCCGCAATGAAGCTGCTTATCCTTACTCTGTTGATCGGCATTCTCGCCGCAATCAACTTTTGGGGTGTGAAGGCCGGCACTCACGTCAGCACCACTTTCACGGTAGCCAAACTCGCGTCTCTGGGTGCGGTCGCCGTCGCCGGGGCAATCTATTTGATTGCCGCTCACAAAATCATTCCGCCGGTCGTCGCTCATCCAGGTACGAACCAGTGGGCGCACGCCATCGTCCTGCTCGTCTTTGCCTACGGAGGCTTCGAGGCCGCCCTGATCTCCGCCGGCGAGGCCAAGGATCCTCGGCGCGACCAGCCCTTCGGCCTGTTCGCGGGACTCATCACCTGCGCCGTCATCTACGGACTCATACAGTGGGTCGTGGTAGGGGTTCTGCCCGATCCCGCCCACAGTGAGCGCCCCCTCGCCGACGTGGCACGAATCATCATGGGTAGCAGCGGAGCCTCGCTCACAGCGCTCGGAGCGCTGCTGTCGATCTACGGATACCTGAGTGGCAACATTCTGGCCACACCTCGAATCACGTTTGCCCTGGCCGAGCGCGGGGACTTCCCGTCCCTCTTCGCGAAGGTGCATCCGCGCTTCCGGACACCATATGTTTCAATCGCAGTTTTTGCGCTGCTGACCTGGCTGTTGGCTCTTTTTGGCAGCTTCGCCGGCAATGCAACGCTCTCGGCAGGGTCGCGCCTGTTCTACTACGGAGTGGTTTGCGCCTCTCTCCCGGCCCTTCGGAGAAAGAGCGCAACGCCTGCCTTGCTCCGTGTGCCGGGCGGAACTTTCATCGCGGTCATCGGCATGCTGATTTGCGCCGGCCTGCTCACGCAGATTGAATACACCAAATCGTTGATCCTGTTGGCAGCAGTCGGAGTGGCCGTCCTGAATTGGCTGGCAGTGCGTAGCGGCGCTCCGAAATTCCAGCCGTAGCGATGGCGTCCCGTCAGGTTGCGAGGGCGTATGGCGCTGTGCGGTCGGAACTACTGCTGCTCCATCTCCAACAGAGCTTTCTTCCGCTCAATCCCCCAACGATAGCCGCCCATGCTTCCATCTTCGCGAACCACGCGATGGCACGGGATCGCCACCGCCACCGGATTCGTAGCGCAGGCGCGGGCCACCGCGCGACAGGCGCTGGGCTGGCCAATCGCTTTCGCCACCTGGCTATACGACTTCGTCGCTCCGAATGGAATCGATTGCAGATAGGCCCACACGCGGCGCTGGAAGGCGGTGGCCCGAATGTCGAGGGGCAGAGATGAGTCCAGGTCTTTGCCGCTCATGTGCCTCAGCAACGCTTCCACCCAAGATTGCAAGCCGCCTTCATCCATCTTGCGGACGGCGAAGGGGAATTCCCGCTTCAGGCCGGCAATCAATTCACCGTCGCTCCGGCCAAACTGAATCGAGCAAATGCCTCGATCGGTGGCCGCGACCAACATTCGTCCCAGCGGAGAATCGTCGCAGACATAGCGGATGGCGGCGGCAATCGCTCCGCGGCGGTACTTGTCGGGGGTCATGCCCAGTTGCGACGCGGTGCGCTCGTACAGGCGGCTGCTGGAGCCGTATCCAGCGTCATACATGGCGCGCGTCACCGAATCTCCGGCCTGCAGATTGCGCTTCAGCGTTCGCAGCCGGCACGAGTCGGCGTACTCCCGCGGCGTAATCCCGAGCACCGCCTTGAAGCGGCGTTGCAGGTGAAAGGGACTCTGATGAAATTCCTTCGCCAAGCGTCCGAGCGTCAGCGGTTCATCCAGATGCTGCTCGATGAAGCGGCAAATCGCCTTCATCCCGTCGGATTCCCGATTCCCGCCAAACGCCTTCGGACGGCAACGCAGACAGGCACGATATCCAGCCCGCTCCGCCACGTCGGGCGCGGCAAAGAACTGGACATTCTCGCGGCGGGGACGCCGTGCCGCGCACGATGGCCGGCAATACACGCCGGTCGTCGAAACGGCAAAGACAAACTCACCGTCACGGCTGGCGTCCCGCGCAATCACGGCGATCCAGCGCGGATCTTCGGGCGCATCGGTGGGGAGCACCGACGTCTTTGGCTGGCGGACTGGCATATCGTTCAGGCTTTCCGTTGCGAGTATGGCATTCGTATTCATAACAAGCAAAGAGTACGGCGATGCGGCGCAACGGACTATCCGAATCTTGCTGGCAAAGTGAAATTGAGAAAGGGGCTGGGTTTTAGCTTTTAGCTCTAGCTTCTTGCCCTTCGAGCTGGAATCCGCTCCACCATTTGCGCTCACCCGTCTAAACCGTTACAGTTCCCGTGAGCACTGTTCATTCCAGGATTCGAGGAGCAATCCGATGGGGAACCCACGTTTAACGATTCTCGGCAGTACGATCCTGCTGTTGGTTGGATGCGCCGCCGCCCAGCAGGTTTCGAAGCACATTCTCAGCAGCGACGAATTGAAGAAGGCGGTTCCGACGGAATACTTCTACCGTGGCCAGAAGGCGCCGGTGCAATTGCGCAACGCCGTCGGATTTCAGCTGGCGGACAGTAAGATGACGATCGCCGCACTGGTCGACGCGTCCGGCTATTCCACTGCGATTCAGCAGAAATACCAAGGCATGCTGGTCACCGAAGCGAAGCTCAACATCGGCGGATCGTCGCTGCCCCCTGGACAATACGGCTTCGGCTTCACCGCCGACGGAAAATTCGTTGTGATGGACGTAGCCAACAGCGACCTCCTGTCTGCCGCATACCAGACCGACCAGACGGTGCAACACGCCGTCCCGCTCAAACTGGTCGCTGACGGCGATGGCTACAAGCTGTACGCAGGAAAGAAGTGGATCGCAATCAAGGCCGAGTGAGTGGGATGAGGGGCTGAGGTCTGGGGTCTGACGCCAGCAGTTAATGCGTTAGCGGCTGAAATGGCCCCAGGACTGTCGTGATCCCGGCGCGCTTGCGTAACTCCGACAGCAGGGCGCTGGCGGCATTTTGATAGGTTTTCCCCGGGTCGGAAGGGTCGGCCCACACTGCGTCGTAGATGATCTGCGCTGCTTCCTTCAAGTCAATGTGCAGTGCGGCTTCGCAAACGTCCAAACGTTCCTGCAGGCGCTCATAGCAACTGGTGCAAACATCGGCGCTTCCCGGTTCTCCGGGGTGATTCTCTCTGAATTTGCAAACCGATTCCGGGTCGCCCATGACTTCTGCATGCGCTTCCAGCAGGTGCGACTTGAACTGGCGGAGAAACTCCTCCCGCTCCTGCTCGATCGTGGCGCTGTCAGGGACTGGCTCGGCCGCCGTCTGCGCCGGTCTCGCCGGCATCTGGGGAGCGACCGGCGAAACGCGCTGGTTATGCTGGCAGGTGGGGCACACGTCGAGATCCGCCGGGTAGTACAGATGGCACTTCGAACACGGGAGTCCGTATCCCGAGGCCTTGCGAATAGGCTTTTCCGGAGCATCCGAAGCCATACGGCGCGCCCCGGTGTCCTTCGCTAAAGCCGCCTGGACGGCCGCTCCGCCAGTGGTCTGCTGGGTTCGGGTTGAATTCGTCGACATCGAAAGTCCCCTGGGCACCGCGCTTCGTAGGCGGGTTCGGTTCCCGTGCTGAACCTAATGTAAGCGTTGGCTTGGGCTGCGCCTATACCCCAGAGGTACAAGCGCTGGCATTGGCCCAGCGGGCAAAGTTAATGCCGCCTTTGCGGTCTACCGAGAGTGCGTGTCCTTCATCAGCTTCAGAAGCTCTTCGCGCCGGGCACGGTAGAGCGTGCGATCGGGATCGAGCTTGGCCGCCATATCGATCTCGGATAGTGCTTCCGGGTAGCGATCCATACTCATCAGGCAGGCCGCCAGGGAGAAATGGTTGTCCGCTGAAGCGTTGATGCGGAGGGCCTCGCGGAACTCTCTTTCGGCTTCGGGCAGTGCTCCCTGTTGAAACAAGGCCGTCCCAAGCTGATGGTGGGCAAGGTCAGAATCGGGGTTGAGTGACACCGCAATTCGCAGTTCGCGCAAGGCCTCTTCCGGCTTGTCGGCCAGCAGCAAGGCTTGCCCCAGAATCCGGTGCTCGGTCGATCCTGTCGGATTCTGGTGCACCGCCAGTTTCAACTCGTCCACGGCCGCGTCGTATTTGTTTTTCGCCATGTAGGCACTGGCGAGGCACGCATGCCCCTGCTGCCACTCCGGATGCTTGCGATACAGTTCCTGCAACTCACTGATTGCGGCATCAAAATTCCCCTGGTCGCAGTACGTATTTCCCAGGTTGTTCCGCACCGAGGCTTCGTCGGGGGCAATGCGCCGGGCCTCGCGATATTCCGCCACCGCTGCCGGCAGGTTCCCCTCCTCATGGCGGATCAGCCCCAAATTCGAGTGTGCTTCCCAGAACGCCGGCCGCAATTGAATCGCATGCTCATAGGCCGCAATGGCGCCCGGAAGGTTGCCGTTGGCATGCAGCGCAATTCCCATGTCGTAATAGGTGTCTGGATTGTCGCGGTCCTGGGTGAGCGATTCGGTAAAAGCATGCACCGCTGCCTGGTACTGGCCCAGCGAATAGTGCCCTAATCCCAGGAACTGGTACGCTTCAGCATTCTTCGGATCGATGCTCAGCGCGGTCCGCGCCTCAGCGATGGCGTTCGCCCCATCGTCAATCCGGTAGAAAAGATAGGCCAAGGCGTTGTGATTCTCGGGCAGGTCCGGCATCAGCTTCAACGCGGTCGTCAGCTCGTCATACGCATCGTCGTACTGATCCTGCTGTCGAAGCATGACTCCTAAGACAAAGTGCAGGGCAGGATTCTCTCCATCGGAAGCCAACACGCCGCGGAGATCAGTTTCGGCATCATGAAAGCTCTGGACTCGGGCTTCCGCCGCCGCTTTGAGCAGCCCCGCGGGAATGGCAGGGCCCACTCTGGCCGATAGCGCGTTCCCCGAACTCACCACCCGCATCAAGTCTTTGCCGGCTCCCACGGTCTCTAATTGCCGCAGCTCGTTCTGTGTGGGCAGGGTCGCAAGTCTGCGTTCACTGACCAGACGGGCGAGCCGGGTGCTGGAAACCCCGCCGGTCAGCCAGGCGGCAATCTGGGTCGTGGTCACAGCCTGACCACCCGCATTGGGGGCGTCGGAAGAACTTGCGGCTGAAGCCGCGAAAAAGACAATGAAAAAGGACAACAATAGCGAAGCCTTAACTTTCAACCTGGACTCCCCAACTCGTGGAATGGCTTGCGTGGAGCGGCTCTTGAGGGAATGCAAACGCAAACGCCTTCGGAAAAGCCCTCTTGAACATAGCCCGTCCGCGAACTGGCGGGTAAGGTCACGGAGGTAACGTTAAGGGATGACTTTGATCCGGCGATTCCCCGTTTGCGGATTCTCTCCGCAGTGATTCGGATCACATTCTGCCGTGGCAGGGTTCACCGAGCATCCCGTGTAACCCACGTAAAAGATTGAACTAAGCTGTTCAGGCACAGACGAGGACCCCGGTCCTTCCCCTGCCGCCATGGGATAGCGTATGATCTAATTTTGCTGGATTCTTCCGGAGGCTCCGATGTTAGAAGGTCTATTTCAACCGATGCACCTGCTGGTCATTTTCTTTATCGCCCTGCTGGTGTTCGGCCCCAAGAAATTGCCTGAGCTCGGCAAAGGTTTGGGTGAAGGGATTCGCGCCCTTAAAGACGGCATGAAGGATAATCCCCCCGCACAAGCTTCGACCGACCAAAGCAAGAAGACTGAAACCAAGAGCTAGCCGGCTCCTCGTCGCGACGCATCTTGGACAATCGTCTCCGCCTCTTTGTCTCTGTTTCCCTTTTTGTGTTCTAGCGGTTCTGGGCTCCCAATTAGTATTTCAATCAAATAAGAACTCTGCACTCTGGAGGGTAGGCTGTGTTGCGCAAATTTGAATTCTTGACCCTGCTTGCGTTTTTCGGACTCTCGTCGTTTCTGCTCGCCGACCAAGTGACGTTGAAGAACGGCGACCGGTTGACGGGCACGGTCGTAAAATCCGATGGCAAGACGCTTGTTCTCCACACCGATGCCGCTGGCGACGTCACGATCAAGTTTGACGCGATTCAGGACTTTAAGACTGATCAAGAGTTGCACGTCGGCCTGAAGGGTGGAAAGACCGCAGTTGGCCCGGTCGCGACGGCCGATGGCAAACTCGAGATCACGACTAAGGCCTCTGGCACGGTCGAGGCGTCGAGGGCGGAGGTCACTGTGATCCGCAACGACGCTGAGCAGCAGGCCTATGACAAGTCGCTCCATCCCGGACTCACGCATGGATGGACGGGAGGAACCAACGTCGGCTTCTCTGTGGCTCGTGGAAACAGCCAGACCGAAAATCTTGCGCTCGCGTTTAATGCCGTGCATCCCACGCTTAACGACAAGATCACGATTTACACCAGTTCCATCTATACGAAGAATGACCTTCCCGCTCCCGGCAGCGTCGCCGCGAACGTGGTGCAAGGTGGACTGCGCTATGACCGCAACGTGAATCCCCGCCTGTTCGTCTTCGGCGCCGCGGATTTCACGAGCAATGCCCTGCAATTCCTCGATTTACGCGCAGCCTATAGCGGCGGCTTCGGCTTTCACGCCATCAAGTCGGATCGCACCGTTCTCGATTTCCTCGGCGGCATCAACTACAGCCACGAAACGTATTCCAACGGCGCCCTGGTCGCGGGAACCACCAATGTGTTTCAGTCCTATGGCAAGACCAACAAGTTCGCTGCTCTTACCCTGGGCGAAGAACTGAATCAGAAGGTGGGCAAAAGCACGGTCGTGACCCAGAACCTGTATTTCTATCCCAACTTGCAACAGACAGGCCAGTACCGGGGAACCTTCAATCTGGGTACGGTGACCAAGCTCAACAAATGGCTGGGCTGGCAAAATCAGTTCGGGGACATCTACGTCTCCAATCCGCCGACGGGATCGAAGAAGAACGACGTGATCTTCACCACTGGGTTGAACGTTTCTTTCACGCACTGAGGCAGGCAGGGGCTTAAAGTTCGTCCGACTTTGCGGTCGCAAGCCCACGCAACTTATAGCGCTGCACTTTCCCAGTGGCAGTCTTGGGAAGCTCCGGGAGGAACTCGATCCAGTGTGGGCGTTTGTACACCGCCAACCGGCTCAACAGAAACTCCTGCAGTTCGCGCGCTAGTTGAGGGCTCCCCTCTCCGTCGCGCAACACCACACAGGCGCCTGGCTTGGGGAACCCGTCGGAGTCTGGACGGAAGACAACGGCTACCTCCAGGACCGCCGCATGCTCCATCAAGACGCGCTCGATCTCGATCGGACTAACCCACACGCCGCTGACCTTCATCATGTCGTCCGATCGTCCCGCATACCAGAAGTATCCGTCTTCGTCCTGATGATACTTGTCACCCGTGCGCAGCCAGTGGCCCGCCAGCGTGTCCTTCGTCTTCTCGTGTTCGTTCCAGTAGTAGGCGCAGGTCGAATCGGCCTTGACGAGGAGGTTTCCAATTTCGCCGCGGGCCACCGGCAGCTCGTTGTCGTCCACGATCTTTGCGTCAAATCCCGGAATGATCTTGCCGCTCGAGCCCGGCCGCACTTCACCCGGCGCATTCGAGATCAGCATGTGCAAACCCTCGGTCGAGCCGATTGCATCCAGGATTTCAACCCCAAAACGTTTCTTGAAGTGGTGAAAGATCGCGGCCGGGAGAGCCTCCCCCGCAGAAATCGCGTGGCGCACGGGCGACAGATCAAACTCTCCGTGACCGGACGCAGAGTGCGCAAGCAGCTTCACGTAGTTCGATGGCACCGAGAAAAACAGCGTAGGCCGGTGCCGCTCAATCACCTCAAACACACTTTGTGGTCTCGGCGGCCCCGGCATGAGAATGCTCGTGGCACCCACGGCCAGCGGAAAATAGAGACCGTTTCCCAGCCCATAGGCGAAGAACAGCTTGGCCACACTGAAGAATCGATCTGTCTCCGAAATCTTGAGGATCGCTTTGGCATAGCGTTCCGTGCTGACCACCATGTCATGCTGCAGATGCACACAGCCTTTGGGCTGCCCCGTGCTGCCCGAGGAGTACAGCCAAAAGGCAGGATCGTCCTTGCCCGTGCGAGCTGGCACCAGTTCGGGCGAACTGTTACGCATCAATTCCTGGTATGAGCGTGTTCCGGGGGCCGCCGCGCCCACCACCGCAATCGTTTCCAGATAATGCAACTCGCTGCGGGGAATGGCCTGAATCAGAGAAAGCAGAGACTCGCCCACAATCGCCACCCGCGCCCGCGAGTTATTAAGCAGGTATTTGTAGTCGTGGGACTTGAGGAGAGTGTTAACCGGAACGGGCACGGCTCCAATCTTGATCGCGCCAAAGAAAGAAACGGCAAACTCCGGCACGTCGGGCAGCAACAGGAGCACTCGCTCCTCCATCCGGACTCCGAGGATCTTCAGCGCGTTGCCCAGTTGGTTGACCCGCGCGTGGAGTTCGCCGTAAGTAACGCGCACAGCGCCACATTCAATCGCGGTCTTGCCCGAGCGGCCTTCGCGGACGTGCCGGTCTATGAAATAGACCGCAGCGTTAAATTCGTCCGGCAGCAGGATCGGCGGTGCCCAGGTCATGGGAGGCTCGGAAGCTGGCCCCCGGATATTAGCAGAGCGCGGAAACCAGGAAAAAGCGGAACCTTTAGGCCAGCGCCTGCCGAACTTTCTCCGCCAGGGCGGCGCTGGTAAAGGGTTTTTGCAGGAAGAAAGTCTCCGGGCCCAGTCCGCCGTGATGGTCAATCACGTCATCGGTATAACCGGACATGTACAGCACACGGATGCCCGGGCGAAGGCGGTTCACGACCCTGGCAACATCCTTACCGGTCATACCCGGCATAATCAAATCCGTAAGCAGAAGATGAATGGCGCCTCGAAATTCGCGGCAGTGTTTTTCCACGGCAGACATGCTGTCGGCGGCGAGGACAGAATACCCGCATCCTTCCAGCAGACAATGCGTGAGTTCGCGAACCTGTGGTTCATCCTCGACGAGCAGAATGGTTTCCTTTCCGACAGTCTTCGGTGATTCAGGTTCCCCCGAATCGGTCTGCTCGGCGGGTTCATCCACGCGCGGCAAATAGATCTTGAACGACGACCCGTGCCCCGGTTCGCTATAAACGAAGATGTGCCCCTCGCTCTGCTGCACAATGCCGTAGACGGTGCTCAGGCCCAGTCCCGTGCCTTTGCCTAATCCCTTGGTCGTGAAGAACGGCTCGAAGATGTGAGCGATTGTTTCCTCAGCCATCCCAACGCCAGTATCGCTGACGGTCAACAGGATGTAGCGGCCGGGAACGACTCCGACGTGAAGGCGAGCATAGCCTTCGTCGAGCTCTGCGTTCGAAGTCTGCAGCAGCAATCTGCCTCCTTTGGGCATGGCATCGCGTGCATTGATGGCCAGATTCATGATGACCTGTTCGAGCTGCCCGGGATCGGCTCGGACCGTGCCCAGGTTTTGCCCCGGAGTGAAAACAACCTCGACATCTTCTCCGATAAGGCGCCGCAGAAGGGTTTCGAGTGAACTGACAATGAAGTTCAGGTCAAGGTTGTTGGGCTGAAGCACCTGCCTGCGACTGAATGCGAGCAACTGCTGGGTGAGAGCAGTCGCGCGCTGGCCGGCCTGCATGATTTGAGCAGCGTGGGAATGATTTGGATCGGTGGCGGGAAGCGCCGCCAATTGCATCTCCGTGTAGCCCGTAATCACCGTGAGGAGATTGTTGAGGTCGTGAGCCAGTCCGCCGGCCAGACGGCCAATGGCCTCCATCTTCTGCGATTGCCGCAGCTGTTCCTCCGTTGTCTTCACGTCGCTGATGTCGCGGTAAATACAGTACACGGCGTCCAGTTCGTTGCCCACAAGGACAGGGGATACCAGAACCGAGACATCGACGCGGCTGCCGTCTTTACGCCGCCGGGTCGTCTCCAGCACTGAAGTGACTGGGCGGGTTGTGTAGTCCGCAAGACCCAGGCTCTCGCCCTCCTTGTCGGGCGGCACGATCATGGCGCTCAGATTTCGTCCGCAGGCTTCTTCGGCCGTGTAACCGAACACCCGGGTAAATTCCAGGTTGATCTGTCTCACTGTGTAGTCCGGGTCCGTAATAGCCATGGCTTCGGGCGCGCTCTGGATGAGCTGCTCAAGAAAGGCCTTCTGCACGCGCAGATTCTCCTCCATGCGCTTGCGATCGGTGATGTCGCGGGAGACTCCGAAGGAGCCCGCGATTTTCCCTTGAGCATCACGAAACGCGCCCTGCGTGGTCAGGCAAGTGAGGGTCGCACCCGTCGTGTTGATTTGCTCCTCATAGGTTTGACTCTTCCCCAGCTCGAGCGCGGTGCGGTCGCGTTCGAGAATGTGTGAAACCGTGTCCGGCAAAAAGAAGTCTTTGCAGGTCTTTCCTACAACTTCGCTCACTTTATGGCCGACGCGGGCGGCGGCGGCGGTGTTCACCATGAGGTAGCGGCCCTCGCGATCCTTCACAAAGACCGCGTCGCTGGTTCCTTCGATGACGGCCTCGAGCAGGTGCTGGGTCCGCTGCTGGCGAAATTGGGTGATTAATAGCCGCGTACCGGAGCATGCAAACGAAATCAAAACAACGGTGGCGGCCAGGCTCAGGCGCTGCTGCGCAATGCGGGCGGAGAGCGCCACGATCAGCAGCGAATAAAGCAGAGGCAGGGCCTGCACCAACAGGGGACGATGCGGTCGCGCCGGAACTGATCCGTCGGATACGGCAGGTTCCGGCGCCTGCCAGGTCGCCGCCGCTGCCAGAAAGAGAAAATTCGTCGACATCCAGACTAAGTCGTACCATTGACCGTCGCTGAGGTCTTTCCCGGGACCGTAGTAGTAAAAGAAGTCCGCGACCCCCGTCGCAATCAGGAATATCGCGATGCGAATGAACATCGAGCGAATCGAAGCGGATTCCGCGAGCAAAGCCCGGACCAGAAACGCCACAACGAGGAAACCAACATAAATGAAGTAGGGAGACCAGACCGAGTGGCCCAGCTGCGACCCTGAAGTCGACTGCTCCGGAAGATAGAAGAAATAGAAGTAGCCGGCGAGCCAGAATAAAATGACTTGCACCAGATCGAGAATCAGCAACCAGTCGAAACCTTCGGGGGCAAAGTCCAAATCCAGGAACAACGCCATGCCAAGAGGTGTAAGCCAGAAGAAGAACAGTACGTTGACCGTCCAGGAAACGAAATGGTGAGCATGGAATACGTTGTCGTACGTGGCCAGAGCCTGGGCAATCACGAATAGCGCAAACGTCGCCGTCCCCAGCGCCCAGAAGTAGCGCCCGAAGATTTCCGAGAGGCGGGATGCCCGATAGGCGGCGACAATGCAGAGCGTCGCCAACGCGAGCTGAATCAGATCGGATGCCAGCGGGCCTGGAGCGCGAGTCCCAAACAAAACGACATCGCCGGCTTCCAAGACGAGGAGGAGACCGCCTCCGAGCAAAAGCCACGGAGCGGCAAACCGTTTGTAGGACTGCCCAGTCAGAAACTTCATCCGTTACCTCACGAAGAGGTCCACGTTCAAGTCCTCCGGCACCTTGCAGGAACAGGCAATTCTACTCAGTTGGAACGCAATCATAGCGGAGTTACAACGGGAGGGATAGACAAAGGTAACGTGGGCGGAAAATCAGGCCGCGGTGCAGACCTAAGGGCGTGCTGGCCAGGCGCGCCCTTTGAAATCACCGACCGCCGGCTTATCCGTGTAAGCGCGCGGCAGCTTATCAGGCGACAGCTTCTTCGCGTCCTGTCAGCGTAATCTCCTCGCTCTCTTCCTCGCGGATCCGAGCGTGGGTCTTGGCAACCAGCATATAAATCGACGGCACCACGAACAGCGTAAAGGCAGTGCCGATGATCATGCCGCTGACCAGCATGATGCCGATGCTATTGCGCGCTCCGGCTCCCGGCCCCTTGGCAAGAACCAGAGGGAAGTGTCCGCAAACCGTAGCCGCCGTGGTCATCAGAATCGGGCGCAGTCGTGTGCTGGCCGCTCCCGTGATCGCCTGCAGTTTGCTCAGACCCGTCTCCTGCAAATGGTTTGCGAACTCAACGATCAGGATTCCGTTTTTCGCGATCAAACCGACTAGCGTAATCAGTCCCACCTGGCTGTATATATTCAGCGTCGTGAAGCCCAGAAACGAGAACGTCAGAGCGCCCGAGATCGCCAACGGAACCGATCCAGCCAGAATAATGAACGGATCGCGGAAGCTCTCGAACTGCGCCGCCAGCACCAGATAAATCAGAATCGCCGACAGTAGAAACGTGCCCAGGAACTTGCTGCCTTCCACCCGCAACTGCCGAGACTCGCCTGCGTAGTCAACGGTAAATCCCTGCGGGAGCACCTCCTGCGCATCTTTTTCCAGCTCCGTCAAGGCCTGATCCAGCGGTACCGGTGGAGGGATCACACCCTGAATCCGCACCGCGTTCAACTGCTGGAATTTGTTGAGTGACCGCGGCTCGGTCGTGGTCTTCAACGTGGCAAATGTCGAAAGTGGCACAAGTTTGTCAGCCGAACCCTTCACGTAAATCTGCGAGAGTTGATCGGCCGTCAGGCGCTCTACGCGCTTCACCTGCGGGATCACCTTGTAGCTGCGTCCTTGTATGCTGAAGCGGTTCACGTAGTTCCCGCCCAGCATGGTCGACAAATCCTGCCCAACCTGGCTCAGATCCACGCCCTGCGAACGCAGCTTGTCGCGGTCGAAAACGACCTCAGTCTGCGGCTGGTCGAACTTCACATCCGTATCGACGAAGATAAATTTCCCGCTCGCCATCGCTTTCTGCATGATCTGCTCGGCGAGCTGGCTCACTTGCTGCGGCTCGGCTGCCGATGCGATCACGAAATCCACCGGAAAGTTGCCGCCGCCCGGAAGCGGTGGAGGTGTCAGCGGAATCACGCGGACCCCGGCAATCTTCGACAGAGGCCCCGTGGACTCAACCAACAGTTGCTGCGCAGTCTTCTTGCGCTCGCTCCACGGTTTCGTCACCATCCCGCCGAACCCGCCATTCGGAGTCGTGATCTGAAACGTGCTCGCGTTCTCCGGAAATGAGTGATACACGTCGTAAACCTGCGTCGTAAACAGATTCGTCTGATCAATGGTCGCATTGGGCGCCGCCTGAATTACGCCGAACACGACGCCCTGATCCTCCGCCGGCGCCAACTCGCGCTGCGAAAACATATAGAAGGGAATCATCAATACCGCGACGATCGCCCACAACGTGAGGACCACTGGACGATATTGCAAGGTCCCGGCCAGCAGCCGCGCGTACAATCCGCGCACCTTCTCAAAATTGCGGTTGATAACGCCCGCCAGCCCTTTGTTCGCCGCACCGGCCTTCAGCAGCTTCGAACCCATCATCGGCGAGAGCGTCAGCGCTACCACGCCCGACACCACCACTGCTCCGGCCAGCGTGAATGCAAATTCCCGGAACAGCGCTCCCGTCAGTCCGCCCTGGATCCCGATCGGCGCGTACACCGCCGCCAGGGTGATGGTCATCGCGATGATCGGCCCAACCAGTTCACGGGCAGCATCCTTCGCCGCCTGGAATGGCGACTTGCCCATCTCCAGGTGCCGCTCTACGTTCTCGACCATCACAATGGCGTCGTCCACCACCAGTCCAACCGACAGCACGATGGCGAGCAGCGTCAGCAGGTTGATCGTGAACCCGGAAACGAGCATGAGAAAGACCGCGCCGATCAGCGAAATCGGAATCGCGATCACGGGTATCAACACCGACCGGAACGACCCCAAGAACAGGAAGATCACGACGATCACGATTACCAACGTCTCGGTCAGTGTGTGCAGCACCTCATTGATCGCGTCCTGAATGTACGCCGTCGAATCATACGGGATGCCCAGCTTCATTCCGGTAGGCAACTGCTGCTCAATTCCGGGCAACTCCTTCCGCACACTCTTGATCACGTCCAGGGAATTCGCGGTCGGCAGCACCCAGATGCCCATGAAGGTCGCAGTCTGGCCATTGAAGCGCACGTCCTGGTCGTAATTCTCCGCGCCCAACTGCACGTCGGCAATCTCGCCCAGGCGCACCACCGTGCCGTTGTTCTGCTTGATCACCATCTGCCGGAATTCTTCCGGAGTGCGCAGGTCGGTGTTGGCCACCAGGTTCACAGACACCATCGAACCCTTGGTGCTTCCCAGCGCGGACAAATAGTTGTTCTTCGCCAGCGCGTCGTGCACATCCGACGGAGAAACGCCACGCGCCGCCATCTCCTGCGGCTTCAGCCACAAGCGCATGGCGAACGTCCGGTTGCCCAGGATGTCGGCACGCTGCACTCCGCTGATCGCGCTCAGCTTCGGCTGCACCACGCGCGTCAGGTAGTCGGTAATCTGGTTTTGGTCCAGATCCGCGGAAGAGACGCCGATATACATGGCCGCGAACTGCGTGTCCGCGGTTTGCAGATCGATCACCGGAATCTGCGCGTCCGGAGGAAGATCGTTCCGCACCTGCGCGACTTTCGCCTGGATCTGCGTCAGAGCCGCCGTGGTGTCATAGTTGATCTTCAGGTGAACCAGGATCGTGCTCAGGCTCTGCGCGCTGGTCGACTCCATGTAGTCGATGCCGTCGGCGCTGGCAACAACGCGCTCGATCGGAGTAGTGACGAACCCGCGGACCAGATCGGCATTCGCACCCACATAGACGGTGGTAATCTGCACGACTGCGATGTCGCTGCGCGGATATTGCCTGACGCTCAGCGAACGAATCGCCTGCAATCCCGCGATCAGGATGACGAGGTTAACCACCATCGCCAGCACGGGACGCTTAACAAATAGATCTGTGAACTTCATGCACGCTCCTTACAAGGCCGAAACCGCCACTCCGGGCGCCATTTCTCACGCGCTGTTTAGGGCGAGAAGTGGGGCCTCTTTCCGTGGACAGAGTGGAATCTAGCTATCCTCAGGCTTCGGACTCGCATTGTTCTCCGGCTTCACGGAGTTGTTGACCAGAACCGGCGCCCCATTCCGCAAGCGGAAGACGCCGGAACTCACCACTTCGTCCCCCGGATTCAGACCGGAAATCACCGCAACCTGATCGCCTCGCGAGCCCTCGATCTTGACGACCTGCTGCCGTACTCCGCGATAGGTCTTCCCTTTCGGATCTTTCATGTCGGTAATGACGAATACTGAATCGCCGTAGGGCGCGTAGTTGATCGCCGACGCCGGCAGCGGCACCACTTCCCGCGGCGAGCCCAGCGGCAGTTCCACTTGCACGAACATTCCCGGACGCAGCTTGTTATCCTTATTCGTAACGATTGCCTGGACCTGAATGTTACGAGTCTGTTCGCTGATGACCGAATCGAGCGCAGTGATCCGGCCGGTAAAGCCCATGCCAGGCAGTTCGCTGTTGGTAACTCGCAACACATGACCCGGTATCACCTTGGGCGTATCTTGCTGCGGCACTCCGAAATTTACATAGATGGGACTGAGCGTTTGCAGAGAAACAATTGCCTGCCCAGCCGCCAGGTACTGACCCAGGCTCACTTGCCGAATCCCCAACACTCCGGAGAACGGCGCTCGGATCGTCTTACGCGCAATGGCCGCGTTGACGTCGCCCACCTGCGCCTCGGTCGCCTTCTGCTGAGCCGTCGCGCTGTCGTACTCCGAGCGCGCGATCACGCCTTCCTTCACCAACTCCTGCGCCCGCCCGTAGTTGATCTTCGCGAGATCGCGCTGCGCTTCGAGGCTGGCCAGTTGCGCCCGCTCCTGCCGCGTGTCCAGTTCGACCAGAACGTCTCCCTCGTGCACCCACTGCCCGGACTCGAAGTGAATCTTATCGATTGTTCCGGGAAGGTCCGCACTCACGGTAACGCCCTGAATCGCCGCCGCGGTGCCGATCACATTCATCGTCGAGGGCCAGGTCTCCTTCTTCGCGACGACGCTAGTCACCGCGGTCGGCGGCATCTGGAAGCTCGCCCCTTGCGCAATGGCCGCTTCGACCTGCCGGAATTTCACAAATCCCAGGCTCCCCAACAGAGCCAGCACGACCACTAACATCAGGACCATCCGCTTCGCCATTACATTCTCCTGTCGATACAAGACAACCGGGCGCTGTCTGGGCTGCAATACAGCCTTGGACCACACTTTGCGTTCAATATTGATTTCCGCAACTTCAAAAAGGATTCAGGGTTGCAGACGAGTTTTCGCTTCCCAATCGCCCCGCTGGAGGGAAGAGAAACGAACGTGACTTTTCGTCAAACGATAAAAGGGGATGGCATGAGAGTTGCGTGTAAGCGATCCCTGGTCGCTTTCACCCGCCTGTAGTAATTTAGGGGCTTTTGATTACCGGATCAGCCGGACGAGCGGTAGCTTTCCCATCTGCGACGCGCGCCCGCCTTCCGCCGGTTTTTTCCACAACCCACTCGCCCTCGACAGCGTCGACGCGAATTGACCCGGTTTCAGGCACGGTGGTTCCAAACCCCGAAGCGCTGAAGAAGAAAGTTTTGAACGGACGCACGCCCCCGCTCAGGACCGAACCCAGGCGCTCTTTGCGCCGCGGAATACCGAGACCCGGCCAACGCCACCAGCCACGATGCAGCTCAAAAGAAAAAACCGCCAAGCAGGCGGTTCGCAATCAAAACTCCTCAATCAGCAAGTTCTTCGCTCAGTCGATCCCGTGAATCCTCATACTCACCAGTCTGTCGATGCTGAGGTCCTTCATTCCCCGCGACTGCATATCGGCAATGTACTGAGGCGTTACGTTGTGAATGCGCATTGCGATGAGTTCGTCCGGATCGGGATGCGAATACCCGAGGCCTTGCAGCTTCTGAATGAACTCCGGCGAAACGCCGTGAATGCGAAACGCGATCAGCTTCTCCAGGTCCACGTGATCGTAGCCACGCTGCTTGAGCTGATCCATCCATTCCGGAGTCGCGCCATGGATCCGCATCGCCACCAGCGTATCCTCGTCCGGAGAATATCCCGCCTGATGCAGAGTGCGAACCATCTGGGCAGTCACGCCGTGAATTCGGAACGCGACCAGTTTGTCGGCATCGGAAATCTTGAGTCCCTCGGCGCGAAGCGCGTCGATGAAGGCCTTGTCGACCCCGAAGATGCGAAATGCAATCAGCTTGTCGGCATCCAGGTCGCTGAGATGCTCGTTCTTCATCTCGCGCGCAAACGCCAGGCTTACATCCTGCACGGTCATGGCAAACTGCTTCTCTCCGTCGACACTGAACCCGAGCGATTGCATCTCGCGCGGGTAGTTGGCGTCCGGCTGGAAGTGAAACACTCCCGCTCCTTCACCATCGTTCAGGTAGCCCTCGCACTCGATCTTGCCTGCATCGCGCGCAATCGTGAAACGCACATCCTGTCGCCCGGGCTTTGAGAAGTCAACGCCCTGAAACGAACTCGCAGGCCAGTCCGATTGATGGTTCGAGCTTCCGTCGCGGCGGTGTTCCATCAGCGCGAACTCGACCTTGCCAGGCTCCTCCGATTTGCTGATCGCCCAACTGCCACTGCGAACGTCATTGCGGAGATCCGATGCGCGGTTCTTCACGACAATCAGAAGCACGCACGACGCAAAAACCAGATAGGCCAACGTTCGACGTATTCTCATAAGAATCTCCTCTCATCCCACGCTCACGTAGATACAGCGGCCTCGGCTGTCAAGCGACGGCGAAGCCGAGCGCCAGGAAATGGAACCTCAGATTTGCCCCTTGCTGTCGAGAATCTCCAGACGCTTCAGCTCAATCAGTTTCTCGATGGTCAGGTCCTTAAAGCCGTGTTTGCGCGCCATCTCGATGAACTCGGGAGTCACGCCCTGCACCTTCGCCCCAACCACATCGTCGACGCTGGTCTTGAATCCCGCCGCCTGGAGCGCCTTGATATATTCCGGAGTCACGTCCTGCACCTTCATGCCGACGATTTCGTCCGCGCTCGGATTCAGACCCAAGGCGCGAACATCGCGGATGTATTCCGGAGTGACTCCCTGCACTCGCATTCCGACCACATCGTCCGCGCTGGGATTGAGTCCCTGATCACGCAGGCCCTTCACATATGCTGCCGTGACTCCCTGCACCTTCATCCCTACGATCTCGTCGGCATCCGCCTTCAAGCCAACTGCCTGCAACTCGCGAACATATTCTGGAGTGACTCCCTGTACCTTCAGTCCAACGATCTGATCGGCATCGCCCTGAATCCCGACTTCCTTTAGGCCGCGCACGTAGTCGGCGGTAACGCCTTGGACCTTCATTCCGACGATCTGATCCACGTCGGGATTGAATCCCATAGCGCGCAGTTCCTTGACGTATTCCGGAGTAACGCCTTGCACCTTCATGCCGACGAATCCATCTGCGTCAGGATGAAGTCCGAGGTCGTGCATTTGGCGGACATATTCGGGAGTGACGTTCTGGATCTTCAGAGAAATGAGGTCGTCGGCACTCAGATCATTCAGGCCCGCCGACTTCATCCCGTCGATGTAGGACTGAGCGCTGACCGGTTGCTCGGCGTGCTGCGCAGGTTGCGCCGCAGACGGCTTCGCCGCTGGCGTAGCGGCCGACTGCACCGCAGACTGTGGCGCCGCACTCTGCAGAAGCCGTCGAATCGGACCGCTGCCCGCATAAGCCGTGGGTTTCGGATATGCCATTCCAATAAGGGCGTTGCCGGCGAACAGCGCGGTCGCCAGGAAGAGGATGCTTCCGGCAAAACCGAGCTTTCGCGTTCCACCGCGAGATGCATTCACTCCGAGCAGATGCGTGATTCGCTCCGACAGTGGCCCTCGGTTTGCGGCCATGGCGAGCACCGGAGCGCTGCGCCACTCTTCCATCAGAGTCAGGGCGCGCGCGTACTCGACCGGGTTACCGCAAAGCGCGACGGCTGTCTCATCGCAGCAGTGTTCGCGCTCGGCACGAATGCGTTTGTTCAGCCACCACACGGCTGGATGGTAGAAGAGCAGGGTCTCGACGCAAACCTGGAACACATTCACAAAAGAATCGAAGCGCTGGATGTGCGCCAACTCATGCGCGATCACCGATCGCAATTGCTCCTCCGACAAACCGGTCAAAGCACTCACCGGCAGGAACACGATCGGACGAAACCATCCCATCACCGCAGGCGCCTGCAGAAAGGCGCTTTCGCAGTATTCAATCGCCCGGTCGATGCCGAACTGGTCCTGCAGGGTGTAGCAAATCTCCAGCACATGATCTGCCACGGCTGCGCGACGCCGGCGCCGCTCGCGCTCCAGCAGGAAGAATCCCCCGGCGGACCGCAGGCTGAACAAAGCCACTCCGAGAAGCCATGACTCCACCAGCCATGGCAGGGCATTGAGCGACGGCGCGAACGTGGTGGTTCTTGCCGCACCGCTCGCCGCGGCGTTGCCCCTCGCAATTGGCCAAGCGACTGCAGCGAGCGGTGACGACTTCTCGGACTCCGGCGAGTTCGAGCGTGGCTGGGAATAGAACAGGAAGGTTGCCGCCGGCGCGAACAACATCAGGGCGAGTACCGCGATCCCCACCATGTATCGCGCCTGCGGCCGCCGAAACACAGCCATCGCAGCCGCGGCAAGCGCCGCCAATGCAGTCCCCTGCCAAAGAAAATGCAGGAGCGCCCAGCCCAGAGATTGCATGGCGCTCGGACTGATCCAATTCACAAGACTGGTCATCGTCATCGGCGGTTCCTTTCGTATTCGTCCAGCAGGCTGCGGAGTTCGTCGATCTCTTCGCGCGAAGCCTTGCGGCCCGCCAGCGCGTGCATCATGAGTTGGCTCGCCGAACCCTCAAAGACCCGCTGCAGCATGTCGCCAGCCAGTTGCCTTTTCGTCAGCTCGGCGGGGCGGCATGCTTCATAGACGTGCGCCCTCTGGGTTTCGTTTCGTCGCACCGTGCCTTTTGTGGTCATGATTTGCAGCAGCTTCAGCACGGTCGTGTAGCCGAGCGACCTCTTTTCGCTGAGCGCCTCGTGGACTTCGCGGACTGTCGAGGGCCCGCGCGTCCAAAGCACGCGAAGAATCTCAAGTTCTGAAGCGGTCGGTTTCTGCGGAGAACGTGTCATGGGCAGGAACATACTACGAAGACATTCGTAGTGTCAACGAAAATCTTCGTAGATCGGTCGGCCATGATGCGCTCGCGCTTTGCGCTTGCGGGACAGGCGAGGCGGCTGTCGCTACGTGAGTTCACTTTCTCCTTGTGAGAATCGGCGGATTCCGAGGATTGATTCCCGGCTTGGGTGCGAGTAGATTGGTCTGTCCTATGGTAGGCACCCCAGAACACCCAGGGAGATTTCCAATGCTAAAACGATTTATGGTGTGCACTTTTGTGATCGCAGGCCTGGCCACGCTCGCGTTCGCAGCCGACGAAAACGTGTGCAAGGGTGACCCCGATAAATGGCAGCAACTCTTCAACGGCAAAGACTTGACCGGATGGAAGCACGTAGGGCCTGGCGGCGACTCGGTCGAAGACAGCCTGATCCGCACCCATGGCGGGATGGGCCTGCTCTACTGGACGGGCGGCAAGATCGGCAACTGCGTGATTCACGTCGTATACAAGATGCGCGATGAGAATGACAACTCGGGCGTCTTCATCCGAATTCCGATTGAGCCTCGCGAAGAGTGGATGCCGGTGCACTACGGTTACGAGGTGCAGATTGACAATCATCCCGAAACGTCGAAAGAGGATGAGTATCACGAGACGGGCATGCTCTACTCGCTGACCAAACCCCTGGTAAAGCACGCCTGGAAGCCGGGTCCGGAGTGGAACACCATGGAGATCACTCTGGACGGGCCACGCACCATCGTCATGCTGAACGGCCAAAAGGTAACGGACTACAAAGAGGGCGATCCGGTGCCGGACAAGAAGTTTGATTTCGAACCGCAGCATGGTCCGCGTCCGATGTTCGGCTGGTTCGGTCTGCAGAATCACAGCGACAACGACATCGTGTTCTTCAAGGAAGTGGCGATCAAACCGCTGAAGAAGTAAGGATACGAGCCAACGGGCAATTCTTGCGTCGCAAAAAACGCGATGCAGCGTGCGGTTCGCCTTTGTCGTGGGGAGGCGCAAGGAGTTAGCGGCGTCTCAAGGACAAGCCGGTAAGCCAACAGGAGGATTCGGTATGAAACGTATTCTTTCTCGACGTGCGTTCTTGCAGGGCAGTGCGGCCGCTGCGGGCGGTCTGGCAATTGCCAAGACTATCAGACTTGAAGCACAACCATTTCCTCGAGCAGTAGCGCCTAGTGACCGCGTCCGATTTGGCATGATCGGGGTCGGCATGCAGGGCTCGGGTCTTCTGGCCGGCGCGATCACGATTCCGGGCGTGGAGTGTGTTGCCGCCGCCGACTTGTACGACGGCCGGCACACGCTGGCCAAGGAGATCACCGGCAACCCCAGCTTGCCGACCACACGAAAATATCAAGAGTTGCTGGACCGAAAGGATATCGACTGCATCGTTGCGGCCGTACCGGATCATTGGCATCGCCGCGTTGTAGTGGACGCGTGCAATGCGGGCAAGGACATCTATTGCGAAAAGCCGATGTCGCACAATGTCCCAGATGGATTAGCGATGGTGGAAGCGGCGCAGAAGAACAACCGGATCGTGCAGATCGGCTCGCAGCGAGTTAGTTCGGTACTGTGTGCCAAGGCTGCTGAAATCTACAAGGGCGGCGGAATCGGCGATATCGAAATGGTGGAGCTCACGCTCGGCCGCAACGATCCAACGGGCGCGTGGGAATATCCACCACCAACGGATCTTTCGCCGCAGACGCTCGACTGGGACACATGGCTCAACGATGCTCCGAAGATCGCGTTCAACAAGTTGCACTTCGCACGGTGGCGCTGCTGGAGGGCATACGGAACGGGCGTAGCCGGGGATCTGATGGTGCACCTGATCAGCGGCATGATGGCGACGTTGGGCTGGAACGAAATTCCCCGCTCCGCGGTGGCCATGGGCGGCATTTTCCGTTTCAACGACGGCCGCGATATGCCCGACTTTCACACCGTGCTTTTCGACTATCACGGCATTCCGGTCTATGTGCGGCTGGACTTGGGCTGCGAGACGCCGGAACTGGCGCGCTTCATGGGTCCAAAAGGCTGGCTCGAGGCGGGCGAGTTCGATTTGCGCCATTCCCCACAATCGGGCGTCGATATGGATCCCAGCTACTACAGCTTCAGTTTCCCGGCGAAGATGCGGGAGGAGTATGTGAAGCAGTGGCATGCGGAACACGATCCACAACTCGGGAAGGAACCCGTGCACGAAGACACGGTCTACAAGGGCCACGATTGGGACGATATGCGCCCTCACCTGAACGTCTTCTTCCAGTCGGTGAAGTCGCGCAAGCCGGTGACCGAAGATGCGGTATTTGGAAACCATGCCGCCGTGGCCTGCCACATGGCGAATGAGTCGTATTTCCGGCAGAAGCCAGTTACGTGGGATGCGGCCTCGAAGACCATCAAGTCGTAGACCTCGGGGGGAGACATGCGCTCGACTTCTTTGACCGGGCGGAACCGGAGCGTCACTCTGGTTCTGCTCGGATTTTTTGTTTTGAATTTCCCGGCGCTCACGCAGGATCTGCCTGCGGGGAAGCCAGAGTCGGTCGGCCTTTCTGCGGAGCGTTTGGACCGAATTGCAAGCGCCGTGCAGCGCGACATCGACAACAAGCGCATTGCGGGCGCCGTCACTTTGGTCGTTCGTCACGGCAAAGTGGCGTGGTTTAAGGCGCAGGGGATGTCCGATCGAGAGGCCGCGAAGCCGATGCCCACCGACGCGATGTTCAGGATCTGCTCGATGACCAAGCCCATCACCAGCCTCGCCGTCATGATGCTGTATGAAGAGGGCAAGTTCCTGCTGGATGATCCGGTTTCGAAGTATTTACCGGAGTTCAAGAATCCGAAGGTGCTGGTGAAACCCGCATCCGGCGACCCCTACACGATCCCAGCGACGAAAGAGATCACGATTCGCGATCTGCTTCGCCACACCTCCGGGATCACTTATCAATGGAATGGCGATCTTGGGCTAATGTACGAGAAGGCAAACGTGGCCAGCGGATTGTTGCAGTATGACGGAACGATCGGCGACAGCGTGAAGAGTCTGGCGCGACTTCCCTTACTGTTCAATCCTGGCGACCGCTTTGAATACAGTCTGGGCGTCGATGTGCTCGGACGTCTGGTGGAAGTCGTTTCAGGCAAACCGCTCGACGAATTCTTTCGGACACGAATCTTCGAGCCCCTGGGGATGAAAGACTCGTATTTCTTCCCTCCCGACAACAAGCTCGACCGGTTGGCGACTGCTTACACATATTATTCGGAGAAAGGCCTGAACCGCTTTCCGGACGCCCCAATCCGCGAGGGGGCATTCGTTTACTCCGCGGACTATCCTTCACGGGGCCCGAAAAAGCTTTTCTCCGGCGGAGCGGGACTCGTTTCCACCGCGATGGACTACGCCCGCTTCTGCCAGATGATGCTGGAGGAGGGAAAGCTGGGGAACGTTAGGTTGCTAAGCCGCAAGTCGGTGGAGCTCATGACACACGATCAACTCGGGAAGATCGGGCCTGATCAGGGCTTTGGGCTGGGCTTCGGAATCGAAGGCGTCAAGGAGCCGCTGTCGGAACTGGGATCACCGGGCTCGTACAACTGGGGAGGATTTTTCTACACCGGATTCTCGATCGATCCCAAGGAGCAGATGATCGTCGTGTTCATGGCGCAGTTGCATCCAACGGGGGACCTAACGTTGGACCGGCAGGTGCATGAACTTGCCTATCAGGCGATCAGCGACTGAGAGAGGCAGTCAACAATTCTTTGTCCGAGGTATATCATTTTCTATAACGAAGTCTTGGTCAGTCCTCTTGAATCTTCTCCGCTCAGGAGTTCGGAATGGCTACGATTCACCTCGCAATTAATGGCAAGAGTTATACCGTCGACGCAGATCCTCAGACCAGCCTGCTAACCGTCTTGCGTGAGCATCTCGATCTCACGGGAAGCAAGTACGGTTGCGGCGAAGGACAATGCGGCGCTTGCACTGTAATCATTGACGGAAAAGCGCAGCGTTCGTGCATCACGCGGACCGGCGCTGCCTCCGGGAAGCAGATCACAACCATTGAAGGGCTGGCCCAGGGAGAGCGGCTTCATCCGGTGCAGCAGGCGTTTCTGGATGAAGGCGCGATGCAGTGTGCCTATTGCACCTCGGGGATGATCATGTCGGCGGTTGCCCTGCTGAAAACGACACCCGCCCCGAGCCACGGCGAGATCATTGATTTCATGGAGGGCAACGTTTGCCGCTGTGGAACATACTCGCGCATCGTCCGCGCCATTCAAAAGGCTGCCAAGATGCAAGAGCCCGCTGCTATGAAAGGAGCGAGCCGATGAGCGCGAAGGTGAATATCGAAGTCCCCCTGGAACCGGAGCGCTACGAACTTAGGACTGCGGCTCCTTATCGGTTTGATCTTGACCGCCGAGACTTCTTCAAGTTCATGGGAGCGGGAATCGTGGTGATCTCGATTCTCAAACCTGCAGTTGCCGCACAGGAATCGGGCGGAGGGAGGCGGCGTGGAGACTCCCTGCCCCAGGAAATTAATGCGTGGCTGCATATCGGGGAGAGCGGCAAGGTCACGGTTTACACCGGAAAAGTTGAAGTTGGGCAAAATATCCGGACTTCTTTGAGTCAAGCCGTCGCGGAAGAACTTCACGTGCCCATCGAACAAATTGAGATGGTGATGGGCGACACCCAGCTCACGCCGTTCGACATGGGAACATTCGGAAGCCGGACCACGCCAACGATGAATCTGCAATTGCGGAAGGTTGCGGCCGCGGCGCGGGATGCGTTGATCGGCATTGCTGCCACGCAGTGGAAGACGGATCCCCAACACTTAGTGGCTGACCAGGGCAAGGTAAGGGATTTGCGATCCAATCGCTCCCTGGAATATGCGGCGCTCACCAAGGGCCAGCAGTTGACGCAGACGCTTCCCGCTGAAGACCCGCTGATTCCCGCGGCCAGTTGGAAAGTCGCGGGACAATCGACGCCCAAAGTCGATGGTCGCGAATTTGTGACCGGCCGGCACCGGTTTCCGTCGGACCAGAAGTTGCCGGACATGCTGTATGGCAAAGTTCTGCGCCCGCTGGCATTTGACGCGACGCTGGTATCGGCTGACACGAAGAAAGCCGAGCAGATGGGCGCCACGGTCGTGCGCGACGGCAACTTCGTGGGAGTTGCAGCGCCGAGTTCACAAATTGCAGCCGCCGCGGTCGCGGCCATTCAGGCCGAGTGGAAGTCTGAGCCGCAGATTTCGAACAAGGAACTGTTTGACTATCTGCGGAAGAATGCTGAGCAAGGCAAGGATCCCAGCGGTGATGGCGATCGATTCGATGCCGGAGCTGTGGATCAAGCGTTGGCTTCTGCCGACCATCGTCTGCAACAGACTTATACCGTGTCGTATATTGCGCACGTCCCGCTGGAGCCTCGCGCTGCGCTTGCGAAGTGGGATGGAGAACACTTGACTGTCTGGACTGGAACGCAGCGTCCATTTGGCGTGCGCGGGCAACTTGCGGAGGCGTTTCACATTCCCGAAGATCACGTGCGCGTGCTGATGCCCGACACCGGCTCCGGGTATGGCGGCAAGCACACGGGGGAAACGGCGATTGAGGCGGCGCGGCTGGCGCGGGCCGCGAAGCGTCCGGTGAAAGTGGTCTGGACGCGGGAAGAGGAATTCTCCTGGGCTTACTTCCGTCCCGCGGGCGTGATCGATGTGACCAGTGGAGTGCGTAGCGACGGAACCATTACAGCCTGGGAATTTCACAACTACAATTCCGGCTCGGCAGGTATTCGCTCCTACTACGAGATTCCGAATCAGAGGATCGTATTCCATGAGGTGAAGTCTCCATTGCGTCAGGGCTCGTATCGCGCGCTGGCAGCTACGGCGAACCACTTCGCGCGCGAGTCGCACATGGACGAAATCGCGCATGCCCTGAAGATGGATCCGCTCGAGTTTCGTCTGAAGAACTTGAAGAATGACCGTCTGCGCGCAGTCTTCGAGGCGGCAGCGAAACAGTTCGGCTGGGGAAAAAGCAAGAGTCCCGGACAAGGCTTTGGCATGGGCGGTGGATACGAAAAGCTGGGCAACATCGCGACCTTCGCAGAAGTGAACGTCGATCGCGCGTCGGCCGATGTGAAGGTGGTGCGTGTGGTTTCCGCGTTCGAATGTGGAGCAATTGTCAATCCCGACAACCTGCGGAATCAGATTGAGGGATCGAACATACAAGGACTGGGCGGTGCGCTCTTTGAGGCAATCGAGTTCGACAACGGCAAGATTCTAAACGGCAGGTTGTCGCGGTATCGTGTACCCCGGTTCAGCGATGTGCCGGCCCACGAAACCGTATTGCTCGATCGCAAGGACATTCCCTCTGTGGGCGCGGGGGAATGCCCCATGATCGGTCTGGCTCCGGCGGTCGCCAACGCGATCTTCGATGCAACGGGTGTGCGACTACGGGGGTTGCCCCTTGTGCCGAACGGATTGAAGTCCAGTTAATCCGAGTGCGGATTCCTTGACTTGCCGTTACCGTTCTCCTAGCATTGCGGGCTGGTTCGAACGCCGCACAACATCTCATTCGCGCTTCAATTCAGCAGGAGCACACCATGAGTGATCCTTCTTCGATCAATCGCCGCGAGTTCCTCGAAAAATCTGCCGCAGCCGTCGCTGGCACCGCGATTATTCCTCACACTGCGCTGTCGTACGCAAACATCCTTGGCGCGAACGATCGGATTTCGCTGGGTCACGTCGGCACTGGAAACCGGGGCGGAGATCTGGACCTGATCGCGTCGAAGCTGAAGTCCAGTCACAACGTCGAGATGACGGCGGTCTGCGACCTGTGGAGGGTGAATCGTGAGAAGGCAGTAGCAACGAACACAGGCTATTACGGACGCGCTCCGCGTTCCGTGCAACATGTGGAAGAACTACTGGCCATGAAGGATGTCGATGGTGTGCTGATTTCAACGCCGGAGCATTCGCATTCGCCGATTCTGAAAATGGCTGCCGATGCGGGGAGGGACGCGTACGTCGAGAAGCCGATGGCAAACGTTCTGTCGGAGGCGAAGGCGGCACGTGAGGCGGTGCTGAAGGCCAAGAGCATCGTTCAGGTGGGAACGCAACATCGCAGTGAGCCATATCCACAGGCTGCGCAGAAGGTTGCTCGCAGCGGCGCACTGGGAGATATCAGCAAAGTCGAGGTTGAGTGGAATTACCACGGGCCGCGGTGGCGGGGACGTCCCGAAGTCACGCAAATTCGCGAGTCGGACACGGATTGGAACAAGTGGCTGCTGACGAAGCCGGCCCGGCCGTTTGATCCGCAGCTGTATTTCGAATTCCGGCTCTACAAGGAATTCTCCAGCGGGATTCCCGATCAGTGGATGAGCCATGCGATCGATCTGGTGCACTGGTTCATGGACGACAACTATCCCACGTCGGTCGTGTCGCACGGAGGAGTGTTTGCCTGGCACGACGGGCGCGAGAATGCCGACACGTTTCACACGCTGCTCGAATATCCCAGGGGATTTCTGGTCAGCTATTCGACCAGTTTCGGCAACGATGCGCCCAGCTTCACGCGGTTCATGGGGAAGAAGGCGACGCTCATCAACATCGGTGGCGAAGGCAGCCCGCGTTACCAGGTGATCGAGGAGAAAGGAACTCACGAAGACGATGCCGACATCGACCGCAAGCGAGAATCGAAATACATCTCCCTGCCCGGAGAAAAGGGATTGCCGCCCATGGGCATCGACGATCTCAGTCTTGAACACATGGCAAATTGGTTCGATTGCATGCGATCGCGGCAACAGCCGCACTGCTCGGTGCATGAAGGATTCGCGCACTCGGTCGCGTGCATGATGGCCGCAGAGTCGTATTGGACTGGGCGGAAGATCTTCTGGGACGCGAAGTCGGAAACTTTCTCGGACAGCAAACCGAGCTAGTTTTCGCAGGCCTGCGCGTTCCCCAGGCACTGCCCGACAACGCGCGCGTAATCGGCGATGGCAATCTCCGGATCCACAAGGTCTGGGTGCCACACCTTCTCCCATTCGAAACAGTAGAAGCCCTTGTACCCAATCTTCTGAAGTGCCTCGATCTGGCGCTGAATGGGCACGTTTCCACGTCCGGTCAGGACGTATTTGCGACTCTCCCCGCTGCCGGTTGAATCTTTCAAATGCGTGTGGCGAATCCAGGGCCCAAGTTGCTTGACTGTGAATTCCGGATCCTCGTTGGAGGTCGCGAACGTGTGATGGGCGTCCCAAAGCAGGCCGACGTGTTCGGAACCGGCAGCGTTCATGACATCTTTGAGCGTGGCAGACGACGTGAAGTGGTCGTGGGATTCGATAATCACCGTCACGCCGTGTGGGCCGGCGTAGGTCCCGAGTTCGCGCAATCCCGCAGCGACTCGCGCCTTGGTTTCGTCGCTGGGCACAGGATTCTTGTCTGCTTCGGCTTTGCCTCCGAATACTCGCACGCACCCGGCTCCCAGAACCGCGGCTAAGTCGATGAATCGCCGCGCATCCGCCAACTCTTTCGCGCGCTTCGCGGGGTCTTCGAAATACAGATTCGCGGAACTGCTCACGCAAGCAATACGCAGGCCGCTGGCACTGATTTCTTTCTTGGTCTGCGCAAGGCGGTCGGCAGCGAAGATGGGATGCGACGGCAGATCCAGATTTCCTTCCAGACCGCGCAGTTCGATTGCGGCAAATCCGTGCTGCCGGGCAAATTCGAGAATCTTCTTCCAATCCCATGCAGGACAGCCGAGCGTGGAAAACGCAATCGGAATGCGGGGCGACTCGCTCCTGGAGAGAAGCATTCGCGGCAGGGTAACGGAAACCAGCGCAGCAGACGACATCCCCATCAGAAACTCGCGGCGGCTGCTCACACTATAGTTCTCCTTTCTTCGTTTGCCCTACAGCATAGTCGCAAGCCCGCGCGGTCAGGGCCATGTACGTGAGCGATGGATTTACGCACGACGATGACACCATCGCCCCTCCGTCCGTAATGAAGAGATTCTTCACGTCGTGCGCCTGGTTGAACGAGTTGAGCACCGAATTCCTGGGATCGCGGCCCATGCGAGCCGTGCCCATCTCGTGAATGGTGAATCCCGGCGGGTCATCGCCCGCGTATGGCTCGATACTGCGGCCTCCCACCGCCGCCAGCATTTCGGCAGCGGCGATCCCCATATCCTTGCGCAGCGCGAGTTCGTTCTCGCTCCACGCGCAGTGAATCTTGAGGGTAGGCATTCCCCATGCGTCGACGGTGTTTTTGTCGAGCTCCACAAAATTGCTGTGGTTCGGCAGGCATTCGCCAAAGCCGTGAAAGCCAAAGCGCCACGGACCGGGGCGGCTGAGTGACTTCTTGAAATCGGCTCCAAACCCCGTTTGCACGACGCCCCGGCCCCAACCGTCGCGATGGGCTCCGCCTTGAAATCCATATCCCCGCAGAAACTCCGGCTGTTTCGACTTGATGTTGCGAAAACGCGGCATGTAGATGCCGTTCGGCCTTCTTCCGATCTCCAGGTAATCTTCATTGCCCGGGATCGTTGCCGTCGCGCCACCAGCCTTCACGTGATCCATCAGGTTGTGACCGAGTTCACCACTCGAATTCGCCAAGCCGTTGGGAAATTCCGGCGTCGAGGAGTTGAACAGGATGCGGACCGACTCGAGCGCTGATGCGCACAGGAAAACAAGTTTAGCGCGAAACTCGACGGCCACCCGGGTTTGAGCGTCGATAACTCGTACTCCGGTTGCTTTCCGCGTTTTCGCATCGAAGCTCACGCTGTGGACAACGCTGAAAGGGCGCAATGTCATGCGTCCAGTCTTCTCGGCGGCGGGCAGCGTCGCGTTCACGCTGCTGAAGTATGACCGCGTAATGCATCCGCGCTCGCAGGGACCGCAGTAGTGACAAGCGGCGCGACCGCGATGATCCTGGGTAAGAATCGCCACACGGCCGATCGTCAGTATGCGCTCACCTCCGAAATGTTTTGCGAGTCGCTCCCGAACGCTTCTTTCCGTGCAGTTCATCTCCATCGGCGGAAGAAATCTGCTGTCGGGCAATTGGGCAAGCCCCATAGCCTCCCCGGATATTCCAACGAAGTCCTCGACGTAGTCGTACCAGGGTGCGATATCTGCGTAGCGAATTGGCCAGTCGATCGCGATCCCTTCACGAAGATTGGCTTCAAAATCAAGGTCGCTGAGGCGGTAGCTTTGACGGCCCCACATGATCGAACGGCCGCCGACCTGGCGCCCACGGATCCAGCGAAACGGTTTCCCAGGCTCGGTGGTGTAGGGATGCTCTTTGTCGTTAATGAAGAATTTCGACGACCATTCGTCGCATGCATAGCACGTGCTTTGGATCGGCTGGTCTTCGGCCAGGCGCCGGCGATCGCCCAGGCCGCGAAACTTCATTTCCCACTGGGGAACGTGCTCCACGTAGTCTTGTTCGGGCACGATGGGACGTCCAGCTTCGAGCACCAGGGTTTTCATTCCCTTTTCGGTGAGTTCTTTCGCCGCCCAGCCGCCCGTCATTCCAGAGCCGACTACGATCGCGTCGTAGGTAGTTGATTCGCTCATTGTTGCTTCAGCCCCTCTTTGCCGGATGGTGTGGTTCCGCATCCCTGATAGCGGTCCGGAATGATTTCGAAATGCAGTTCCGCGGTTGCGCCGGCTTCCGAGGTGTAATACGCAGTCAGCGTCAAATGCCGCATCATGGAATAGAAGTGCGAGCCGTGCGACGCCGCAGCGTTGTTCAAGCGCTGGCTCCGACTGCTGCCTGCCTCGCCGGCTATCTGCTGGCCGAGAGCAATAAGGATTTCTGACTGCTGCACGGACGAGCATTCAAGGAAGTCCTTGCCGAATAGAGTTTTCGTCCGTGAGTCGACATCGGCAAGCCCGGCAAGAAAGCGGTTTCGCTCGGGCTCGTCGTACCACTCGGTCAACATCAGGTCGACGAAGTCCGCGACGCCAACATCGGTGGCCCCAGGAGTTTCGGTGCGAGGAAGGATCAACTCCGCGATCGTCTTTACCGTCGCGTACTGGTGCGTCTTCAAAGCTCGCGGCGAAGGCTGACTCTGAATCAGAGAGCGCGCTTCCCGCAATACGGCAAACAACTTCTGAGGCGCCAGTTGCAGGGCGGTTCCGGTGGCGAGCAGTCGGAGCGCTTCTCTTCTTTGCATAGCAGGTTCGTGTGAACAGGCGCAGAGACTATGTTACCGAATTCGTCGTTGTCGTGTCAGACATGCTCCGCGGTGCGGCAGGTGATCGGAGATTTACTTTCTCCACGGAACAACGGTTGTGTTGGGATAGTAATGACTGAGGATGTCGCGAAAGCTTGCTCCCTGTTCGGCCATCGCTTTCGCGCCAGACTGGCAGAGTCCCATGCCGTGTCCGCGCCCGGTCCCCTCCACCACGATCTGATCGCCATCTTTTGTCGCGGAAAAGTCGTTGCTCGGAACGGTGTTCCATCCCAATCGCCGATCGATGTTCAACCGCGACGACTCGTCAGAACTGTGCAGAGTCTCCGCATCGTGCGCTGAGATTCGAGCGGTCCAATGTGCGGGGTGCCGTCGGCAATATTCACAGGGAACTGAGTAATAAGGATAGGCGCCGGCCGGCAATCCCAGATCGGCGGGAGTGCGTGTGCGCCCGCTGCAGCTGCGCGTGTACATCGCGGGAAACGGATGCAAATCGTATTCCAGAATCGACCCGCGGGTGGCCTCGACGGCCCCGGCAACGGTACTCTCAGGCGCGGGCGGATCACGCAAGAACTGGCAATGCGTTGTATCGCAGAAATCGAAATCGGCGTGACGACCGCGGCCCGAAACGAAATACGAACGTGTGACGATCGCTTGCGCCTTCAGCGCTTCGACTGGAGCGCCCCGGGTGCTTTCCGCAGCGACGACGGACGCGACGGCCGCTTCCAGGTCGAGGGTGAGGATTGCAAGCAAGGTGCTGCCGGAAGGTTCGACTTGCATCGTTCCGTGGTAGTGGCGCCTGATTTTGGCGGGAATCGCCAGGATGAAATCCACAGGCTCATTCGCGCGCCCAGCAACAGAAATCGATGACGCCTCAAGCGTGCGTCTGCCGGTGGTCACGACGACTTGCGCATCGAAGAGTTGAATCGTCACTGACTCAACCCCGGAGCTTTTCTCAAGGACAAGACTCTGTGAGCCGACCTGCAGAACCAGTGCCTGCCCCGCGGTGGCGCTCAACTCAAATTGTCGCGAGTGAAACAATCCCAGTACTCCAACACGCACCTTCTCGTCAAAAGCAGAATGCGCTCTGGGCCGAGCGGTCGCCAACGGAGTCTCCGGTCGGGGAGTAACGAAGCTCAAAATGAGCAGGACCACCGCCAAAGCCAGAATCTGTGTTGGGTGCTTCAAGGTGGGGCGCATGCGGTTAATCTTCGATCCGGCGCAGTATCTTGCCTGCAACTTTGGCGGCCTGCGAACCCGGCGCGCCATGAACCCGCACCATCAACAGCATTTTGGGATCGTCTTCGGGAACCAGCGCGACTGCGAAGCCGTCTCCGGGAGCATGGTGTGGGTGAGTACACGTGGCCGTGCCGGTCTTCACCAGAGCGCGTCCAGACTGCAAGGCACGATCCACTTCCGCGCCAGTGCCCTTCAGCCCCGACCGGGCCATGCCATCGAGAATTTGGCGCACGGCCGGATTCCGTCCCTGGTGCGCCAGTTCAAGATAGGCGCGCGCCATGCGCAGAGGGGAAATTCGCCAGCGAGCACCGAGCCCTGCGAGTTCAGCACCGGAGGTCTCACGATCGGGAACCTCGAGCCCGAATCTGCTTGCGGTAGGGGAGACGTCGGCGGCGTCGAGGTCTGCAGTCAGAAAGCGGAAATAGGAGTTGCAGGAGTACGCGATTGCGGAAGTCAGATCAACATCGCCGTGCCCGCCCGGACGCCAGCAACCGGTCGCAGTTCCCTCACAGAAATGAGCCGGGTACCGGAAATCGTGGTGCTCTCCATAGGCCAAGGCTGCGAACGGTTTCGCCAACGACCCTAGCGGAATGGGGAGATCTGGACGACCCCATCGCGAAACAAGAACCTGGCCTGTACGAGCATCGAGCAGCAGAAACGAAATGCCGGGATCCGGAAAATCGTCATTCAGGGCCTGGGCAACGGATTGCGCAAAGAGAGACTCGCGCGCGGAGCGGACATTTTCCGAGTCCGGCCGGCCGTCGGAGCAAAGTGGCACGACCAGAATCAAAGCAACGAGCGGCAGAACTTGTTTTACTGTGACCATTCGTAGGTAACAGTTTGCCGCATTTTGCCCGAGTCGGGGTGAATTTCTATGCTCTCGGCAGAAACCGCAGCCAGCGTCGTGCTCAGCCCCACCATGTTTCCGGAAAAGAATTGCGGCTCGCGGTTGCCTCCGACTTGCAGACCCAGGTTCGTCCGGTCGACGAGGTTCGAGAAACGCAAAAAATCATCCCGCTCGTGCTTGTGATCGAAGCCGGCATAAAGCGCCAACGGCTTGCGCTCCGACTTGCGCGTGAAGTTGGCGAGCACGGACTCCATCAGAACTGGATCGTCGCTAACGACCAGATATTTTCCGTGAACAGAAACTGTCAGCGGCCACAAGCCGTCCAGTTGCTGGTATCCGGACTTCGCCGTCCAGGCAACGCCCAGTTGGCTGGCGGTGAGACCGGGGCGCACGAGATCGGCAATCGCCGATTGGACGCCGACTTCATTCCAGTCAGAGGCTGACGCCAAAACAACGGCGGAACGAATTCTGATGAAGACTCCGCCGGCATCGCGTTGGGTTGACTGCAACTGTAGAGACGCCAGCGCGGGAGTCTTCTCGATCAACGCCTTAAGCGCAGATGCGGAGTCGCCCGGGGCTGGGCTTTCCGCGGGAGGCAGATCGATGCGTGTCTCGAGATCGGAACTTGCCCCTTGCTCGCCGGAAGTGAGCTGCACTTGCGGGGCGAACTGAGACGCAGGAGGTGCGCCCAGATGCGGCGCCAGCAGCTTGGTTTCGACCAAGGCGAGACAGGAACTGGAAGGGGGATTTGCGGTCGCTACGTATACTCCGGCATCGTCGGGGACCAGACGCGACAAATCAGCGGCTGCGGCCAGGCCCTCCGGCGAGGCAGGCTGCTCCTGTTCCTTCTTGCGAATCAGCACGCGCTCCTCGCGGTACCGCTTGTCAGAGCGAAACAAATCCGAGACTGCGGCTGAGTACTGGGAAAGCTCGGTAATATTCTGTTGCACCCAATAGGTGCGGAAATAACCGTTGGGGACAAGAGTTTGCAGGTCGAGAACCATACGCAAGTCGCCGGCATGGCCTGCTTCGGAGGTCGACTGTCTCCACCAGGTTTCGCTCTCCATGGTGCGGTCCTGCTTGCCCGACATCAGTTGTAGAGCTCCGGCCATGAGATCTTCCCGCGTCGCCAGCAGCAGGTAGTCACCGGCGATGGCGAAGGCGACTTCGCGCTTCGATTCAGGATCGCGGCGCAGATAGAAATCGACTCCACCGGCGTTGCGAGGCTCGAACTTAGTGCGGCCCTGGTACAAGGCTGTCTGCATCGACTTCGCCGTGGGCAGGTAGGTGATGTAGAGGAACTGCAGCTTGCCGATGTCGTAAAGCGCCAGGGCGCTGCGCTCGCCGGCAACTTGCGAGACAAAATCCAAGTCCGGCGGAAGGCCGGCGGCAGCAGCGAACTGGTCGCCGGCTCCCTTCAACCGCAGGAAGAGCCGCGAACGGGAGAAGACCTCGTAGCTGTCGCTTTGAATCCATCGCTTCTTCTGCGGCGATGAGTTCCAGTCGCCGAGCAGCGATGAGAAATCCTGCGCCTCCAGATAGAGCAACGGACCCGCAGGAACAAACTTCGACAGCGGAGTATCTGGCGGCGAAGCGGCGCGGTAGGCGGCCCATCCGATAGCAGCGCAGGCAAGGGCAATACAGATGATGATGAAGATGCGTTTCATGGCTTCGCGCCTCCTTTCGTAGTGGCGGCGGATGCGGGCGTGATGCGCGCCAGCAGCCGAGGTCGGACCAGGCGATCCTGCTCCAAGGCCTCGTGCAGAAGTGGCTGGCGGGCTGCGTTTGCACGCTGAATTCGCAGGACAGACTTTGTGTCTGCGATTTTTCGGTTCAGCGCCTTGCGGGCTGCTGCGGCAGTCTCAAGACTATGTGCGGTCTGGTAGTACGACAGGGCGTCGGGGTAACGTCCAAGCCGCGTCATGGCGTCACCGATCAATTGCGAGACGCGGACGCGCTGCGCGCGAGAGAGCTGAGTCTCGCTTGAGACCGAGATGCCGGCTTCCTCTCCGCTTTCTCCTATGTCTTCCTCGCCCGAGCTGACAATCTGTTCCTCTTCGCTGCCGGCTTCGGCCACATCATTGCGAAGGAACTGAGTCTGGAAGAGCGGCTCGAGGATTCCGAGAGCGTAGGCATACGAGTGCGCGTTTGCCGCAGCCTCGAAGAGCGGTATGCGAGCAGTCTCCCGGCGCGGAAAATCAATCGCGCAGTGACTCAGAAGTTGGATCTTCGTTTGATTGTCGACGGAATTCTCCGCTGCCCTTATGCGAGCCTCGTGGAAGTAGAACTTGTCCGCGGTTGCCGGCGTGAGGGCCGCTTTGCCCGAGGCGAGAAGGTTCAGTTCTGCACTGCCCAGTTCGGAGTGCGTCCGTCCGGTGAGCGCCGCGGCGGCCTTCAGGCGCAGATCGTACGAAGCGTTAGGCGCGGAGGCAATGGCGGACAGCGCATCCTGTGCAGTTACATCGGAGCCCGGTGTGAGTTTAGCCTTGGCGAGCCGCAAGCGGTACGACGCGTCCCACGGCGCCGACTTGACGAGTTGATCGAGAAACTCGACTGCTTCTGCGTTGTGACCGGTCTTCTCAAGCAAGGCAGCCGCCAGATCAAGATTCTCAAACGGAGCCCCAACGGCAACGACGAGCCGGCGAAGCAAATCGAGAGCGCCAGTCGAATCGCCCGCAGCCAGCCGGATTTCAGCAAGGCCGAGGAAATTAGCAGCGACTAGTTTGTGATCCTCGATCTCACGGGCAAACACGAGTTCAAGGATCTTGCGTGCCGACTGCTTGTCGCCGTCTTCGAACAGCTTCCGCGCTGCCGTACGCAGAATTTCCGCTGCCGGGGCGATTTGCGGCTCTGCATGATACGCGGCCAGGATTGCGTCGAGAGTTCCGAGGTGTGCCGCCGCTTGCAGCTCCAGCGGGACAAGAGATCTCTGCAGCGCATCGCGGGTATCCTTGGGGAGAGCAGCAATCGCGGTTGCTGCCTCGGGATATTGTTTCGTGCTCAGCACCAGATAACGTATCCAGCGCTCTTGCCACACGCCGAGTTCCTGCTGCGCGCTTTGACGCGCGATGCCGTCTGATTTTCCGACCGCGTTCTCTTTCAATTCGAGGACACGCTGGTATACCCGCGCGCGTTGTACCAGGGGAATCCAGCTGGCGTCAGCCACATCGCCCAATACTTGCGCAGGATCTTGCGCCGAGGCGGACATGTCCAACAGCCACGCAGTTGCGGCTACAGGATCTCCCTGCGCCGCATAAGCCGGATGCAGCAAGGCATTCGAGAGCCAGTTGCCGTTAACGTGGAGATAGGTTCGGACAACCGCGTCGGCATCGGGCTTGAGTTCGGCGAACGCATGGCGGGCTCGGAGTTCGTCACACGTGCGTCCGAAATCTCTCCAGAAACTGTCTGGAACGCGTCCGCGATCGAGTTGCTTCGACAAAACCGCGAAGGCCAGCTTCCATTGCGCCAGCGCCGCGGCGCGATCTCCCTGCTTGTAGTAAGCGACGGCGAGACTGTCGTACACGTCCGCGCGATCCGGAGAAAGCTCGAGCGTGTGTGTGTAGTCGTCGATGGCACGCTTCGTATCTCCAGAACCGGCATAGTAGTCGGCAAGCGTCATGTATCCGGACGCGCTCGCCGGACTTTGCTCGAGAATTGCCGGCAGGAAGTCCTCGGGGTTGCCGAGCTTCGCGGTCCCAAGATATTCGCCGTAGCGCGAGCCGTAGTAGAACCAGGTATTTCCTGCCAACTGCTGATCGCGGTCGACTGGCTTGGCAAGACGCGCGCTGATCGGGTCGTCACCCAACGCGCTGAGGAATGCACTGTTCACTTGGGGTGAATGCTCTGAGTAATACAGTCCCACGAGTGCGCTGTAGGCCTTCTCCCAGACGAGCGGACGCGGTTTGCTGCGGGCTTGGACTACAGCCTGGGCAATCGCCGGGCTGCCATGAGCGACGGCGAAGTCCGCCGCCTGCTCTCCCCATCCGACAGGCGCAGTCCACGTGGACGCAAGGCGGATCAACTCATTGGGCTGCTTTTCCAGAAGCAATTCGAAATACCGCTCCTGGTGGTTGGAGTCGAGCGAGGGAAACACCGTGCCGAGCACGCGCATTTCGTTCTGCTCATCGCCCGCAGAGTGATACGCGTCGGCGGCCGCAATTAATGGCGCGTTTCTCATATCAGCTCGCAGGACGGCAGCGAATTGCTCCATTTGCGAGCCCAGTTCTGCGAAGCGCCCACGACGGCGTTGCAGATCCACGAACGGCTGCGTATTGGGGTAGTAGTTCGCCCTTGCATCTTGCGATCTGACCCTTTGCATGATTTCGTCGAAACGCCATCGGGCTTCCTGATCGGCGAGCGCCGCGCTTACGGCGAGCGGGATGGCGAACTTCTCAACGTCATCCAGCGGCATGCCGTTGTGTTTCGACTCGGCGAAGGTGCCGAACGCCATTCGCTCTTCCGGCGTGAAGTAGGTATTCACCACGCTGCCCATTTCCTGCACCGCCGACTCCATGCCGGTCCGGGCAGTCTCGATTCGCGTGCGGCGAACGTTCTCGCGCCATTGCGCGTCCGTCAGTCCGGTAACGCCCTGTCTCTGTACCTGTTCCTTGAGAACCGGCAGCGCTGCCTTGGAGTCTTCGACCGCCTTCTGTAGCGTGGCGTAGGCTTGTTGCTGCTGGCGCAGGCGAGTCAGAATGCGGACGTAAGTCTTCGCGCCAGCATGATTGTCGGCGCTAGCCAGCAAGTCCGCACCAGCCGTTGCAACACCGTACTCCGCAAAGCTGCGGGCCTGATCGAGCATCCCCCAACTTTCCAGGCGCCGTGCCGCCTCGAAGTAGTTGCTCGCATTGCCTGGCCGCCCGGTGATCAGGGCGGTCTGCAGCGCCGCGACCACATCCTGCACCTTGCCCTGACGCGCGCGAACCGCGGCGACTTTTTCCATCCATTGCGGATCTTTGTAGGCGAGCTGATAGATGTGTTCATAGTCGACGGCAGCCTCATCGAAACGCATGAGGCGTTCTTCGAGTTCCGCGCGCGCGGTATACAAGTCGGCTCGATCGGGCCGGATCGCAATGGATTTGCCGTAGATGTCAATCGCGGCCGGGTAATTCTCCAGATTCGTGTAGGTACGAGCCAGCACCATCGACCAGCGATAGTCCTTCGGAGACTGCGTCACCGTCCTGGCGTAGAAGTCGACGAGTTGTTGCTGCCGCTGATAACGAAGCGCGTACAGGGCAGACTGGGTGACCAGGGCCTCGTCTTCGGGGAAGTTGTTGATGAGTTCGATGTACTGATCGATTGCGCCGGAGTAGTTGTTCATCCGAGTGAGTGCGGGGATCAGTCCACGCCGCAGGGTTGCGGTCTGCGCTTTACGAGTTTCCGCGGGCAACGGAGCGTTCCGGAACATGGCAATTTTTTCAACGTAGAACTGCTCGAGGCCACGGTCATCTCCGGCTTGCGCGTAGGTATCAGCCATCGCGGCGAGGTATTCGCCGTTGTAGGGAGAATCTTTCAACAGCCCGGCTAACAGGTCGCGCGCCTGCTGGAATTGTTTGGCGTCCGTGGATTTGCGCGCAGCTTCGTAAGTGAATTGGGAGCCCAGCGCGGGATACGCATCCTTCGCGGCCTGCAGCAGCACAGCGATCGCCTGCGGCCGCAACTTTACGCGCCAGTAGAAATCCACAGTGGAGCGGACAACGCCCAGGATCTTCGGGTTTTCACGATACAGGGCTTCCACGTTCTTCTGCGCGGACGCGAAATCCTTGCGCCCCTCATAAAGCTGGATCAGGGCATACCGCAGCTGCAAACGAGTGACGGGATCGGTGGTGAGAGCAGCCTGCTTCTCGATCGCATGCTGGCGCACGGTTTCAAGTGATTTCTGCTGCGCCAGGGTTTCGATTTCTTCAGCCTGCTCGATTGACGCCGTGCCCTGCGCCAAGCCGTCAAGAAATCCTTCTATCTCTGGCTTTCTGTTTTGAGCTTCCAGAACTTTCACCCGCAGATACACGGCCGGCATGGACGGATTAGGCAGTGCGACGATCTTCGCGGTGCTCCGATCCACCAAGTCGCGGAATTTCGACCGCCGCGCCAACTGGAGCAGGCGCATCTCGGCCGACGATTCCGACGCGCTGAGGGCTCCTTTCACGTATTCATCGATCGCGTGCGGATAGTCGCGCTGGTTTTCGTAGATTGCACCCTCCTCGTAAGAGTAGAGGCTTGGATTCCCCACGCGCTCGCGGCCAGTCGCCAGCAAGCGTAGTGCGCTCTCAAAATCAAAGTAGTCCCAATAGATGGTGGCCGCCTCGAGATATCCAGCGGCTTGGCCCGGCGAGACCTGCGGGATCCGCTCCCAGTACGGCGCGGCCAGCGCGAACTGCTCGCGATCGGCGTAGATGTCGCCGATGCGCGCCATCGTCTCGGCGTCCCCCGGATTCGCCTGCAGCAGATTGTCCTCTATCTTTGCGGCGATCGCGGTGTCTGCGGGTTCGAAATACGCCAGCGAGCGATAGACCGACGATGCCGTGCCGGCGATCTCAGACTCCGCCGGATACTGCGCCGCCAGCGACATCAGAACGGGGGCACTTTCCTCAAAATGCGAGCGCCACAAATTTGCGTTCGCCAGGAAATCTGCAGCCGCCGGGTTCTTCTCCCAACTGGCAGCGTCGGGCGCGATTTCCCGGATGGCAGCAAGCTCCGCATCCAACTTGTGACTGCTTGAAAGAAACTGAAAGAAGCGGTTGCGCAAGTTCACGTCCTCAAACCAGTGCTGGCGTAACAGGGCTTCCCAGGCTGCCTGATCGTAGGTTTTAGGGGATTGATACGCACCCAGGAGATTCCGTACGAACACCGGATTGTGCGGAAAGCGCTGGTGCGCATACAGGTTCAGGCGCAGATACATGACCGGACCGCCACCTAAAACATCGTTGAAGTGTTGTTCGAGTTCGCTGCCCTTGAAGGCGGCAATCGCATCGCGCATGAGTTGTTCGAATTCGGAGTCCCTTTTGTGGCGCAGGTAAAAGCGTGCGAGCTTGTCGTACCAGGATTTGTCTGGAAACCGCGCCATCGCCAGGCGATAAACTTCTTCCTGCTGCGATCCCAGCTTGTTCTGATCAAGAAACGTGGCAAGCCGCTCATAGAGCCCGGGGTCGTCGGGATTGCGGTCAATCTCATGACGCAAGACCGCGAGTGCAGGAGGAATTTGCTTCATCTGGACGAGCCGGGACAGGTAGCGCTCGAGAACTCGTGCGTACTCGGGAGAGCGCGCGCCGGTCTGCCGCTCGGGGCTGCTGGGAGCACCCAGCTGAAACGACTGGCTGGCTCGGGCGCGATGCCCTGTGGTCCCTGTGTCGCTTTGGTCGTCGATTCCTTCCTCGCCTTCCGTCTCGGATGCGTTCTGGGTTTCGTACGTTGAGCGAGGCGAGTAGAACCCATTCGTGGAGTATGTGCCGTCAGCCGTTCCCAACGGCACGTTCTGCACCCTGGCAGCGAGTTCCTGCAGGACAGAATCGTAGATTGCAAATTCGTCTGTCGTATCATCTTTACGCGCGTACGCGTCGGCCATCAATAGCGCAACCTGCGTCCGCTGTGACGCTTTCGGGAACCCTGCCAGAAACTCGCGGCCGCCCTGAATAACGGCATCACTCTCCCCTGCATTGGCGTAGAACTCGAGCAGTTGTGCGTGCAGTTCGGCGCGCCGCACCGCGTTGGGGAACCGTGAGTCCAGCAGAGCCAGCAACTCGGCGGCGCGCGAACGGTGGAAATAAGGCACGGAGCGTTGCTCTTCCTGCGAGTACTGCGAGGCGGGCTCGGTGGTGTTCAGAATCAACGACAGAATTCCGTTGAGGTAGCCCGGGCCCTGATCGAGCGTGGCAATGTCGCGATACATCGAGAGCTCGCCGGAGCCGAGACGAATTGGAGTTTCCGGCGCGGTCAGCAGGATGCTCGTGAGCCCTGCGATCGCCGTCTCCTGAGCAGTCGGAAGGTCCTTACTGTTATAGAGAGCGAAGTAGTAGCGTGCGGATTCGGGGTACGAGTGAACGTCCTCCAGCAGGCGCGCGCAAATGTACAGTTCCAGCGAGGTCCATTGCGCCTTGTTCGCCTCCTTGTGCAGGCGGTAGTCGGTAATCGCCTGCTGGGCCACGTCGGCCTTACCCTGCTGCTGGTAGTAGTAAAAGAGGCGCGCAGTGGCGTTCAGATCCTGCGGATTGGCCAGGAGCGCCGCGTGCGCATCGTCGCGAAACTTGCGCAGGCTCTGTGTGTCGCGCAAGAGGTCGAAATAACTTTTCACCAGTTGTGGATCCCAAAGGGGCTGAAAGTTTTGTTCGTAAACCGATAATCCTTCCCGCACCGAACCGCGGCGATACTCCACCATCGCCTTGGCCTTCACCGGGAAGATCTGGTCGTCGGGAAACTGCTTGCGGTAGTCCGTAATCAGTTGTCCGGCGGCAGAATATTCCTTCTGCTCCACGAGGAATTCCAGAAAACGAGCGTAAAGCGACTGCTGGTCGGGATAGCGTGCGATCCAAGAGCGATACTGGGCGATCGAAGATTCCTTGGGCAATCCCTGCGCCTGAATAACTCCAAATATCCGTTCGAACGCCTGCCAGGAACGCTGCTGCGATGCCGCCGTAAGTTTCTCCGCCGCGATCGGCGGCGCCGACGCGACCAGCGAGAGCGTCTTGATTTCGTCCACAGGGCGGAGACGATGATGATAGAAATCTGCGAGCGCAAGTTGTGCGTTGCTCTTGTCCGAGGAATTCTCGACGTAGGCTTTCCAGTCCGATTCCGCGGCTGTGACGTCGAGTTGCTGCTCGTCTTCCAGAGCACGCAAAGAATATAGCTCGGCGTTGTGGGGCTGAGTCTTGATCAGATCGCCCAGTGCGGGACGCGTCTCGCGTGGAGGCCGCCGGAATGCCACGGCGCCCTTCGACAACGGCATCATGCGGAAGAAGGCGGCTTCGATCGCGCTGTTCGCCTCCACGTTGCGAATCCACGCTGGGAGTTCGCCCACGGCTGCCACAGTGGCGCAGACGCCCGCGGTCAAGACTCCGAGCAGGAACAAGCGTACGCGCTTCACGCGTGAATGAACCAAGGATGAATTAAGGAAGTACTTCAATCTGCACCTCCTGCGTACCGATGTTGTGGGCAATGTCCTCGGCAGTGACGGTCAGCTTGTAGGTGCCGGGAATCATCTCGTCGGGGATGGTCAACGCGCCGGTGTTCGCGCCTGATTTGGCATCCCAGCGCAGCGCAACGGGAATCGTTCCGTCCATTCGCGCGACGAGGGTGCGGGTCGTTTCTGATGCGCTGACCTTCATGTCGATGGTCTGGCCGCGCTGAAAGCGCCTGCGATCGAGTTTTACCTGCACCACTGGCGGCTTGCTGGCAATCACGAAGGTCTTGGCCTCGCGATAAGTGTGTCCAACCTGATCACGGAGAATCAGCCGCACCGTGTAGGTTCCGTCCTGCATATCGGTGGGCGCGAGAAAGCGGGTCTGCCAGACGTCTTCCGACGACAAGTAACGCAGAGGCTGCACCAGCCCGAACGGGAACAGGGCAATGACTGAAACGATCGACTCGTCAGTCTTGACGCGCAGTATCGGATCACCCGGACGAATGACGCGAGGCCGCAGCAGCGCCCGAGGCACCGCAAGGAATGAAGTGTAAGGCGTCACGAACTTGTACTTGCGCGCGAGGCGGATAATTTCGTCGACCGTGGCCTGGTCCTCTCCCTCGCGCTCGATCTTGTCGAGGAGGGCATCGACTCGCGCTCGCGCCCAGAGCCGCGGCAACTGTGGGTGGTCCGACGATTCGCGCGAAAGGTTGGTTTTGCCCGCGATCTCGACCGGTGTCCCATCGCGTACGCCGTGAACTGTGAAAGTGACGTTCTCCCTTGGCGCCTGGTATTGCCCCACCCAGGAAGCCAGTGAACCGGAGAAAGCCGACGCCTGCAGCGGATAGACAGCCTCCACCGCGCTGCCCGGGTTCACCGACAGCTCGAGTTGCCCCACCGGACTGCGGCCGATCTTCGAGATGAACGAGTTCAGCTTGAAATCCATGGGTTCGGTAGAAAGCACGTGCTCCAGCAGGCCGTCCTGTTCCGCAAGCATGCGGAAAAGCGGCAGGTTCGCATCATCGCCAACCGCCAGAATGTAGGTGCGCGGGCGCTGCGTGTCGGGAATTTGCTTCCACGCCGAGGCATACCAGGCGGCCAGCTTGCGATTCTGAATGGGGCCACGCGTTGCGCCGCCATCGCTCAGAATGACGAGATAGGTATTGCTCGCTCCCGAAGCGGCAGACTGTTCCAACCCGGCTTGCAACGCGCGCTGCAAGTCGGTGCCTCCACGCAAGCGACTGGCGCGCACCGAGTCGATCGCGTGTTGAACGTTGGCCGGCTCGGCTGCACTCACGGGCACAATCTGGGTTTCGCTGTTGAAGAGCACGAGAGCAAAATGATCTGCCGGACGTAGCGTGTGCAGGAGAGTTTCCAAAGCCTGGTAGCTGCGCTCCAGCTTTTCCCACTGCATTGACAAGGACGTATCGAAGAGCGCGATGACGGTCTTGGGCGCACCCACAACCGCACCGTTGGCGCCAGGCGCGCCTCCGAAACCAAGCAACGCCTCTGCCTCGAAGAATCCGGGCTCGTTGGCGCTGCGCACGGGGGCAGTCTCAGTCGGCGACGGCTGTCCGCTGACCGGGTTGCGATACGTCAGCAGTTGCAGGGTATCCGACGCCGCCGGATCAAGATCATAGGTCGCGACGAAATCTTCTCCCAGGTTGACGTTCTGGCCTTCAAAGTGGCCGGTCACAAGGTGCGGCGTGTTCTGATCGAACTGCAGCGGAAACGTCTTCGCCGGGGTCAGAAAGTTGCGAATAGGGTGCGCGCTGTGCAGCTCGAAGTTGATGCGGAGATGTGCGGCGGCCTGCGCCGCGTAAGCGTCGGGCCGCAGTGGAATCGCGAAATACGACTTCAGGTTCTCAACAGGAATCGACTCGTGATACTCGATCTCCAACCGCTTTGTGCCAAAGGCAGGAATCGGAACAATGCGCGCGCTGAAGACGGAAGTGCGCTTGGCCTCCTCCGACCCACGTTCACCCATTTGCAGGAGGCCGGGGTCGATGGACTGCTGCTTAAGCTGGTTGTAGATCTCTTCGGCGCGCTTGCGTTCGAGAATCACCGCGGGCAGGCGCACGGGGCCGTCCCAGGTGGCAAAGTCGGAGATCGTGGCGTGGCTCGGCAGGGCGAAAATGTAGTTCCCTTCTTCGATGGAGGCGGTGTGATTGGCAAATACCTGGCGCACGAAGACGCGAGCGTCCCCGTTGTCGATGCGGACGGTGATCTCCATCTCTTCGAGCGAGAGGATCGCCGAATTCGGCTGTTGCTTGTCGCGAGGGATCAGGACCCCGGCATCGGCAAGGAGAAGCGACGAGCTAAGCAGCGCGATGAAGAAAGAATAGAACAGGTTTTTCATGAGTGCAGCTTCTGCGCTGGTATGCGGACCAGGCCATTATCCGTACCGATGAAGATGTAACCATTCGCCGCGGCGAATGCCGTGACGTTCAGCGAAGGGAGGCCGCTGCGGATCACCGACCAGCGGCCGGATTGACGATCGTAGAGATACAGCCCCTGCCCGAGAGTCCCGGCCAGCACATACTCCGGAGTCACGAGCATGGCGTTGGGATTAATCTCGGTGGAAGCCGAGGCGGTTTCGTAAGAGTGAAAGCGTCCATAAGAATCCAGGCGCAGGACCCCGGCTCCGTACGTGCCAACCATCCACTCCGAGCCCACCGGAACCACCGCGGTGATCCAGTTGTGTGTAAGGTTCGAGGATGCCGTGGTGTAGTTCACTTTGACATCTCCCTGGTTAAGCTGCGACAAACCGCCGAGGGTTCCCGCCATCAGGTCATCGCCCGAAACTCCGAGCGCGTACACGTGGTTGTTCACTAATCCGTGGAAGGCATACATGCTGCGCGCTCCCGCGGCGTCGAGAAAGGTGAGTCCCGCAGGCGTCGCCAGGACCAGACCGCCGCGATAAGCGGCGACATCGGTCACGTGATCGGCAATCAGCCCGTCGGTGCGCGTCAGGATCTGCTGTTCGCTGCCCGACGCGTCGAAGCGCACCAGCCCATTCGCGGTGGCTACGTTGATGGTTTCTGCCTTGGTGTCGGGCAGGATGCGGTTCACGCAGAAGACATGTTCGTCTTCCACGTGCCGCGCCCTCCGCTCGTCCGCCGACAGCAGGTCGAGTCCCCGGTCAAAGTAGCCGATCCAGATTTGTCCATTCGCGTCAGCCGCCAGAGCGGAGATATTGCGGTCACTCAATACCGCCGCGCCGGGCTGCAGCACCCGCTCCCAGCCGATCCCATGAGCGTTCATGCGATAGAGGCCATCGCGTGCGACCGCAAATACCACACCGCCGGAACTGAACAGTTGTCGAACCTCAGCCAATTCCCCTCCCTGCCCCGCATTGGGATTCGGATGATGGCCTTCAAGCGGGATCGCGATCACTCCCTGATCTTCGGAGCCTACGAACAGTTGAGTTGGCGTAGCCAGCAGCGCGGTGGCGAGTACGCCGGGTGCCAGCACCCTCGAGAAGCGGCCACTCTCGAACACGGCCACGCCAGAAGCGGTTCCAACGAACGTCCTCTCTCCGGTGATCGCCAGCGACTGCACATCCGGATCGGGCAGCCCCTGGCCTTCAGCAAAGGTCTCAACCTGGCCGGCATGGAAGTGAAGCACGCCGCGATTCAGGGTTCCGATCCAAAGATCCGATTCGTTGCCCGCGAGTGCGGTCACATAGATCCCGTCGAGCAAGGGATGGAGGATTCCGATCCGCTTCCCGTCGTAGATCATCACGCCGCGTTTCTTGGTTCCGAACAGCAGGTGTCCGGAAGGAGCGGGCAAGATCGCGGTGATGGCACGGGCGTCGGCGCTGGCAGGTAATATCTGTCGGAAGGCCTGGCCGTTGAAGGCGAGAAGTCCGTCGTCGGCTGTCGCGATGACGAGTTCCGCTTCGTGGGAATCGGCTAGAACAGCGGGCGCCAGAGCTACAAGCGGCGATCCGGGCAGGTCGCTCCCCACCCAATACTGGTGAATGAGAGCGCCCGTCGGCTCGTACTCCAGTAGTCCGGCTGGGCCCGCAAGATAAAGATGATCCTGAAATCGCGCCGCCTGCTGAAAAACCTGGGGAGAACTGACGACCTCAAACCCCAGGTTGCTCGCTGGCGCCAGAGCCTGCACCGCGAATTCAAACTCGTGCTCGGCGCGAACGTCCTCGGCAGCCCTCCGCATCGCCTGCGAGCTGCGCCATATCACCGCAACTCCTACCAGAACTACAGCGCTCAAGCCAGCCGCAACGGCCGCGCGCACCCAGACGATCGACGTCCGCTTCATAACTCCTCGTAGACAGGACAGTGAACTATAAACCCTGAACCTCTTCCTGAAAACTGAGAAGCACGGATCGAACCAAACGGTCTTCCGATGTGAAACGCCGTTTTTCGCAGGATGCGTCACAGAGTGCTGTGTCTTGCGGAAGACACCGTATCCGCACAGACACAGCCCATCGCAGGGTGAAGGTCGCGACTTTAAATCGAAACGGAAGTTCTTTGCCTGCGAAACAAGGCCAAGTGCGCACTATGGATAGAGGCGAGAAAGGAAAGAATCCTGTCGAAGGTTTTCAATCGATTCAAGCTGCAGGTCCCGAGTTGAGACCGGCACCCCTCGACTGCCGGTCATCCCGATGGAGAATCTCCCGTATCTTTCGCAGCAAATCGTCGAGGTAGAAGGGTTTCTGAATCCATGTCAATTCGCCGTTTGAGCCTGGAATGGCTCCCAACTTATCGTCGGCGTAGCCTGACATATATAGGACGCCGGTATTGCCCCGCACACTGATCAGATTCTTGGCCAACTCCGGCCCACTCATCTGCGGCATGATGACGTCGGTGATGAGCAGGTGAATTGGTCCGTTGTGCCGGTCGGCGACCTGCAGGGCATCGACGCCGTTGGAGGCAACCAGCACCTGGTATCCCCGGGCTTGCAATCCGTCGTACAGCAACTCCCGGAAGGAGCGCTCATCTTCCACAATGAGAAGCGTCTCCGACTCAGGTCGCGGCCCCGAAGTTTTCGCGGGAGGAGCAGAGGTATCTTCGACTGGCAGATCGACTTGGGGCAGATAGACGCTGAACGTCGTGCCTTGGCGCAGTTTGCTATCCGCGAAGATATACCCACCACTCTGCTTGACGATCCCATACACCGTGGCCAATCCCAGCCCGGTGCCTTTGCCCTCAGGCTTGGTGGTAAAGAAAGGTTCGAAGATCCGATCCCGCGTCTCCGCGGTCATGCCCGTGCCACTGTCAGTGACGGACAACATCACGTAATCTCCCGGAGGCACAGCGACGCCGCAAAAGCTGGTAACGTCCTCGAATTTGACGTTGGCTGTCTTAATCGTGAGTTTGCCGCCTGAGGGCATGGCATCGCGCGCATTGACGGCAAGGTTCATGATGACCTGCACGATTTGCCCCGGATCGGCCTTCGTCTTACCCAGAGCCGGGTCGAGGACAACTTTCTGGTCAATGTCTTCACCCATGAGGCGCTGCAACATTTTCTGTGTTTCTGCCACCAGCGAATTCAGGTTCAGAACCTTGGGCTGAAGAACCTGGCGCCGGCTGAAGGCGAGCAGTTGTGAGGTCAGAGAGGCGGCGCGCACCCCGGCTTTCTTGATGGTTTCCAGGCGCGCGCTGACTGGACCTTCGGCAGCATCGGCGGAGAGCAGTTCGCTGTATCCGATGATCACTCCGAGCAGGTTGTTAAAGTCGTGGGCCACGCTGCCAGCCAATTGGCCGAGGGCCTCCATCTTTTGTACGTGGCGCAACTGGTCTTCCAGCAACTTGCGAGCCGTCACATCCTCGGCGATGATTTCGAGAACATCGCCGCCGAGTGCGGGACTCGACAACCGCCGGCCGCTCGCCCGGACCACGACCGGTTTACCGTCATTGCGCTTCCACGTGAACTCTACCGCGCTGAAGAAGTCCGCGCGTGTTGGCTGTGCCCGGAAGCCACCGGCATCTCCGTCAGAATACAGATCGCGCGAGATAGTGAGCGCGAGTACCTCGGCTTCCGACTGGTACCCAAGCAATCTCACCAGAGCAGGATTAGCGTGCAGAAACCTATCCTGCTGTACACCGATCGTCCCGATTCCATACGGAGCATTTTCGACGAACGAGCGCAACTCGGCTTCCGACCGGCGAACCGACTCCTCAGCCCGCCTATTCTCGGTAAGGTCAATTCCAACCGTCGCAAGGTAGGGCTTGCCTCCTAGTTCCACACGCACGCCTGTGAAGTAGTAGGGAACTGTTCCGCCGCCCCGGGCGAGCATATCGGCCTCCAAGTGGCTTGAGCCTCGATCGAAGACCTCATCTTTCGCACGCTGCGCCGCCTCTTTGTATTCGTCGGCCACATTCCCCAACGCGGCGGTTTCCCCAGGCGCGTAGCGACAAACCTTCTCCGCATTTTTATTCCATCGGACATTTTTCCCTGCCCTGTCTTGCAAGAGAAAGACGCCCGGAAGGCTTTCAATCACGGCCTCCGCCAGCGTCTTCTCTTGCCGAAGGTCCTTCTCCGCACGCTTTCGTCTCTGCACGCTTACCAAGAGAGACAGAATGAGAGTCGTTTCAAGAACGCAGAGCCCAAGCACGGCCACGATTAAATATCGGTAGTGCTCCCAGAGAGACGGTTCATGAAATAGTTTCACGGTGGCAGCCGGCAACCGGCTCTCAGGGATGTGCCAGCGCTGCATCTGGCGCCAATCCACTATGTCTTGCGCCGAGTTGTCGAACTCAATTGGAATCTGAGCTGCGTTCTCGCCATTCAGGACACGGATTGCGGCCTTCGCAATCTGATTCCCCGCTTTCTCCGGATCCGTCATTCGGCCGCCGACTACGCCATGCCCGATATCGGTGGAGTAGATCGCATAGACCGGCACGCGAGCCGCGCCGGCCACCATGTCCAACGCTTCTTGCTCCAGAAAGAACTGCCCCCGCGCATCTTCAAAGAAGAAGGTATTCAGGACTACGCTGTGAGGGGGCAGAGCGGCAACTCTCTTGAGAATGTCGTTCATCGTGAGGCCCGTGAGGAAGTCGACCTCAACCTTCTGACGATAGGGCAGAAAATCCTGTTGCAGTTGCTCGACCCAGTATTTCTCTACTGGCGAACAGCCCACCACAACCACAACTCGCTCGGTGTCTGGCTGAAGCCGCAGCGCAAGGTCCAGCGTTCGGGAGGGCTCGTCGGCGCTGGCAATTCCGGTGATATCGCGTCCCGCCATGCCGGTCGAGATGCGGCGCTTCACTTCGTCCAGTCTCGTGGAGTTGAACAGCGCCACGGCCGGAATTCCCGGGAAAAGTTCCTTCCCATCTTCCAGCAGAAACCTCATCGCCGAATAAGACACAGGTACGATCAGGTCCGGCTTCTGCTCCGAGAACTCCAGTTTCAGCAACTTCACCAGGTTCGTGGCGTGTGCTGGGCTGGGAAATCTCACCAGGTCCAGATATTCGGTATAGAACTCGACCCGGTCTCGCACTCCAGATCGCAATTCGGATCGAAGGACGTGATCGAATCCGGTATACAACCCTTCGTCGTTGTCGAAGGAATAGAGGAGCAAGACTCTCTTGGGTGGATTGCCAGACTCCTGGGCCGGAGTCACGCCTGAACTGAGGATGACGAACGACGCGCACAAAACAGCGCATCGCGCGGCAAAAAGGCTGCGTCGGCAAAGAGGCGAGTCAAACATCAACCAACCACCTGCTCTTTCGAAAGCTATTGTCTTCGGATGGCCGGTCAGGATCAGAGTTCCAAGCCGATCCATGAAAACAACAGGGAGTGCGATATTAGCCCATTTCTCCGGTTCTGACCATATGCGACGTTTGTTGTCGGGGTATTGGGGTCTCCCATTTCCACACTTCTGACAACGCCGCTCCCTCCACCCCGTATAATCGCCTCGAAGAACGAAACTATGTCTGCCACGTTCGTGAGCCGCAGAATTCTTCTGGTCGAGGATGACGAGGAACTCCGTTACGCCTACGCCACTCACCTGACCGCCAACGGTTTTTTGGTCGAAGAGGCAGGGGATCTGGCGTCTGCGCAAAAGAGTTTTGGGAGTACACGGCCCGACGTCGCAGTTCTCGATTTTCGCCTGCCAGACGGTACCGCGCTTGACCTTCTGCCGAAATTCAAGGAACTCGAACCTACAGTTCCAATCATCGTCTTGACCGGGTTTGGCTCCATGGAGTTGGGCGTGTCGCTCATCAAGAGTGGCGCTGAACAATGTCTCGCCAAGCCCGTAGAAGCCGCCGCACTGCTCATGATCGTATACAAACTGCTGGAGAACTCGCGCAATCAGCAGAAAACGCTGGCCAACAATACACGGCGACGGCGTGTTGTGTTGAATCCGTTCCTCGGTGAGAGCCCGGCCATTCGGCGACTCGCCGAGGCGGCCGTGAAAGTGGCGAACAGCCAAAGCCCCGTCCTGATTCAGGGAGAGACCGGGTGCGGCAAGGGAGTCCTGGCCACATGGCTTCACGAAAACGGGCCCAGGTCAGATGAACCATTCGTCGACCTGAATTGTGCCGGGCTAACCCGCGAATTTCTCGAGTCGGAGTTGTTTGGTCACGAAAAAGGAGCATTTACCGGGGCCCTGAGCGCCAAGCCAGGCTTGCTTGAGGTTGGCCATCGCGGCACTATCTTCCTGGATGAGATTGGGGACATCGATCCCAATGTGCAACCCAAGTTGTTGAAGGTCGTCGAGGAGAAGCGATTTCGCAGAATGGGAGACGTTCGCGACCGCTTCGTCGACGTCCGGTTGATCGCCGCCACCCACCAGGACCTGCGGCATTTGATCGAAACGAAAGTATTTCGCAGCGATCTCTATTTTCGTATCAGCACGGTGCCTCTGGCGATTCCGCCCTTGCGCGAACGGCAGGATGACATTCCAAACATCACTCAATCCCTGCTAAACCGGATCTGCTCCGACATGGCGCGCCCCCGCGCCGAACTCTCCGCGAAAGCGGTCGAGCGCCTGCGCTCCTACTACTGGCCGGGAAATATTCGCGAACTTCGCAACGTCCTCGAGCGCGCTCTCTTGTTTACGGATCGGTCGCTTCTGGAACCGGGAGATCTCACCTTCGAACCCGGCCCCGAACATCGCTCGAACTCCTACAAGCCCGACTGGACTCTGGAAGAACTGGAACGTTTTCACATCTCCGCAGCCTTTGCGGCCGAGGGCCAGAACGTGGAAAGAACCGCGAAGCGGCTCGGAATCGCCAAGAGCACGCTCTACCAGAAACTCAAGACGCTCCACCTGATCTAACGCAAAGTTCGATTTCCGTAAGCGCTTTCTGGAAATCAAACTCCGCACGCTTCGTATTCCCTCCTGACGCCATTCGCTAACAGGTTTGCCCTCAGTGGGTTATGCCCTCATCGCGCCCGGACCAGAATTGGCTAGACGATTGCCATAGCCCTCTGGGATCGAGAAGCGATCCCAAAGCTCTCCCCCAACACTTGGACAGTTAGAGGCCAAACGAAATGCCGAAGAAAGTCTTACTGGTGGACGATTCCACCACCACGCTGATGATGGAAGAAATGATTCTGAAACAGAAGACCGCCTACGAGTGCGTGACTGCCAAAGACGGACTCGACGCCATCTCGCGCGCCGTGGTCGAAGCGCCCGATCTTGTCCTGATGGATGTCGTCATGCCCCGCATGAACGGCTTCGAAGCCTGCAAACGCATGCGCCTTGAGAGCACGCTGCGCGAGACTCCCATCATTCTGGTGACAACCCGTGGCGAAGAGGAATACGTCGAAGCCGGCTTTCAGAGCGGATGCAATGACTACATCACCAAACCGATCGACAGTTTCGAGCTGGTCACGCTGCTGCACAGCTATCTCGGGGAATAGACGAACCCCACAGGGAAAGGATTTCTTCAAGGACGCATGAGCAATATTTCCGACTCGCCCGCGGATCTCAAGGGCAGAAGCTCGAGCAACGACATCGGTTCTCAAGCCAAGGTGTACGCCGCCCGGATGCGCCTGCAGAGTGCGATCGACCAGGCCGATGCGCTGGACGCGATTCGCGAGATTGCCGCGAACCTGATCGGCACCGAAGAAGTTGCGGTGTTCAAGGTCGACAAGAAACGCTCGGAACTATGGCTTTACTGGTCGTTCGGCGTCGACCCGAACAAGCACTCTGTTTTGGAAGTAAGCCGCGAGCCCAAGCTGAAACAAGTGCTGAGCGGCAAATCCGTGTATCGACTCAAGCTGTCGAACGAGAACCTGCTTTCGACGGATGATCCGGTAAGCGCGCTGGTGCCAATCGTCGTCGACGGTAGTCCGTCCGCGGTGATTGTTTTGTTTCGCCTGTTTCCCCACAAGCCGGGAATCGAGCCGGTCGATCGGGAAATCTGTGAAGTGCTGTCGCATTGCGCCGGACGCGCGATTGAACCCTATCACGCTCGCTAAGACATCGAAGGAAACTGCACATGACCTTTAAACCAAAAGCACAGAGCTTCAACCCGGCCGTGTTGCCCATGGAGTTCTCGCCGCGGGTTCTGGACGCCGCCGACGACAAGCACGCGCGTCACTATCTAATCCCGGGAAAAATCTTCGCCGCCGCGCAACCGTTCGCGATCAGCACGATTGTGGGAACCGGCGTTGCACTCTGTTTGTGGGATTCCGAAAACCGTATCGGCGGCGCCAATCACTTCATTTTGCCCGAGGGTCCAGAAGACAGTGTGAACGCGACACGCTACGCCAACGTCGCCAACCCAGCGTTGTTGCAGCGCATGTGCGATCTGGGCGCGCACGTCAATGCTCTTGAGGCCAGAATCTTTGGCGGTTCTTTGCCGGGCGTCACGTTCAGTACCGGCGGAGACTGTCTGGGCGACCGCAATGTCCATGCCGTTACCCATTTCCTGAAAATGAACGGCATTCGCCTCGTGCAGAGTGAAGTCGGAGGCACCCATGGCCGCAAGCTGGTTTTTCAAACCGATGACGGCCGGGCATGGTCGGACCAACTCTGATGACCGCGATCCTCCCAAACTCGCAGCACGATCATTCGACGGACGCACTCTCACGCGCGCCCGCGATCAGGCCCACTCTCCAGGAACGCCAGAGTGCATACCTTCTACCGGGAGAGCTCCACGCCAGCGCAGACCCCTGCCAGATCCGCACCATCCTGGGCTCTTGCGTGGCCATCTGCCTCTGGGACAATCGGCGGCGCATGGGAGGAATGAATCACTTCCTTCTTCCAGCTTCGAGCCAGAGTCATCCTGCTTCCTCGCGCTACGCAGATGTCGCGACCAGGACACTTCTGGATGCACTGCAGGCACTCGGGTGCCGCCTTCCGCATCTTGAGGCCAAGATTTTCGGCGGTGCGTCTATGTTCCAAAAGCCGGATCGCCGCGGTATCAGTCTCGGGGCGAAGAATGTTGTCGCCGCTCTCGAGTTAATGAAGAACGCGGGAATTCCTGTGGTAACTCAAGAAACAGGCGGCGCCCGCGGCAGAAAAATCATGCTCAACACTGACGACGGCATCGTCTGGTGCCAGCGCATTTAAGAGGAAAAGCGACGCAATGGATTTTGATCGCGAAAAAGTCGTAGCCGCGTTTCTCGCAGAGTCCGAAGAGGGTCTCGAGCGAACCGAGCAGCACCTGATTGCCGCGGAAACGGATCCCGGAAATCTTGAACTGCTTGACGAGATGTTTCGTGTCGCCCACACCATTAAGGGCAACGCATCCGCTCTGGATTTTCCGGAACTGGCGGGTTTCGCGCACGTCATGGAAGACCTGCTGGAAGCCCTGCGCAAAAATGAGGTTGCCATCTCGCGCGAAGTGATCTCTCTGCTCTTGCATGGAGTCGATGCGCTGCGCTCTCTCGTTCCTGCGGCCGCGGAAGGCAACGATCGTCTGAGTCCGTCCCATCTGGAACTGAAGAAGGCAATCGCCAGCCATGCTTCCGGCAGACAAACCGCGACGCGTGCGGCTGCCCTCGGTTCCGACCCCCTGTCCTCCCCCACGGTGGCCTCCCCCACCGCGGGTCCGGGCGCCGCATCCCTGGGCGCCCGGGCTCGTACTCTTCGTGTCGATACCGACAAACTCGATCACATGCTGAACCTGACCGGGGAGATTGCCATCGCCCAGGGTCGCCTGCGCCTCCTGATCGAAGATTTAAAAAGCGATTCCGGACGCAAGCTTCTTGAAGTCCATCGCGAAATTGAAAGCCTGCAGAAAAACCTGCAGGAGCAGGTCATGGGTGTGCGCCTGGTCCCCGTCGGTCCCCTCTTTCAGCAATTCGCGCGATCCGTCCGTGATATTTCTCAGAGTCACAACAAACTCGCGCGGCTGCAGATTGTAGGCGCCGACGTCGAGGTTGATACGCGCGTCCTGGAGCATCTCAAAGATCCTCTTCTCCACATGATCCGCAACGCCGTCGATCATGGGATCGAGGCACCCAGAGTCCGGCATTCGCTCGGTAAGCCCCCGTGTGGTTCTCTGACCCTGACAGCGTTTCACAGGGCGGGAAACATTCTCATTCAGCTTTCCGACGACGGAGCCGGCTTCAACCGTCAACGCATTCTGGCCAAGGCCCGCGCTCTTGACTTGTTGCCCGAAGGGGAAAAGGTTTCCGACCAGGAACTCTTCAATCTTGTGTTCAAGGCCGGATTTACGACCGCGGACGCAGTCACCGATCTGTCGGGACGGGGCGTCGGCATGGACGTAGTTCGCCGCAATATCGAGCTCTTGCGCGGCAACATCGAGATTCAGAGTACGGAAGGCCAGGGTTCGACGATCACGATTCGACTGCCGCTCACTCTGGCCATCATCGACGGTTTCTCGGTCGCTGCGAACAACGAGACCTACGTCATTCCACTCGAGACGATCAGCGAGTGCCTGGCACTGCCGCAGGACCAGATCTCCAGTGAAGCCGTCGGCGTCCTGAGCCTTCGCGGTGAACCCTTGCCTTATGTCCGCCTGCGAGAAGTATTTGGCAAGCCCGGCCGGCGTCCCGAGCGTGAAAACGTGGTTGTGATTCATCACGACGGCGGCTATGCGGGGATCGCCGTCGAAACTCTATTGGGAGAATGCCAGGCCATTATCAAGCCGTTGAACCGGATCTTCCGGGACGTGCCCGGCGTGTCCGGTTCCACCATCCTCGATAACGGTCGCGTAGCGCTGATTCTCGACGTGAGCACGTTGCTGCGTGAGGTCATTGCCGAACAGGCTCAGGCAGTGAACTGACGTCAACCCTGCAAAGATTTGAGCTCCGGAAGCTTCGGGAGCTCGGCAAACTTGAAAGTGAAAGGAACAACCGTATGTTGAACAAGTCATCAATCGCAAAACGCCTCGCCCTCGGATTTGGAGTAGTGCTGTTTCTGCTCCTGGTTGTCGCCGTGGCGGGTTATTGGGGCATGGAATCCGTAACCCGAGAAACCGTGTCGATGCTGCGCGGAGATTCCAAGATTTCCCAACTGGCCGATGAAGCCAAGATCGCAACGCTCGAACTCCGCCGCTATGAGAAAGATACTCTGCTCAACATGGACAACAAGGCAGTCATGCAGAGCTATCAGGAGAAGTGGAAAGCTCAGGTGGCAGACCTTCGATCTATTGTCAGTGACCTGGATGGGCGCGTCTCCTCCGACGGCAGCAAGCAACTCGTGTCGGCAATGGAACGCGAGATCGCAGCCTACGAGCGCGGTGTGGACGCTGTGGTGGCGGGCATTAACGACGGGACTATTAAGACTCCTCAGCAGGGGAATGCCAAAGTCACCGAAGTGAAGGACGAGATCCACCGCATGGAAGCGGCCGCCACCGATCTTTCGGAGAAGCATCGCAAGATTATGGCCGACAAGGAAGAGACCATCACGGCCTTCGCGCGCCAAACCGCGCTCGTGATGTTCACCGTGGTCCTGGTAACATTCGTCGCGGCAACAATTGTGACCTTGTTCGTCTCCCGCGGCATCACCCGTCCGGTCCGGGCGATGGCCGATCACCTTGGCGAGATGGCACAGGGCGGCGGCGATCTTACCAAGCGCATCGAAATTGTCTCCCACGATGAAGTTGGCCAGATGGCGAACTCCTTCAACGCCTTCGTTAAGAAGCTTGAGGAAATCATCAGCGAAGTCCGGGTCAGCAGCGATGGCGTTGCCAGTGCTGCGTCTCAAGTCGCCGCGTCGGCTGCCTCTCTCTCGCAGGGAACCAGCGAGCAGGCCGCTTCCATCGAGGAAACGACGTCGAGCCTCGAACAGATGAGCGCCTCCATCACCCAGAACGCCGAGAACAGCCGCCAGATGGAACAGATGGCTGTGAAGGGAGCGCGTGATAGCGAGGAGTCGGGCGGCGCCGTTCGCGAGAGCGTGTCTGCGATGAAGCAGATCGCCGAGAAGATCTCCATCATCGAAGAAATCGCCTATCAGACCAACCTGCTGGCACTCAACGCCGCCATTGAGGCCGCCCGCGCCGGCGAACATGGCCGCGGCTTTGCCGTGGTTGCCACTGAAGTTCGCAAACTGGCGGAACGCAGCCAGACTGCCGCGCAGGAAATTGGTGGCCTTGCCGCCAACAGCGTTGCTGTCGCTGAGCACAGCGGCGAACTGCTCAGGGAACTGGTCCCTGCCATCAAGAAGACCTCCGAACTGGTTCAGGAGGTCAGCGCATCGTCGCGCGAGCAGTCTTCCGGCGTGGTGCAGATCAACAAGGCCATGTCCTCCGTCGACACCGTGACCCAGCGTAACGCGTCCTCGGCCGAAGAACTCTCCAGCACCGCTGAAGAACTGGCGGCGCAGTCGGAGGCTTTGCAGCAGCTCATGGCATTCTTCCGCGTAGCGGGCGAACGACTCGCCTCTGCCGGGCGCCGGCCGTCACCGGAGCACAAGCCGCTCCAGCACAACGCTTATCCGTCGGTCCCACCCAAGAAAGTTAACGGTTCGGCGGCCGAACATAACTTCACCCGGTTCTAAGAAGGACGAGGATCCCATGCAGATCACACGAGAAGAAATCAACCGGGACAGCGAGCAGAACGTGCAACAGTATTTGACGTTCATGATCGGCGGCGAGGAGTACGCGGTCAGTCTCCTCGAAGTGAAGGAGATCATTGAGTACGACACCGTCACCCAGGTTCCTAAAACGCCGGAGTGGATTCGCGGCGTCATCAATTTGCGTGGCAGTGTTGTGCCTGTGATCGATCTCGCGGTGAAGTTACGGCAGGCGCCGAGTGTCGCCGGGAAGTTGACCTGTATCGTCATCACCGAGGTCCATAGCGGCGACGAAACCGCCGTGATGGGAATCATGGCGGATTCCGTGCGCCAGGTCATCGACCTCAAGCCCCAAGACATCGAGGTGCCGCCTACATTTGGCACTCGCGTCAAGGTCGACTACCTGCTCGGGATGGCGCGTTCCGGCAAGAAGTTCTGCCTCCTTCTCAATACCGAGAAGGTTCTGTCCACCGACGAACTTCTTGAGCTTCCTGACTCTGTGGAAGAAGCGATTGCAGAGTCGCAAGCGGAGCCTGAACTTCTACCGGACCCTGTGGTTGACAAGCAATCTGCAGCTGCAGACGCTTCAGAACGGACCAATCCGGAGTAGGCCACAGGGATGCCCAGGAACCAGACAGATTCTCACCCTCACGCTGCCGCCGAGCGGCAGCGTGAGATCACCGATCGGTCCACTTTGCTTCCAGGATTGTTCAGCAAGTTTCAGCAGCTGATCTACAACGAGGCGGGCATTTGGCTCGCGACCCACAAGCACGCGCTGCTAACGGGCCGGCTCGCGCGCCGTTTGCGCCTACTTGGCCTGAGCAATATGCAGGAGTACTACCAGCTCATAACCCAACCCGATCAGCAGCACGAGCGCGCGGTGATGATCGATTGCATCACCACCAACGAAACCCATTTTTTTCGTGAGCCTCGACACTTCGATTTTCTTGAGCGTGAGGTATTTCCTAAATGGAGGCAGGAGGCTGCGGCAGGAGAGCGGCCCACGCGCCTGCGCGTGTGGAGTGCCGGTTGCTCCAGCGGCGAGGAGCCCTATTCCCTCGCCATGCTGTTGCTGAAACATTTTCCCGAGGCCAATGGCTGGGCGCTGGAAGTTCTTGGCACCGACATTTCCACTCGCGTCCTCGAAAAAGCGCGTACGGCAATGTACCCGCTGGAAAAATCCAAGGACATCCCTGCCGAATATCTCCACACCTACATGCTCAAAGGCAAAGGCGACAACAAGGGAGTAATGAAGGTCAGTCCCGAACTACACCGCGTAGTGCGATTCGCCCGCGTCAATCTGCACTCTGATTCCTATCCCGTCCTGGGCTCTTTCGATCTCATCTTCTGCAGAAACGTGTTGATCTACTTTGACCAGGAATCCAAGGGGAAAGTGATCCGCGGAATCCTTCGTCATCTTTCTCCATCGGGCCTGCTTTTCGTTGGCCATTCCGAGCACCTGGGGGCAATCGCACCTAACCTGAAGACGGTCGCGCCAACCATTCACGCTCTGGTCGACAGGACGGACAACGTAGTGCAGACCCGATCCGCCAGTGCGTGTCGTTCCTAACTCAGCGATCCAGTGATCTCCTACACACACAAACCGAAGAGGTCTGACGACAGCATTCACGTGCTCGTGGTCGATGACTCCGCCGTAGTGCGCCAAGTCATGCAAGGGATACTGAGCGCCGATCCGAAGATCAGAGTCAGCGTCGCCGCCGATCCCATCATTGCCTTCGCCAAGATCGAGAAGGAACCGCCCGACGTAGTCATCACTGACCTCGTCATGCCGCGCATGGACGGTCTCACCTTCCTGCGAAAAATCATGGCAGAGAGACCCCTGCCGGTTGTGGTGTGTTCCGAGGTAGCCCATCGTAGGACTGAAGACGCCATTTCTGCCCTGGAGCTCGGCGCGGTCGAGGTGATCAAGAAACCCAAACTCGGCGTCCGCGATTTTCTCCACGAATCCGCGGTCATGCTGATTGATATTGTCCACAGCGCCGCGCAAGCCAAAGTGGCGCCAGTCGCGTTTGTTCCCGTTGCGCCGCGAAATACCGCTGACGTGATTCTGCCATTGGGCCCGTTGCCGCGCCGGAAGCCCGCGGGTGGCAAAGTCATTGCGGTCGGAGCATCGACCGGCGGCACCGAAGCTCTCCGTGAATTCCTGCAAGCCATGCCTGCCGACTGTCCCGCGATCGTCATCGTCCAGCACATGCCGGAAGTCTTTACCCGCGCCTTCGCTGACCGCCTGAACCGGGATTGCACGATTGAAGTCAAAGAAGCCGTCAACGGCGATTGCCTCCGCAACGGGCGGGCCCTGATCGCCCCTGGAAATCATCACCTCCTGGTGCGAGGAAGTCTCTCCGGCTACGTCGCTCAAGTGGAAGATGGACCCCTGGTCTCGCGTCACCGGCCCAGTGTCGACGTTCTCTTTCGCTCCGTCGCAAGAGCTGTGGGATCGCACGCCGTCGGCGTGATCATGACTGGGATGGGCAACGACGGCGCGCAGGGCATGCTTGAGATGCGCGGCGCCGGCGCTCTCACCCTTGCCCAGGATGAGGCCAGTTGTGTAGTTTTCGGCATGCCCAAAGAGGCGATAGCCCGCAACGCCGTCGTGACCGTTGCTCCCTTGTTCCGCCTGGCCGAGACCGCATTGAAGATGGCAGGGTGCTAGCCCCCGGCGTGCAACGCGCAAACTCACAGCAGGCAGAGCAATATTAACGCGGAAGTGAAAAGCTGAATACGTCGCTTCCGGCGGCGACCGCGACGTATTGGACCCCATCGACCATGTAGCTCATGGGCGAAGCATGCATCGTCTGGCCCGTGTTGAAGTGCCAGCGTGCGCTGCCACTCCGGGCATCTACCGCTTCCAGAGATCCGGCGTCATCTCCAAAGAACACTAATTCGCCGGCGGTTGTCAGCGTACCGCCCCAGGAATCGCCCTGGCCGATTTGGGGATAGCTCCACACTGGCTTTCCTTCTGCCACCGAGTAGGCCACCAGCACCTTCTGCGCCCGTTCGTCCGGGGGGAGTTTCGTGCCGGTGCCGTAGAAAGTCTCGCCCGGCGTAAACGGCTTGGCCTGGCTGAAATACAGGTTGCAACTCTCAAGCGCCATCACGTAGAAGAGCCCAGTGTCGGGATTGTAAGAAGGCGAAAACCAGTTGGTGGCTCCGTTGATGCCCGGGCAGATCGAGGTTCCTTGACTTGTCGGTATTCGGCCCGACAGTACGGGGCGCCCAGATGGGTCGACACCCGTGGCCCAGGTCAGCTTCTGTACGAATGGCGTGGCCCGCAGAAACTTGCCATTGCTGCGGTCGAGAACATAGAGAAAACCATTGCGGTTGGCTTGCACCAACAGATGACGAGTCGCGCCACCCTCTTCGACATCCACGAGCACTGGCGTCTCATTCGCGTCATAGTCGTACAAATCGTGAGGCGTGAATTGGAAATACCACTTCAACTCTCCGCTGTCGGGGTTGAGGGCCAGCACGCAAGCGGTATAAAGGTCGTCACCGGGGCGGGAATCGCCCGCAAAATCGGGCGCCGCATTACTCGTCGTCCAGTACAACGTATTGAGTTTGGGATCGTAGGTGCCGGGCATCCAGGTTGTGCCCCCACCATGCAGATACGAATCGCCGGGCCAACTTTCTGATCCGAACTCACCCGGCCCGGGGATCGTCCAGAACCGCCACCTCAACTTGCCGGTCACTGCGTCGTGGGCCTCCAGGAAGCCACGCACGCCCGAGTCGCCTCCGGACGTCCCCACGATCACCTCATCTTTTACCACCAGAGGAGCGCTGGTCGCGCCATAGTGTTTCGTCTTATCAGCGTAGGGCACGTCCCACACCAAGTTCCCCGAGCGGGCATCGAGGCAGAGCAGGTGAGCATCATCCGTTTCCATGTAGACGAAGTTCCGCCACACTCCAACCCCACGGGTGTGATGAGCAGCGGCGTCATCGAGCAGGCCTGAACTCACCGGCCGCTGGTGATGCCACACCACGCGCCCGGTTCGCGCATCCAGTGCAAATGCATCATTGGCCGAGGTAACGTACATCATGCCATTGACGACCACTGGAGTGGCCTCGAGTCTTTCGGAATTGCCGGGATGGAAGATCCACGCCGCGCGTAGCTTCGTGACATTCTGCGGATTGATCTCGCGCAGAGAGCTATAGCGTTGTCCTGAGTAGTCCCCGTTGTAAGAGGTCCAGTTGGCGCCGACAGGCTGTGCGAGCAAATCCTCGGAGCTCACACTCACGACCGAGGGACTGAGAGATTGTGCTTGCTGCGCGGCGGCCGGCAAGCCTGTCAGCCCAAGCGCGGCCATCAAAGCCAAGGTGAATGCTCTGCCATTCGAATTCACTTCAGCGAGTCTCCCCTGATCCGACAGAAACTTCCTGAAGAGAACCGCGGTCCAGCCCTTTCCAATCTTCGAGATGAAGTGAAATACGGGCGGCCTTCGCCGGCGCAGCGACCTCGGTTTCGAGCACGACTAATTCAGCTGGATCCACGTCCGCCACGGGGACGCTTTGCAGCTCCGCGCCATGTTCAGTATAGAAGTGCGCTACTAGGCGTCCGGGAAAAAATGCTCCAAAAGAACCCGAGAGCCGAATTCTGCCATTCTCCCCAGAGATCGCTCGAAGTGGGCGCACTCCGGTTCCGGCCTCGCTTACGCCATGAAACTCGTTTCCGGCGCGGGCAGGAAACCATTCCGTCTCCAGACTGCAAGCATCTCCAGGACGCAGCCGGCAAAGAGGCGAGTTGATTTCAGCTTCCAGGTAGTATGGAACGCCGTCTCCTCCCGCAGTCATGGTCGCCTCGCCATCGGCATTCAACCTCACTTCCGGACCGTTCGTCCAAAAAATGATCGATGCTTTGCCCGGATAGGTTCGCGCCTCTTCAAACTGGAATCGTTCGACCATGCTGTACTTGCTGTTGCCGTCGACGACGGCGAGCCAGCCAGCAGTCGAGTCCAGCCACAGTTCGGCCGCCATGTGCACGTAGCGCAGCGCAAACAGCCCGTCTTCTCTGATCGAGATCGCAGGATTTTCCGCGGGGCCGAACCGGACATGGTAGCGGTTGAGATAGCTGCTCACTGGATTCGCGGGAGCAAACGTGCGGAAATTGTGGTTCATTTGCGATGACGAGCCGGGGTCGGCAGTGTCGTATTGCGAGACCGACTGCATCGACCACTCCACAGTGTGCCCGGTGGTGTTCTTCATGGTCGCGTGAAAGCGAATTCGCGGAGAGTCCGCGTCCAGTTGAATCGTGCGCTGGAACTGAATCCCAGTTCGCGGGTCAGCCGGACCCGTCAGTTCTATTTCACACCTCTCGCCTTCCGAAATCTTTCGAAACGAGTAGACGCCGTCGTCGATCAAGTCGGAGTTTCCCACCCAGTGTTGTTCATCGTCATTCCCTTCCGGCAGGAGCCACAGCTTGTCGCCGCCATAGTTGAACCACTGGTTCTCACTTGGCGGCAGGTACTTGCCTTCGTATTTTGGATTGACGAAGAAGTAAGGATGCCCGGCAAAGATAATCTGTATCAATCGTCCACCGTTCTGCGGCAGGACAAGCAGTTGGACCCAGCGATTGGAAAGCTTCTGCGCCTGCCAGCCCTTGTAATCGGCGGGTTCAACGCGGCATGGTGAATTCACAGATGGATGCGATTCACCGCCGGCCTGGCCCAAAGCAAGTCCTGTCGCCAGACCAGCCAGAAGCAGATTTATGAAGACACGCCGCACTGCGACCAGTTTTCGACACCAAGCTATCATCGTTGATTCTCTCCGGAGCGCCTGTATGCCGCGAGTGCGCGGTTAGTTTGAGGATCCGCTCGCTGCTTTGAAGAATTCGATCTGCCGCGAACGAAAGAAAAACTAATCAAACGCAATAAATTGATGCACGTCAAGCTTATTCTGTGGTATACCAAATTCGCCTCGGGTGCGAGTGATCCGCGGGTTCCAGTGCACCGGTTTTCAACGGATGAAAATCCGCGCGTTTCGATGAAGGAGGAGTGAAATGGGCACCCGAAATTCCAATCGGCGATCATTCATCAAGTTGGCGGCGGCCGCTCCCCTTCTGACCCAGATCGCAGCGCGCAACCTCTACGCGCAGGCCGCCACCGCGATCGGCAAAGACCCCCGGCAGAATGTATACACCCGTCTGGGTGTGCGAACCGTGATCAATTGTCGCGGAACGTGGACCTACCTGAGCGGGTCTCTGGAGTTTCCTGAAGTGCGTCAGGCCCAGGTCGAGGCCGGGCAGCATTTCGTCAACATGCTGGAACTGCAGCGCGGCGCTGGACGGCGCCTCGCAGAATTGACCGGCGCCGAATCCGGCATGGTCACTTCAGGCGCTGCTGGCGCCATGGCGGCCGCAACCGCCGCATGCATGGCTGGAACCAACGACAAGTATGTCTGGCAGCTCCCCGACACGACCGGACTGAAGCATGAGGTAATCATGATGGGCGGGAGGAGCGCCTTTGACAGCGCCATCCGGTTGACCGGCGCAAAGCTCGTGCTCGCCTATTCTCCGGAAGAACTCGCAAACGCCATCAATGACAACGCCGCCATGATCTATACCACCGATCTGGGCGAGAAATTGCAGCGTGAACTCGCGGTGGCAAAGGACCACAAGGTCCCAATGTTGCTTGACGATGCCGCAGGAATTCCTCCCGCCGATAACGCCCGGCTCTACGCCCGGATGAAGATTGACCTCTATGCGTTCTCCGGCGGCAAGGGCTTGTGCGGACCACAGTGCAGCGGCCTGTTGCTCGGCCGAAAAGACCTGATCGAAGCGGCTTTGATGAACTCGGCTCCCCGCGAAGGTTCGGTCTGCCGCCCCATGAAAGTTGGCAAAGAAGAAATAGTCGGCTGCGTGACCGCGCTCGAGACCTGGCTGAACATGGACGAGAAGAAGATCTACAGCGAGTGGAACGGCCGCGTAGACCGGATTCGAAAGCTGGTCGACACCGTGCCCGGCGTGAAGACCGACATCTATATTCCCGACGATGGCAACCGCTTCCCCACCCTGAGGGTCTTCTGGGACCAGACGGGTTGGGGCTTCACCACATCCGACTGCGTGCGCAAGTTGCGCGAGAACGATCCAGTGATCGAAGTGCTCGGTTCCGATAATCCCAGTCTGGTGACGGCGGTGCGCGAAGGCAATCCGAATCCGAACCGTAAAGAACGCAAGGAAGCCGACCACATCGAACTGGTTTCCATGACCATTCAGCCTGGGCAGGAAATCATTGTGGGACAGACGCTGCGACAGATTCTGAGTGCCGCTCAAAAGGCAAAATCCGCAGCCTGATCGTGACACTCTCAATTCTAAGGAATCTGGCGAGGGATTCAAATGCGAACATTGCTGGCCGGATTGTTGTTATTGTCGACGTTCGGAGTACAGGCTCAGGTGCGGGCTGTGGTTCCAGCGACCGCTGCGGCGAGTCGTGTCTACTCCTCCGGGGTGGATGCTGGCGACTACCTGTACATCTCGGGACAAGGGCCGCGCCGCCCTGACGGCACCGTGCCGGAAACTTTTCAAGCACAGGTCCGGCAAGCCCTGGATAACGTGAGGTCAGTGATCGAGACCGCGGGTTTGACCATGGAGCACGTGGTCTACACCCAGGTTTACCTCGAGGACATCGGCAAGTATCGAGAAGTGAATCAAGTCTTCGCTGACGTCTTTCCGAAGACGCCGCCTGCGCGCGCTGTGCTGGGTGTTGCAAAGCTTCCCGAGCCATCAGTTCAAGTCAGCGCAGTAGCCGTGCGCAGTCTGGCGGACCGCCGAGCCGTGATTCCACCGGGCTACAAATCAGAGGAGTCCGCCTCGCCGGGCATGCTCACTCACGACCGCCTCTTCGTTTCCGCCATGCCCGGCAGCGATCCTGCTACCAGCAAGGTTCCGGATGACCCCGCAACCCAGGTAGACCTTGCACTCGACCGCATGAAGGCCGTTTTGGAAGCCGCCGGCCTTGATCTCCGCAACATGGTCTTCGTCAATCCTTATTTGACGTCCGACATCCCAATGCGGGTCATGAACCAACGCTACGCATCGCGTTTTGAATTCGGCAATACTCCTGCACGGGCCACCATTGAAGTCTCAAGTCTTCCCGGCGGCGCCCACATCGAGTACACCGGTGTCGCGGTCCGCGACTTGACGCAAAGGCAAGCGGTTCGACCGAAGAACATGCCACCGAGCCCAACTGCGAGTCCCTGCGTCTTCGCCGGCGAGACTCTGTATTGCTCCGCCAAGAGTGGCTTCATTCCCGGGCCACACGGTGGCGTCTATGCTGCGACAACCGCCCACCAACTCCGGCAAACCATGCGAAATCTGCTCGACAATCTTGAAGAAGCCGCCATGAACTTCGACGAGGTCGTGGCTACGAATGTTTACCTGGACGATTTGTCGGACACGCGCGCCTTTGACGAAGTGTATATCCAATATTTCGGCAGTGTGCTGCCTGCACGAACGACGATCGAGCAGATTCCGCCCGCGGCACGCAAGCCCGACAACGAGGATCACTACCCCGACCTGGAACAGGTATCGTTGATCGCCATCCGAAAGGCTTCCAGCCACTGAAGAATAAAGCTTGGGGGGGTAGACTGCCGCCTACCGTGGTACCGGCAAGAAACGATGGGTGAAGGACAACCGCTGCCAGCTAGTAAGTGAAAAAACAATAGGCGCGAGGAGACTCGAATTCCTGACGTCTAGAGTGTCAACTTTGAGATACTCAACTCACGAAGCCACTAGCTCCCCTACCTTTCCGATCGTTCGAATAAGGAGTCGGAATGAATCGGCGGGCGCAGCGGAAGAGCCGAGACGAAAGTCCGCACCAGATGGTTGGCGTGTCGCCACCAGCCGCAGAGGATTTCGCCACCGGAGTAACGAACGAGCAAGGGCCGCCACCCGTCAGGATGGCCGGCTTGCCCGGGAGCGAAAGGTAGAGGCCGAAGCTGCCCGGCAGGAGGCAGAAACTCCTCGACGAATTGGACATCGAGGCAAGTTGTGTTGAGCCGGAGGCCCGTATGCAGCGCCTTGAGTGCGCTCTCTTTCGCACTCCACAGCAGCGTCACCAGCAATGGCCACTCCTGCGTGGGCGTTCGCTCCACCAGAGCCTGCTCGCTGGCCGTGAAGTAATCGGCCGTGAAGGCATCGCTGCGCGGCTCGATCATTTCCAGATCGCAGCCAATGCGGTCCCCCGAGAGCGCGACGCCGCACATCGCTCTACCTGCGCGGTGGCTGAGTGAAATAGTGACATGCGAAGTCCGGCGGAACAGAAATACTTCGGGGGCGCCCGATGGCGCGGCGATTATTTCTGTGTTCGCCAGTGCGGAAAGATCGCTGGGAAGATTGAGGCAGGCAGCAAGCGCGCGTTTCGCAGTCCAGCGACCCAACCGCCAATCATTGCGCCGTTTCGCAAATCGCATGCTGCAAAGAGAACTCAACTCGCGCGCGCTCAGCCATTCATTCTCCGCTGGAACGTCGGCTTCCGTCTGCTCCATCCAGTAAACGTCCATACGAGGCGCTGACTCCAAACCGGCGAAAGGAAACCATCACGGCCTTTCCCCGGAAACCTCGATCTCGAAGTTTGTCCGCGACTAGGCGGCTTCCACGATCTCGAGTTCTGCCTTTCCGCTCACGTTCTCGTCGATTTTCATCCCACGCTCCACCGCATCTACGAGATACGGGCGAAGATTCGCGGGAGGAATAATATGATCCAACGCACCCACGCTGAGCGCCCGGTGCACGCTGTGAATGCGGTCGAACTCGCCCGCCATTTCACCTAACTTCTCGGAATATACGATTTTGAAAAGTTCACTCCACTGGGTACGCAGCCGTCCTTTCTCCATGCCGCCGGCCTGAAGCATCGCCTGATTGAGAGCCTGAAGCCGCTCATCTTTGCGAGTTCGGGCCTCAACCTCGCCGGCGAAAACAACCGCCGCAGCGGGAGCACCGCCGATGACCGAGGCATGCGTACCCTCCAGAGCCGCCACTTCAAGCTGCTCGTTCAATGCCCGCGAGAACACCACGTAGGCGCCGCCGTGATACCGCGAGATCACACAGAAAACCATCGGGCCCTTGAAGTTCACCACGGCCCTGCCAATCTCTGCGCCGTACTCAAGCTGCAACCGCCGCATCGACTCCGGTGAACCATCAAAGCCTGACAAATTGGCCAGGACCACGACCGGGCGATTGTCGCTGGCAGCATTGATAGCGCGGGCCACCTTCTTGGAAGACTGCGGAAACAGCGTTCCTGCGCTCCATTGGTCTGGCCCGTCGGCGGGCACAAATCCTATGCGGGGAACGGAGCGAGATTCGATACCGATCAGACACACCGGGTACCCACCCAGGTGAGCATCCCAGACCACGGAGGTTTCCGCCGCTCGCATGCCGGCCCATCGCTCCAGGGGTGCGTGGTCCTGGTCTATGGTTGCCATCATCACTCTGCGAATGTCGAAGGGCCTCTTCCGTCCGGGATTCGTCTCGTTCGACAAAATCTCTCCAACCCACGCGAACCCCTCCTCGCCATTCGTGTTGTGCGGATAGCTTTGCACGTCCCGGTCGAGGGGATCGGTGGTGTGAGCCCGGCGGGGGAACCTCTCTCCCGGCAAAGTGTAGGTGTGCTCGTAGTGTCGAAAGAGAATGTGGCACGCTTCGTCGATGTCGCGAGCCCAGTATTGGGCCTGGCCATTGACACCCATGATGCGATCGTAGCCACCAATGCCTTGATTGTCTTCGGCTGAAATGCCGCCCGAATAATCGAGTGCACGCTTGCCGGTGAGCACCATCGATGCTTTCGGAGTCATCACCAGAATGCCCCGAGTGTGCATCAGCATGGTGGCCTCGGCATTCCAATAGGGTTGTGCTCCCACGTTGATCCCGTTGATCAGCAAATTCACTTCACCGCCCGCTTGAGTGAACTGCACCAGCCTGCGCAAGACCCGGGCGATCCAGTCCATGTTCTCAACCCCGCTGTCCATCGAGATCTTCGCGCCCGCTGAAATCGGGAACCACTCTACCGGGACGCCCTTTTCCTCGGCCAGATCCAGAGCGCCCATGATGAGCCGGCACTCTGCTTCGGCGAGTGCACCCAGGTCTTTGCTGGGATCTCCGAGCAGCAGAACGCGCGTCATACCCTCGGGATAACGGCTGGTGAAGTTGCGGATAACTCCAGTAATGATGTTGGCTTTGTTCTGACCGTAGGGACGATTGACGGGGACCAATCTCCCTTCGGCGTCAAGATCGTGCTCCACAAAATCGCCGGGAGGAAATTCCGATCGCATGTCTTCCCGAGCGGGAGTGAGCATCTTGATGATCTCGTATGGGTAGACCATCCCGCGTTGGCGGACACGAATAACTTTTTGATCGTAGGCGCTTAGCGGTTTAAGCGGGAGCACTTTGTCGGCGGGACGGAATGTGATCAGCACGCCGCTGCCTACCGGGGTTGAGATGCGCACCACCATGTCGCGCAATTCCCCGGTGGCCGGGTTGGGAATGCGGGCACGTACTACGACCTGCTCCAGCCCCAGACCTTCGGTCTCGGGCGCAAGCCTGCGCACGATATGAGTCAGCTCGTCCGGCTTGAGATTGAGCGGAGGCCACACATAAAGAAAGACGCGATTCCAATACAAGCGCTCCTGGGGCCGCCGCCGCGACTGAAACAACCGGATTGCTCCCAGCGTTTCCATCAACATGCGTTCCAGATGGGGCAACTGGACGACGCGCCCTGCGTCATCGCACACCGGAGTCACGTCGCGCACTTCCGCGGCCGCAAACAAGCGCTCGTCTTTAGGGTTGTCACGGGCAACGGCATGGAGAAGATATACGTCCGCGACCGATGGCAGGCGCTCGATTTTGAAGTTGCTGAGGCGCCAGAGATGCAGGCGCTTGCCCATCATCGGATGCACTCCGCGGTAAAGCGTTTCCTCCTCGTACCCGTTGTCACTTGGGCGATAGGTAAAGTGCTGCAAACTGCTCACGCGCTGCCCCTGGCCCACTCCGGCAATTGCCACCACGATGCGACGGATTGGACGAGGAAAGACAACCTGATTCAGCATGGCCCGCACTTCCTGTTGCGTGGTGTCGGCGGCACTCAGCTTGCCGTTGAGGCAGAGGTGAAAATCCAAAACGACATCGTGATCGGCTGCCACCTCTGCAATGACAGGAAGCAGGGCTTTTGCCACCTCAGCCAGACGGCGATACTCCGCGTAGGCAGCGAAGACGTGAATGCGTTTGCCCTCGTAGTCATATTCAGCGGAGACATAACAATGTCCGTCCGCCGACGATGCATTCGGATTCTGGAGAGTCCGAATCTTGTAATACCTCGAGGTGAGCACCTCCAACATCGTAAGACGCAGGCCGAGATCGGCAGTGGGGAACCGGCCGGCGAACAGGCCCGCGAGAAGCTGCGGACAATCGATCAGGGCGCGGATCCTGGCGCGGCACTCCGCGGTGTCAGGATTTGCCGCCAGATATGCGAGATGGTCTTCCGCTTCTTCATACACCCTATTTCTCGCCTGCTCAAACAAGGGCTGATCGAAGCAGCGATAGCGCACTTCCCGGGCGAGATCACAGACCGAAGGATAAATCTCGCGAGTGATCGAAACCATGCGGTCGAGGAGCGTCCGAAAGGACTCGTTGGCACGCGGTTCCGAGGTACCGACCAGCAGCAGGCGCTGTTCGAGGATGTCCACAATGGATGCCGCTTGCTGCACCATTCGCTGGTGTGATTTGCAGACCCAGAGCAAGGCCTCCTTCAGGTTGGGTGAACTGTCCAGAGTGTGCACACCGTAATGCGCCAGAGCGCGCTTCAGGGTATCGACAAAAGCTGGCGGAAGTCCTTCGCCATTGGTCTCGACCATGCGCAAATAAGAGAAGAGGTAGGCTTCGGCGCTAGGGTCTTCCCCGGCAGTGTGATGATCCACTTCGGGTTCATGCTGAAACAGAGAGCATATGTCGACAAAGATGTTGAGAATCGCAGTCTCAGACTCTCTGATTTCTTCGCTGTTCGCGGGGCATAGTTGTCTCCATGCGGACAACTGGCGCGCGCAGTTCGCCGGATCGATGTCAAAGCCCAACATGAGTTGGCGGAGATCTTTGAGGCTCTCTCGACACCCCGGCATTGTGGTCTCGCCGCCGTCGCGCGCACCAAAAACCAGCCGGTTCAGCGGTGCGCTGGTGTCGTCAGCAGCACTCACCTCGATCTGAACCAGCGCGGCGCCGGTATCCACCTGCACGTTCGGCATCGTCATTACGCTTCGGACTTTGCCCGAAAATGGAGCGACCACGTGGGTTTCCATTTTCATGGCCTCGAGCACAGCCAAGGTGTCCCCGACCGCAACTATGTCTCCTGGCTTTACGGCAATCGAAACGACCACCGCCGGAGCGGGTGCATGCACTACGCCCCCATCGTCTCGATCCACGCGGTGCGACACGCCATCCACTTCAATCCTGGAACTCACTCCTTGGGCGATAGAGACAACGTGGAAGCGACGTCCCAGAGCAGTGAGCCAGCATTCGAAATCGCCCAAGCGGTCGATGTGGACTTCGATTCGCGCTCCATCGACTTCCACTCTGTACTCTTGCGGACCCGTTCGATGGGTCTTCATCGAGTAAAGTTGGCCGCGATAGCGCAGTGCCAGTGTGCGGCCAATGTCGCTCCGCACCTGCGGACGGCCGCGTGCGGCGGATGCGTAGAACTGGGCTTGCTCCACGGCCAACTCGGCATCGTATGCATCGATCGCGGCCTGCACCAAAGCGACATCGGCGTGCCTGGCAGAGAGATGATCGCCGGCCGCCGCTAGACGGTCGAGCCATCCAGTGTCCGCTTGGCCGTCCTGGACTTCGCGGCGGTTTAGCATTTCCAGGAGAAACGATTTGTTGCTCGCCCCGCCCCTGACGACTACGACGCTATCCTGCAACGCGCACCTGAGACGGGACATGGCTTCACGCCGGTTTTGACCATGGGCGATAATCTTGGCAATCATGGAGTCAAAGTCCGCCGGAATGGCCTCACCCTCGGCCACTCCGGTGTCCACACGCAGGCCTGCGCCCGTCGCAATTCGGAAGCGTTCAATCAATCCCGGAGCTGCAGCAAAGCCGCTGTCGCAATCCTCCGCATTCAGCCGTACCTCAATCGCGTGACCGGTGGTGCGCGGGCACTCGCCCTCCAGACGGCCGCCGCGCGCCACGTGAATTTGAAGCTTCACGAGGTCAAGCCCCGTCGTGCATTCGGTAACGGGATGCTCCACCTGCAAACGGGCATTCACCTCCATGAACCAGAAACGATGGGTCTCCGGTTCGTAGAGGAACTCCACGGTGCCGGCATTGCAGTAGCCGGCGGCCCTGCTCAGGCGAACCGCGGCTTCCCGGATCGCCTCATCCTCCTGTAGAGAAAGCACGGGGGAGGGCGATTCTTCCAGCACTTTCTGGTGTCGGCGCTGTATCGAGCAGTCACGCACTCCCACCGCCCACGTCGTCCCGTAGCGGTCGGCGATAATCTGAACCTCGATGTGGCGCGCGCTTTGCACCAATCGCTCAAGGTAGACCGTGGGATCTCCAAAAGCCTTACACGCCTCAGCACGGGCGCTCTCAAACGCGTGTGGCAGCTGAGATGCAGACCGCACGACGCGAATCCCACGGCCGCCTCCACCCGCAGTGGCTTTAATCAGGAGTGGAAAGCTCAAACGCTCAGCGTGAGAACATGCGTCGGCAAGAGTTTCTACGGGCCCACCGCTCCAGGGAGCAACCGGTATCTGGGACTGCTCGGCCAGACGTTTCGCGGCGATCTTGTCGCCAAGCCTGCGCATCACATCTCCAGGCGGCCCGATGAAAACAATGCCCATCTCCCGGCACAGATCCGCGAATGCCGCGTGTTCCGCCACAAAACCCCATCCCACCCAAACCGCATCTGCCCTGACGGCGGCAAGCGCGCGCGCGAGCCTCCCATAGTCGAGGTAGCTACTCTTGGGCCGATGGGTATCGGGATCGGTGAATTGGGCGGGGCCGAGAGACACTACCTCGTCGGCCTCGAGAACGAACATGGCATGACGTTCAGGATCGGTGAAGAGCGCAATAGTCCGCAGGGGTACGCCGTGCTCGTCACGGAACTCCCGCGCTGCGTGGATGAAGCGCATGGCGGCTTCACCGCGATTGACAATGGCAACGCGTTGGAACTCGTCTTGCATGAGAGCCTCCGTGAACAATCGTGGTTCTATCGGGGCGCTGCGTTAAGCAACCAGAACGGCCTCTCCTGACATGATCGCCTGCAGGCTTTTCAGATTTTCTCTGTCAACGCCATTGGAAAGAGCCACTGTCTGATAGCCACTGAGGCGCAGGTAGCAGTTTCCCTTTTCGTCCAGAACTTCAGCGTCGAAGCTCGCTCGAACCTCGTCAGGAGTGACCACGGCGTACAACCGGCCATCAGCCGGACTTGGGGCACGGAAGAAGGAAACCTTGTGAACGCGCTGTGGCAGCCCCATTCGACCCTGCATGCCGAGCTCCCAGACTCCGGCAGTTTGGAAGCAAAGCTCGATCATTCGTGGCGCCACGACCGTGTCCAACTCAGACGGATGGTGATTGGGGGACAAGCCTCTCGCCATCAAACCGGTGACCTGCTTTCCATCCCACCACGCCCTCTCCACCACCCGGTACGCGGGCCCGTGGAAGTAGAGTTGATAGATATCAGCCGCTTCGACACAGCTTCCGGCCGGTCTGACGAATGCGCTCGCAACCGGCGTTTGAACGGGTTGTTTCGCGAGCCGCACCCGCGCAGTAAAGTGCGTCGTTGCTTGCGGCTCTTTCAGATTCGGCAGGGATCGGTAGCCGATCAACCGGCAATCTGCCACCAACCGCCCGCCGTACGGATGAATCTTTGTCTCGACCCGAACGACACGTGGTTCGCTCCTGTAGAACTTGAACGGCGCAAGGAAACTCACGTCTTCGATGGTCTCGACCCGCCATCCGGGAAGCAGGCACAGAGCAGCTTCAGCAAATGCTTCGATGCCCATGACCCCTGGAAGAACCGGAGTACCGTCAATCTGGTGATCATGAAGGAAGGGTTGAGACGGAGGGTCCAGTGTCGTTTCGATCGAGTAGCCGTCGTAAAGACTCATGGAGGCGACCTTACCCACCATGGGTCCAAGCGCTGGCGAGAACTCTGCAGCCGAGGGTTCGAGCCCGCCGGTGGTATCCCACTCATGCAGCATGACGCCCATGCGCTGGCCGATCACGATCTCGCCGCGCGTCGCACCGGCGGTGAGTTCTCGCCGGATCAATGGGATGCCAGCTTCCGGGGGCAGCATGTCGATCCCGGCGAGTTCCATGATCTTTGGGATCGAACCGCGCGTGGCCATGCCGATTCCACCCCACGCCGTCCAGTCAATCACAATGCCACGCGTGGCGGGGCGGGTAGTACGGAAATTCGACGTGATCTTGCACAGCAGATCGTTGGCAGAGCTGTAGTCAGTCTGTCCGGCGTTGCCGAAGCGGCCTGCAATCGAACTGAATGCCACCGTGGCGCCGAGGGGCATCTCGCCAATGGCGTGCAGCAGATTAAAGAATCCGTCGCTCTTGACGTCGAACACCAAGTCAAATTCCCGGGAGTCTTTATCTGGCAGGGAGTGGCTTCGTTCAACACCAGCGGCGTGCAGCAACACGTCGATGCGGCCGCTGCGCTGGCGCACCTGGTCGATGACCATGGCGACTGCCTCCGCGTCCGCGAGGTTAACGCTGAAATAGTGCGGCGCTCCGCCAGCCGCACGCACAGCGTCAATGGCGGCTTGGGCGGCTTGGGCCCGCTCCAGGCTGGCCAGCTCTTTTTCGACGAGAGCTGGAGTGGCCCGTTCGCCGCGGTTCTGGATGCGCGCAAACAGGTCGCGTTTGAGGTTTTCCCTGTCGCTCACGAAGCGCTTGAGATCAGGATTCTCTGGATCGGGCTTCGGCACAAGATCGAGCAAGTAGAACGTTCCGCCGGATGCAGCGGCCAAGTCGGCCGTGATGGCCGAGACGATGCTGCCTGCCGCGCCGGTGATTACGAAGACGCTGTTCTGGTCGAGCACAATGCCCGGTTGTCCGTCGATGGCAGGCTGCTCCTGCAAGCCGACGGTCCAGCGCTGGCCACTCGTATATCCAATTTCGACCGCTCCCGGATCGCGCAACGCCTCGTCGATCAGGAGTCCGGCAACTTCGTTCGGGGTGCGGTTCGCTTCAAAGTCGACGGCCTTCACCAGGGATTCCGGGCGTTCCCGCTTGTATGTCTTGGCAAAGCCAGTTACTGCGCCGCCAAGCGGAGCCACTGCTCCAGCGTCGTCATATCCGTGATGTCCGCCGAGTTGCGTCGCGCACACCAGGAACGTGCCCGGGCGGCCTACATGCTCGTACAAGGCACGCATCGTGGTGTACAGCAATTTCACTCGCACCTGCACCCCGTTGCGCCAGGAAGTGGAGTCTAGCTGGGAAAGGTCGCCTTCGTTGTCCAGCGCGGGCAGCCAGAAGATTCCGTTCACTCTCCCAGTTGCAGTCCAGGATTTGAGCAGGCCGGTCAGTGTGTCGGAATCGGGAGTGCCTTCAATGCAGAGTACTTCGACTCCCAGCGCACGCAGGCGCTCCGTCAGAGCTTGGCCAACGCCGCCCTTGTCGGGCATAAGGATGACGCGGCTGTTGCGTTCAAATTTCACTCCGGTTGATTTGCAAACGGTGAGAGGAGGACGCAATGTCGCTACCGGCACGCGTCGCGGAATGGAATTTGCCGCATCGAGACTGGCGAGCACAGGACGCACAGGCTGAACCGAAACCGAAGCTGCGGGGGTGGTTGGTCTCTGTTCCTCTGGTGCCGGTTTCACGGAAGGCACAGCGACGGCCTTTGCCGGAACGGACCGGTCGTGCGCGAACTTGATCACATGCGCCAGGGTCGGGAAATCGCGCAGCTTCATATTTTCGTCGCGTGGAATGTTGTACGCGGCTCGCACCGCCGCAAACATCTCCGCCTGTTTTACGGTGTCGACACCCAGGTCAGCTTCAAGATCGAGGTCCAGATCCAACATGTCTTCCGGATAGCCGGTCTTTTCCGCCACGATCTGGAGAACCTTCCTCTTGATGGGATCATCAGAATCGTCCGGCGTCACGAGGGGTGTGGGAGCGGGCGCGAGCACCTCGGCCGGAGTCGGAGTGATTGAGACCGGCAATGGCGAAACCGGCGAAGACGATGCGGCCGCGGGCACGCCCGCCAAGTCCGGACGCTTCTCGTATACGAATCGGATCACGTGAGCCAGCGTGGGATAGTCACGCAGCTTGCGGTTCTCGTCGCGTGGAATGCTGTAAATCTCACGGATGGCCGCGAACATCTCCGCTTGCTTGACCGTATCGACACCCAAGTCTGCTTCCAGATCGAGGTCCAGATCCAGCATGTCTTGCGGGTATCCTGTTTTCTCGACCATCAGCGCCAGGATGCGTTCCTTCACCGGATCGCCACCTTTGGCGGACACCGCCTCCGGCACCAACGGAGTCGCTTGGATTCCGTGGTCGGCTGTAACCGCTGGAACCGGCATTGCTGCCGGGGTCGGCGCGGACGGCGTGCTGCGAAGATCCGGTCTCCGATCGTGTACGAACTGAATGACGCGCGCCAGCGTGGGGAAATCTCGTAATTTAATGCTGTCGTCGCGGGCGATGCCGTACGCTTCCCGGATCGTGGCCATCACTTCCGCCTGCTTTACGGTATCGACGCCCAGGTCCGCTTCAAGATCGAGATCGAGGTCGAGCATGTCCACCGGATAACCGGTCTTCTCAGCAACCAGCGCCAACACCCGTTCCTTTACCTGGTCACCCTGCGGAGCGGGTATCGGAGGGGTTGGCGGGACGGACGAAGGCGTGTGCGTTTGCACTCGCAATTCGACGGCCGGGCTCGCTGTGGGCACCGGAGGGACGGCGACCGCGGGAACCAGCGGCTTCGGAGTAGTTGGGCGGGGGACTTCGTTGGATTTCTGAGCAACTTCAACCACCCGTGCGGCTGAACCCTGATCACGTATCCGCAGCGTGCGATGCACGACTTCCAGCTCCGCCGTGGGATGACCTGCGACTTGGCTCAGCCAGCTCTTCCAGCAATCCTCGTCGACAATGCGATAGGCGTAGCCCAAAGCGTTGGGGCGGCGACGGATACCGTCGTTGGTTGCGACCCAATGCAACAGCGTCATGCTGATCTGCGAACCGAAACCCGCGCCGAGTCGTATTGCGTACTCGATGGGATACGCGCCACCCTTGGACAAATTCAAGGTGCCGAGCTCGGGATCAACCTCCTTAAAGTTAGCGACGGGCGGCACCATTCCCGTTTCCAGCGCTTTCACGGCGACGACATCTTCGATGCCAGTTCCCATGGCGTGACCGGTCATGCCCTTGGTGTTGGCGATCACGATTTGATCTGCGGCGCTCCCAAATACGTGGCGTAACGCGTGAATCTCGGCCGAGGCGCTGCCGCCACGCGCCGGCGTGTAGGTCTCGTGGGAAACGAAGACGGTGTGGGGCGCAATCTGATCCCGCGAAATGCCGCTCTGAGCTTCTGCTTGAGTTACCAGGTCTTCCATCATCTGGCCGATGTGCTGCACATCAAGGCGAGTGCCATGGAAGGCGCTGTTCGCCGTCATCGTGCTCAGGACCTCGCAGATCGGCTGGATTCCGCGTTCCCGCGCGGATTCCGCGCTCTCGACCACCAGGCCGGCCGCGCCCATACCGACGATCAAGCCGTGGCGGCGGCGGTCAAATGGAGTAGCAGCTTCTTCCACCACTTCATCGGTCGCGGCTGCTCCACTGGCCAGGAAGCCTGCGCCGAACCATTCGATGGAATGATCGGAAGTCACATCATCCGCCGAGATAACGATCACGCGGCGGCACCGACCGGCATGGATCCAGTCCTGTGCCAGCGCGACCGCCTGGGTCGTGCTCGCACACGCAGAATTAATCTGCGTGTTGGGACCGCGGGCGCCGATGAATTCGGCAAACTGTGAGTGCCCCATCGACAAGACTCTGAGCAGGAAGCGCCGGTCGAAGACGTAGGGCTCCTTCTCGATGGCATCTCGTAAGTCTTCCGTGCGGCGTTCAATCTCCTGCTCGAGAACGGAGTCCCCATTCGCCTTCATCGACTTCGCAAGCAGGCTTTCCAGCATTCCCAACTGTTCGCGGCGGGAGTGATCGCCGTAATAGCGTGACATTTCATCGGCGAATGAGTCGCAACCCGGGAAAGCACAGGCAAAGATCACGCCCGTATCGTCACGTAGTGCGTCGGGCAAAACCCAGCGATCCTGCAATTGCGTACCTTTCGTGGTGGTTTTGTAGCGCATGACCAGCGGAATGCCAGCATCGCGCAAGGCGTCGATGCCCACGGCAATCGCCAGTTGGGTGTCGCGGTCGAGCGCCGCCTTGCGGTCCGCCGAAATGCCGAATTCAGTTTCCAGATCGAATGCACCTCCCCGCCCCGCGAGCTTGATGACATCGGCCACGTTGTTGATGGTTTCGAATGTGGGCCCACCGTTGTCGCTCTTCACAAGGCGCGTGATGTGCTTGTCGAGCATTGCCTTTCGCAGGCGTGTGGGGATGAGATCGATGAATTGATCGCCTCGCAGAATACGAGCGACATTGGCATCATCAAAGATGCGTTCGGTTCCGGGCAGACCTAAGGCCGCACCTGTGATGACGACTGGGCGGTTCGCCCGACCATGGTCTTGTTCACCCTGGATCTTCCGAGCGCGCTCAAGAACCTCGGCGAAGAGGTGGCCGAGTTCAACGAAGTGATCGCCATTCGCTCGCGCTGCCTGTTGAGTGGTGGGTGCGGAAGCCATCGCGACGAACTTGCCCGGCTCGGATTGTGACGGCGCAACTAGAGAGGATGCTTCTGCTGTCTCCGCCGGGACTGCCGCAGTCCCGCGTCCCAGTCCCGCTGCGTACAGGCCGCACAATGCCTGGTTGAACGATGCGATGTCGCCGAACTTCGGATGGTTGGTAAACAGCGAAACCACGTCGCCGCGGTCGCCGAGAACATCCTCGGCAAATCCATGCAGCGCCTTCTTCGGTCCGACTTCGACGAAAACGCGCGCGCCGGCATCGTAGAGGGTGCGCAGACCTTTGACAAATTGCACGGGAGAAGCGACCTGCCTGGCGAGAATGTCCAACATCTGCGGCACGACACCCGGACCTGTGGGATAGAACTCTCCGCTTACGTTGGCGATGATGGGAAGGCGCGGTGACTCCAGATGCAGGCGCTCCAGTTCACGTCGCAATGGCTCGCTGGCCGGCGCCACAATCGAAGTATGGAAAGCATGGCTGACCGGGAGCTCCGAAACGTCGTAACCGGCTTCCTTGAGAATCTCCATGGCTTGGGTGACGGCGTCGCTGGCACCGCCGATCACCGCCTGATGTTCGCTGTTGATGTTCGCGATCACCACGTAACCGTTGACCGTCTTCAGAACTCGTTCGATCTCATTCAACGGGGCAAACACGGCTGCCATTCGGCCTTTATCGGCCACTGCGACTTGCGTCATTCCACGGCCGCGTGCACTTACAGCTTCCAGCGCGTCCTCGAAGGGAAGAGCGCCTGAGGCGACCAGCGCTCCGTACTCACCCAGGCTGTGTCCCATTGTCATGTCGGGCTTGATGCCGTAAGCAGCCAGCAACCGGGTCAATGCGAGATCAATGGCGAGCACGGCCGGCTGAGTGATCGCCGTCTGCCGCAAGTCTTCGTCGCACTTGGCGACGGCAACGGGATCGGCCTGGTCAACAAAAACAAAGTCGGTGAGTGGCTTGCCTAACAACGGGATCATCACTCGATCGGCCTCGGCGAAAGTCTGAGCCACGACGGGTTCAGTCTCGCGCAACGTTCGAAGCATGTTCACGTACTGCGACCCCTGGCCTGTATAAAGGAATGCCACTTTCGGCGCCGGTCCCTGACCGCGGAAGATGCCTTGCGCGCGCAGCGCTTTCCACACGGCTGCCTGACTAGCTGCCAGCCCTTTCATTGCTTTTGCCGCTTTGTCCGCCAAGTCAGCGACATCGGTGTAATCAATCGCCAGACGTTCGCGAGCACGCAGGTCCGCCTCAGACGGTGGTGTCGGGGCAGGTGCGTTGCCCGCTTGAGCACTCTTCATTACTGCGCGCAAGCGCTCGTAGAGCGCAGCCCCCGAGGCCGCACCGACTACGAGGACGCCGCGCAGTGGCGGCTTGCAGGCAGACAGAGAAGCAGACAACACCGGAACAGCGGGAACTTCTTTCGCGTTCATGACAACCTCATTCATCGCAGAATTGGGGAGCGTGCCGACGGCGACCGACCGCTTTCCATTGCCGGTCAGCCTTCCGGGAAGGTGCTCTTCGAGCACGATGTGAAAATTTGTGCCGCCAAAGCCAAAGGCGCTCGCCCCAGCGCGCCGCGGCGTGTCGGATGCAACCGTCCAGGATTTCAGTTCGGTATTGACGTAGAGCGGGGAGTGGGCAAAGTCGATATCCGGACTCGGGTGTTCACAATTCACGCTTGGCGGCAGCACCTTGTCTCGCAAGGCCAGCGCGGTTTTCAGCACGCCGGCCGCGCCCGCCGCTCCTTTGAGATGTCCGATATTCGACTTGACCGAGCCTAGCGCTACCGAGTGGGTTGGAAGATTCTCACCACTGAGCAGATTCGCCATGCACTGAGCTTCGACCACATCACCTACCCGGGTGGATGTGCCATGGCCTTCAATCAAGGTCGCAGTGGCGGGCGATAGGCCGGCATTCTGCCAGGCACGCTCCAGGCAAAACTTCTGTCCGACAGGATTGGGAGCGGTGATCCCTTTTCCCCTGCCGTCGCTGGATGCCCCGATGCCGCGGATTACGGCGTAAACTCTGTCTCCGTCGCGCTCGGCATCCGCCAGACGCTTAAGCAGGAAGATCGCGGAGCCTTCGCCCATCACAAAGCCGTCCGCCCCTTCCGCATAAGGACGAGTACCAGTTGCAGACAGCGCGCCGATCTTGCAGAACTTCACGAAGGTCTGTGCGCCCATGTTGCGGTCAATTCCACCGGTGATGACCGCGTCAAAATCGTTACCGATCAGTCCTTCGACCGCGGCGGTCATGGCGGCCATCGCGGACGCACAGGCCGCGTCGCATACGTAGTTCGGACCGTGAAAGTTGTAGATGTTCGCAATGCGTCCGGCAATGCAGTTGGCCAATTCGCCAGGCATGCTGTCTTCAGTCACCTGGGGAAGGCGCTTGCCAATGCGGTCGTGCAACTCGCGGGTAATGTCCGCGCGCACAGCCTCCGGAAGGGCCGCGAAGCTCACGCTTTCCGCGAGCTCGTGCGCATACTCGGGGAAGTTCAGCCGCAGTGCGGTCTGATAATGTTTTTCGCCGGCCATGGCGTTGCCGAGGATTACAGCAACGCGATCCGTGTCGAGCGGTCGCTTCGGATATCCGTAATCTTCGAGCGCTTCGCGGGTGGCTGCGATAGCCCACTTCTGCGCCAGATCCATGGCATCGGTAACACGCGGCGGGATCGGCAGATGCCACTTCATCGGATCCCATACCCAGTCGTGAACCCAGCCGCCGATCTTCGAGTAAGTCTTGTCAGGAGCGCCGGGATCGGGGTCGTAGTAAGACGCCGGGTCCCAACGATCCGGTGCAACCTCGGTGATGCTGTAACGGCCCTTCTTTACGTTTTCCCAGAATGCAGGTACGTTGGGGGCATCGGGCAGTATGGCTCCCGCTCCTACAATCGCGATCGCACGATTGGCTCTCTCTTCCATGATGACGCTCCTGTGCAACCTTGTGGCAGGTTGCGATGACGGATAGTCAGGCGCCTTGGGACTTATGCGGCGAGTGCAGGCTTGGCTGCACGGGCGTAGAGGACGTCGGCTATAAAATCCATGTCAGAAATCAGGCCCGCCTGTGCACGGTGAATGGCGGGCAATCCTAAACTTGCTTCGAAAGCGGGCATCTCGGCATCATTTACGCCGCCAGCTCCGCAGACCCAGCGCAAACCTTCTTCCGCGACCTTGAGCGCCGCTTCGCGGGCAAAGGTTCGGCTGACTGCCGCAAGCGCTGTTGCGTCAAAACGCCGATTCGCCTTTTCATTCAGCTTGTTCTCGGCGCAACGCGCGGCCCGACGAGCCAGGCTGCCTGCACTCTCCGCGTAAGCGATCCACTCGCCCAGACGCAGCAGAATGTGCTGATAACGCGTGAGGCGTGCGACGCGCGCTTTCTCCATCAATTCGGCCAGGGCGTGATGCGCCAGGGCAGCAAAATTCGCACCTACGTTCGGATGCTGAGCATGCAGAGCTTCCAACTCGCGCGCCTTGTCGTGATAGTGCTGGCCGCGCGTCTTCAGGTGAAGTTGCCAGCGGTCGCGGCTGATGGTCATCTCCATAATCTCGGACGTGCCTTCGTAGATTGTGGTGATGCGAACGTCGCGGCTGATTTTCTCCACGATGTATTCATGGGTGTAGCCGTACCCACCGAGCGCCTGGATGCTGGCGTCAGCAGCCTGATTCCCGGCCTCGGTCGCCATATATTTCGCGATGGCGCCTTCGGTGTTGAGGGTTCCCTCTCCGGCGTCGATGCGCTCAGCGGTCTCTTCGATGTAGGCACGTGCCGCTTCCAGCCGCGCCACGTGCGGCACGATCAGTTTGTGCGTGTAGCCCTGCTTTTCCGAGAGCGGCGCTCCAGCCTGAATGCGCTTCGTAGAATATGGAATCGCGCGATCCAGAGCAGCCCATCCCGCCCCCAGGCCAAAGGCCGCCACCATCAGTCGGGTGTAGCCAAAGACAGCCTGGGCTTGAATCAGCCCCTGTCCGGCGACGCCACCGATCAAACGGTCGGCATCGACATAGACATCACTGAGCGCGAGGGCGGCCGTGTTGCTGAGACGAATGCCGTGCTTGTCTTCCGGCTCGTCGTGGTTAAAACCCTTTGCGCCTTTTTCAACGACGAACCAGCTCGGCCCACTCGGAGTATTCGCCAGAACCGTGTATGCGCCGGCGATACCGCCGTTGCTGATCCACTGCTTGTTGCCGTTGATCTTGTAGCCGACGACCTTGCCATCTTTCAGAACTGGGTCTGCTGTGGTGCGCAAAGCTCCCAGATCGCTGCCGGCTTCCGGTTCGGTCGCGCCATAGGCGAACAGCAATCCTTCATCCGCGATACGACTCAGCCACAGCTTCTTTTGTTCCGGCGTAGCGCCTACGGTGATCGGGTCGCTGCCGAGAAAGGTTGCCAGCACGGAGGTCGCGATCCCGAGATCGATGCGCGCCATCTCCTCGCAAATGCAATAGACGTCAAACGTGCCTCCGCCCATGCCGCCGAATTCTTCGGGAATGAACAGGAGTTGAATGCCCAGCTTGTCCGGGCTGCACATGTCGCGAACGATATCTATGGGACACTCGTCGCGGGCATCGAGGTCGATCAGAACATCGTCGGGCAGACGCTTCTTGGCAAACTCTTTGAGAGACTTAACGCTCAGTTTCAGTGTCTTGTAAGCAAGCATGAGTACGACCTCACTTGGCGGCAACGCCGCGCATTTCACGGGCTTTGTTGGTTAGTTCCGGTATGAACTCGAGGACATCGTCCACAACCCCGACATCGGCAACCTGGAATATTGGGGCCTTTGGATTCTTGTTGATGGCAATAATGAACGGATTTCCCTTAATGCCGGCCAGGTGCTGGAATGCCCCACTGATGCCGCAAGCCAGGTAAACCTTGGGCTTCACTGTTTTCCCCGACGACCCGACTTGACGGGACTTCTCCATCCATTTCGCGTCGACGACGGGCCGCGAGCAACTCACCGCCGCGCCCAGCACCTCGGCGAGTTCTTCGGCGAGAACGACGTTGTCCTTTTCTTGCATGCCCCGTCCGATGGAGACCAGGACGCTGTGCTTTGTGATATCCACAGCGCCCGCCTCGGCAACGATCGTCTCGAGATACCGACGTCGTGCCGTCAGAGTGCCCACAGCGGATGACTTGTCGACGACTACGCTCGAAATGGGGGTGACTGGCTCCGGTTTAAATGCGCCCGGACGGACGTTGATCACCGCGCCCGAAGAAACATCGCAGCGCACGTGAGCGCTGACTTGTCCACCGAATTCCTGGCGGACCAGTTTGAAGAAGCTGCCTTCCACTCCTTCGATGGCCAGTACGTCCGAAACAAAGGCGGAGCCCAGCTTGATGGAAAGGCCCGGGGACAGATCGATCCCAAAATGATCGTGTGGGACCAGCAGAATACTGTTGGGCGGCAGAACGCTTACCAACGCTTGCCGGACCAACTCGGCGTTGGGATAGGCGAGCGCTGCGTTGGCTACCTTCCAAACTTCTCCATAAGAGGAGAGGAGCGAGTTACACGCGGCGTCGAGATCCGCACCCCAGCCGGTGACAATCGCGGTCGGAGATGCCGTGGGATCTATCCTTCTGGCGACGGTCGCGAGTTCCGCGGCAGAATCGTCAACGATGCCACCTTTATGAACGATGCAAGCAAAAATGCGAGCCATTATTTCAGCCCTCCCCTCGCTGCTACCAACTCAAGAACCTGGTCGGCGTTCTCTTCCCGGCTGCCGTGCAGCATCTCCGCTCCCCTGCTCGATGCGGGAACGAAGTAGTCGACGCGTTTAACCTTCGCGGCCGCTTCTCCGACCGTAGCGTTCTTGACTCCGAGGTCGGAAGCGCCCAAGGCAGGGATCGGCACGGATGCGACCTGCCGGATACCTCGCATCCCGACGTAACGCGGTTCGTTAATGCCTGTCTGAATGGAGAGGACGCAGGGCAAATCGATCTCGTTGATTTCCCGATTGCCGCCTTCGATCTCGCGGCTGACTCTGAGCTTCTCCCCATCCACGGTGATGGAATTCACGAGAGAAGCAAACGGATAGTCGAGCATCGCCGCCAGCATTCCACCGACTTGGGCCGCACCGTCGTCGGCCTGAACGCCGGTCAGGATGAGGTCGTAGCGACCTTTCCGTACAAAATCCTTGAGAATGGTCGCGATGCCGCGGCCATCGGATCCGCTGAAAACATCATCCGAGATCAGCACAGCCTGATTCACACCCATGGCTAATTCCCGGCGCAGGACTTCTTCGTCATCTTCCGCGCCGACCGTCACGACCGTGACATTGCCGCCAACCCGGTCGCGAATCTGCAGAGCCTCCTCGACCGCGTAGTTATCCGCCTCATTCACCGAGTAGACAAGTTCGTCACGCTCGATATCGTTACCGGCCGCATTGAGCTCAATTTCGTTCTCCGAGGTGTCGGGCACTCTTCGCACACAAACCAGAATTTCCACGTTCAACCTCCACAATTCGCAGTTTCCAATTCCTTTGCTTTCTCGGGGCAGACTTCGCGAACCATGTGCTGGTCCACCAGTTCAGTCAGATCGACAGCCGACATCTTGCCTTCCAGACCTGCCACCTTGATCGCGTCTTCGATGTTCGCCATGCAGAACGGGCACGCCGTGACGATCACGTTCGCCCCTGCTTCGGCAGCCATGCGGACTCTGAGCACGCCCATTCTTTGTTCTTCTTTGGGCTCGTAGAACAGCATGAGTCCCCCGCCCCCGCAGCAGAATGACCGGTCGCGCGACTGTTTCATTTCGACTCTCTTCAAACCTGGAATGGCGTCCAGCACAGTGCGGGGATCGTCGTAGATCTGGTTATGGCGCCCGAGGTAGCAGGGATCGTGGTAGGCATACACGTCGTTCTTATTTTCGACTTGATCGAACTGGATTTTGCCGGCCTTCACTTCTTTGGCGATCACCTGGCTGATGTGCTCGACCGGCGGCACATCTTTGTAGTCGTGTTTCAGCGCGTTGTAGGCATGCGGGTCGGCAGTGACGATTCGCTGCACTCCCGATGCCCTGATGGCCTCTGTGTTGTGATCGCGCAGAGCCATGAAGAGCATTTCTTCACCGAACCGCCGGACTTCATGGCCACTGTCCTTCTCTGCTGCGCCCAGGATTCCGAAGTCTTCTCCAATATGACTGAGGATTCTGGAGGTCGATCGCCCAATCGACTGCATGCGGTCGTCGTAAGAAGTTATGCTGTCGACGAAGTAAAGCGTGTCAGCGCAATTCTTTCCGTCGAGAACCTTGACTGGACCCGTCTGTTGCACCTCGGGGGACTTGGCCCAATCGGCTCTTTTCTTCTCCATCTTCCCGTAGGGATTGCCGCGACTCTCCAGGGCCTTCAGCGGCTTCTGTAACGATTGGGGCACATTGCCGTCATCGATCATTCCGCGCCGCAGGTCGACGATCTTGTCGATGTACTCGACTAGAAGCGGACATTCTTCCTCGCATGCGCCGCAGGTTGTGCACGACCAGATTTCATCTTCGGAATAAACATTGCCGATCAATGGCTTGCCATTGTTGGCCTTGCCGAGTACGGGATAGTGCTGAAACACGTAGTCTCTGGCCTTGATGGTGAGAAATCGTGGTGCTAACGGACGTCCCGCCGCATGGGCTGGGCAATTGTCGGCGCAGCGGCCGCAATCGGCGCAGGAATAGAAGTCGAGCATGTGCTTCCAGGTGAAGTCTTCGAGCGTCTTCACGCCGAACGATTTCACTTGATCGAGACTTTCGTCGGGTACGCCCCATCTCACCGGCTTTAGCGTCCCCTTCTCCAACTTTGCGAAGTAAATGCTGAACAGGGACGTTTCCACGTGGAACTGGATTCCAAATGGCCGGTAGCAGAGCAGGAAGTAAAAGGTCACTTCGTGTACGAGATAAGCGGTGACATTGAGGACCCAGAGTGTCGCCAACGGCATGGAGCCAATGAAAATCTGGAACATCCACGGCAAAGACAAAGTGGCCAGCGCTTCCGTAGACTGGCCTCGTTGCGCGTGCCCAGCGGCGTCGCTCGCGGCAAACAGACTGTCGGCAACCATCAGAATCGCGATCAGGCCAAGAAGAAAAACGGCGTCGGCGGTGTGGCTTTTGCCATACTTCGCGGGCACCGCATACCGCGCGGGTTTGAAAACGAGACGCCGGACCGCGGCCACCACCATGCAGAAGAAGACGACGGTCGCGGCGTAGTCCGTAATAAGGTCATAAACGCGACCAGATTCCCCCGAAAGCCCCGGCATCACGAAACCGGGTACGACTCCAACGATCAGGACCGAGAAAGCGCGAGTTGCCAGCAGGATGAATCCTGCGAAAATCAAAATGTGGAGAGTGCCTGCGAATCGATAGCGAGGATGTTTCCACTGTCCAAACCAGAACTTCAACACGTTCGCCAGCCGAGTGAGCGGCCGGTCAAAGCGTGGGTCGCGCTGGGCCCGGACCAGAGGAACCAGCCGCTTCGCCACGATATATGCAAAGCAGGCAACTCCAAGGACATGAATGGTTAGAAAGAGGTTGTGTCCTGGGACCAGCCAGCCACTGCTCAACGAGGGTAAATAGATACCTACCACGGCCTGCGCTCTGAAACTTGCTCTACCTAGGCAACCACGAGCTGCGCCTGAATGTTCTCCTGTTCCGTTGCCGGCGCAGCTTCTGGTGCTCGTTTCGATTCAGAAGGAGAAAACCTAACGGCAATTGGAACTGCAACTGGTGCTGGCACCGGCGCGGGCGCTATCTTTGGCGCGGCGGCCGTCGATGCGGCCTTCGTCTTCCGGCGCACTTTCTTTTTTTGCGACGGCCTGATTCCGGCCGCATCTCGCAACTCGGTGAAACTCGCCTCCAACAATTTCTCCATCCGCTTCAGGTCAGGGGCGACATGTGCATCGCCGCTGAATCCGAAATACACCGTGCCGTTGTAACTCAGGATGGCGCAGTTGACCGCCATCTCGCCGCCGACCGGAACATACGGATAGCAATGCAGCATCTTGCGGCCCAGCAGGTACAACGGTGACTGCGGGCCCGGCACATTCGTGCAGACCATGTTGAAAGGTGTGATCGGCAACTGACTGATCAGTGGTCCGGTCATTCCTTGCATCGAGGTAGGAAACATCCCGATCAAGCCCCCGGCCAAACTCACCAACTCAGCGGCGTGTATACCTTTGAGAAACTCAGTCCGCTTGTGGACCGCGGCAAGCAACTTTCGGGGCTGACGAATATCCAAAGGAATCGTGACCGGGACCAGGGAGATGCGATTCCCTAACTCTGCCGCGCTGCCACTCCCACGCAGGTTGACGGGCACCATGATCCGCAGCAATTTTCCTTTCACCCGGTCCCCGTGCAGTTCGCAGTAGCGGCGAATGGTCGCGGTCACCAGCGCAAGAATTACGTCGTTGATGCTGGTTCCGCTTTTGTGACGGATCGCTTTGACTTCCGCCAACGGGATTTCAGCCCAGGCGAATTTCTGCGGTCCGCGGTAGATCACGTTGAACCGGAGGCGCTCAGTAAATGCTGTGATTTCCGGAAACAGATTCGCAAATTCACTGGTGGCCACACTTTCACCGTTGGCACCGGCGCGTTCCGCCATGGTCACCAGATCGGTCAGTGCGGAGAGTATTCGTTTGACGAAATCGGAGTAGGAATCCAGAACTCCGGCGGTAAGTGAAGTGAAAGGGTCAGGCGGTGACGGTACACGGAACTTGAGCTTTCTCTTGGGCAGGCGCGGCGCTTCCGGACTCGCATCCAGTAGCACGTTGATGATGCCCACACCCGCAATGCCATCGGCCAGACAGTGATGCATGCGGATAATCAGCCCGGTGCGATTTCCCTTCAGCCCCCGGACCAGGGTCGTATCCCAGAGCGGGTGCCGTCGATCCATGACCTGGCTGAAAATCTTTCCGGCAAGAGCTTTCAATTCTGTGTCGGTGCCATGTTTGAGCGTCACTTCGCGCACATGGCGGCGCAAATCAAACTCCGGATCGTATTCCCAACTGGGAAGGCCAAGACCGAACGGCGCCGGTACAACCCGCTTGAGGTAGCGAGGTAACAGGGGCAGCTTCGACTCGATGAACTGAGCGCAATCTTCAAGAGAGAATTCACCCTCGAACAGGCAGACACTCGCCACGTTCAGCGGCATGCCTTCCCGCTCCAGATGCAGGAACACCGTGTCGCCCCAGGAAAGGCGGTCACTCTGTTGATGATTCTGCACGTCAGTTCTCCTATTCAGTCTGGCGACAGCACGCACTCAGTTCACGAAGGAAAAACGCCGGGTTAGCCTCACCAGCTTCAGCACTTTATAGACGTCGACGCTAACCCCGCGGAGCGCGACCTTAACGGCTTTCTCTTCGGCGATGCGGGCAAACTCTTCCAGGGCTTGCAGTGCGCTTGAATCGATCCGGCGCACGGAAGAGAAATCCAAAACTACTTCGCCCTGCGTGGAGTCCAGTTTCCCCCCGGCCTCTTGCAGGTCTAGAACGACGCGCTCTTCATTCACGTTCAACAAGACGACAATCATCGCCATACGCACCACCATCGGTTACTCTGTTCGTTGCTGAGCCGCACCAACCACCTGGGCCAAACCTCGCCCTTCATACGCCTTCCACAGCAGTTCCGCCATTTCGGTCATCAACGGCATGCGGGGGTTTGACCGCCAGGACGGATCATCACAGGCAATCTTGACCAGTTCTGGTACGGCTCGCTCAAACTCTTCCCTGGAAATGCCTAGTTCGGCAATGGACCGTGGAAATTCCAACTGGTCGAGCAACTGCTCCGACGCCGCTATCAGGTTCTTCACCTTCTCATCAACGGAATGTCCGCCCAAGCCGAGCAAGTCCGCGACGGTAGCGTATTTCTTATCCGCTACGTATCCCTTGGTGTAGGGTGACGGCATGAATTTGGTGGGCACGGAGGCGTTGTACGCAATGACGTGCGGCAGCATGAGCGCGTTGGCTCGGCCGTGGGCGACGCCGAAGCGCGCGCCGAACGCATGGGCCAGTGCGTGATTCAATCCCACCGACGCGTTGGAGAACGCCATCGCCGCAATGCACGCGGCGTTGTGCATCATGCAGCGCGCCTCTTCGTCGTGGGGATGCGCGTATGCGATGGGCAGGTACTTGAACACCAGGCGAATCGCCTGCATGGCGCTGGAGTCTGTATAGGGCGAGGCAAATGTCGAAACTCCGGCTTCCAGCGCGTGGGTCAGGCAGTCGATGCCGGTATCGGCCGTCAGGCCCTTCGGCATCGACATGACAAACTGCGGATCAACAATCGCCACATCCGGAGTCAGCGAGTAATCAGCGAGCGTTACTTTGCGTCCACGCTCTTTGTCGATCAGAACGGCGAAAGGCGTGACCTCGCTTCCGGTTCCGCTGGTCGTGGAAATGGCAATCAACCGCGCCCGGTTGATCTTCTCCGTCGGATATTGGACAACTCGCTTGCGCAAATCCAAGAAGGGCGCGGCCAGATATTCCAGGTCCGCCTCCGGCGATTCGTACTTCAGCTTCATGATCTTCGCCGCGTCGATGACCGACCCGCCGCCCAGCGCAATGATCTGGTCGGCTTTGTAGAAATTCAGCGCCTCCACCCCCTGCAGGATGACCTTGACCTCAGGCTCCGCGTCGGGAATGACCTGGACATGAACGTGCGTCTTGGGGCAGATGTGACGCCGGACAATGTCCACGTGTCCGATTCGTTCCAGACTGGGATTGGTGACGATGATGGTCGACTGCGAGGCGAACTGGCCGAGATTCTCAACCGCGTTCATGTTGAAGTAAATCTGATTGGGAACTCGGAACCACATATGGTTTTGCGTCCTCCGAGCCACACGCTTGATGTTGAGGTAGTGGTAGATATTGACGTTGTCGGTCGTGCTGTTCCCACCGCCGGTTCCGCAGCCGAAAGAGAAGGTGGGCACCAGATCGTTGTAGACCGCGCCCAGCGCTCCGACGGATCCTGGAGAATTCACGATGATTCGCCCCGCGTTGATCACTTCCCCGAACTTGCGGATTATCTCCTCGTTGCGCGAGAAGATGACCGCCGTGTGGCCAAGACCTCCTGCGTGGTTCACGTCCACACAGACCTTGAGCGCCTCAGCGGTCGATTTGGCTCGATATACCGCCAGCACCGGAAATAACTTTTCGACAGACAAAGGATGCTCACGGCCCACGCCTTGAATCGGTGCAATCAGAAGTTTGGTGTCGGGTTTCACCGAGAGACCGGCGAAGCGGGCGATATCGCTCGCTCTCTGGCCGACGGCCATGGGTTGCATGAACCCCGTCTCGGGATCGATAACCGTGCGCTCCAGCAGCCTGGTTTCCTTCTCGTTGCAGAGGTGCGCACCCAAGTCTGCAAATTTCTTTAGCACGTCGTCGTAAATCTCGTCGTCGATCACCACGGCCTGCTCGGAAGCACAGATGGTTCCGTTATCGAAGGTCTTGGAAACAATGATGTCGACTACAGCTGTATTCAGGTCGGCGGTCTTCTCCAAATAGACGGGCGTATTTCCCGCTCCTACACCTAACGCAGGCTTGCCGGAGCTGTATGCAGCCTTGACCATGCCCGGCCCACCAGTGGCATCAATCAGGCCCACATCTTTATGCTTCATCAGGTAGGCATTGTCCGGAAGAGTAGGCGATTCCAGGCAGGCAAACACGCCCTCCGGCGCGCCATGTTTCACAGCGGTTTCGTACATGAGCCTTACTGCCTCGGCGCAACAATGCCACGCCTTCGGGTGCGGACTGAAGACGACCGCGTTGCGCGTCTTGATGGCCATGATGCATTTGAACAAGACCGTGGAAGTGGGGTTCGTAACGGGAGTGAGCGAGAACAGGACCCCGATTGGCTCGGCCATCTCCACCAGATTGCGCTCCGGAATTTCACGGATGATCCCGACCGTACGTTTGTCTTTGACGTAGTTGTAAACAAACTCACTGGCCACCATGTTCTTGATGGCTTTGTCTTCCATCACTCCGAGTCTGGTTTCCTCAACTGCAAGGCGGGCGAGATATTGGGCTTGCTCCAGTCCTGTCAGGACCATCGCTTTGACAATGCGATCGACGTCTTCCTGACTGAATTGGGTGAAAATCGCAGCGGCTGTTCTGGCCTGACGGATGAGTCCGTCGAGGTATGCAATGCGATCTGCACTAAGGCTTTCTGTCGTGAGCGGAATCTGGATCCGCCCTTTTACTGCTACTGCATCTCTCACGATCATATGGCCGCTTCCCTTCCGGGGAATCGTCGTAAATTGAACGTATGTCGCCGGCCGTCGACTCTTCTATGCGTAGTCGATCGGGTTCATCTCAAGCCAGTGTTCATCGCGTGTCTGGTTAATGCTCTTCCATGAACTGGAAGCCACACTGGCGGTGAACTGCCGGCTCTCCCAAATCACGCCGGCACCAAACCCAACTGCTCCGCCCAGGAAGGCGCCGACGAGAGCCCTGGTTTTGGACCGGTGCCCGGTCCCCAGGTAGCCACCCAATGCTCCGAGACATGCGCCAACGACGGCGGGTGCCAGCGCTTGCCGGGCAGACTCACCGAGAAACGACGGCAGCGATTCCTCTTTGAGGAATTCATCTTCCCCGGTGCGTGCTCCCTCTAGTGCGGAATCTACGAGCTTGCGGCCATAATCGACGTTGGCCTTGGACCATTCCATGACATTCATTGATCTACCTCACGATTTAACGGACCGGCGCCCTGCGCTCACCTCGGTGGGGCTACGCCGCTTTCTGCGAACTTTCCATCTTTGATTCGATGAGCTCGAGCAACTCTTCGAAGGTCATGCCTCGATCGAGCATCCGGATGAGATCGTGCGCGTCGTAGCCCACCGCTTCTCCCGCATGTGTGAGTCTCTCGATTGCTTCATAAACCGAAACTTCGTGGGATTCGCGCAAGCGCTTGAGGAAAGCTTCGAAGGTAACATCTGATTGGGTTCCTGCGGGCACCATACCTCGGCCTCGGCTCCCAAAATAGGACTTTGGTGTGAGCAGAGTCTGCAACCCATGTCACGCCGTGTTGTGACCGAGGTCACATGGTCTTGGCGGGTCTCTCCACTTGGCCACTTTCGAGGGATTGAGGACTGTGTCTAAGTGTGCGGGGCCGTGCGGACGAAAAAGTTTCAGAGATACAAATCGTGCCCCGGGTCGTTCTTCTTCCAGACTCGGGGCACTCCGTGAGGGAATCGGTTGTGGTCGGCTGTTGGATTTAATCGCCCGAAGGCATAAGCGACTCTTCCGTACGCGTGACTTCCAGAACGACGGACGGGCAATCTCCCAGGATCGGCTGACAGGCCGCATTCGGCCCATGTTTCGGATGCACTTGAAGCTTGATTCCTGAGAACTGTTCCTGTTCGGTCGATCCGTCCAGCGCCGTAGTCGACGCGGTGCCGGCGGCGATCACTTGCGTAAGCGCGTCGAAGTATCCTGTGCCCACGAAGCGCTGGTGCTTCACGGCCTGATATCCATACTGCGTTTCCCGGGCGAACTCTTTTTCCTGCAGGCGGGAGTACGCGGTCATGCCGCTGTCCTTGTAGCCCCGCGCCAGTTCGAACATGCTCAGGTTCAACGCATGGAATCCGGCGAGCGTAACAAACTGGAACTTGTATCCCATCTTCGCGAGCTCTCGCTGAAAGGTGGCGATGGTGCGATCGTCCAGGTTCTTCTTCCAATTGAACGAGGGCGAACAGTTGTAAGCCAGCAACTTGCCCGGATACACGGCATGTATCGCTTCTGCGAAGCGGCGCGCTTCCTCGAGATCGGGATGCGAGGTTTCACACCAGATCAAGTCGGCATATGGAGCATAGGCAATGCCGCGCGCAATGGCCGACTCCAGTCCTCCGCGGATTCGGAAGAAACCTTCCGCGGTACGCTCTCCGGTGATGAACGAACGGTCGCGCGGGTCGACGTCGCTGGTCAGAAGATGGGCGCTGTCGGCGTCGGTGCGAGCCATGATCAGTGTCGGCACACCCAGAACATCGGCAGCCAGGCGCGCCGCGACCAGCTTTTGGATTGCTTCCGACGTGGGTACCAGAACCTTTCCGCCAAGGTGTCCGCACTTCTTCGCCGAGGACAACTGGTCTTCGAAGTGGACGCAAGCCGCCCCGGCCTCGATCATCGCCTTCATCAATTCGAAGGCGTTCAAGGTGCCGCCGAACCCGGCTTCGGCATCGGCAACGATGGGCGCCATCCAGTAGACGCCGTTCTTTCCGTCGAGGTGATGAATCTGGTCGGCACGCATCAGTGCATTGTTGATGCGACGAGCCACGTTGGGAACGCTATCGGCTGGATACAAGCTCTGATCCGGATACATTTGGCCGGCGTCGTTGGCGTCGGCCGCAACTTGCCAACCGCTCAGATAGATTGCGCTCAAACCCGCCTGCACCTGTTGCACCGCCTGATTGCCGGTGAGCGCACCGAGAGCCGGCACGTACGTTTCGTTCTGCAGCAGCCACCACAGTCTCTCTGCACCAAGACGGGCCAGCGTGTGCTCGACCTGAATCGAGCCCCTCAAGTTTTCGACGTCCTGGGCGCTGTACGGGCGTTTGACGCCTTTCCAGCGGGGATCCGTGTTCCATGGTTGTTCTGCGGTCGGGTGAGTGCGCATGTTCTGTAGTCTCCTGTGCGGCCTGTGCCGGTCAGGTTGCAGTAGAAACCTTCGCAGGAGGCGCCACAAACCAGCTCGTCCGTTTTGCCCCGGTCGTCCGTTTTATTCCACCCCGCTGTTCTCAGGTTCGGAGAGCCGTATCATTCGGACATGGCCACCATAGCGACCCGCAATGAAATCGAAACCCAGATCCTTACGCCGGAAGCAAGCCGCTTCCTGACCCGTATGGCGCGCGAGTTCGAACCGCGCCGCCGCGAACTTCTGGAGCGCCGCCGAACTCGGCAGACGGAAATCGACGCCGGCGCCCTCCCCGGCTTTCTCCCCGAGACAGCCCACATCCGCGAATCAGAATGGACGGTCGCGCCCATCCCGCGGGACTTGCTCGACCGGCGCGTGGAGATCACCGGCCCGGTCGACCGCAAGATGATCATCAATGCGCTGAACTCCGGCGCCAGCGTATTCATGGCGGACTTCGAAGACTCGAATTCTCCCACCTGGATGAACAACCTCGAGGGACAGGCCAATCTCCGCGATGCCGTCGAGGGCACGATCAGCTTCGTGAGTCCGGAAGGAAAGCGCTATGAACTTAATCCCAGTGTGGCCACGCTCCTGGTGCGGCCTCGAGGTTGGCATCTGATTGAAAAGCATTTTCTGGTGGACGGAAAGCCGATGTCCGGGTCGTTGTTCGATTTCGGGCTCTACTTCTTTCACAATGCGCAAGCGTTGATCCGCAAAGGAACCGGGCCGTACTTCTATTTGCCGAAGATGGAGAGTCACCTGGAAGCGCGCTTGTGGAACGACGTGTTCTGCTTTGCGCAGGATGAACTCAGCATCCCGCGCGGCACGATCCGCGCCACCGTGCTCATCGAAACAATTCTGGCGGCCTTCGAGATGGACGAGATTCTCTACGAGCTGCGAGAACACTCTTCGGGGTTGAACTGCGGCCGCTGGGACTACATCTTCAGCTTCATCAAGAAATTCCGGAACCGTCCCGACTTTGTGCTGCCCGACCGGTCCACCCTGACCATGGAAAAGCATTTTCTGAAGTCGTACGTGGAACTGCTGATCCAGACCTGTCACCGCCGCGGGATTCACGCCATGGGAGGCATGGCGGCGCAGATTCCGATCAAGAACGATGCCGCAGCCAATGAAAAAGCGCTGGAGAAAGTGCGCCAGGACAAGCTTCGCGAGGTGAGAGCCGGGCACGACGGCACCTGGGTCGCCCACCCCGGACTGGTGCCCATCGCCAAAGAAATCTTTGATCAGCACATGAAAGAGCCGAACCAGATCGCCCGCCGGCGGGAGGATGTGCGGGTCCACGCGAAGGATCTGCTCGACGTCACCAACGGCAAGATCACCGAAGAAGGTCTACGCTGGAACATCGATGTCGGCCTGCAATATCTGGAGTCCTGGCTTCGCGGCTCTGGTTGTGTTCCTATCTACAATCTGATGGAAGACGCTGCCACGGCCGAAATTTGCCGTTCCCAGGTGTGGCAGTGGGTGAAACACCGCGCCTCGCTGAGCGATGGCCGCCCCGTCACGCAAGACATGGTCCGCCAAGCCATCGCCGAGCAGAAAAGTAAGTTGATGCGCGGCCGCATGACAGCAGCTGCGGAGATTTTCGAGCGCATGATGACCAGCGCGGATTTCGCAGAATTCCTGACCCTGGAAGCATATGATTACATCGACTAGGAACAGGCAATGCGCCTGCGCGGACGATGAGCCACCACTCCGCCGAGATCTCCGATGAATTTCTCGCGCAACTCAAGGAGGACTTGGTGTGCCGTCGCGTGGGACGCGGCTTGGCGCGCCTCGAAGAGCATCGCCACCTGCTGACCGGCTTCGACCCCGCAAAGAGGAACGCTGCGCTCCTCGTGGGCTATCTGGCCCAGTGGGTGGACGTTGGATTTCAGCGTCCCTCACTGGTGAAGGATATCGTCGATCAGTTTCATCCGGCGGTGCGTACGCGCTTGCCGCTCCGCGACTACCTGCACTTGCGCATGGCGGAGGGCATGGTCGCGATGGCCGAAGAGTCAAAGGATGAAGCGATTCGGCACTTCGAACTTGTGCTGAGTCTCCAACAGGAAATTGACGATAAGGAACTGCTGTCGATCGCTAATTTCTGGAAAGGCCGTTGCCTGCGCATGAAGGGAGAGTACGATCAGGCCCTCGCATTCGCAGTGAAGGGCAGAGACATGGCTTTGAAACTCGGCCACCCGCCAATGGCGGCCGTTATGCGAGTGCTCGAAAGCTGGCTTTTTTTCCAGAAAGGCAATGCCAATCAGGCCCTTGAAATTTTGCAGGCTGCCGAAGCCATCCTGGGCAAGACGGACGACTATCTCACTCTGGGCAACATCTATTCCTCTTATGGCAGGATCGCCCGCCGCCAGGGACGCTACCAGCACGCCATCGAGAGTTTCACGACCGCCATTGCGTCGTATCGCAAGCTCGATCCCCGGCATCGCAACGTTGCGCGCTCTCTGAACAACATGGCGTACGTCAAGCGGCTCATCGCCCTGCAGTTGCGGCGCAAAATTGACGCAGATGCAGAACGTCGCAGGAAGGCCGCTACCCGCGGCGCGGCTCGCAACGGCAAAGATAAGTTGTCCTATCGCGGTCGTTTTGAGCAACTGCGTGAGGAGGCGTTGGCTGAACTTGGCGAGGCGGCCGCCATCTATGAACAGCATGGGAATCATCATGGATTGGGTAGCGTGCACCTGAACTACGGATTTCTCCATCTCGACAACGGGGATCTGGAAGATGCGGAAGCGGAGGCGAAGACAGCGTTCCAACTGGCAGAAGCGAGGCGCGACCATATCCTCATGGCACGCAGCCAGTTGCTGCGGTGCATGATCGAAAACGCCCGCGTCGAAGAAGGGATCGGAGAGAGCACCGAACCCGGCGGCCACGCCCGGCTCGCTCAGGATTACGTCCAGGAAGCCATCGAACTTGCGAAGCATACCGAGAACCGGCGCCTTCTCGCGCACGCCTACGTCTGGCAGGGCCTGACGTACTGCAATCGCTTTTTTGATGACGCCGAATCGGCCCGAGATTGGTATGACCAGGCCCTGACGCTTTCAAAAGGCGTCCACGCCGAGGGAGCATGGGACGATTTGCAAACCCTAAAGACCCGCGTGCAACGCGGAGGCAGAGTCAACCCTGCGCTGCGTGCGTGGTCCCAAGGTTCGGTTGGGAACAAAACGTTCCATCAGATCACTGAAGAATTCGCAGAGCTCATCATCCCCAAAGTTTGGGAGCGCGAGGGCCGTAAGATCTCCCGTGTGGCGACTCGCCTCTCCGTTTCTCCCAAAAAGATTCGGGCCGTCCTCAGCCGGGTTGGGCGCAGGAAGCCTCCAACGGAATGACTCATAGTGAGGCTACGTTTAATTCATGCCGCTTGCGCTGCGTCGCTCCACGTTGTCTCCGCCGCTGGCGGGATGAAGCTCATGGCCCGCTCGGCTAGTGCAGTGATGGTCAGGCTTGGGTTGACGCCGAGATTTGCCGCCAGAACGGATCCGTCGCAGATGTACATATTGCGGTAGCCGAAGACGCGGTGATGAGCGTCCACCACGCCGCGATCCGGAGAGCCAGCGATCACGCAACCTCCGATGCAGTGTGCCGTGCCGGGAACGTCGAAGAGGATTTCTGGAAGGATGCTCATCGCCGTGCCCCCAGCGACTTTCGCAACAGTTCGAGCAAACTGGTTTGCCTTTGGAATGTAGGTCGGCACTTTGTCACCGCGGCTGACCAGCATCTTGCGGAACGGCCAGAACCAGGGGCGTTCCCAGCGCATCTCGATATGCCCCTCCAGCGCTTGCATGCACAGGAGAATCACGTGCTCTCGCGCCCATCCCTTGGGCCAAATCAAACGCGCCGTCTTGATCGGGTGGCTCAGCAGAGAGACCAGAACATTCTTCAGCCAGAGTCGGATGCGCTGCGCTCCGGGGCGGCCATCAGTCAGAATCGTGGTGAGAAGGCCCATCGTGTCGGAGCCGCTGGGATACCGCACGGCCTCAATGTGCGTGTGTTCGTCGATGTAGATGCCGGAGCCGATGGCTATGCCTTGCGACAAATCATCCCGGCATCCCGGCATGCGCGCCCCAATGAGCGACTCGGAATTGGTCCGCACGTGCTTCCCAAGGCGCTCGCTAATGGCGCGTAACGAGCCAGTATCCTTGAGACGAAACAGCAGTTCCATGGTGCCCAGGGAGGATGCGGAGAAGACCACGCCGCGGCAGGTCAGCGTGTGCGGCTGACGGCGAATCCACGCCGTAGACTTCACCGTGCGGACTTCATACCCAGCGCTGCCATCGCTCGCGCCGTCCAGCGGTGTGACGTCGACCACCTTCGTTTCTGGAAAGATTACGGAGCCCCGCTTTTCTGCCAGGTACAAATAAGTGAGATCGAGAGTGCTTTTCGCGCCGAACCGGCACCCCATCATGCAGCCGCCACAACTGGTACACGTGGTCCGCGGCGGCCCCTCTCCTCCGAAGAATGGATCGGGGAAAGTTCTGTTACCCGGCTCTCCCTCGGCCGGTTGAAAGATGCCCACGCTGGTGCGGTAGAACGTATGGCCGCACCCCGCGGCATCGGCAGCCTTCTTTAAGAGATGATCAGCGGGCCCAAGGATTTTGTTTTGCGTAACTCCCAGCATGCGGCAAGCCGTTTGGAAATGCAGTGGCATCTCCGCCTTCCAATTGGTCAACCCCGTCCACGATCCCGCATCCCAAACCTTCTCTGGAGGCGGAAGCAGTGTGCAGGCGTAAGTGATCGATCCACCGCCGACGGCGCAGCCGTGAAAGATGGTGGCATGGCGGAACAGACGCATGTTGAAGAAGCCGCGCAGGCCGAGTTTCGGCCGCCAGAACCAGCGATGAATAGACCAACTCGTGAGCGGGAGAGACTGGGGCGTCCAGCGACGCCCCATCTCGATTACGGCAACCCGATAGCCTTTTTCCGCCAGGCGAAGCGCGGAAACACTGCCTCCGAAGCCGGATCCGATCACGATGAAATCGAAATCGAATTGCTGGTGATCGGATTGCCGATCGGATTGATAGCTGCGCGGTTCCATACCGCCCTGCTTGTCGCGTCCCGGCTCAAATCGAAACGTACACCAGTGCGACCTAGGCGACCACGTACTTGCCGGTTTCGATGACTCTCTGCGCGATCGTCCGCCGCAGGGCCAGTGTGTTGAATGGTTCGTACTTGCACAGCCGGCGCAGAATTGCCAACTGTGAACGCAGCATGTCGCCTTCGGCGCAGGCTGCAATGACCAGTCTCGCCGCGCTTTCGATTTTCTCCATTGCACCCGACATATAAACGCGGGTCATGGCAACCGCCAGGGAGGCTCCCGCCTCGCCGTTCCGCGCCGCCAGTTTTTGCGCGCGCAGCACGGCCGACTCCATGGCATAGGTTTCAATGACCATGTTCGCAATCGCGCCCATGATCTCCTGCTGTTCCTGGATCGCCTGCATGTACTTTTGCGTAGCGATCCCGGCGGCGAACAGCCCAATCTTCTTGGCAGCCGCAACCAACTTGCGCTCCTGGGCAAGCGGTCCATCTTCGCCCTCGTCGCTGGTTCCCGAAAGCACCTCATCCATGAGTTTCTTGATCGCTGCCATCAACGGGAGTTGGCCCGACATGGCCCGTTTCAGCAGAAACCCCGTGATCACCAGCCGGTTGATCTCGTTCGTGCCTTCAAAGATCCGGTTCACGCGGACATCCCGGTAGTTGCGTTCGGCCGGGTACTCCTCGACGAAGCCGTATCCGCCGTAGATCTGCACCGCTTCATCCACCACGTAGCTGATGAACTCCGATCCCCAGACTTTGAGAATCGAGCACTCGACGGCGTATTCGTCGATGACCTTGCGGACCGGCGCCATGTCAGCATGCCCGGAGTCCACCTGAGCAATAGCCGCGTCCATCATGCCAACCGTGCGATAGGCCATCGCTTCCCCGGTGAAGATGCCGGCCGCCATGTTGGCCACCTTCTCGCGAATTAATCCAAAATCCGCAATCACCTTCCCGAATGCCTTGCGCTGCTTCGCATAGGCGATGGCGCTCTCGATGCAATTGCGGGCCGAGCCAACACATCCAGCACCTAGTTTGAACCGGCCCACGTTCAGCACGTTGAACGCAATGTGGTGTCCTTTGCCGACCTCACCAAGGACATTCTCCACTGGCACTTTGCAGTCATTCAGAATCAGCGGACAGGTTGACGAGCCGCGGATTCCCATTTTATGTTCTTCCGCACCCACCGAAAATCCTGGGAACCCACGTTCCACGATGAATGCCGTGAACTTCTCGCCGTCAACCTTGGCGAAGACAATGAAAAGGTCGGCGAATCCTGCATTGGTGATCCACATTTTTTCGCCGTTCAAAAGGTAATGCTTGCCATCGGCGGAAAGCGTTGCTCGGGTTCGGCAATTCAGGGCGTCCGACCCTGACGACGATTCCGAGAGTGCGTAGGCTCCAACCTTCTCGCCAGTCGCGAGTCCGGGCAAATACTTCTTCTTCTGTTCTTCCGTCCCAAAGTAGACGATGGGCAGCGTGCCAATGCAGGTGTGGGCGCCCCAGGTCGTGCTGAAGCCGCCGTATTTCGCAATGCGGTCGGCAATGATGGCGGACGTCACCTTGTCCAGTTCCATCCCACCGTATTGTTCCGGAACGTCAACCCCACTCAACCCGAGTTCGCCTGCCTTCTTCACCAGTTCCCGGATGACGGCGAAATCCTTGTGCTCCATCTTCTCGATATTGGGCACGATCTCTTTATTCGCGAATTCTTCGGCGGTTTGTGCGATGAGCAGGTGCTGCTCAGTGAAGTCTTCTGGAGTGAAAACGTCCTCCGGAATGCGTTCCTCGATCAGGAAGCTGCCTCCGGGAATCTTGGTGGCGGGTACTGCGCTAAGCGTAGCCATCTTCGCTCTCCCTCAGAAATGTGCTCGTGCGGTTCGGTTCACCATGGCAAAAAAATTCGGAGTCATAACGACGAAGCGTCCGCAGTCGAAGGCGGCTGTGTTCGCTCGCAACCTTTAGCAAGAACCAACGCGATCCGATACTAGACCGGATCGCGTGGGGCCATTATGCAAGTGCTTCCAAATCTATCAGGCTACGGCTGCTGCCGCCTTTGCTTTCCTTACTGGCTTCCGGACGTGACGCTCAGTCTTTCCCACCGGCTTCGCTGCGTTCGGAGGCTTCACCATTACATCCATCAAGGCTTTCTGAGCCTCAACGTAGCTCTTCACCGCCTCCCGAGTCAGTTCGCTCAAGGGGAGAGACGGAAACGGCCGCAACAGTGTCATAGTCTTGCCTGCCGTTTTTACGTTGGCATTGATCTGTCGCCCGGCGATGTCCACCAACCGCTTTTGCGCTTCCATGAATGACTCGGTGGCTTTCCGCGCCAGTTCCGCCAACTCGGTCTGCTTCGCCTTCTTTCCCGCGCCGTTGGTGTGTTTCCCCCCGGTTGCTTTCGCGGTTTCCTCGGCGATCAGGTCGAGGAATTGCTTCTGGGCTTTGACGAAGCTCTCCATGCCCTCCCGAGCCAACCCGACAAACTGTTCAGGCTGGTACGGCTTGCCGGCCTTGGCGGCGTCAACCCAGGTATGAGTCTGTTTGCCGGCGATCTTCAGGAACTCCTCTTGCATCGCAATGAACGTTTCGACGCTGCGCCGCAGCAGGTCCGTCATTGCATAGGCAGCAGGCCAGTCTCCAACGCGCTCTTTCACGCTGGTCATCAGGAGCTCGTTCTGTTCCTTGCCCAGATCGAGAAGCACCTTCTGTCCTTCGAGAAAGGTCGTCAAACCATCCCCGGCAACTTCGCTGAGAATGGCGGTTGGAGAATGAAGTGGGTCGGATAGTTGTTCGCGGATAGCGTGCATTACGCTTGCATTCTGCCGCATGGCCAGATCGATGAGGATCCGCTGCGTGGCGAATAGAGTCTGCGCGCCCTGTTGCGCCCAACCCGAGAGTAGCGAAACTACCGACGACTCTCGCGGATGAGTGCGGGGAGATTCATGCTTTACTGTGGGGGGCATTATGAGGACCTCCGATTGCTGCATTGCAGCATCAGCTAAACTATACGAAACGAGCGTGGTTATGTCAAGATAATCCTGCAGGTTTGTGCATGGCAACATGAACAGGAAGTCATGAAGCCCTCCGCAGTGGTGATCAAGAAATACGGGAACCGCCGGCTCTACGACACCGCCGGCAGCCGCTATGTGAACCTCGACGATCTGGCTGCACTGGTGCGTGGGGGCAAGGAAGTCCGCGTGGTCGACGCGAAGACCGGCCGCGACCTGACTCGAGTGACGCTGACGCAGATCATCACGGAGGACGCAAAGGATAAACCGACTGGACTGCCGCTCGAACTGCTGCGGCAGCTGATCATCGCGTCCGATGAGGTGCGGCAGGAATTCCTCATGTGGTATCTGAAGTCCGCCTTTGACACCTACGAGAAGCTGCAAGATGCGGTGCAGAACCGGCTCAGCGAGGTCCAGTCCGCGATCCTGTCCCCGGTGGACATGATGAAGCGGTTCCTGGGCGCGGGCACAGCATCGCCTGCGCAGTCAGCCGGCGAGTCGGAAGTTGAGACCCTGCGCAAGCGGGTGGCGGAACTCGAGGCTCGGCTGGAAAAGCCGGCGCGCGGACGGCGACGCGCTCGCACCAAACAGTAAGCTCCACTCGTCCGATTTCCGGGCCTGGCGCGGGTGCAGAAATGTATTTTGGACAGGAATGACAGAGCGGTATAATATTGCAGTGCAGCATTTGCCTTCTCCGCCCCGACGCGGAGGCCAGGCAGCCCCAGGGACGAACTTGCCGCGTCAGAAGAAAAAAGCAGCAGCGCGTCCTACCACTACGAAGCGGCGCCCCTCGACTCCGCGCCGCTACCCCGAAGCCGACACTTCTCTTTGGACCGAAGCCCTATTCGGGGCTGAGATCCTCATACTGCATGCAACCCCGGTGTATTACGGGTTGGGCGTGCCGCGTGGGGATGGCTCCGCGGTGGTCATCATTCCCGGATTTCTCGGCACCGACCTCTACCTCACGGAACTTCATGCCTGGCTGGGGCGCATCGGATACCGGCCCTATTTTTCTGGCATCGGCATCAACGCGGAGTGTCCAAACCTGCTGATCCAGCGCCGGCTGAACCAAACCATCGAAAAAGCATTGGCTGAGACCGGACGCAAGATTCATCTGATCGGTCACAGCCTGGGAGGAGTGATCGCCCGTTCGGTGGCGGGCCAGCGGCCGAAGGACATCGCTTCTGTCACCACGCTCGCCGCGCCCATCCGCGGCACGGTTGCGAATCGAGCTGTTCTGCACGCCGCGGAAGCAGTTCGCCTCCGGATTCTCGAAGAGCATGGCCGCGGAGTGCTGCCTGACTGCTACACCGGACGTTGCACCTGTAATTTTCTGGACTCGCTCCGGCGCAAGGTGCCCTCCTCGATGGTCGAGACCTCGATCTATACGCGCCATGATGGCATCGTGGACTGGCGCTATTGCATGACGATGAACCCTGACGTGGACGTGGAAGTTCCGGGCACGCACATCGGAATGGCATTCAATCCAGCGGCCTACGCCGTGGTCGCCGAGCGCCTCGCCTCGGCTCAGTCGGCCAAGTAGTTCACCCAACCATCTCCAGCACGGCGCCTGAGGCCGTTTCTAACCTTTCGGATGTTCCGTCAGCCCGCGCCAACTGAATCGACGCGGACGCCAGGCTGTTGTTCGCCACTTCAAAACTGCCCGAGCAATCGGTCTTTATATAAGGTAGATGATGCTGGCTGGAACCGCGACCGTCGATGGCCGCTTCCAGGCGGAGCCCGTTTTGCGCGACAGTGCGAAATTTCCACTGCATGCTGGCGCGATCTCTTCCGCTTTCATTCAAGCCGCGGAAGACGTGCTGTTGTCCTTCGTGCCAGAGCACCGCTTTGCGAAAGGTCAGCCCGAATGGCATCTCGTACACCAACGCCTCCAGAGTAGTCGCGGATCCCTCAGGCCGGGGAAAGTAGGCATGAGCCCACGTCCAGAAGTTGCGATGCCGGTATCCGCAGTTGTGTCCCTGTACTCCGAATCCCAGAGGATTCCCAGCGAAGATGCGGCCGTCGAGCGTGATCTGCCCTGAAAATACTGCGTCGGAGTGCGGCGTGCGCGAGAAGCCAATCCAACCTTTGTGGCTCAACGTCACCTGAAAGGTGGAACGGTAATGCACGTTCCATGAAATTTTGTGACCGTCAACTTCCAGGGCTCCGCGGCAGGAATCCTCCTCAATCTCGTTGCTGCCAAGTCGAAATTGAAATGGCGCTTTGCGGCTGAGATCCAGCCCTTCCAGGGGAAATCCCTGAATGAAGCTCTGCGGCTTGCCGCCCGCTGGAAACCATGTAGCCCAAACCTGAACAGGCATCCCGCGCGGGTTCCCGACGCAGCCTCCGCGCCCGGGATTCATCAGCAAATAGCGGAACCACCAGGCTCCACTACCGTCCGCCAATCCCATGCGAAGAAACCAAACTTCATAACGGCGCCGGACTGACAACGTGGAAAACACTTCGTTGAGCGTGGCCAAGGACTTCCCTTCTCCGAAACACCACACTATCTCACGAAACCTGGAACCTTCCGGTGATGGCAGTCACTGCGTTCTCCTGTTCCAACGACCATAGTGTGAAGCGGCAGTTCCCCATGCTGGACGCATCCACCATCGCAGCGGGCTTTCGTCAACTCGCGCCCGACCAGTTGCGCGCGGCCCTCGAAACTTTCTTGCCGAAGGGCACAGCCGCCGAAAGAATCATCGCCATTGAAGCTGGACTACGCAGCCCAGCCGGACAATCCGTGCGCGACGCAATGGCGCGATGGATTGTGGATGAGATTGTCCCAGTGGAGGCCCTGGTTCCAGAAGCCTACGTGAAGTGGCGGCCGCCCGTGCGGGACGCCATGATGTTCGTGGTGACGCACCTCTCCCCGGCGCGCCTCGCTCCCAAACTCCTCGAGCAGATCGAACTTCCCATCGGAACCTCAGCCGAAGTCCGGCTGCTGCGGCTCATTGCCAAGGTGCCCGGCCTGCAAAAACTTGGCCAGGTCATCGCGCGAAATCAGCATCTCCGTCCCGCTCTGCGCAAAGCCCTCGCCAAGCTGGAGAACGGGATTCGCGACGTCAGGCCGGAAGACGTGCGCGCCATTATCCAACAGCGCCTTGGACCGCAGCTCAACCGCTTCGGCGTCAAAATCGCGACCAAGATTCTCTCGGAAGCCAGTGTGAGCGCAGTCGTGCGCTTCACCTGGAGAAATCCTGACACCCGGCGACGCGAGCGCGGGGTCTTCAAGGTGCTGAAACCTCACATCCCCGTTTACTTCGCCGAAGATATGGACTACCTCCAGGGGCTCGCTCAATACTTCGGAGACCACCACCACACTTATGGGTTTCCAGCGGACCTCATCCCCGATACTTTTCGGAAGGTCCGGCGCTTGCTCCGCCACGAAGTCAACTTTGCTCGCGAGCAGAAGACACTGCTGGAAGCATGGACCCTCTATCGAACCATACCCGGCGTTCGCATACCGCGCGTGATCCAGCCTTTGTGCACACCGGCCATCACCGCGCTCACGGAGGAACGAGGGATTAAGGTAACGAGCGCTGCAGCGCGCCTGTCGGTCTCGGGTCGTCGAAAAGTAGCCGAGCAACTTGTCGAGGCCCTGGTTGCGGTGCCACTCTTTGCAGCGGCGCCGGAGGCGATCTTCCACGGCGATCCCCATGCCGGCAATCTTCTTTACAACAACCGCAGTGGCGAACTGACCATCATTGACTGGGCTTTGAGAGAACGGCTGGGACGCGAGCAGCGCCGGCATCTCGCGCTCTTGTTTCTGATGGTCGGCTTGCGCGACCCGGTGGGAACCTGTAACGAAATCGCGGCGCTTAGTGATCGTCGCATAAGCATGACTTCTCCGCGGGGTCGAATGGTTCGCGAGTTAGTAACGAACTTCCTCGACGAGATGCCGCCCTCACGCATGCCGAGCGGGGCCGACGCGATGCGGCTTTTGGAACGGGTTGCGATTCGGGGCATCAAGTTTCCCGGCTCGCTGATCATGTTATCCAAGGTGATGTTTACGCTGGAGGGGCTGCTGGGCGACATCGTTGGCTCCGACACGGGGATGGGGTTCACCCTGGCGCGTCATGTCGCCCAGCATTGGCTTGCCAATCGATCCGCGTTCCGCTCGCCGCTGGGGACGCGGGACTGGCTCACACTGCAGTGCAGCGCATTGCTCTATACCTGCCGCTTGTGGGTGCAGTGGGAGCAATCGATGCTGAATCGCTACCTTACACCCAAGTCCGCCGCGATCGCTTGAGAGCACACTGCTCAACCGAAGCGGACCTTATACCTGCACAACCTTTTGCTGACGAACGGCGCGGCCACGTGGTTGCTTCGCGCGGCCGGCGGTCTTCTTTGGCGGATTGATTAGCGACCCGATCAAAGATGTTTCCGCGTCTACGAAATTCCGCACGCCTTCGCCCGTGATGTTCGCCACTGGTATCAGCCGGGACGGCGACATCAGTTCCATGGTCCGAGTCGTCGCATCGAGGTTAACGTTCATCTGCTGACCCATCACGTCGAGCAGTCTCTTCTGCGCCTCGATAAAGGCCTTCCCGGATTCGCGCGCCAGTTCTGCCAATTCGGTCTTTTTGGCAGCCTTGACGTCGTGGTCTTTCTTGTCTCCCGTCGCCCTCGCGGCTTCTTGCGCGACTACATCGAGGAACTTTTTCTGGGCGCGAGTGAACGTCTCCACTCCCTCGCGGGCAAACTCGACCATGCGGGCGCTGCGCTCGCCTTTCCCGGCTTTCTCCGATTCCAACCACTGCAGAGTCTGCCTGCTTGTGGTGGTCAGCAACTCTTGCTGCATCCCCAGGAGAGTATCGAGGCTGCGCCGGACAAGGTCCGTCATCGCCACTGCCGGCAGGAATCCGCCGATCCGTTCTTTTACTCCGTTGAGAATGATTTCATTTTCACGTTGTGCCAGGTTGAGGAGAGCGCGCTGAGCTTCCACCAGGCTCGATGTTCCCTCGACAGCCAGTTCCGTCAGAATATCGAGGGGAGATTGCTCATCGTGAGTCTTTAAATGAGTTGGCATAACTTTTCTCCTATTGCTGCACCGCAGCATTACGAACAATGTAGTGTTTATGCACTTGCGAGTCAATAGGAGTCTTTCGCATTGTGCGTCGCATCAATACCAGTTGTGATTGCCGTCACTCCCACAAGACCCAACCTATGTTCTGTTTTCTAAAGGAAGGTCCCCATGGAAAGCATCCCCCAGGTCGAGGCCGCGAAGATTCTGATGACCGAGGCTGTGTCGTGGTCGGTGATGAAGTGGCTGCGCGAGAAGAAGCGAGTGCGGAAGACCGCTGACCAGGCTAACGCTGCCCTTGATCAATTGAACCAGTCGGTCAAAGAGCGCTGGCCCGACGCTTTGAGGGCTGCTTACAAGGCACTCGTCACTCAGGGAGCCGACAACGCAACGACGCCCGGCCAACCCGCACCAACGTCGCCAGCGATCGACCCGCAGTCCAGTCTCAGCGCCAAAAAGGTCAAGGAAGCGGATGATGCAGCGTACCGCGCAAGAATGGACGCGGAAGAAACCTTCGACGAGGCCGAGCGGCAACTAAGTACCAGACTCGCCCGCGAAGGCTGTCGAAAAGCCATTCAATCCTGGGAACTGCACGAGAAGGCGATTCGAAAAGGGGAAGCGCTCGTTCCCTCGAAGCAATGAGCGCTGCAGATGCAAGCAACCTCAGGCGAGAACAGCCCGAATTATCCCTTCGCGGCCTCTAAGGCTGTGCGCGTGGCCTCCAGCGTTTTGGTCAAAGACTCCTGCGGGAGTTTCTGGATGATCGGCTCGATCGCCCATCCCAGCCCAAAAGGCACGTCACGGGTCAGCGAAATCGCGCGACACTCGATGTATACACCACCGTCCCGCGCCTCGAATCGCCAGTAGGAATACAAACGCCACAGGAACCCGTAGCCGGTATCGGGCGGTAGCACTTTCTCTTTCCGGCTCCCGGCGTCGTCCACCTCTGCAATGCGCGTGGTGTACGAGCGGCACATCCAGCGTGATGGATCCAGCGAAAGATAATGCACATCGTGGTCAGTATCGAGCACGACCGTGATGATCTTCTTCTTCAGAAGGCGCAGATAGATTTGGAAATCGTTCCCGTGATGCCTAACCAGCCTTGAGGCCATTATCTCGGGCTTGTAGATATTCTGGTGGTTGTCGTAGTCCTGAATCAGGGCCAGGGTGTCTTCGACGGTGGTACCAGGAATGAAGGCCGCGCCGATCCAATCGTGGATCAGGCCATCCGGCACCTTCACCGGGCCCCGGCCATCCCAGAAGTCCGCCACGATCCTTCCTTCTCGAATGCGCCGGGCTCTCTCAGGACTCACGTCAGACCAGATGAACGGACCACCGGAGCGCAACTCTCGTTCGGCCGCCATCTCGGCCCCAACTATGTAACGATCAAAAGCCTCGACGGTCTGTGTCTTGAGTTGGATTACCCTTGAACTTTGGGCCATGGCGCTCGCTTGGCGAATCGCGATCCCGCTTCTTCCGTGTCAACAACTCCGCGCTACACCACTGCCGAAACTTCTTCCGCCTCCCTGTACAGGTCATCGATCTGCTTACGATAGCGCTCCTCGATGACCTTACGGCGGAGTTTTAACGTTGGCGTCAGGGCGCCGTCGCTGGCGGTAAATTCTTCGGCCACCAACAGGACTCTTTTCAACGTTTCGTAGCGAGCGAGCCCACGGTTCACTTCGGCAACAATACTTTCGTACAGGGCTTTGACTTTGGGATGGGCGACCAGCGCTGGCCGGGAAGAAAAGGATACCTGATTTGCGCGAGCCCACTCCTCAAGGAGGGGAAAGTGCGGAGAGATAATCACGCAAGCAAATTTCCTCCGGTCTCCGAGAACCACCGCGGTCCCTATCAAGGCGTTGAGCTTGATGGAATTTTCGATTGGCTGTGGTGCGATGAATTTTCCGCCTGACGTTTTGAGTAGATCTTTCTTTCGATCAGTGACCGACAGAAATCCCTCGTCATCCAGATTGCCGATATCTCCGGTTTTGAACCAACCATCCACAAACGCGTTCCTCGTCTCCTCTGGGCGGTTCCAGTAGCCGCGAAAAACCGAAGGCCCCCGCACCAGGATTTCCGAGTCCTCCGCGATCCGGACCTCAACATTGGGCAACGGGCGCCCAACGGTGCCGACTCTGTGCGCACGAGGGGTGTTAATCGCAATGACCGGCGAGGTCTCGGTCAGACCATAACCCTCGTGGATGCGAATGCCGATACTCGCATACCACTTCGCCAGTTCCTTCCCCAGGGGTGCGCCCCCAGAGACATAGATTTCCACCTTGCCGCCCATGCGAGCATGCACCTGCGAATAGACGAGCTTGTGGGCCAGCTTCCAGCTAGGCGACGTCGGTGTTTTTCCAACCAGAATCTTGGGACTGTGGGCACGACCCACTGAAACAGCCCAGCGATAGACCGCGCTCTTTGGAAAACCCTTAACCTTCTGCTCCACCTGGCTGTAGATCTTCTCGTAAACCCGCGGCACCGCGACGAAGATGGTGGGGGACACTTCCTGCAGAGTCTGCGGCAGATCTTCGATGAAGGGGCAATACGCCAGAGTCACGCCGCGGTGAAGCAAGGCGAGATCGGCATGACGCGCCGTCACATGCGACAGAGGCAGAAAGGAAACGCTGATCTGTCCTGGGTGGATATCAAAACCTTCGAGCGAGAGCGCTATGTTCGAGGTCAAGTTGCCATGACTCAGCCGCACGCCCTTGGAGGTACCCGTAGTGCCCGAGGTGTAGATGATCGATGCCAGATCGTCAGGGGTGATGGCGCGGGCGCGGGCTTCCAGTTCGGCGTCGTGGTCCGTGGAACCTTCGTACATCAACCGCTGCATGGACACCGCATGGGAAGTTTCCATGGGATCCATCACCACCACTTTCTCCACCGCAGTCTGATCTTTGATGGAGAGTACTTTCTCCAGCTGCTTCGCCGAGGAGACGACAACGACTCTCGCTCCGGAATCGCACAGGATGTACGCTGTCTGCTGGGCGGTCAGCGTCGAGTAAATCGGCACAACCACGGCGCCCAATAAAAGCGATGCGAAGTCCGTGACCGCCCACTCCGGCCGGTTCTCGCTCAGGATGGCGAGCCGGTCTCCCTTGCTCAGCCCCCATTTCCTCAGCGCCCGCGCCATTCCGGCCACATTCCGGTACAGTTCCTGCGAACTGATCGGAGCCCATTGGGACGCCCCGCGAACCAGCATCACGCGCTCCTGCCGGCGCTTGACGATGGCAAAGAAGATGTCGTTGAGAGTCTGAGGCTTCATGGTCAGGGCCCTCGATCCGAATAACCAGAACGCGATCCGAATGGCCGAATCGGACTGCTACGCCGCTATTAAGAGGTCCGAGGAAATCTCCGAAGACTCTTCCGCGTTGTCCTCGCGCTCCCCGTCGTCAATCGGTCCACAACTCAGGCCGAGACAGCGTGCACATCGTGCGCCATCGTTGAAGAACTTTTCTTCGTCGCATTCCACGCAGCGGCTGTAAGCCAAGGTACTCATGATCCAACTCCTTGTTTTCTCAATCGTTTTCCGTCAAACTGCGCGCGCTCCGCCTGCGAACCCTAGTCGGCCGGACCGAGCAAGACGCACACAATCGCAAGAGCCATGGCGACCGCAACACACCACGCTGCGAGAGGGGCGATCCATCCTCCGGCGCGACCCGCTTCGAGCGCCAGCCTATCCTGCGGTTTCATAGCTGCTACCTTTTGCGAGGCTTGTCAGGGCCCAAGTCGCGACTCACATCGCAACCATGATGGCCGGAACCGGGAAGATGCTGATCAGGAGAATGGTAAGAAGTGGAAATACAAGCAGCGACCATCTTCGGAAACTTCAAAACCGTCTCCTGCAGCCTGCGCTAGACAAGCTGCCGGCTGGGTCGCCAGTCGGATCGATTCCTTGTTACTCCAGACACTTGAGCTGCGCAGTGACGGAGGTCACTGGACGCTGTGACGGCATGCCCTGGAGTTCTGTCGGAAATCGAACTTCAATCCAAGAAATTGATGACGCGTAACGAAAATTCGAATACAGCACCCTCATGACAACTATTGACGAGCCCTGGCCGCTACTCTAAAGTATGCAGATTGCTTGGAATGATTTCTCAGAAAATGCAGTCACACGCATGCAACGCGAACCGAGTTCTCAGCGAGGTACGACTGCGTCTCCTCGCCCTTAGTGTGGCCATTCTTGGCCTGGTGCTTGCACCCCTAGGACGCGTCGGATGATATAGCCATAAAACAGAAGGCATTCTCAGAAAGGGCCATCATCCACAACCGATGATGGCCTTTTCGTTTTGCGTGGAAAGTTGTAATTGGACCCTGCTACACCGGGAGGATTCACTTGCCAGAGATACAAAGGATAAAGATATTCGACACTACACTGCGCGACGGGGAGCAATCGCCGGGATGCAGCATGACCGCCGGTGAGAAACTGCGCATGGCGCATCAACTCGAACGCCTGGGCGTAGACGTGATCGAGGCCGGATTCCCGGTTGCCTCCGAAGGCGATTTCGACTCCGTGCAGCTTGTGGCCCACGAGGTTCGCCGGCCCGTGATCGCTGCCCTGGCTCGCTGTTGCCACGCCGACATCGAGCGCGCCTGGCAGGCCCTCAAGCCCGCAGCTCACCCTCGCATCCATACCTTTCTAGCGACCTCCGACATTCATCTGCAGCACAAGCTCAGGCTGTCACGCCGGGAATGCCTGGAACAAGCGCGTGACGCTGTGCGCTTCGCCAAGTCTCTCTGCGAGGACGTAGAATTTTCGCCGGAGGACGCAACCCGTTCAGATCCGGATTTTCTTTGCGACGTGCTGCGAGCAACCATCGAAGCGGGTGCAACCACAGTCAACATTCCCGATACCGTTGGATACGCCGTCCCGTCTGAGTTTGCCGATCTGATTCGGACCATCCGGCGGCAAGTACCCGGGATCGAGCAGATAACGATCTCGGTGCACTGCCACAACGACCTGGGTCTTGCCGTGGCAAACTCCCTCGCTGCGGTCAGTGCCGGAGCACGGCAGGTAGAATGCACCATCAATGGCATCGGAGAACGGGCCGGCAATGCTTCGCTGGAGGAACTTGTCATGGCCATGCGTGTCCGCCCGGACCGCTACCCGTTGCGCACCGCAGTCGTCAGCGAACAGCTCTTCCCGGCGAGCCAGTTGTTAACCGAGGTCACGGGCGTGCCAGTGCAGCCCAACAAGGCAATCATTGGCCGCAACGCCTTCGCGCATGAAGCCGGAATCCACCAGGATGGCATGATTAAAAATCCGTTGACCTATGAAATCATGACTCCGCAATCCGTTGGGGTTCCCAGCACGCGTCTCGTGCTGGGCAAACACTCTGGACGCCATGCCCTCGGGCTGCGTTGCGAAGAATTGGGTTTCCGCTTGGACCGGCACGAACTGGATCAGATATACCGTCATTTCGTCGCGCTGGCCGACGCTGTAAAGATGGTCGAAGACAGCCACATCCTGGAACTCATCCGGCAGATACGACTGGAGCGTTCGCGCCGGAGCGTCACGGCAGAATCGCCACGCGCTTCAGACATCAGCGCAGGCAATGTTGCAGACCATCTAGATTCCGGTCTTGCGACCGGGGATCTTTTGAAGAAATACAGCGAACGGAAGGCAGCCGCAGCCTCCATGACGCCGGGGGCACATGAAAATGAACAGCAAGAAGATTATCTTTGGGGGGTGTAATGTAGCCATGATGAAAACTGGAGCGCAGATTCTTTGGGAGTGCCTGGAGCGCGAAGGCGTGACCCACGTCTTCGGATACCCCGGTGGCGCCATCCTGCCAGCGTACGACGCCCTCAAGCACAGCAAGATTCATCATGTGCTGGTGCGACACGAGCAGGGCGCCACTCACATGGCGGATGGTTACGCACGCGCCTGTGGACGCGTGGGTGTCGCCGTGGCGACCTCTGGCCCTGGGGCCACCAACATGGTGACCGGCATCGCAACCGCGATGCTCGACTCTTCCCCCATCGTCTGTATTACGGGCCAAGTAGGCAGCAAACTGATCGGCTCTGATGCCTTTCAGGAGACCGACATCACCGGCATCACGCTGCCCATCACGAAGCATAACTACCTGGTGACGCACGCCGACGAACTGGCGCGCACTCTGCGCGAGGCGTTTTATGTAGCCCGCTCGGGCCGGCCTGGCCCCGTTCTCGTGGACATCACCAAAGATGCTCAACAGTCTTCGTGCGCGTTCGACTGGGAAGCCGCAAAGCCGCAGTTGCCTGGCTATCGTCCCGATCTTTCTCCTGCTCCCAGGGAATACGAGAAAGCGCTGGAGTTGATTCACAACTCCAAGCGGCCGGTAATCCTGTTAGGCCACGGCGCGATCGTCTCCGGTGCAACCCGCGAAGTGCGCGATCTGGCCGAGCGTGCCGGCATCCCGGTAGCGCTCACACTGTTGGGCCTGGGGGCGCTTCCGGCTTCTCACCCGCTCAACCTGGGCATGATGGGAATGCATGGCGAAGCCTGGGTAAACCACACCATTCAAGAGGCCGACTTGCTCATCGCGCTCGGCATGCGCTTCGACGACCGCGTGACCGGAAGCTTGAAAACCTATGCGCCCAACGCCAAAAAGATTCATGTCGAGATCGATCCGGCTGAGATCAATAAGAACGTGAAGGTCGATGTAGCGCTGGTGGGAGATCTGCGGGAAGTCCTGCATGCACTGTTGCCGAAAATTGAATCCGTCGACCGCAGTGAGTGGCTGGGCCTTATCGATGGGCTGAGAGGCGACTCCGCTGTCCGCGATATTCAGAACCTGCCGGATAGCGGCCATCTCTACGCCGCGCACGTTATCAACGATCTTTGGCGCGAGGCACGAGGCAGCAACACTGTGGTCGTGACCGACGTGGGCCAGCACCAGATGTGGGAAGCACAATACTACAAGCACGAGGAACCGCGTTCGCTGATCACCTCCGGCGGATTGGGGACGATGGGATTTGCCCTGCCAGCTGCGATCGGCGCCAAGGTTGCGCGCCCTGAGGCCGAGGTCTGGGTAGTCGTCGGAGACGGCGGCTTTCAGATGACCATGTGCGAACTTGCCACCATCGTGCAGGAGAATCTCAAGATCAACATCGCGATCATCAACAACGGATTTCTGGGAATGGTGCGGCAGTGGCAGGAATTCTTCTACGAACGCAACTACCAGGCGACGCCGTTGCTGAATCCGGATTTCGCGAAGGTTGCCGAAGCCTACGGAATTCGAAATGCGACCGTGACCCAGCGCTCTCAGGTCGTACCCGCGGTGCAATCGGCGCGCCAGCACGATGGACCCGTGCTGATTAATTTCCAGGTAGAACAGGAAGACACGGTTTATCCGATGGTTGCAGCGGGGGCCGCACTGCACGAAATGATCCGGCGTCCCAGTCGAATTGTGGAGACTGCTGCCGACGAGTAACCAAAGGGACTGGCCAATATGCTGAATACATTCGTGGTGTACGTGGAAAACAAGCCGGGCGTACTGACCCGGGTGGCATCGCTGTTTCGCCGCCGCGCCTTCAATATCGACTCGCTCACCGTGGGGCGCACGGAAAAGCCGGAGGTGTCGCGCATGACCATCACCATCGATGCCGACCCGGACCAGGCGCGCCGCATCGAAGCCAACCTGTACAAACTGGTGAACGTGCTGCTGGTCGAAAACATCACGACCGCACCGGCCATCGTGCGCGATCTCGCCATGATCAAAGTCGCGGCCACCCATGAGGCTCGCTCCCACGTGCTGGAACTGGCCAGTGTCTTCCGGGCGCGGGTGGTGGATGTTGCGCCCGAGTCCCTGATCATCGAAATTACAGGCGGCGAAGACAAGATCGACGGCCTGCTCGAAGTGCTTCGTCCTTACGGCGTGCTCGAAATGGTGCGCACCGGAATCGTCGCGATGCGACGTGGGAACAAAGCCTCCGTCCCGCACTCATCACTCGAAGCACCAGCGCAAGCCGTGACGGACGACGATCTCTCGCAGTCGGTGTAGACAGTCAAAACGCCTTCTGTTGGGTGACCAATACGAGTTGGGCCATCCCGGGGAAGACCTGCGCTGTGGCCTGATCGACCCTTACTCTGTGGCTCTCTATGCCTCCAGTTGCCTGATCGCAGTCGTTGTTCTTCTTTACTGTTTTTCTTTCTTGACAGGCCCGAGCGGCCGGTCGTAACCTTCCGCAATTCTAGTAATGTTGCTACTGGGGCTTCTTAGTTCAAACACGAACAGGTGACGCCATGACTGGAATGCACCCGATGTCCTCTGCCCGGTGGAGTGTGCCCGCTCGGTCCCTCTGTATCGCGCGCTTCTTCCTTTCTGCGCTGAGTTGCGTGGGCCTTTTGCTGCTCGCCAACGCGGCGTGGGCCCAGTCCACGACGTCGGTGCGCGGCACAGTCACGGACCCGAGCGGGAACGCAATCGTCGGCGCCAACGTGGTTCTCGCGCAGGCTGAATCCAAGACGGAACGCGCCGCGACCACGGGAGATCAGGGGGAATACCAGTTCCTTCTGATTCCGCCCGGAACCTATTCGCTCACGGTCAAGGCCGCCGGCTTCCGCAGTTATGAACAGAAAGGCTTGGCCCTGCTTGTGAATACTCCGGCTACTGCCAACGTGCAACTGAAAGTCGGCGCGGCCAACGAACTGGTTACGGTTACATCCGAGATTCCGGCCATAAACCTGGTAGACGCTTCGCTCGGAAATTCTTTCGACGAACGGCAAGTACGCCAGATTCCTCTGGAGGGCCGGAACGTTCCCGATCTTCTGAGCTTGCAGGCCGGAGTCACTTATACCGGCAGGAACATCGACGATGATCCCGTTCTGAAGGACCAGGACACCCGCAATGGAGCGGTGAATGGGGCCCGGAGCGATCAGAGCAACATCACACTCGACGGTGTGGACGTTAACGATCAATCGAATGGCTATGCCTTTAAGTCGGTCTTGCCGATCACCCAGGACTCCGTTCAGGAATTCCGAGTCACGACCACGAATTACGGTGCTGATCAGGGGCAGGGTTCCGGTGCCCAGGTGGCGCTGGTAACGAAGAGCGGCACGAATGCGCTGCACGGAGCGCTCTACGAATATCTGCGCAACACGATTACCAGCGCCAATGATTACCTGGTGAAGCAATCGCAGTTGAACATCGGTCTCCCCAACAAGCCATTGCAGCTGAATCGCAATATCTTCGGGGTATCGATCGGCGGGCCGCTCCGCAAGGACAAGCTGTTCTTTTTTACCAACTACGAGGGAACCCGCAAGCGGGAGGAGGAACGCGCGGAACGCGTGATTCCCACGCCCTCTCTCTGCCAGGGGATCTTTCAGTATGTAAACGCAGGCGGCGGAACAACGGTGTGGAACGCGTCTCAGCTCCAGCTTCTTGATCCCAACGGCATTGGGATCGATCCCGCGATGCTCGACCTGAACAACCACACAGGGTATCTCGACCAGACCTTCTGCACCGGCAAGACCGTGACCAACGATCCCTTCGCCGGAGATGGTCTGAACTACGCCGGTTTCGTTTTCCGCGCTCCGACCAGCGAGGACAACGATGCTTTCATCGCGCGCCTGGACTACCAACTCACCTCGGACGGCAAGCACACTCTTTTCTGGCGCGGTTCACTGCAAGATTTCCGCAACCATGGAGCCCCTTTCCTGCCCGGTGATCCTGCGCAACAAACCATCGTCGACTACAGCAAGGGATTTGCCTTTGGCTACGTTTCGATTCTCCGTCCCAACCTTACCAATTCCTTCCATTGGGGATTCACGCGGCAGAGTTTTGGGCTCATTGGCAACACGGACCAGCAATGGAATGAATTCCTGGGCTTGGATCAAGGCGTCAGCTTCAGCCACAGCTTCCAGGTGCCGCTACACAACCTGGTAGACGATGTTTCGTGGACCAAGGGAACCCACAGCTTCCAGTTCGGCGCCGCGATCGGAATCGCTCGCGATCCCCGCACCAGCTACCTTCACTCCAACACGATCGGACTGGGCACCACCAACTGGACCTCTCCCATCGGTTTCGCTGGCACTAGCAGCACGCTCGATCCGGCCAACATCGCCGGGCATCCAGGCATTGTCGGTCCCGAGCCTCAGACCGCCACGCAATACGACCGTCCCCTGCTGGCCCTGTTCGGCATGGTCTCGGACGTGGTCGCCAACTACAACCTGGACAAGGGCGGCAATGCTCAGCCGCAGGGCGCTCCGCTCAACCGGCGGTACGGGCTGGACTGGTACGAGTTTTACGGGCAGGACACATGGCGCGTGAAACCGAATCTTACCGTGACCTACGGATTGCGCTGGTCTTTCTTTCCCGCGCCCTGGGAGACCAACGGGTTCCAGACCTCCCCAACGTTCGGCTTGGGAACTCAGTTCAACCAGAACGTGAAGAATATGAACCAGGGAATCGGCTACGGCGGAATGGGGCCGATCGAGTTCAACCTGGGTCGCGGACCGGGCTTCTATCCGCTCGAGAAAACCGATCTTTCGCCGCGCATCTCGATCGCCTATTCGCCGCGTCCGGCGGGCGGCGTGCTCAAGAAGCTTTTTGGCGATAACGACAAGACTGTGTTCCGCCTGGGGCTCAGTCGGGTTTACGACCGCGCGGGTTTCGCGCTTCTGAACAGCTTTGACCAGGTGGGCGCGGCTGGTTTGTCCACCACCATTCAGAACGCCTGCTGCACGTTTGGCGTGACCAGCGCCGAGGATCTGCCGCGGATCACCGGCATCCACAATATCCCGCAGACCAATATCAACGGCGTTCCTTTCTTGCTGCCGCCACCCTCGACCAACCCGCCTTGGCCACAGATCCCTGCCACCAACGCCCAAGCGAACCTGTGGGGAGTTGACAACACGATGAAGACTCCTCATGCCTACACCGCCGATTTTTCCATCGGTCGAGAGCTGCCGAAACGATTCTCGCTGCAACTGTCGTATGTCGGCCGTTTTGGACACCGGCTCCTCACCCAGCGCGATCTCACTCAGCCGCTGGATATCGTGGACCCGAAGACCGGAATCGATTACTACACAGCGGCTTCCGCCATCTCGAATCTGGCCAGACAGTTTGCCCTCGCCAACAACGGCGGACAGCCGACGAATTATTATCAGGGCTTCCCCACGACCGCCCAGATTGGCAGTGTTACCGCCGCCGGACTGGGCAAGACGGCCCAGTACTGGATTGACATGGTTCAGCCGCTCCGGCCTGGCGCGTCCTACTACACCGACACTTTTGGCACCGGCCTGGTTCCCACGCCCAATCCGACTGACAGTTTGATTCAGGAAGTCTTCAACATGTATTACAACCCGGGCCTTTCCGTGATCGGCGACGAGATCGTTGGGCTAGCGGATATTGATTCCTACGGCGGGATCGGCGACAACATCGGCTCCGGCTCCTACTTCTTCAACGGTCCTCCCGGCTTGCTACGCACCAACTCCGGACAGTTCTTGAACAACCAGGCGTTTTCGATGTATGGCTGGAGCTCCATCGGCAGTTCGGCTTACCACGCGCTGCAGGCCAACTTGAGAAAGCAGCTCAGTCACGGCGTCCAGTTCGACCTGAACTATACCTACTCCAAGTCGCTGGATATAACCTCTGCGGCATCACGCGTCGGCTTTGCGGTGTCCGGCTATCAGAACATCGGCCTGGTCGGCACGCGCCTGGCCAATGCGTTTTCTCCGAGGCTGGCCCGCGCACCTTCTGACTTCGATCTTACTCATCAACTCAACTTCGATTGGGTCGCCGACCTTCCCTTCGGCAAAGGACGGGCCATTGCCACAAATGCCAGCGGAGTGTTGAACGCTTTCATCGGCAACTGGCAACTGTCCGGCATCGCCCGCTGGACCAGCGGATTTCCCTTCAGCGTGGATGGAGGCCAGCGCTGGCCCACAGACTGGTTCCTGACCGCGGTTGCACAGATGACCACCAGACCGAAGACGGGCAGGTTCAAAGGTAACGGCACGGTTAATGTTTTCGCCGATCCAGCTGCAGCGCAGCTGGCCTTCACCTTGCCCCTTCCCGGCCAGGTTGGCTCGCGCAACGTCCTGCGAGGCGACGGCTACGCCGGGTTGGACATGAGTCTGGCCAAGAGCTGGCAGATGCCATACAACGAAGCCCACAAGATCCAATTCCGCTGGGAAGTGTTCAACGTCCCCAACCTGACACGGTTTAACGCACAAGGCATCGGCTCGTCGTCTCTGCTCACGTCGCTGACGCAGCAGCCGAACAGCTTCGGCGCCTACACGAGTTTGTTGACGCAACCGCGCGTAATGCAGTTCGCGCTGCGGTACGAGTTCTGATGAAAGGTGGCAGCGGCGTCGACGACCGTAATCGTATGTTTGGATGGATCCGGCATCGTTCCGCCCTCGTCGGCGTCATGCTCAAACATGACGTTTAGACTCACACTCGCCGGTCAACAGCGAGTGTAAAACGCGAAGTGTCTGGAGAACGTCAAGACGAACCCGGCCAGGGCTATTATTCTGAAGTGTGACTGAAAAGCCAGACACACCGACCAGGACACCGCTTCGCAAGGGTTTTCTTCGATCTTTCGTTCGATGGCTTGCCATCGGCGTGGTGCTTGCCTGGTCGCTTGCCGCGCTGCTCCTTCTGGCCGCCCGATGGATCGATCCCCCGTCAACCGCGGTGCACATCCAGCGCCGCTTCCAGGCCTGGATTCACCACACTCCGTATCATGAACGCTACAAATTCATTCCGCTCAACCAAATCTCGCCTGATCTCCAGCATGCTGTGGTCGCCGCGGAGGACGCGCGCTTCTACCAGCACCATGGGTTCGACTGGCACGAGATCCAGATCGCTGCCGAAGATGATTTGGAAGGCGGTCGCACTCGCGGAGCTTCCACCATTACCCAGCAACTTGTAAAGAACCTGTTCTTCGGAACGGGCCGCTCTGTCCTCCGCAAGGGTGCGGAGTTCACACTGGTACCCGTTGCCGAATTCGCGCTCGGCAAGCGGCGCATTCTGGAAATCTATCTCAACGTGGTCGAGTGGGGCCCTGGTATTTATGGAGCAGAATCGGCGTGCCGTTACTACGACGGAACCGCGCCCCGGAATGTCGGCCGGGAACAGGCGGCAAGGCTCGCCGCGATTTTGCCAGCTCCCCTGAAGCGACGACCCGAGCGCATGAACAACTACAGCGCGCTCATCCTCGAGCGGATGCGTCAAATGGGCTGGTAATCGTCGATGCCACGATGGTTTTGGCCGGAATGATGACCGGGTTGAGAGTGGGCGAGAATTTGGGATTACGCCGGAGAGATGTGGATTTCAGCCCTGGCGAAGAGGCACCAGCACAGTTGGGTCATTCGAAGATGTCCGCTACCCTCGAAATTTACCCAATCTCGATTCCGCAAGCGCAGCCCGTTCGAAAATCTTTCGGATTTGGTAACCAATGGTGACGAGTTGGCCAAACTCGGAGGGAACCTGCCGCTCGCGACGGAGCGGATGCCACGAGATAAATGGTAGGCACGAGGAGACTCGAACTCCTGACCTCTACCGTGTCAAGGTAGCGCTCTAACCAACTGAGCTACGCGCCTACGTTGTGTTCTCAAGCACTTGCAGCAACCGACGTTGCCGGCGTGGGGCCATTGCGGCCACTAAGGATTTTACCACGCGGCCTTGGCCTAGGCGCATCTTCAACCTGTCGCGTTTTGTGAAATGACGCCTCTTCTTCTCCTAGAAGGGATACAGGTATCGCCGCTCGAAACTTCCGAAGATAGGCAACCAGCCGATCGTGGACTCGCGAAGGGAAAGGACAGCATAGCAGCAGGCAATTCTGGTGCAGACTTAGGCCGATTGGAGAGATCCAACCTGCAAGACGGGCACTAGTGGACTTGCGGCTTCCGGTCAGCTAAGAAGACCCTCGGACCCCAGCCACAAGTGAGCCAGGAATCTTAAATTATCTTTGTACGTGCGCGTCACCATGTATTCCTTTCCTCCCTTTACACGGAGCCTGTATTCCCCTGTGACCAATGGCTGGATCTCTTCCACAACAGACGCGTTCACGAGGACGGAGCGGTGGATGCGAACAAAGCCGTAGGGTTTGAGCTTCTCCGCGATCGATGAAAGTGACTCTCGCAGCAAGTACAGCTTTGACTGGTGTTGCAGCGCAACGTAATTACCTTCTGCTTGCACTGCTATGATGTCGGCCAGCTCCACGAAGTAGATTCTGCCTTTTGCCTTGAAGGCAATGCGGGAAGATCGTCGTTCTTCAAGAATTTCCAATTGCTGCAGAACGCCAGTTCGCTTCGCACCATCTAGCCGAACTGTCCGGTCGAATATCACATCCATCGACTCGGGAATCTGCTTCTCTGCCGCGAATGCGAGAGCACAATCAGGATTCTTTTTGATGGTGGCAATCGTATTCTCGTGTGCGCTGGCAGATACGCCGGCTTTGGGGTGGACAACTTGTTGAAGAACCTTCTCGCATTCCACGGCTTTCGGACCCTCCGGCATGCTCGTGGCCATGATTGAACTCCTTGGGATTGGTTTCCCGATTTCGGTTGGAAACTTCCTACATAACCGGGGCAGCCGTTCCGTCTGACCACCTGCCCACTGGGACGACAAATACGTCAATGGGTTGGGCGCCTTTGAACTGTGGATTCAGCATCACCGGTGAATTATGCAGATCTGCACCCCAGACCGTACCGTCCATGAGTGGGGTATAAAACATCAAGTGGGCCACGTTGTGGTCATCATCATCGGTCAGATACGCTTCCTTCGACATCATGTAACTCATGGCGCCGGGTTCCAGCGCTGGCAGTTCACCTTTTTCGAATGCTGCTTTGTTGCCCTCGATGATTTCAGCTTTCGTTCTCCCGGCTAATACCATTTCTGTTCTCTTGTAAGTAATCGGCAAAACGGATCTCGCGGCTGGAGGATTGAAGCAGACCGGACCTCGAATTTTGGGGTTCCAGAATTCGCGGGCGTCGGCGGGTCCCATCCACCCTCGCTCCACGATACATACGAAACCATTCTTGCCTTCAACCGCAGTTTCGTAGCCATGCCGCCCGAGGACCAGGATTTTTGCCTCGCGGGATATGGCCTCCGGCGCCGCGCTTCGTGCCATGGTGATTTCAGCATTGCGGTCGGCGATGAGGTACTGATCCAGTGCGGCCATGCTCGGATAGGGTGTCTTAGCGTTCTGAGCCTGAACCTGCCACGCCGCTCCCAGCACGACAATCAGCACGAGGTTCCGCCATGTAATCATCTCGCTTATCTTTTCGCTCATCACTTTTCTCTCCTGTCATATGAGGGTGATTCCCAAAATGCCGCGCGATACTTCAGTCTTTGTCATGCTCTCGTTGACTTCCTCAATTCCCGCCAGAAACAATCACCTTGGTTTAAGGTTCCGCGAGGAGCGGGCTTTCCGTCTGACCACTTGGACGCTGAAATGTCAAACTCGGTGATTGGCTGCGGCGAGTATTGATGAACTCTCCAGGAGCAGCCAGGAAAATCCGCGTCCCAAACTCAAGTATCCTTTCGAATAATACGTTGATATCAACATTGGCATGGAAGTATAGCAAAGATTTATCATTGATGTACATATGGCAAGAGTTCGAGGCACATCTTATGAAACAACGATCCTCGTCCGCGATTCTTGCCTCTGCCTGCATGTGCAGCGCGCCGCCCGAGCGCTCGCTCGGCGTTTCGACAACGCACTGCGCCCGCTCGGTCTGACGAACGGGCAATTCTCCCTGATGATGTCTTTGAACCGCCCAGAGGCGCCCGCAATCGGGGCAGTGGCATCATTGCTGGCGATGGATCGGACCACTTTGACTGCCGCACTGAAACCGCTGCAACGCCGCGGCCTGATCAAAATCACGACAGACCATGATGACCACCGTGCTCGTCTGCTGGAGTTGACTCCGCCAGGAAGAAAGCTGCTGGCCCGCGCCGTCCCAGTGTGGACGAGTACCCATGCCACAGTCGAGGCTCGTCTTCGTCCTGGCGAACCCGATCGCTTGCGGAAGAACTTACGCGCGCTCTCCTGAACGCCAATGCGCGGGAATCTGCCGGGCACGGTCTCGCACCCTCGTTTCTGTTGGGACCTCCTTAGCTTAGCCATGACTTCTTACTCGTCCATATCGTTAGTTAGGTTAGATTGGCTGCTTGTTCCAGTTAAACCATACCAACTAGTCGGTATGTAACAATATCCATCCCCCCTGACTCTTCATCCCCTGTCCAGGCTGCGCTCATTGGCCGCACGAAGAGACTGGAGCCACCCGACGATATTTCTGATCCCCACTTTCCACACCTTCACGTCTTGGGCGTTCTTGGCCAACATGACGTAGCCCTCATACACCGCGATCAGAAAGCTCGCCGTCTCGCGCGCATCCAGGTCGCGGCGGACCGTGCCTTCCGACTGCCCCCTCCGCAGAGCCGTGGCTGTGCCTTCCTGCCATTCATGGAACACCTTCGCCAAGTGCCGGCGGAAGCGTTCGTCCCGCTGCGACATCTCCTGAGCGAGATTGTTCAGCGGGCAGCCGGCGCGCACCACTTCCAGTCGAAGTGATGTCGCCTGGACAATGCCGATTAGAGTGTCGATGGGGTCGCCGCCGCTGCTGAAAGGACGCAACCACTTCTCCCGTAGGGACGCTGCGATGACCTCTTCGACTATGGCGTATCCCAAGGTTTTCTTGCTGTGGAAATGATAGTAAAGTGCTCCCTTGGTGACTCCAGTGGCGGCCAGGATTGTGTCGAGGCCGGTGCTCTCGAAGCCCGATTTGTAAACCTCCCGGAATGCCGCCTGGAGCAGGATCTCCCGCGTCCGCTCCGGATCGCGCGATCCCCTCTTTCTTCCTTTTGGGTGTTTGCGAACGAACATACCGACCAGTATGTATGTTAATCACACATGAAGTCAAGAGATTGCGATCCAAAACCCTGCCGCCACCACAGCTGGAGTATTTTCTTGATGATCGGGACCTGCTGCCACTCGGAATCTACAGATTCCTGGATTTTCGCCACACATTTCTCAAATCGTTGCCATCGAACAACAATGAATTTCAAAGCAACAGATTCATGGTGTAAGGCGACGAAAATCGACATCAGAGAGTTTCCATCTCTTCCGTTAGTTCATAGCCCGCTGGAACAACTTCTAGCGCAATCGTTGGAAATTAGTGGCGAACTCGCGCCGTTCAAAATGGAACCCCTCGTGCAAGGGTGACGAGCATCTGTGTTCCTCAGAACACCGGGGCGTGCATGCACTCCTTCACATCGAGCGGCACGGGAGGAGCAAATTGAGCTGCGAACGAAGCTAGCTGCTAACTGGTCATCGACGGCGCGCGGGCTGCGATTGGCCGAGGGCCGGGAAACATTCGCTCCACCTCGGGATCAGCGCTCAGGCAATCTTGGTTGGGCCAGCAGATTTATCTTGATCTATACATGCCATGCCATACCGTGTTCGCTATTGCGTCGAGTGCTTGAAATGCCGCACCCGATATCTGCTTGGGTTCAGTCCATACGGCAATGGGTCTTATTTGACGCCGCTGACCACGGGATTCTCTGATGAATGGACGCTCTACTGTTCCTGCGTCACGCCTCCCACTTCCAGTCGATGGAGTTGGAGAGAGTTGAAGCAATACACGGTCTCACATCAGGCTCATGATCGCGGTTATGGTTCGCCCGACGAGATCATGCTGATCTCCAAAAGGTTGCACTCTTACGGTTAAATTCAACTGCCATCAAGATCAGCCTGCCTGAACCAATCTGACCGCCGCTCAAATCCTCAGCGGTGCGTCTCACCTTCGCTTACTTCCGCACTGCCCACGCCAGGCCGTCGGGACCCTTCCCAGTCGGGATATGCCCCGTTACCGACAAAGTCTTCAGGTCGAATACGGCGACTTCGCTATCCGGACTCACTGCAACGAATGCTCGCGAGCCGTCGGGTACGACCAGGATGCCAGCCACTCCATGTCCAAGGTTGACGCGCTTCACTTCTTTGCGACTGGCTACGTCAACCACTACCAGGTCCCCGCTTCCCAGATCCGCGATCAGCACCAGCTTCCCGTCGGGCGTGAACTTGAGCCGGTTCGCAAATTTCGTGTGCAGGTCGAACGTCTGCACCACCTTCTTCTTCGCCACATCGATGATCGAGACGGTCCCATCGTGAGAGTTGGCCGCCCACAACTCTTTGCCATCCGGAGATACATCGAATCCTTCCGGACCCTTCCCCACAGAAATGGCAGTCTCGACCCATCCGGACGCGTCGCCATTTTTGTCGCGATCCAGAATGCTGATCGTATCGGCATTCACGTTCGAAGTGAAAATCTGGCTTTCATCCTTGCTGACAACCAGCATGTGCGTGCGGTTCTGACCGATGCCAAGCACCCAGTCGATTTGCCGGGTCGCAGGATCGTACCGTCCGATCGCCTTGCTGCCTTCCGCGGTGAAATAGACTTTGCCGCTTACCATCTGCAATCCGTGAGGCGCGCGTAACGCACCGAGATCCACCGCGGGCAGCGCCTTCTGCTCCGACACGTCCGCCACCGAAATCGTATGCTGCGGATTCTGGAAGGCTCCATAGTTGGAGATGTAGGCGTAGCGCCCATCTTCGGATGCGACAATCTCGTGCGGATCCTCGCCCGCCGGAACTCGTCCAATGATTTTCAAAGTACTGGAATCGACGATAGCCATGGACTTGTCGTTCTTCTCCAACACCAGCAGCAGGGGAGACGATGATTGAGCAGCGGCGAAAGCGGCGGTGAATAACACAAGAAGAAACATTGCGATCAACCGGATCTTTCCTGCAGACATAGTCACCTCTGGGGGATGTGCTCAGTCCGTGACAAACTGCCTCATCGTACCAGCATGTTTGCCTCACCAAGATTGTTCGCGGGCGAGAATCTTACGCCGAGTGAGCCTTCGCTAAGACTCTGCGCTGCAAGTCGGCAGCCTTGAGCCGCTTGCACCACTGTTCAAACCCTGCGAGCGGTCCCCGCCAGCGCAGGTCATCGACGGAATCGAAGACCGGTACGTCCAGCCGTAGCGTGGCAAGAGTACGGTACAACACGGCCTCGTCCCAGGCGCCGAACAATGCCTCCGCGAGTTTAGCCGCTCGGCGAATCGAGCGATCCCAGGCGTGCCAGTCTTTCGGAATGTCCTCCAGATGAGGATACCGGGACAGGGTGAGCGCCGCCGCTTTCGCTCCCCAGCCAGAAATGCCAGGGAACCCGTCGGCAGAATCGCCCGTGACGGCCAGATAATCGGGAATCGACTGCGGCTTGACTCCGAACTTCGCTTCCACCCCCGCCTCATCCCGCAGAATGTCCCGGCGGCGGTCAAGTTGCACAACTCGGGTTCCCACCACGCACTGGCCCAGATCTTTGTCGGGCGTACAAATCAGCACCTGCTTCACGCGGTCATCCTGCGCGGCTTTAGCGGCAGCAGACGCGAGCGCGTCATCGGCCTCGAAATACGTCATAGGCCATACCACCACCCCCATCGCCTGCAACGCTTCTTCCAGAATGGGGAACTGCGACAGCAACTCCGGTTGCACACCCTCACTGGTCTTGTATCCGGAATACAGTTCGTTGCGAAACGACTCCACGACGTGATCAGTGGCCACACCCAGGTGGGTCGCGCCACCCTCGATCATCGACAAGACGGACATGAGTACGCCACGAACCGCGCCGATCTCCTGGCCGCTCCCATCCTTGCTCGACGGCACCGCGAAGAAGTAGCGGAACAACTCGTAAGTTCCATCAATCAGATGGACATCCATCCTGATCCGATCAGCCCTCCGCGAGCGATGTTACACGAGCCAACGCTCAAACATTATCCATCGCCATTAAAAGGCTGTTCTAATCCGATGGCGACTACATCCTCGGGGATCGCGATGCACGAAGGTCGAACTAGCTTGCGCCCTCCGCCAGCGGCAGCCATACCTGGAAACACGTGTCCCCGGGCTTGGAGCGCACCTGAATGCTGCCGCGGTGTTTCTTCACGATACGCTGAACGGTATCGAGCCCAAGGCCAGTTCCTTCGCCCACTCCCTTGGTTGTGAAGAAGGGTTCGAAAATGTGCGGCTCAACTTCAGGAGAAATTCCCGGGCCATTGTCTCGGATCTCGACCACGACGGAATCGTCCTGCCGATACGCGCGAACGCGCAAGTCGCCTTTTCCGCCCATTGCGTCGATTGCGTTGTCGATGATGTTGGTCCAGACCTGGTTGAGTTCGCTTCCAAAGGAATTCACCAGAAGCGGCACCTTCTGGTAGTCGCGCTGCACCGTGACTCCCCGCTTGAGCTTGTGATTCAGGATGGTGAGCGTATTCTCCAGGGTCTTCACGATGTCCACGTTCTGCTTTGGAGCCTGGTCCATGAACGTGTATTCCTTGATGGCCAGCACAAGATCAGAGATGCGCGAGGCGCTGCTCTCGATCTCGTTCAACAAGCCGGCAATTTCCACCGACGCGGAAATCCGCACTAGCGCTGCGCGCGCGGTCTGGGCATCCAGCGTGGCAAAGAGTTGCTCCAGGGCCGCAGGCTTGAAGTTCCGGTGCGCGAGCTCCGCCGCGAGTTGCCACAGATCGTCCTGCCCGTGACTGCGAAGCAGCGAATCGATCTGATCCTCAAGGTCGCTGGCAATCAGGGGATCCGGCGGAGGCCCATCCGTTTGCATCAGTGAGGCTTCGAGTTTCTCGATCTCAGATTTCTGCCCTTGCGTCAGATCGCGCTTCCCTAGCTCGTGACTGGCGTCCCGGATTCTTCGAATCATGTCGCGCAGTTGGCTGGTAGCGCGTTTCGCGGCCGAGGCGGGATTGTTCAGTTCGTGCGCCAGTCCCGCCGAAAGCTTGCCCAGCGCGGCCAACCGGTCGCGCTGTTGTTCGAATCGCGTCGCTTCGCGAATTCGGTCCGACATCAAGCCCACAAGCCGAGTCGCCAGCTCCGGCATCTTCTGCACCAACTCCGGAAACTGCGACGACGGAAATCGCAGGACGCGCCCTTCGCCGATCGCCCGCCCGCTCAACGAGTAATTCTTCATTCGGGAAAAAGGAAGAACTCCCGTGACTTCGCCGGCCTGCAGATCACGCACGTAGGTTTCGCCGGAAAATTCACCACGCCACTGGAAATCCCCCTCCAGCAGCACGAACATGGCTTCGGCGGGGTCACCCTGGCGCGCGTAGGGTTCACCGGCGCTGAGGCGCACCTCGCGCGCCTGGCTCATGAACCAGGCGATCTGATCGTCAGGGATATCGGCGAATACCGGAACGTTCCGCAGCAGTTCGAGTGCTTCAGCCATTTAGACCTTGCTCAAGTACTGATGGATGAATTGCACAGCGACAGATCCTTCACCGACGCCAGACGCAACACGCTTGACGGAACCGTGCCTGACGTCACCCACCGCAAAGACTCCAGGAATATTCGTTTCCAGAAGAAACGGATCGCGATCCAGCGTCCACTTCTTCGGACGCTGCCCGCCCTGCATCAAGTCGGGCCCGGTCAGAATGAATCCACGGTCGTCGCGTTCGATCGCATCGCCCAGCCAATCGGTCCGCGGCAGCGCCCCGATAAAGATGAACATCGAAGTCGCTGGCACCCGCTCCACCTTATTGGTGTCCGAGCACAGCACGGAAATCTCCTCCAGGTGTGTGTCGCCATGCACCTCTGCCACGCTGGCGTGCGTCCACAACTGTATGTTCGGCGTCTCTTTGATCTGGTCGATGAGATATTGCGACATCGTGCTCGCAAGCGAGTCTCCGCGCACCAGAATCACCACACGCTCAGCGTATTTCGAGAAATTCATCGCAGCTTGCCCGGCGGAATTTGCGCCGCCCACGACGTAGACCATCTCACCTTTACACGACAAGGCCTCGGTGGTCCCGCCGCCATAATAAACGCCGGCGCCCTGCAATCGGTCGATTCCCGGAGCCTCCAGCCGCCGCCACTGCACGCCAGTTGCGATCATCAGCGCATGACAGGAAATCTCGCTGTCATCGGCAAGCTTGATAATCCGGTACGATCCCTCGGTCCGCAGGTTCACCACCGTCTGGGGCGCGAGAATCTCCACTCCGAAGCGTCGGGCCTGCACCACGGCGCGGCGAGCCAGATCGCCTCCGCTGAGCCCGCTAGGAAACCCGAGATAGTTCTCAATCCGCGAACTCATACCGGCCTGTCCACCGGGAGCTTCGCGCTCAACGATCACAGTGTGCAGCCCTTCGGAGGCACCGTACACAGCAGCCGCCAGTCCCGCCGGCCCGCCGCCGACGATAGCGAGATCATAGAAGCTGGTCTCGGCCCGCGTGCGCAGTCCCACCTTCTGCGCCACTTCCGCAGGAGCGCTGTTCAGCAACTTCGCTCCATCCGGAAACAAGACAACCGGAAGCTCCGTCGCGTCCGGACCAAGCGCGTCCAGCAGGCGCTTCGTTTCGGGATCGTTGGCCGAGAACTCCACGTCGATCCACTGATAGGGAACGTGGCTGCGCGCCAGAAAGTCGCGCAACTCGTAACATCGCGGAGACCACCGCGTTCCCAGCACCCGCATCCCCTGAAACGCCGGATGGTACGAAGCCTGCCAGTCGTCCAGCAGATCGTCGAGCTGCGGGTACAGGTGCTCCGTGGGCGGATCCCACGGCTTCATAAAAAAGTAATCGATGTTGGCCTGGTTAATGGCGCTGATCGCCGCGTTCGTGTCGGCGTACGCGGTCAACAAGGCACGCTTGGCCCCGGGAAAAATCTGTTTCGCCGCCTGCAGGAAACCGACGCCATCGATGCGGGGCATGCGCTGATCGGCCAGCAGAAGAGCGACTCCGTCGTTGCGAACCTTGAGCCCCTTCAGCAGGTCAAGCGCGCCTTCCGGCGAATCGCTGCTGATCACGCGATACTCCGCGCCGTACTGCGATCGCAGATCGCGCTCAATCGCCCGCAGCACATCGGGATCGTCGTCGACTGTCAGCAGAATCGGTTTCGGCATGAACGCTCTTAACCTTGTTTAACCTTGGGAAACAGTAACCGGGTAATGGTCGTTAGATACTGCCACAGGCGATCTGGTCGCGCAAAGTTGTCGGATTCCTGCCGCGGCCACGGACGCCTTTACGCCTGCAGTTCACCCGCCTCGATCTCGTCCACATAGCACCACACCCAGGACTCTCCAGGTTCGATGGAGCGAATCAACGGGTGTTTCATTCGGTGAAAGTGTTTGGTCGCATGCTTGTTCTTCGACGAATCGCAACATCCGACATGTCCGCAGGTCAGGCACAAGCGCAGATGGACCCACGTATCGCCAATCTTCACGCAGTCTTCACAGACGTGCTTGTCGGTTTGCCTGATTTTGATCTGGTCCAGGTGAGTACATTCATTCCGCATTGACGTTCTCCTCGGCGGCCGCAATTTCGGTCAAGTGACCTCGGTCATGTGACGAAAGGCCACAATCACAGTCAGGCGCCATATCTTTCAATCACAATAGTTCTCGGAGGTCCTTCATTCGTGCTTCGTCTTGATTATCTCTCGTGCGTACTGACCGTTGCGTCCACGATCTTGCTGGGAAGGCGGTGTTGGGAAGGGTGGGCTCTGGCCGGCGTGAATAGTGTCATCATTTGTGTGATCGGCTTTCGAACCGAGCAGTTGGGCTTCATCCCGGCGAACATCTTTTGTATGGTCGTCAGCGCCATCAACTTGCGTGCCTGGCGCAGGCCCCGATCTTCCTAAGCCAGTAGACGGGCGCCCTGCAATCCGCCCATCTGCGACTTCTATTCGGCGATGAGCAGATTCTCCGCAAAAGGCCACTGCTCATCGACCCACTGCACTTCGCAGCGGAATCCCGCATCCCGCGCAATCTGGAAGATCTCCCCGGATGAATACTTGTGGCTGCTTTCCGTCCAGATCGTCTCCCCTTCCTCGAACTCCACCACAACTTCTGCCATCGGAATTCCCACGATTTGCCGCCGCTTCGACTGCAGGTGCATTTCGACACTCCGTGCTTCGTCATTAATCTTCGCCACGTGCTCGAATTGCGAGAGATCGAAATCGGCGCCAAGTTCGCGGTTGATGCGCGCCAGCAAATTGAGGTTGAAGGCCGCGGTGACTCCGAGTTCATCGTCGTAGGCGCGAATCAATTCCGACCTGGGCTTCTCCAGGTCCGTCCCCAGCAGCAGGGAGTCTCCGGGCTGGAGGATGCGACGCACCTCCGATAAGAACTTCACGCCCGCCGCGCGATCGAAGTTCCCGATCGTGCTGCCCAAAAAAAGCACGAACAAGTTCTGGCCACCCTTGCGATAGGCCGCCACTTCCAGCAAGCCGTCGAGATATTCGCGCTCGAAGCCCACAATGCTGATAGCGTCAATGTCGCTCAGTTCGCGCTCGCACATCACCAGCGCAGACCGTGAAATCTCGACTGGATAATACGATGTGCGCTCCCTTTGGCAGAATGCCTCCAGCAGCCAGCGTGTCTTGCGCCCGCTACCGCTCCCGAGTTCGGCGACGGCAACCGGTCCCTCGACGCGGTCCACGATCTCTTTTGCATAACGGCGCAGCAATCGTTCGTCGGCCCGCGTCAGCCCGTACTCCGGCAGATGGCTAATGACCTCAAACAGCGCTGAGCCGACATCATCGTACAGGTACTTGGAGGGCAGTTCCTTCTGTTGTGGTCGAGTGAGTCCGGCGCGCACTTCGGTGGCGAATTCGTAACCCACGTTGGCAGGGATCGCATGAACAAGCATGACTAACTCCTCAATCAGACATTGACGCAGCGAAACCCTGCATACACATACTGGTAGTGCGGCTGGAACCAGTTGCGGAATGTGGGTCGCAGCATGCAAGCGGCCGTGCGCGGCGAGCCGCCTTTCATGACGAAGTGCTTTCCATCGAAAAAGTCTGCGGAGTATCCGCGGTAAAACGGAAACGGCGCGAATCCCGGGAACGGCGCGAAAGCCGTAGAAGTCCACTCCCATCCATTGCCGAGCATGCCCTCCACGCCGAACGCGCTCCGCCCCTGCGGATGCGCATTCACCGGCATTGGATCCCAGTGATTGAAATCAAAATTTCCGTAGCGTGAATTCGGAGCTTGATTGCCCCACGGATACTGCCTCTCTGTTCCATCCGGAGCACCGTATACGGCGCGATGCCACTGCTCTTCTGTCGGAAGCACTTTCCCCGCCCATCGAGCGTACGCCGAAGCCTCGGCGTGACTCACATAGACCGGCCAGTCGAGCGGAAGGGAGATCTCGTCGAACATCGTTCGATACAGCCATTGATCGCCAGCCCTCCGCCAGAACACGGGATGCGAGATCGCGCGAGCGTTCTTCCATTCCCAGTCCGCATCGCCCCACAGCGCACGATTCTCATAGCCGCCCGCATTCATGAACTCGAGAAACTGCCGGTTCGTGACCATGTATCGATCGATGGCAAATGCCGGCACGCGTGCCCGATGGGATTCGAACTCGTTGTCCCATCCGAAGGTGCTGTCGCGATGCGATCGTCCGAGCGTTGCGGCGCCGGATGAAATCTCGATCATGGAGGGAACAACAGAAGAGGAAACGGGAGGAAGCGGAGCAGCAATCTGTTTGACTTTCCGATCCAGCGGCAATTGATGCAGCATATACGCCAGCGTCTCGACGTGCATCAGGCGATGCTCAATCGCAACGTTCAGCAGGGTGTCGAGAGAAAAGCCATCACGCTGCGCACCCGCCTCGACGCTCATCAGCTTTTCATCGAGCGCCGCACGGATCTCTCGCACGTAATCCCGCACCGCGTCGAGGGCAGGCCAGTCCGATGGCTGGTCCGCCGGCAACCCGCCGCCTACCGGGTCAATTCCGAAAGCAAACAGACGGTCGAATTCAGGGTGAAAACTCTTCAGACCAAAGACATTTTCGTGGAGCAGGTTCCAGTCAAAGGCTTCCAGGTGTCCGACGTAAAAGATGATGCGATGACGCTCAGGAATGGGTCGCTCGAAAATCGAGCCGGGCTGCACGATCGCGAAGAGTGCATCACTTCTGCGGCGCGCGTCAGAAACTCTCTCGAGCAGCGCGTTTCCAACAACGGGATCTCGTTGAGCAGTTAGCATTCAGCCCTCCGGTTGCGCGGTGTGGAAAAACGACGAAGCGGTATCTCCTGACGCGTGACGAAGTGCGAGGGAATTCAGCCAACAACGCCGCGACGACAACCCCAAATCCCGCGCGGGACAAGCGGTTTGCGCCCCCCAGAGAAGCAGTGCCACGAATATTACACTGCCCCGCAAGGCCTCGCAACGCTGCAAAAAACTGCAACCAGCCATCGCTGAGAACATCCTTCCACCCGAGTAAAATCAAGCGGATGCACGTTCCCGTGTATTATGTCGACGCCTTCACAGACCAGCCCTTCACCGGCAATCCGGCGGCCGTCTGTGTTTTGAACTCATGGTTAGATGACGAGTCGCTGCGGAAAGTCGCGGCAGAAAATAATCTTTCCGCCACCGCATTCTTAGTTCATGGGGAAGAGGGCTATGAAGTCCGGTGGTTTACTTCCCGATGTGAGATCAAACTCTGCGGCCACGCCACCCTGGCCGCCGCGCATGTAATGCTCGCCATCGTGGGTTCGGCCCGTGACAGCGTGCGATTCCACACTCGGCACCATGGCATCCTGACTATTCAGAAAGATGGCGACCTGCTTGCCATGAATTTCCCCGCGTTCTTCCCCCATGTTCTGCACACCCTGCCAGACCGGCTGATCGAAGCTCTCGGGAACCCCTCTGGTCTCTCCGAGTTGCTGGAAGTAAACGACACCTACATCGTCGTGTTCAACCATCCCGGCGTGGTTCGCAATCTCCGTCCCAACTTCGCGCTGCTCGAGAGTCTTCATCCTCACGTCGTCTCGGTTACTGCAAAGGGAGACGACGAGGATTTCGTCTCACGCTATTTCGCACCCACCTACGGCACGCCCGAAGACCCCGTCACCGGCTCGGCCCACTGCGTCTTAGCTCCGTACTGGGCAAAGCGTCTCGGGAAGTCGCATCTCCACGCCCGCCAACTGTCAGAACGCGGTGGCGAATTGTGGTGCGACCTGGAAGGAGACCGAGTAATCGTCAAAGGCAAGGCCGTACTCACAATGCAGGGATCGCTCTCCATCTAGGAGTGTTTTGAAAGGGCGCGGCTTCCAGTCGCGCCGTCCGAGCCCCGAGAACACGCGGGCTTTAAAGCCCTGAGGGGAACATGCCCGATCATGTAAGCAATGTATTCCGAAAGTTATTCCGCACTGGACACAAGTTTCTTCTGCCTCAGAAACTCTCTCACCACCTCACCAGTGTCCTGGTGTTTCGCGTCGACGGCATAATTCATCTGCCGCATTTCCTCGTCCGAGATCGTCCCGGCCAGATCCGCAAGCGCCCGGACGACTTCGGGATGCTGCCGCGCCACCTGCTCCCGAATCACCGCCACAGCCTCATACGGCGGAAAGTAGTGCCGGTCATCCTCGAGCGCAACCAGATCGAGCGCGGGGATGAGCCCGTCCGTCGCATTCCCCGCGGCAAAGTCAATCTGATGATCCTTCAGCGCCCGCGCCAGCAGCCCCAGATCCATAATCCGCGGCTGTTCCGCAAAATGCAGCCCGTAAGCTGCCGCCAGGCCCCGATATCCGTCCGGCCGCTCCATGAACTCGTAGCCAAATCCTGCCCGCCACCGCGGAGCAAAGTGCGCCGCCTGGGACAAAGTCTTCACATTCAGACGCCGAGCATCCTCGCCCCGAATCTCCATCGCAAATGTGTCATTGAAGCCCAGGGAAGGCCCGAGCGTCAGCCCAAAGCGCCGTTCATACTCGCTCTTCACCCGCGCGTAGACCGTATCCCTGTCGCCATTGACGTCTTGCTTGAGGATCGCGGTCAGCGCCGTGCCTGTGTATTCCGGATAGATATCGATTCTCCCTGCGAGGATCGCCTGCTGGCAGATGTAAGTGCCGGCCAGATAAAAGCGCCGCTCCACTTTCAGATGGGTGTGAGCCTCAATCTGCTGCGCGATCAGCTCGCCCAAAATAAACGACTCGGTAAAATTCTTCGATCCGACGACGATGCGATCCACATGCGACGGCGCGCAGCTCGTCAAACCAGCCGCGACGACGACGAGCACACCGACACTCCACCGGAAGAGCTTCATCGCGGGCGCAATCGCCTTTCCAGCCATCCCACCCCAAAGTCGGCCAGCAGCGCCAGGATTGCCGCCGGGATGGCCCCCGCGAGAATGACCCGATCGTCGACCATTGCCAGCCCCCGAAAAATGAACTCGCCCAGTCCTCCTGATCCAATCGCCGCCGCGATAGTGGCAAGCCCGACCGAGATCACCACAGCGATTCTGATCCCCGACAGAATCACACTCAACGCCAGCGGCAACTCCACCTGAAACAGCAGTTGCCATTCCGTAAGTCCCATCCCGCGTCCCGCCTCAATCACCGCGGCATCGACTCCCCGAATTCCCTCATACGTATTGCGGATGATCGGCAGCAAGGCATAAAGCGTGAGCGCCAGAATTGCCAGCCGGTCCGACCGTTCGCCGAGCCATGGAATCGGAAGCAGAAATCCAAACAGAGCCAGACTGGGGATCGTTTGAATAATGTTCGCACCCGCAAGCACCGGCTTGTTCAGTCGCGTCCGGTGCGCGATCAGAATCCCCAGCGGAATCCCGATCAGCATCGCAAACACGGTCGAGACTCCCACCAGCCACAGATGCTCCAGCGTGAGTTCCAAAACCTGAGTGCGGTTTTGCACGATGAATCGAACGACATTCATGACGCCCCTCGATTGGCTGCCGATTCCAGCCCGTCTCCAAACGCCCGGACGTAAGCCGACGCCCACGGGTCCGCCGACTTCAGGAATTCCTGCGGCGCCAGCACAGTGACGAGCTTTCCAGCTTCCATCAATGCGATTCGCGACCCCAGCCGCAGCGCTTCGCGAAGATCGTGGGTTACGAAAACGACAGTCTTGTGCAGCCGCTGCTGGAGTCGCAGAAATTCACCCTGCACTTCGTCGCGAGTCAAAGGATCCAGCGCACCGAACGGCTCGTCCATCAGCAGGACCTCCGGATCGGCGGCCAACGCCCGGGCCACGCCCACACGCTGCCGCTGTCCGCCCGACAATTGATGCGGATAGCGCGCTGCCAGTTCGGCCGACAATCCTACAAGTTGTAGCAACTCCTCGACGCGAGCGCGAATCCGTTCCTCGGGCCAGCCTTCAATCTTCGGAACCAGCCCGATATTCCGCGCCACCGTGAAGTGCGGCATCAGCCCCACCTCCTGGATCACGTAGCCGATCCCGCGCCGCAACCGGATGACATCGCCCTCCTTCACCCGCGCTCCGTTGACCAGCACTTCCCCCGACGTAGGCGTAACCAGACGATTGATCAGCTTCAGCGACGTAGTCTTCCCGGAACCGCTGCGCCCCAGCAGCACCAGCGTTTCTCCGCGGACCACCTGCAGGTTGAAACCGGAGAGCACCTGGGTATCCCCAATGCGATACGAGACATCGCGGAACTCGATGGCCGGCGTCGCAGTCTCAACAGGCATGTCGCAAAGCATACCGGAGTTGCAAGCCAGACCGAAAGCAACCGGCGTGCCGGATAGTCTCCCAGATTGATTTTCTTTGTGACCTTTGCGAGTTTTCTTTCTTAACTTTGCGGTAAAAGTCTTTGAGATTTGCCGGGAAATCAAAAGCTATAACCGCAAAGAACGCGGAGAACCTCGGCAAAGGTCGCGAAGAAAATCTAAATTGGGACAGTACCGGGTTCCGGTTCTTCCTTCGTGCACCTTCGTGTCCTTTGTGGTTAGCGGTTTTGCGAGACTCACCACGAGATTTGCAATGCAAGCCTCTCCCAGCGACAATCTTTCCATGGTGAAGAACAGCAACCTTCCCGGCCGCGGCATGCCGTTCGTACCCGGAGCTCTCGTGATCGCCACGTTGTGCAATCCACGCGAGAAATTCTGGGGGATGATCCTCGCGCTGGCCCCTGAGGGACTCAGCCTCAGTGGCGCGGAGTTGGCATTGTTCGAGGATCTCACCGTGATGGTCCGCGATGGTGATCCGTTCATTCCCGCAGTCGTGTTCTTTCCCATGCACCGGGTCGAGCGCGTCGAACTTGATCTCCCCGACGGCAGTCTGCCCTCTCTTTCAGATCGCTTCCTTGCCAAGACAAGCCTTGAACCTTCCGCTGTGCTTGCGCCCCGGACGGGTGAAACGCCTCTCAAGAACTCACCATCGCACGCCTCGAAGGAGCGTGCGTGAAGCTCTCTCAGATTTTCACCGCTCCCAACCAACTCACTTTATTGCGGATGATTTTTGTCCCATTTATCGTGATTCATCTCGTCGATGGTCACTATCTCTGGGCACTGGTCGTTTTTGTTATCGCTGGTTTCAGCGACGGTCTGGACGGACTGTTGGCCCGCACTCTGCATCAGCAGACATTGCTCGGCCAATATCTCGATCCCATCGCCGACAAACTTCTGCTGAGCACGATGTTTCTCGTGCTCTCCATCCTGCACAAAATTCCGTGGAAGTTCACTGTCCTCGTCTTCAGCCGCGACATTTCGATTCTCGCCGCCAGCGCTGTGTTATTTGCCATTGCCGGACTGCGGAACTTCCGCCCCAGCATCTTCGGCAAGGCCAACACCTTCTCACAGATCAGCGCGGTCTTCTTCGTGCTTCTGCTCGAGATTTATCCGGCGCGCTGGATCTGGATCGCGCGCACCGTATTTCTGCGCGCCACCTTCATCTTCACCATCGTTTCCGCCCTTCACTACGTGATTCTGGTGCAGCAGCGTTTGCGCGATCATACTCACTCTTTACCCCCCGCGCAGCCTCGGTCCTCCTGATACTGATTTGACCGCCTTTTCATTTGCCCCCTAGAATCTTAGGTTCCTGTGGTGACGCCCGGTTTAAGCCATGACCCTTCGTCTCTTCAACACGATGTCGTCGCAAGTCGAGGAATTTCGTCCTCTTCGCGCCTCTGAAGTCCGCATGTATGCCTGCGGCCCCACCGTCTACGATTACGGCCACATCGGCAACTTCCGCACCTTCGTCGCTGTTGATCTCTTGCGCCGGTTTTTCCGCCAGAGCGGTTACAAGGTGCAACACGTCATGAACATCACCGACGTGGATGACAAGATTATTCGCAACGCAGCGCGGGATGGCGTCAGCGTCCAGCAATACACCGCGAAGTATCAAACCGCGTTCCTCGAAGATGCCGCCCTGATCAACATCGAGGAACCGAAGTTGGTGCGGGCGACGGAACACATCCCAGAGATGGCGGAATTTGTTACCAAGCTCGTCGAGAAAGGGAACGCCTATCGTACCGAGGACGGATCCTTCTATTTCCGCATCGCCAGGTTTCCTTCGTATGGCAAACTCTCGAAGAGAGACTTCGGGGGCATGCTCGATGGCGCGCGCGTCGACGTCGATGAGTACGACAAAGACAGCGCCCGCGACTTCGCGCTGTGGAAAGCTCCCAAGCCCGGCGAAGCCTCGTGGGATACGTCCATCGGCCCGGGCCGCCCCGGCTGGCATCTGGAGTGTTCCGTGATGTCGATGCAGGAACTCGGCGAGAGCTTCGACCTGCACGCCGGAGGAGAGGATCTCATTTTCCCGCATCACGAAAACGAGATTGCCCAATCCGAGTCGCTCACCGGCAAGACCTTCGCGCATTTCTGGTTTCATGCGCGCTTTCTTCTGGTCGAAGGCGAGAAGATGTCGAAGAGCCTCGGCAACTTCTTCACTCTCCGCGATCTAATTCTAAAGGGACACAAACCGTCGTCGCTCCGCTACCTGCTCGCGTCAGTGCCCTATCGTAGCCAGTTGAACTTTACGTTTGACGGGCTGACGCAGGCCGCAGTCTCGGTCGAGAGACTGCGGAATTTTCGCCTGCGGTTAACCGCCGGCACCTTCGAAGACGGCACGAACCCGCGGATGCAGGCACTGGCCGCCGAGACCATCGACCGCATGCGCGCCTCCCTTGAAGACGACCTCAACACCGCGCAGGCGCAGGCCGCCCTCTTCGAAATGGTCCGCCAGGCCAACACCGCCTTCGACACCGGCGGCGTAAAGAAAAACGATGTGCCGCCTTTGCTCGCCGCGCTCACGAAGTTCGACGAGGTGTTTGCGGTGCTCGATGACGACGATGCTCCGAAGATGAAACAGGTGCTCGATTGGGCACTGAAGGAAGGTCGCGAAAAAGACATCAGCAACGAATTGCGCGCAGCGGCTCAATCGGGACAACTCTCCGACGCCGACATCGAAACCAGAATTGCCGAGATGAAAGCCGCTCGCGCCGCCCGCGATTTCAGGAAATCCGATGCAATCCGCGCCGAGCTCGCAGAAGCAGGCATTCTGGTCGAAATCACGAAAGAGGGCATCCGCTGGAGAAGAAAGTAACCGAGCTTGCTGAGCCGAACCGCTGCGATGTTAAGCTGAGAGCTGACGGCTGAAAGCTGACAGTCTTTCGTGAAATCCCTCGACGAATACCTCCGCGACGCCGAACAAGCCCACGGACACCTGTGTGCCGGCCAGGTTCTCGGCGTGCGTCTCGCGATGCTGGGCCTGCAGAAACTCGGCATCGATGATCCTTACGGCAAAGACCGCAAGCGCCTCGTCACCTTCGTGGAGATCGACCGCTGCGCCACCGATGCTGTGGGGGTCGTCACCGGATGCCGTCTCGGCAAGCGCGCTTTGAAATTTCGCGACTGGGGCAAAGTCGCCGCCACTTTCGTTGACGTGAACACAGGCAAAGCGATCCGCGTCGCCGCCAAAGAGTCGTCCAAAGCCGTCGCCCGTCAACTCCATCCCGAGATCGAAAACAAGAACCAGCAACAGATGCTGGCGTACCGCGAGATGCAAGACGACGACCTGTTCGCCACGCAGTGGGTAAGAGTCGAATTGCCGCCGGAAGAATTTCCCGGATACAAAGGCGAGCGAGTCACCTGCGAGACATGCGGCGAAGGAATCAACTTCCGAAGAGAAGTGCGGCGCGATGGGAAAGTGCTATGCCGCTCCTGCGCCGGCGAAGCCTACTACGAGTCTGTCTAGCGGAACTCCACACTCTCAGACTTCCACTCAGCGCTTGTCATCCTGAGCAAAGCGAAGGACCCATGAACTCTCCGGCCGGTTGCACAGGTCCTTCGCGGCCAAGAACGCCGCTCGGGATGACAACGTAAAGATGGACATGGGGGAGGTGGAGGACGATGCGTGTTACGCTGCTTGTTCGTAGGCGTGCGCCACGCGCAGAATCGTCGCCTCATCGAAGTGCTTCCCCAGAATCTGCAGTCCGATCGGCAACTTCTCCCGCGTCTCGCCACAAGGCACCGAGATTCCAGGAATCCCCGCCAAATCCGCGGTCACCGTGTAGATATCAGCCAGGTACATGGCCAATGGATCATTCGATTTCTCACCCAGCCGGAACGCCGCCGTCGGACTCGTAGGCGTCACAATCGCGTCCACCTTGCGGAACGCTTCGTCGAAGTCGCGCGTCAGCAGGGTGCGCACCTTCTGCGCTTTCAGATAGTAGGCATCGTAGTAGCCGGCACTCAGCGCGTACGTCCCCAGCATGATGCGCCGCTTCACTTCCGCGCCAAATCCTTCATCCCGGCTGCGGCGATACATCTCCGACAGCGTCTTCACCCCGCGCGCTCGGTGGCCGTACCTCACTCCGTCGAAACGCGCTAAATTCGCCGAAGCTTCTGCCGTCGCAATCACGTAGTACGTCGGAATCGCGTAGGGCGTGTGCGGCAGCGACACGGGGACAATCTCGCATCCCAGCCCCTTCAACTTGTCGATGGCCGCTTCGACAGACTGACGAACCTCGTCGTCCAATCCGTCCCCGAAGTATTCCTTTGCCACACCCAGTTTCAGCCCACGCACCGGCCTGTCGAGTTCAGCAACGTAGTCAGGAACCGGAACATCGGCGGATGTCGAATCCATCGGATCGCGTCCCGCAATCGTACGCAGCACAGTCGCAGCGTCTTTCACGGTCTTTGATAACGGCCCGATATGGTCGAGCGACGACGCAAACGCGATCAATCCATAGCGCGAAACGCGCCCGTAGGTCGGCAACACGCCCACGACACCGCAAAACGACGCCGGCTGCCGGATCGATCCTCCCGTGTCGGATCCCAGCGTAACCACGGCCATGTCCGCCGCAACCGCAGCCGCGGCCCCGCCCGAAGATCCTCCCGGCACCCGCGTCAGATCCCGCGGATTGCGCACCGGATGGTAGCCCGAGTTTTCATTCGACGACCCCATCGCGAACTCGTCGCAATTCAGCTTGCCCAGCACCACGGCTCCCGCAGCTTCCAGTCGGGCCACAGCCGTGCAGTCATAGGGAGGAATATATTTTTCGAGGATTCTCGATCCCGCCGTAGTGCGCACGCCGCGCGTGCTCATCACATCCTTGATTGCAACCGGCACGCCTCCCAGCGGCGGCAGCACCTTGCCCTCAGCCGCCATGCAATCCATGCGGTCCGCCTGCTCCAGCGCGCGCTCCTTCGACAACGTCAGAAACGCACCGATCTGCCCATCTTCTTTCTGAATGTGAGCGTAATAAGCCTCCGCCAGTTCGAGCGCGGTTGTTTTGCGCTCTTGTACGGCAGAGCGGGCAGCACCGATGGTGAGTGAGGTCAGATCCATTGCGGCTGATTTATCGGAACCCAACGGCTATCGTTCGATCACTTTGGGAACTCTGAAGAACTCTTCATCCGCATCCGGGGCATTGGCAAGCGCTTCCTCATGCGGCAAAGATTTTCGCAACCCTTCGACAATATCCTCGCGGCTGGCATACGCGAACCGTTCACTCCCCTGCTTTGCCTGATCGACACCATATCGGTCGGAAACCTGCGCCATCGGCGGCACGTCCGAGGTGTCGAGTTGGTTCAGCCGATCTACGTAGTCCAGAATCGAATTCAGGTCGCGCAGCATCCCGCTGCGCTCCTCATCCGTCAGGTCCAGATTCGCGAGTTCCGCGACGTAGGCCACATCTTTGTCGGTAACTTTCATGGCAATTGTGAGAAGAGGTCAGCGCAGATTCTCTTCCGGGCTCTCCGGGCGCGTGACAACAAACTCGATTCTGCGAACCGCTTCCACCGTGTACCGGTTAATCGAAGCGAGATATCGCGGAGCAAGCGATTGCAGTTCCGATTTCCATCCTGGGTCGGCTACGGCCACACACAACACTCCATCCAGAAAGCTCAGGGCTCGGGTGCGCTCGGCCACCGCCGACCCACACACCACCGGCCACGCCATCAGCGGCGCCTGCGATGGCGGCGCCTGCCGCAACGACTGCGCCACGATCCTCTCGAGATCGGAAGCTGCGTGCTCCAAGACGACTCCGCTGTCGTACGTAGTAAATGAAGAGAACGTCGATTTTAGCATTTTCGCGCGACACGCCGAGGCTTCGCCGCGCCGCGCTCAGACCGGATATTCCCGCCGCACAAATTCCAGCGCCGCCTCCCGCGATGGCAGCCGCCCTTCGAGCTGCGCATCCTCAACGGCAGTCAGGATCTCCCGAAATTTCGGCCCCGGCCGGTGCCCAGCAGCAATCAGATCATCTCCTGTCACCAGTGGTGAGGGACGCATCTTCTCCGGTGGGATCTCCTCCCTCTTCTGTCGGACGAACTCATACGTAGTAAGAATTCGATGACTCGCCAGGCAGTCGGCCCGATGCAGTGCCAGGTGCTCGTCAAAGCCGGGCATCCGCAGAAACTTCTTCAGCGTCGATTCCTTCATGCGCGAAACGTGCCCGAACCGCATGTGATTGTCGACCAGGGCCAGCACCTGCTCGGTCTCGTCATTTGAAAAGCGCAGCCGCGCGCAGATTTCCTCCGCCATCTTCACGCCCACTTCGACGTGCCCGTCGAATCGAATCCGGTCCGGAGCCACGCGGAAGGTCGTGGGCTTGCCCACATCGTGCAGCAGCGCACCCCACGCCAGCGTCATCGGACAAGGCCGCGGAAGATTCTCCAACAGAAGCAACGTATGCACGAACACGTCTCCCTCCGGATGAAATTCCGCAGGCTGCTCCACTCCCTTCATCGCCGTAATCTCCGGCAAAACCTGCGCCAGCAGCCCGCTTTCATCCAGCAACAGAAATGCCCGTCGCGCGTGCCCCTCGGTCAACATTCGAGTCAGTTCGTCCCGCACGCGCTCCCGCGACACAACCTGAATCTGCTCTGCCAGCTTCTGCATCGCCGTAAACGTCGCCGGATCGATGGCATACTCGAACCTCGCCGCGAACCGCACCGCCCGCAACATGCGCAGCTTGTCTTCCGCGAAGCGCTGCTCCGGATCGCCGATTGTGCGAACGATCCCCACCGCCAGATCTTTCCGCCCGCCCACAAAATCGTGGACCTCTCCGCTCACCGGATCGAGCAGCATCCCATTGATAGTGAAATCCCGCCGCGCGACGTCTTCCTGAGGACTCCTGCTGAACCGCACTTCGTCCGGATGCCGTCCGTCCGAATACCCAATGTCGCTGCGGAACGTCGCGACTTCGACTGCTTGAGTCCTCGCAACGCCCTCCGCAGAAGCGACCACGCCACCGTCCTCTTCCGGTGCGGGCACAAGCACGACCCCGAATTGCGCTCCCACCGCATAAGTCTCGGGAAAAATATCCATCACCTGCTTCGGCGTCGCATCCGTCGCCACGTCGTAGTCTTTAGGTTCGCGTCCCAGTAGAATGTCACGCACGCATCCGCCCACCAGATAAGCCTGAAAGCCGCGCTGGCGCAGCGTTTGCACAATCGAACTGGCGAAATCCTTCAGCATGCAGTTTCTTGAATTCAATTGAAGCAGGGAACGCTCGCCCTGGCTTTACCGCGCGTCCCACATTCTGCGATACAAATCTGCCACCAACCGCGACACCCTAGCCCGATCGACTCTCTCCGGCAACGTTGATGTTTCCGCCGCCTTCTCACATTCCGCAAAAAGCTTCTCCGCGAAGCCGAGCACCTTCTCCATCGTGTACTTGCCGGTGCGCACGCGGATCAGAAAATCGCGCTCCGGGCGCGGGAGTGTGATGCTCCCCTCAGAAACCAGTTCCTTGCACTCATAGAGCAGCCGCAGTGTATGCATAGCGGCCTTCACGTCGTAGCCATATTTCTCTTCGATCTCTGGCCGCTGACCTTTCTTGCCGCGGCCCTTGCGCCCCGTCATCCGTTTCAGTTGATCGTCGGCGAATCCCAGGAACTGTTTGACGCAGATCCGCGCCAGAAAAACGTCCCGGTTCGCAACGACCTCCTTCCATATCGCGCTGCCAATCACGCCCTCCGCAAACAAAAAATGCAGCGCCGTCGGATTGCCCTTGCACGCCAGCCCCGCCCATTTCTTCAACGAGTAAAGGGTGACGTCAACGTCGTTCGGCCCGTTGCGGCGATCATCCCCAGCTGTCGACCAAACAAAATGTGGATATGATTCAAGCCCCAACACCAGTTCGGGCGGCTCAATATAGACGCCGTAAATGTCGAAGTCGTCAGTGCCATGAACCTTGGCTCCGTGGAGTTCCGACCCGCCCACGAACAAATGGATCACGCGCCCCGGGAACGGAAATCCGGACTCGCGCACGTGTTGCATCAAATCGGCCATCGGGATTTCTAATAATATAGCCACATGCCAGACGCCTACATCCTCGGCATCGAAAGCTCCTGCGACGAGACCGCAGCCGCCGTGGTCCGTTCGGGCGAACAGCTCATCTCCAACGTCGTTGCGTCCCAGATCGCAACCCATCAACCCTACGGCGGAGTCGTTCCCGAACTCGCGTCCCGCGAGCATCTGCGCGCGATTGTGCCGGTCGTACGCCAGGCCCTTGCCGATTCCAACCGAACCTACGAGTCCGTCGACGCCATCGCCGTCACTCAAGGGCCCGGGCTCGCCGGGGCTTTGCTCGTCGGCATCAGCTACGCCAAAGCTCTAGCATTCGCGCTCGACAAGCCCCTGATCGCGGTTAACCATCTTGAGGGACACATCCACGCGGTGCTGCTCGAAGAGCGGCAAAAAGGAAATCACGAACTGCAGTTCCCCGTACTGGCGCTGGTTGTCTCCGGAGGCCACACGCATCTCTACCTCGCTGCACAAAACGGCGCGTCCTGGACCTACGAGAATATCGGCCACACCCGCGACGACGCAGCCGGAGAGGCTTTCGACAAGGTGGCCAAGCTTCTGTGCCTGGGATATCCCGGGGGCCCGATCATCGATCGCCTTGCGCCTCTTGGCGATCCCCACGCGGTAAAATTTCCTCCGGCGCAAATCAAGCATCGCGACCGCCGCGGTCGCCACGACGGCAAGGCCGTCGAACCCAGCACCGATCGTCCACGCTTCGACTTTTCCTACAGTGGCATCAAGACCGCAATGCTCCGCTACGTGGAATCGCACCAGATGCACGCTGCCGTGGAATCGCGCCGCAACGCGTTAGCCAACATTCCGAAGCCATCGCTCGAAGACTATCTCGCCCACTGCGACAAGCAAACTCTCGACCTGGTGGCCTCGTTCCAGCGTGCGATGGTCGATGACCTCGCAGGAAAAACTTTAGCTGCCGCCGAGGCCTACGACATAGCTACGCTTTTCGTGACCGGTGGCGTCGCCGCCAACCAGGAGTTGCGCGAAACGTTCGAGCGCGAAGCCGCGCAGAAGGGGCTCCCCGTATTCTTCCCCTCGCGCCCCCTCTCGACCGACAACGCGGCCATGATTGCCGCAGCGGCTTATCCAAAATTTCTAGCGAAGGATTTCGCGCCGATGGATTTTTCCGCCGAGGCGGGAATGGCGCTCAGATAACCCCGCAAGTCCACCCGCCACGGCTTGCTGGCGACCGTCATTTCGGGGTTTCAGAAACAGCCTGTGACAATTTACCTAGGTTGCGGAGGCCTGCCCGCGGGCGGCCATTCCAGGCAGCATACTGAGCGCCTTCTCCAACTGCGTCTCAATATCGATGTCTTTGAAGATGGCGAAATCCGCCGCTTTGGGTTCACACGGCCCATTCGCCTTGCTGGTCACAACGATAATCGGAACTCCGGCGGTCTCCGGCTTACTCTTCAGAGCCGCGATCAGTTCCGTTCCCGACATCTTCGGCATCCGCATGTCGGTCACAATCAGATCCGGATGCACGCGGTCGAGCACCTCCAGCGCTTCACTGCCATTGGTAGCCGCTTCGACCGTGAAACCGCGCGCCTCGAGGAAGCGGCAGATGCTGTAGCGGATCAGCATGGAATCGTCGACGACAAGGGCGACTTTGGCCATAAAAAGTACGAGAAGGCGTGTTTTCGCACACTCCCGGTTGGACAGTAGCAGGCAGATTCGACGCGAACAATCGCAAACCGGAGCCCCAGGTTACCGGCGTCACCACTGCGCAGGGATATTCAGACTTCGTCCTGCGTACGCTCTTCGATATTCATGTCCTTGAATTCGCTGGACTCGAAGATTTCGCCGCACTCTTTGCATTCAACGAATTCAGACTCTTCGTCGCGGCTTACGACTTGTACGCGCGGATGTTTGCACGGCGGCTTCATACCTGCGTTCTGAGGTGAGGTGGACGGCTTTGCGCTCATAGATCCGGATGGCACCTGAAGCTTCCTTGGGCTCCAGGGAAGGTTTTTTCGCCGGAATTTTCCGGTATTGTAGAACGCCTTTGGGGGTTGTCAAGCCCCTGTGCATTATTCTGTCGTGAATTTGTAACAGACGGCATACCGCTGTAGTTGTGGGCCGGTAAAATCCCGACTCTTTTCGTCGTATTAGACCAAACCATTCACCCATAAGTACTTACCACTAAGCTTGAGATTGCGACCGTTCCCTGCATGGACTTGCCCGATGCCCGCAAGCTGACGTAGAATGAATTGCGACGGAAAAGGTCGGAGTTTTATCCGACCGGATCGGTCGGGTTTTTAAACAGGAGTGCCACTCTGCTGAAGCTCACCAAGAAGGCCGACTACGCATTGATGGCGATGAAGCATCTCGCCGAGCGCTCGGCTGAGGGCTCGCTGAGCGCCAAGGATGTGGCGGATGCCTACGGTATCCCTCCCGAGGCTCTGGCGAAGATTCTGCAGCGGCTGGCCAAAGCCGGATTGTTGCATTCGCAGCACGGCACTAACGGTGGATACACGCTGGCCCGTCCTGCGCACACGATTTCGGCCTTCGAGGTGATTCAGGCCATTGATGGTCCGCTGTTTATCACCTCTTGCGTTACGGTTCGGGGCGAGTGCGATCAGAGCGATCGCTGCAATATTCGTGAGCCGCTGCGCAAAGTGAACGAGAGCATTGAAGCGGTGTTGAAGCGCATCAAGATTTCGCACATGCGGGAAGAACCTGAAGAAGCCGCGAGCGTGGCTCCTAAGGCAGTGGAACTGGTCACGATCGGCTGAGCCGTCGAGGACTAGAGGTTCATCAAACGTAGGAGAGGCAATCAATGAGCACCGATGTAAAGATCCCCCAGGCAGAGACACAGTCCCACGCCAACCACGGCAAGGGCGTGAAGCTCCCCATCTACATGGACAACCACGCCACCACCCCGATGGATCCGCGGGTGCTGGAAGAGATGCTGCCTTACTTCATGGAGAAGTTCGGCAACGCCGCCAGCCGCAATCACTCCTTCGGATGGGCCGCGGAAGAGGGCGTCGAGACCGCGCGCGAGCGCATTGCCAAACTCGTCGGCGCTACCAGCAAAGAGATCATCTTCACCTCCGGCGCCACCGAGAGCGACAACCTCGCCATCAAGGGCGTGGCCGAGATGTACCGCGAGAAGGGCAACCACATCATCACCGCGGTCACCGAGCACAAGGCGGTGCTCGACACCTGCAAGCGCCTCGAGAAATATGGCTACCGCGTCACCTATATGCCGGTGCAGAAGGACGGCCTCATTGACCTCGATGACCTGAAGCGCGCCATGGACGACAAGACCATCCTGGTCACGATTATGGCCGCCAACAACGAGATTGGCGTAATCCAGCCGATCGCTGAAATTGGCAAGCTGTGTCATGAGCGCGGCGTGATCTTCCACACCGATGCGACTCAGTATGTCGGCAAGGTTCCCACAGATGTGATCAAGCAGAACATCGACCTGGCTTCGATCTCGGGCCACAAGATGTACGGCCCGAAGGGCGTGGGCGCGTTGTACGTCCGCCGCAAGAATCCCCGCGTTCAGATTTCCGCCATCATCGACGGCGGTGGCCACGAGCGCGGCATGCGTTCCGGCACGTTGAATGTCCCCGGCATCGTCGGACTCGGCAAAGCCTGCGCCATCGCTCAGGAAGACATGCCGCAGGAATCCTGCCGCCTGGCAGGCCTGCGCAACCGTCTGCGCGACCGCATCATGAGTCGCTTGGACGAAGCCTACATCAATGGCTCGACCGAGCATCGTCTGCCCGGCAATCTGAACATCAGCTTTGCCTATGTCGAAGGCGAGTCGCTCTTGATGGGCATCAACGACATCGCAGTTTCCAGCGGATCGGCCTGCACCTCGGCGACGCTTGAGCCATCTTATGTATTGAAGGCTCTTGGCACCGGCGACGATCTGGCACATAGCTCAATCCGCTTTGGCATCGGACGCTTCAACAACGAGGCTGAAGTCGATTATGTAGCCGATCGCGTGATCGAGACGGTGGAGCGCCTTCGCGAACTCTCTCCGCTCTACGAGATGGCCAAGGAAGGCATCAACCTGAAAGACGTAAAGTGGGCAGGAGAAGCGCATTAAGTAAGAAAGACGGTAGGGTACGGCTTCAGCCGTGCCGTGAGTTGGAAGCAGCCGCGCAGCGGCGAAATGTGGAAGCCCGGCACGGAAGTGCCGGGAAAGATTCAGAGAATGGCAAGAGTCCCGTAGGGACGGCACAATCAAGCTCAGGAGAACCAAATGTCATATAGCGACAAAGTGATCGACCACTACAACCACCCCCGCAACGTCGGCTCGATGGACAAGTCGAGCACCGACGTTGGCACTGGCCTGGTCGGCGCGCCCGAGTGCGGCGACGTCATGAAGTTGCAGATCAAGGTCAACCCGGAGACCAACGTCATTGAAGACGCCAAGTTCAAGACCTTCGGCTGCGGCTCCGCGATCGCTTCCTCGTCGCTGGCCACCGAGTGGGTCAAAGGCAAGACCGTGGACCAAGCCCTCGCCATCAAGAACATGGACATCGTGAAGGAGCTTTCTCTTCCTCCCGTGAAGATCCATTGTTCCGTGCTGGCCGAGGACGCCATTCGCGCCGCCATCGGCGACTGGAAGAAGAAGCAGGAAACCGCCAAGCCGGTAGCCGCCGAAGCGAAGTAGTTTGTGTGGCGTGGGCACTCTTGCCCGCGACTGCATCCGGTAGCGCGAATTTCGCGCGGGCGATGAGCGGCAAGGGCGCGACTTAGAGTCGTGCCGTAAGAACTGGCCCGTTGGGCGGCTTTAGCCGCTGAAAACCGTTAGACGCACATGACAACCACAACCGAAAAGGCGACCCCGCAGGCGACCGCCAAAGGCATCACGGTCACCGACAAAGCCATTGCGAAAGTCCGCATCGCGATGGCCAAGGAGGGCATCTCACCCGATCAAGGCGGCCTGCGCCTCGGCGTCCAGGGCGGCGGCTGCTCCGGCTTGAGCTACAACATCCGCTTCGACACGCACCCGCGCGAGCGCGACCGCATTTTTCAATTCGACGACGTCCGCGTGTTTGTCGATCCGAAGTCATTCATCTATCTGCACGGGATGATCCTCGACTATCAGGAAACCCTGATGCAGCAGGGATTCGTCTTCGTAAATCCGCAGGCCACGAAGTCGTGCGGCTGCGGAACGTCGTTCTCCGCTTGATGCGAGTCTGCCTCTGCTTGTGTGGCGCGGGCACTCTTGCCCGCAACTGTTTGCGCCACCGGAAAACATGGGTCGAGCGACCAGGCGTTAAGTAGCAGCACTGTGCAAGGAAGTAGTACGCAATGACGAAATCATCGCTAACCGAGATCAACGCGAAGCCCCTCCCGCAAGACACGCACACCTGCTGGTCGTGCGGAGACATGCGCGCCTCGCACTTCTGCGGCTCCTGCGGCAAGGTCCAACCTCCCGCTCCGGTGGACTATTTCACTTTCTTCGGTCTGCCCCCGAAACTGAATCTGGATGTCTCCACACTCGAGAAAGACTTCTACGAACTGAGCCGCAAGCTTCATCCGGACTTGAACGCCCGCGCCGGCATCCAGGAGCAGGAGTGGAGCCTCGAGCAAAGCTCCCTGCTCAACGACGCCTACCGTACGCTGCGCGATCCCATTAAACGCACTCAGTACTTGCTGCACCTCGAAGGCATTGTGTTGGAAGAACAGTCCAAGAGCGCCACCGAACAGGCCCGCGCCACCGGAGAAGTAAAGAAGCAAATCGTTCCGCCGGACCTGCTCGAAGAAGTTTTCGAGTTGAACATGCACCTCGAAGAATTACGCATGAACAAGAAGACGGGCGACGACGACCCGGCGCTGTTCGAGGAAATCGGCAAGGCCAAGCTCTCGCTCGAAGCCAAGCACGAAGCGCTTCTGCACGAGCTTCGGGGTTACTGGACCGACTGGGACACTCTGATCGATCGCAACCACGGATCGAAGGCTCCAGCCGAGGAGCGCGCAAAGATCACCGCCAAAATGGTGGACGTACTAAACCGCCGCAACTACATCCGAAATCTTGTGCGGGACGTGAACGCAGCACTGGAAGTTTAATGGCTCAATGACTCAATGACTAAATGAACTCTGACAACATCGTCGGCATCGACCTGGGCACCACCAACTCGCTCGTCGCGTTCATGCAGGGGGATACCCCTGTCGTGATCCCCGGCGACGACGGCCTGAATCTCGTCCCGTCCGTGGTCGCGCTCGACGCGAACAACCAGCCCGTGATCGGCAACTCCGCCCGCGGGTATCTGATCGAGACTCCCGAGCGTGCCGTCTACTCCATCAAACGGCTCATGGGACGCGGCGTCGAAGACATCCAGGAAGAGCTGAAGCTCTTCCCTTTCCGCGTAGCCGACGACATGCAGCCCGGTGAAGTCCTCCGCATCCGTCTCGGCGACAAGACGTCGACGCCACCTGAAATCTCCGCGCTGATCCTCCGTCAGCTTAAGCGCAACGCCGAGCGCTATTTCGGCGGCCCGGTGACGAAGGCAGTCATCACCGTACCTGCGTACTTCAACGATGCTCAACGCCAGGCAACGAAAGATGCGGGCCGCATCGCCGGACTCGAAGTCCTCCGCCTCGTCAACGAGCCCACGGCCGCGTCCCTGGCCTACGGCCTCGACAAGAAACGAAACGGCATCGTCGCCGTATACGACCTCGGCGGCGGCACCTTCGACATTTCGATTCTCAAGCTGCACGACGGCATCTTCGAAGTCATTGCGACGAACGGCGACACGCACCTGGGCGGCGACGACATCGACAACCTCCTGATCACCATCGCTCTCGACGACATCCGCGGCGACCTCGGCCTTGACCTCCGCCGCAATGCCGAAGCAGTGCAGGCGATCCGCAAAGCAGTCATCGAAGCCAAGATTGCGCTTTCGTCGCAACCTGCAGTTAAACTGGACATCGAGCTTCCGCAAGGCAAGCGCTACCAGCGCGAAATCACCCGCGAGCAGTTCGAACAGCTGATTCAGCCCATCATCGACCGCACGGTAGGTCCCTGCAAACAGGCGCTGAAAGATGCAAACCTCAAGCCCGAGCAGATCGACGAAGCAGTTCTCGTCGGCGGCTCCACGCGCATCCCCAAAGTTCGCGCCTTGGTGAAAGAACTTTTCCACCGCGAACCGCACACCGGCCTCAATCCCGACGAAGTCGTTGCCCTCGGAGCGGCCGTCCAGGCCAACATCCTCGGCGGCGGATCTCAAGCCACCGAGAACATGCTGCTGCTCGACGTCACGCCGCTCTCGCTCGGCATCGAAGTCGCCGGAGGGGTCACCGACAAAATCATCCTGCGCAACTCCACGATCCCGGCGTCAGCCACGCAGTTCTACACCACGCAGATCGATGGCCAGGCCAACGTCGCGATTCACGTCCTGCAAGGCGAACGCGAACTCGCCAGAGACTGCCGCTCCCTCGCCCGCTTCGATTTGAAAGGCATTCCTCCGATGGCGGCCGGCATCCCCCGCGTCGAAGTGAAATTTCTGATCGACGCCAACGGCATCCTGCATGTCTCCGCCCGCGAGCAACGAAGCGGTAAAGAGGCAGAGATTCAAGTCCAGCCCAGCTACGGCCTGACCGACGAGCAGGTCGAAGGTATGATCCTTGACTCCTTCGACAACGCCGAAGAAGATTTCCGCCGCCGCCAGGTCATCGAAGCACGCAACGAATCCGCAACCATCCTCGCCGCGCTCGAGAAGGGCAAGAAGAGCGCCGCCTGGGGACAACTCACCACCGACGAGAAGAAGCAAATCGCCAAGATGGAAAAAGCGCTCCATGCAGTCAGCGCCGAAGACGACTACCAGGCGATCCGCAAGGCGATCGACGCCTTGAATCAAGGCACAACCCGCCTTGCCGAACTTATGATGGACACCGCGGTTTCAAGCGCGTTGAAAGGCAAGACCATGGACGAGACGGACCTGGGCGAAGGCCCCACCGCCCCGCATCCCATGGCCAAAGCAGAATTCGAATGATCTTGTCATCCTGAGCGGCGTCTTTTGCCGCGAAGGACCCATGCAACCGTTGGAGTGCAAAGGTCCTCGATGACAAGCACGGAACCAGAGGTCAAAAAATGTCAGACGAAAAAGCGCAAGGAGCCGGCACGTTGACCGTAGACGCTCCCACCGAAAACACGATCCAGGTCACCTTCCTCCCGGAAGGCAAGACAGTCACGTTCGAGAACGGCAAACTGCCCTATGAAGATCATGGCAAAGAGCAGTCCCTGCTCGACATTGCCCTGAACTTCGGCATCCCGCTCGACCACGCCTGCGGCGGGAACTGCGCCTGCACCACCTGCCACATCTGGGTCAAAGAAGGCGCCGAAAATCTCTCGCCGATGGACGACGACGAAGCCGATCGCCTCGACATGGCCGCCGACCTCCAACTGAACTCGCGCCTTGGATGCCAGGCCCAGATCACCAAGCCAGGTAAAGTGGTCGTCGAAATTCCAGCTTGGAATAGAAATTACGTCTCAGAGGAACACTAGAAACAAGGTTTCAAGGTTTCAAGGTTTCAAGGTCGAGAATATTGCGGACAGCAAGCGGTGCTACTTCGAAACCTTGAAATTCTGAAACGTTGAAACCTCAGAATCACAGGAGCGCTCACGATGCCCAAATCTCTCACCTGGGACGACGCCGAGGACCTCGGCATCCTGCTGTCCGAGACTCATCCCGAACTCGATCCGCTCACCGTCCGCTTCACCGATCTGCACAAATACGTGACGGAACTGCCCGACTTCGGCGGCGATCCGAAAGCTTCGAACGAAGGCAAACTCGAAGCTATCCAGATGGCCTGGCACGAAGAATTCCAGGACCGCACGCAAGCCTAGCGCCGGGCCTTAGAAACCGGGGCGCCCAATTTCTTGCTGCTTCCGCGAAAAGTGGGTGATTCTTCGTCTGCCTTCGTTCCCTTAGTAGTCAGTGCTTTTCTTCGGCCATCTTCTTATAGAACCCCTGCAGCGTATAGAACGCCAGCTTCCGCTGCCCCCGATTCGAAACCACTCCCTTGCGATTGTGATAGTCCTGCACGCCGGGCAACGTCCGCAGCGGAGACCGGAAGTCCATCAGCACCCATGGCGTCAGTCCCGCAAGGTTCGGCATCTTCTCCACCATACCAAGTTGGTGCTCATACAAGTTCTGCTGATACTCCTCGGTCCAGCGCTCATCCGCGTCGCCGTGCCGCCCGTAGGGCGCACCGCCGCCAAACTCGCTGACGATGAGCGGCTTGTTCCAGGTCAATTTCCATTGCAACTTGTCCGTGTCTTCTGGACGACCTTCGTACCAGCCCAGATACTCGTTGATGCCAAGAACATCCAACACTTCTCCCAGCGGATCTGACAGCGTGCGCAGGCCACCTGTGTTGTCTGTATGGTTCAACGCCGAAGTGATCAGGCGCGTCGAATCCAGTTCCCGCGCGTCCTGCGCCAACTGCTTGAGAAACGTAAGCCGCTCCGGCTTCACTGGAGTCTCATTCGACATCGACCATAAGATCACCGCCGCGCGATTGTGATCGCGCGCAATCATGTCGCGCAGCTGGGCCTCGGCATTCGCCAGCGTCGCCGGATTCGACCAGTCAATATCCCAATACACCGGGATCTCCGACCACACCAGCAGCCCCATGCGGTCGGCCAGCCGGACTTCATTTTCGTTGTGCGGGTAATGCGCAAAGCGCACGAAGTTGCATCCCAGTTCCTTCACCCACCCCAACAGCGTCTGCGCATCCTCCGCGCTGAACGCCCGCCCCTCGCGAAAGGGCGCTTCCTCGTGCATCGAAATCCCGCGCAGAAAGATCGGCTTCCCGTTCAGCAGGATCTTCGCGCCCTGCACCTCAATCGTCCGAAATCCAATCTGATCATGAATCGTCTCGCTGCCGCTCGTGAGGATCACGTCATACAGCTTGGGATCTTCTGGCGACCACAAGTCCAGTTTCGCTGGGAAGCGAAAGCTGGCGAGACCGCCAGAGTCCGGCTTTAAGAGCTCCCGGACGTGGGCCTCTGGAATTTCCAGCGTGACCGCCTGTCGCACCTGCGTTCCGTTCAATTGCACCCACCCGGAAATCTCGCTCTGCGAACCTCGCGACAACTGCACCCAGTAGTCCTGAATGAACGTTTCCGGCTCTTCGATAAGCATTACATCCCGCGTAATCCCGCCATAGTTCCACCAGTCAAACTTCAGCGCCGGCACGCCATCCGCCCGCCGCACATTGTTGACTTCCACAACCAGAAAGTTCTCTCCTTCCCGAAGCAGCGATGTGGCTTCGAAATTGAGCGCGGTAAACCCGCCTGCGTGCTCGCCCAGCTTCTCTCCGTTCAGGTAGACAGACGCCTGATAGTTCACCGCGCCAAAATAAACAAAGGCCCGCGCGCCCGCGCGCTTGTGATAGCTGAACAAACGCCGGTACCAGACCGGCCCTTCATAGAACATCAATGACTCGCGCTGGGTATTCCAGTCCCCCGGAACATTCATCACCGGCGACGCATCGAAACTGTATTCGACCAGATCCCTTTTATCCTTCGGCTTGGCATCGCGAAAGTAGCCCGCCTTGCCCCACTCGTAGGGGTCGGCGAACGCCCGCCACGAACCGCTCAGGCTCACCGCGGTCCTGCCCGGCACATTCGCAATCAGAGTGGATGGAGAAGATGCAGCAGACGCAACGGTCGCGGCGCAAGTCCATCCCGCCAGCAGCAACACGAGCAAGCAGCGTTTCATAAAAGAGCCTCGAAGGGCGCCGATACATAGGCGAAAGTTTTACAAAGCCATGACAAATGCCGGAACCTCACATCCTATCCTGCTTTCAACGGAGCAACGAGAAATCGATTGCTCCACTCTCTCTCCGGCCAATTGAAAAGGGCACGGCCTAAGCCGTGCCCTCATTTTTGATACATAACTCCCGCTCAGCCGATCGTGGCCGCCGCCGGCTCTTCCACATTCGCCTCGCGTAAGAACTTCGCAGCTTCTTCCGGCGGAGTGGGATTGATATAGAACCCCGTCCCCCACTCGAATCCCGCCGTCTTGGTCAGCTTCGGCATGAATTCAATATGCCAGTGATAGTGATCGTTCGTCGGGTCCTGCACGGGAGAGCTGTGAATCACCAGGTTGTACGGCGGATTATCCAGCACGCGGTCAGCCCTGCCCAGCAGGTTCTTCAATGCCCGTGCCAGGTTCTCAAACATATGCGACGACGAGTTCTCAAACGCCGACTCATGCTGCTTGGGCAGAATCCACGTCTCAAACGGAAAGCGCGGCGCATACGGCGCCAGCGTCAGGAAATTCTCGTTCTCCGCCACCACCCGGGTCCCCGTATCCATCTCCTGCCGGATGATGTCGCAGAACACGCAGCGTTCCTTATACAGAAAATACTGCTTCGCCCCCTCAAGCTCCTGCGTGACGTTGATCGGAAGAATGGGCAGTGCAATCAACTGCGAGTGCGAGTGCTCCAGCGACGCTCCCGCCGCCTCGCCATGATTCTTGAAGATCAGAATGTACTTGAACCGCCGGTCCTTTTTCAGATCGAGAATGCGGTCGCGGAACGTCCACAAAACATCTTCAATCCGTTTCGGAGGTAAACTCGCCAGGCTGGCCGCATGATCGGGCGTCTCAATGATCACTTCATGCGCCCCGATCCCGTTCATCCGATCGAACATCCCTTCGGCCTGCCGGTTCAGGGTCCCTTCAATTCCCAGCGCCGGAAACTTGTTGGGAACCACTCGAACCGTCCATCCCGGTGTGTCCCGCTGTGGCCCCGGCCCGCCGTTCGGATTCGGCCGGTACGCCTGAATCTCGGGCGGAGTCTTGCTCTCATTTCCATAACAAAAGGGACAGAAGCCCCCTTTGATTTTCATGTTCTCGCGTACGAAATCCGTGGGGCGTTTCGCCCGGTCCGTGGAAATAATCACCCAACGGCCAACAATGGGATCTTTTCTAAGCTCCGGCACTCAACTAAATCCTTTCAGTAGGATCGCGCAAACTTCATATCTTACGCCGCCAGGGAGGCATTCTGGAACACTTCGATCTGCGGGCGGGGACTGCGACCGTCATAGTATACGCTTACAATATCGAATCTCCACTGGCACGTCGGTGGGACCCGCCTCAGGTAATCGCGCGCCACCTGCGCCACCTCCCGTCTCTTGTGCCGGTCCACTGCCGCCTCGGCAGTCTTCACGTAGCGCGACGTCCGAGTCTTAACTTCCAGGAAACAAAGCACATTCTGATCCCACCCGATCAGGTCAATCTCTCCCCGATGCCGCGGCGACCGGTAATTCCGCGCCACGATCACATACCCCAGCTGCCGCACGTGAAAGTAAGCGTCTTCTTCCCCGCGCACTCCGATCCGCAGATGCACAGGCTTCGCGTCGGCTGAAAGCAAGCTTGCCGCAAGCCAATCCAACCCCCGGATCATCGTTCGCGTGAAACGGGCAGGCAACATGACAAATAAACTTCAGCCTAATGATGGTACTTGTCCGAGGATGTGACGCAACTCACAGACCGAGATATTTGAGAGGGGAGATTCCCGAACTAGGAAAGACGCCACCGATCAACACGGATCTTCACCGATCAGAAAGACTTAAGAAAGATCGGTGAAAATCCGCGTAAATCCGTGGCGAATGGTTTTGCACTTACGCGCCCACGGCTTTAATGCACTCTTCCAGCACATCTACCGCAACGTCAGCCTCGTCCTTGGTGACCACCAGCGGCGGACACAGCCGGATCGAACTCGGCCCGCACCCCAGGAACAGAATGCCCTTCTCGAACGCCATCTCGACGATGCGATCGCGCTCGGCATTGCCGTATTCCTTGGTGACTTTATCTTTCACGATGTCGACGCCAATCATCAATCCGCGCCCGCGCACGTCGCCCACCAGCTTGAGCTTCGAGGGCCAGTTCGCCATGCGTTTCATGATGTGATGGCCCACGCTCGCCGAGTTCTCGAGCAGATGCTCCTTCTCGATCACGTCCAGCGTAGCCAGCGCCGCAGCGATAGCCACAGGATTGCCGCCAAAAGTTGATGCGTGCGATCCCGGAACCCAGTCCATGACTTCAGCGCGCGTCATCGTGATCCCCAGCGGCATGCCCGAAGCAATTCCCTTGGCGATACAGACCATGTCCGGCTCCACGCCCGTGTGCTCCACGGCAAACCACTTCCCAGTGCGTCCAATGCCGCTCTGCACTTCGTCGACCACCAGCAGGATGCCGTGACGATCGCAGATCCGCCGCAGCTCCTGCATAAACACCGTCGGAGCCACCACGTACCCGCCTTCGCCCTGCACCGGCTCGACGAAGATCGCCGCCACTTCCTCGGGCGGCAGCGTGGTCTTGAACAGCTTCTCTTCGATAAAGCGCGCGCAGCCCAAGGCAAACTTCTCCGCCTCCTGCGCCCCGCCCACACATCCGCGGTAAATATCCGGATAGCGCACGTGCGTCACGCCTGGCACCAGCGGAGCAAACCGCCGCCGCTGCTGCGGCTTCGACGCCGTCAGCGATAGCGCGCCCATCGTGCGCCCGTGAAATGCTCCGAAGAACGCGATCACGTTCTGCCGCTTGGTGTGATAGCGCGCCAGCTTCAGCGCGCACTCAATCGCCTCGGCGCCCGAGTTACCGTAGTAGACGCGGTGCGGCCCGGCCATGGGCGCGATCTTCGACAGCCGCGCCGCCAGGTCCACCATGCTCTCGTAATAAAAATCCGTGCCCGACATGTGGATCAGTTCGCCCGCCTGCTTCTGGATGGCGGCCACCACTTGCGGATGGCAATGTCCGGTCGACGTCACGGCAATCCCGGCGGAAAAATCGTAGAACTCGTTGCCGTCGACATCAGTCACAACAATGCCGCGCCCGCTCTTCGCCACCAGCGGATACGACCGGGTATAGGACGGCGAAATGTACTTCGAGTCGCCCTCGAGCACGCGCTTGGCGTTGGGCCCGGGCAGGGCGGTCTTGATCTTGGGACCGATGGTAGCGGTCATGGTATGGGTGGTCATGATATTCCTCCGTGTCGGGAAGGGCGCGATTTCGGTCACGCCCAGTTCTTGAAAGGGCGCGACTTCAATCGCGCCGTCCATGGCCGCTTACGATGTCGGGCTTTAGCCCCTGAGGGATGCCGCATCCGGCCATTGGCGTTGAAAAACGGGCCTCGGGAATATCTCTGATGGAATCAGGCAAGAACCGAGGCGAAGAGCGCAGGAAGGAATTAGTCGCTACCGAACAGGCTGGGACGCAACCGCGACGGCAAATTCGCCCGATACCTTCGCGGACACACCAGGCAATGCAGCCAGCACTCGGCCGACTGGGCATGGGGAACACGCGAATTGGCATTCATACGCAGCATCGCAGTCGATCAACATCACTGATTCATTATAGCGGGAAGCCCCGCGCCCCGTAACCCCCAAAGTAACCCAAAGGTCTCAACCCAAGAAGCTCACGTAGAGACAGCCGCAGCTTGCCCTGAGCGCAGTCGAAGGGTCCGTCCTGCGACGGCGAAGGCGAGCCCAAGTGTAGGGACAGACGCATTCGTCCGTCCCGGTCGCGAAGCGACCGTATCCGCGGCCAGCGCGAGCACAAACGCCGAGTTCGCAACGCCCTCCCGCAGCGGCCCAAGTCCCCCCAGACAGCTTCAAGAAACCGCCGTCAAACTCAAGACTGCCTCAGCAGGAGCGAAAGACTTCAGCCCACCGCGCAAGCGCTGCCTAGGCGAGGGAATAAGGAAGGGGGCGAAAGAAGAACCGCGGCCCGATACGCCTGGGCCGCCGGTCGGACGAGGCGACCGCCCCTACACAACCGTTTTGACTTCCCGCCTCTCGCGCCTTAGCATTGCTCACCAACGAGGGACGGGGACCTTTGCTCGACCAGACGATTTCTCATTACCGCATCATCGAGAAGCTCGGCGGCGGCGGGATGGGTGTCGTCTACAAGGCCGAGGACACGCGCCTCGGTCGCTTCGTCGCCCTGAAATTCCTCCCCGAAGATCTCGCCCAGGACCGCTCGGCGCTCGAACGCTTTCGCCGCGAAGCCAAAGCGGCGTCGGCCCTCAACCATCCCAATATCTGCACTATCTACGACATCGGCGAAGAAGGCGGCAAGACCTTTCTCGTCATGGAATTCCTGGACGGCGCCACGCTGAAGCACCTGATCGCCGGGCGTCCGATGGAACTGGAAACCATTCTCTCGCTCGGGATCGAGATCGCCGATGCGCTCGACGCGGCGCACGCGGGAGGCATCGTCCACCGCGACATCAAGCCCGCCAACCTCTTCGTCACCAAGCGCGGTCACGCCAAGATCCTCGACTTCGGTCTCGCCAAAGTGAAAGCAGAACCGCGCGATCCGGGATCAATCCCCGACGTTACCGCGCCCACTTCCGTCGTCATCGAAGAACATCTCACCAGCCCCGGCTCGACCCTCGGCACCGTCGCCTACATGTCGCCGGAGCAGGCCAAAGGCAAGGAACTCGACAACCGCACCGATCTTTTTTCCTTCGGCGTCGTGCTCTACGAGATGGCCACGGGAACGCTGCCCTTCCGCGGCGACACGTCGGCTCTGATCTTTGACGCGATTCTGAACCGCGCCCCGGTGGCGCCCGTCCGGCTGAACGCCGATCTGCCGCTCAAGTTCGAAGACATCATCAACAAGTCGCTGGAGAAAGACCGCAACCTGCGGTACCAGAGCGCGGCGGACATCCGCGCCGACCTGCAGCGGCTGAAGCGCGACACCGACAGCGGACGCGCCATCGCCCAGAGCTCCGGATCGATCCCGGCTGCGCAGGAAATTCCGGTGCATGCAACCAAGCCCACCTCCGCACCGAACGTCGCCGCGCAACCTTCGGCTTCGTCGCTGGCGGTAGCGGCGTCCGCGCCATCCGCATCGGCCGTGACGCCGTCCAGAAAACCTTGGCAGACACTGGTGCCGATCGCCGCCGGAGTGCTGGTCGTGCTCATTGGCCTTGGCGTGTATCTCCGCTCCAAGTCAACCTCCAAGCTCACGGAAAAAGACAGCGTCCTGCTCGCCGACTTCGTCAACACCACCGGAGACCCCGTCTTTGATGGCACGCTGAAACAGGCGCTGGCGGTGCAACTGGAGCAGTCACCGTATCTGAACCTCGTGCCCCAATCCAAAATCCGCGAAGCTCTGCGCTTCATGGGACGCCCCGCCGACGAACGCATCACCAGCGACGTCGCCCGCGAAATCTGCCAGCGCCAGGGCATCAAGGCCATGCTGACCGGAACCATCGCCAGCCTCGGCAATCATTACATCGTCACCCTGACGGCGCTGAATGGCGCGACCGGAGATTCGCTGGCAACGGAACAGGTCGAAGTCGACAACAAAGAACAAGTCTTGAAGTCGCTCGACAAAGCCGCGTCGAATCTTCGCCAGAAGATGGGTGAATCGCTCGCCTCGGTGCAGCAGTTCGCCAAACCGCTGGAGCAGGCGACCACTTCGTCCCTCGAAGCGCTGCAGGCCTTTTCGCTCGGTCAACAACAACATCAACAGATGAAGGACGACGAGGCGATTCCCCACTTGAAGAAAGCCACCGACCTGGACCCCAACTTCGCCATGGCGTACGCGACTCTGGGAGTCTCTTTCTCCAACCTTGGCCGAAGCACCGAGAGCACTCAGGCACTCAAGAAAGCTTATGAACTGCGGGATCGCGCCAGCGAGCGCGAAAAGTTCTACATCCAGGCGCACTACTACGATGAAGTCACCCTGGATCTCGAGAAATCGTTAGCCGTTTACGCCGAGTGGCGCCAAACCTATCCGCGCGACACCGCGCCCTACGACAATGCGGCGCTCGCCTCCGGCGCATTGGGTCAGCACGAGAAAGCACTCGATCTGGCCAGCCAGGCTCACCGCATTGATCCGCAAGATCATTTTGCCTACGACAACATGGCCGCCGCTTATGAGGCCCTAAACCGTTTTGATGAGGCCAAAAGTATTTCTGAAGAGGCCGTAGCCAAAAAACTGGGCGGAAGCGCCAGTCGCTTTGTGCTCGTCGATCTCGCCTACATGCGCGGCGACCACGCCGCCGCTGAACAGCAACTGGAAGCAGTGAAGGGCACCTCCTTGGAACCCTTCCTCCTGTTCTTCAAGGCCGCCTGGCAGCCCGCCCAGGGCAAGGTCAGCACGTCGCGCGAACTGTGGAAACAAACACGTCAGAAGCTCATTGACTCCGGCGCCAAAGACTTCGCCGTCACCCTGATAACCTTGGAGGCCTACGACGACGCATTGCTCGGATATCAGGCCGAAGCCCGGCAGAAAGCCTCGCAGGCTCTCGAACTCTCCGCTGACCCTGACACTCGCTCGGGAGCAGCTTCAGCACTTGCCACAGCGGGCGACGTTCAGAAATCATCGATTCTTGTTGCTGGTCTGGAGCGCGATTTCCCAGGCAATCGCTTCATCCAGTCGATGATCATTCCGCAAGTGCGGGCTGCGCAACAGATTGAGAAGAATCAACTCGCAGAAGCGATCAGCACACTCGAGCCTCTTCGGCCCTACGAATTCGGCACCGGGCCGCGCGCCGTCGGCGTCAGTCCCGTTTTCATGCGTGGCACGGCCTACCTCAAAATGCACGATGGCGCGAAAGCAGCCGCCGAGTTTCAGCGCATCCTCGATCACCGGGGCGCCGCGGGCTTCGCCACGGAGTATCCACTTTCGCACCTCAATCTCGGCCGAGCCTATGCGCTCGAAGGGGACAACGCCAAGGCGCGCACCGCGTACCAGGATTTCTTCGCCGCATGGAAAGATGCCGACCCCGACATCCCAATCCTCAAGACCGCGAAGGCGGAGTACGAAAAGCTGAAGTAGCTCTCCTAACGGGATCCGGCAACGGGATGCGCCGGTGCATCCTTCACGTACTTGTCAAACCAGCGGAGCATCTCGTAGACCAGCTGTTCATTCGACTCCATGGCTGTATACCAATGCGGCTCGTTCGGGAGCAACACCAGGCGGGCGGTGCCACCGTTACCTCGAATAGCCTCGTAGAGCTTGGTGGCCTGCAGCGGCGTAGTGCCCGGATTCGCGTCCTCGGCGCCGTGCATGATGAGTATCGGCGTCTTGATCTTGTCGGCGACAAAGAACGGAGACACTTTCAGATAGACATCCGTTGCCTCCCACACCGAGCGCCGCTCGTTCTGGAAACCGAACGGCGTCAGCGTCTTGTTAAAAGAGCCGCTGGTTGCGACGCCTGCCCGGAACAGGTCGGAGTGGGCCACCAAATTCACGGTCATTAGAGCTCCGTGGCTGTGTCCAGTGACTCCGATGCGGTCGGGGTCGGCTACGCCAAGACGCACCGCCTCATCCACCGCGGCTTTCGCATCAGCGACGAGTTGTTCCAGGTAAGTGTCGTAGGCCTTCTTCGGATCGCCGATAATCGGGAATGCTGCGTTGTCGATAATCGCGTAGCCGGCGAGCAGCAACAGCCTGTACTGTCGCAGCTGGGTGAATGTTTCCTGCGAACCTGTAACCTGGCCGGCTGTCGAGGCGTCGGCGTAGTCGAGAGGATATGCGTAAAGGATGGTCGGGACGCGCGTGCCTTCCTGATACCCGGGCGGCGTATAGAGGGTGAACGACAAATCCAGCCCGTCAGCGCGCTTGTACTTGACCAGCCGCTTCTTGATCGCGCGCACCTCCGGCGTGGGATCGGGAATGTGCGTGACCACTACTTGGGTTGAAGTGAAAGTCGCTTCTCCGGCGGGCGCATCGACGCGTTTGCCAAGCGTTCGTGTGAATGCGTTCGGCGGTTCGCTGGGCGATTGATGCCAGGTCAGAAACCTCTCCGTATCCGGCCCGGTGAAGGAAAGAAAGCGCTCGAGACAAGTCTTCTCGCTGCGGAACAGGCGCTCGGTCTTTAACGTCTTGAGATCGAGGCGATCGAGAAATGGGCGATCCCCATCCGGTGAAGCACCCACTCCTGCGAGGTAGACAGAATCACCGTCCTGGCGAATGACCCAGGAGCCGTTCGGTAGTTGGCGTTTCACGGTGGAGCCGGGGTTCTTGTACCTTTCGTCGGTCGAAAGATCCCAAAGCAAGCGAGGCTTCTGTTGTAAATCGTCGACGTTGAGGACGAAGGCTTTTCTCCAATGCCGGTTGTTGTCGTACTCCGACAACAAAGCGATGCTCGGTTGTTCGCTCCAGGCGATCCCGGTATAGCGCTGCTCGGTGCGCGTGATTTCGACCGCGGGCGCATCGAACGGAGCCTTCAGCCGCATCACCTTGTCGCGAGCCGGAACACTTACATTCCAGTCGCCGCCATCGAGCGCTTCCGCATAGACGAGTGTTGCCGGCTCAGTGGCACGCCAGGAAAAATCACGCGGACCTACTGGAACCCCATGGATGGGAACGCGATCCGCCAGCGGAAGCGACGCGATGGTGTGAACAAGAAGGTGTGCGCGCTGCGATATGTCCCAGACTTCGACGTCCTTCGGGAAGCGATCGTACGTAGTGACATACGAATAGGGCTTGTGGATCGTGCTGACGAGGATGTGCCGCCCATCCGGCGCAGGATCGAGGGATTCGTAGTTTGCCGGCTTCCCCACCGGCGTGAGGACCGCGGTATCCGCGTCAACCAAGGCGAGCTGCGAAGATGCGAAGTAATCAAAGAGATCCTCATCGTGCTTGCTGCCGAGCGTGTCGCGGTTTTCATAGGTGCTGCTCTGCCCTTTTTCGCCTTCGGTCTCCTGGATGCTGGGACCAATCGCCACGACGGGCGCGGGCGGCGGGGCACCCATCCCTTTCGGCACTAACTTGACCAAAAGCGTTTTCTGGTCAACCCACCGCATCTCGTCGTCGAACATCGGGTTGAGACGGGCCCCCGGCACTCGATGAACTTCGCCCGTCTTGGCATCGCCAATCCAGAGTTCGACCGACTCCGCAGCGATGTTCACGAAGGCGAATCGTTTCCCGTCCGCAGCCCAGCTGGGTGGGCCGGGGCAGGCGCCCGCAGGCAGCGCAACGTGAATCTGCGCTTTGTCGGCAACATGCACCAGGTCGAAGCCGGTGGCGCACGGTGTGATGCCGTAGCCGCCGGGAGTGTCGTGCTTGCTGTGATTCCTGGGCTCGACGCGCACGCCCGCAAGGCGCAGGAAAGGTGTCGCCACCCGAGAAATCGACGGATAATCCTGCCACGACACAAGCAAAATGGAGTCATAGGTCGGGCTCACCTGCGGATATGGCGGTGAGGGCGCTCGCATCACGTCCAAAATGTTTTTTGGTGGTTGGTTATATCCCGATACGCTTTCGGCAGGCTTCGCCGCTGCCGAGGTCACTTTCGATGCAGGTGAGGCTGACTGTGCAGCCAAAGGCTCAGACGTCGCGCAAGCAACGAGCGCTCCCGCCAAAAGACAGTTCAAGGCGTTCCGGACAAGCATAAGTTAGCTCCGATTGAAGCGGCAAAAACGGTTATGGATGATGATTGTGGCAGATTACCGGCGCAAAATCTTACGTCGGAGAATCGGTCAAGTCAACCAAAGCCGCAGACTGGGGCTGCTCAGGACGATCAGTAAGTGAAACATCGCCGGTACACTCATCGACGCCCGTAAGTATCGACCCCTGTAACTTTAGAATCTAACCCCTGCTCGCGCGCGTCTGATATCTTTTAGTGTCCCCCGTCCTCAAGACAATGCATTCCGCTCAACGCCCAAGCCGGTGGATGGTGATTCTTGCCTTCGGACTCGTGTACGTGTTCTGGGGCTCGACGTACCTCGCCATCGACATCGCGGTACAGACTATCCCGCCCGCATTGATGTGTGGCCTGCGCTTTTCGATTGCAGGCCTGGTTATGCTCGCCGTCTGCGCGGCCACCGGACACAAGATTCTTTATTCTCCGAAGCAGATCGCGCTGGCCGCGATTGTTGGACTGCTTCTGCTGATGGGTGGGAACCTCACGCTGTCGTATGCGGAATTAACTGTGTCGTCAGGGCTCTCAGCCCTCATCATCGCCATCACGCCGCTGTGGTTTCTGGTGCTCGATTCCCTTCTGCTGGGCGATCACCACATCTCCGGCCGCGGCAAGGCAGGCCTGCTTCTGGGCATTGCGGGGCTATTTGTTCTGGTATGGCCGCAGTTGCAGGCGGGCAGCCTTGGGCGCCGCGAACTTGTGGCTTCTCTCAGCCTGATCGGCGGATCGTTCAGCTGGGCTCTGGGCTCCGTGCTCTCCAAGAAATGGCAGTCCGGCATGGACGTCTTCGGCGCCACCGGATGGCAAGTCACTGCGGCGGGTGCAGGGAATCTCATCTTCGCCCTCTTCGCCGGAGATCTCAAACATGCGACGTGGGCGCCCCGTAGCCTTGCAGCGGTCGGATATCTCGTCGTCTGCGGATCGTGGATCGGCTACACCGCCTACATCTGGCTGCTCGAACACGTTCCCACATCCAAGGTTTCGACCTACGCTTACGTGAATCCGGTAGTCGCCGTGTTCCTGGGATGGTTGATTCTTCACGAAAAGGTGGACCGCTTCATACTCACCGGAAGCGCCATTGTGGTGCTCTCGGTCATTCTCGTGACCAGCGCCAAGGTGAGCGAAAAGTTGGGTGCCGAGGAAATGCCGGCAGTCGAAGCGGCAGGGGACTGAAAGCCAGGCGTCGGGCGTCGGACCTCGGCCCTGAATCACTCAGAGAGGATGAGCCGAGGCTGGCCTTCCGAGGTCTGAGGTCTGAAGTCCGAGTTCTGCCGCCCGAAGCCTGACGCTCCCTACTCCTCTTCCTCCTCATTCACCACATCCACCACATGTCCCCGAATCGCGAACGTCTGCTTCGCGCCGCCTGCCGGCTCAAAGCTGACTCGCGTCGGGCCTCTCTGCCACGCGGGCGCAGGACACGCCGAATCCGGCGCGGCGTCATCCGACACACCCTCCGCAACGGCCTTCTTTAGCACCGGCTTTCGGCGACTCAACTGGGCCACGATCGCATATGTCTTCTTGCCATCGTCCGCCACGCCGCAATAGGCGACGTAGTCCCGATACCAACTCGCCGCGGAATAAAACGCATCAAACTCCGGCAGGTTGATTGCCGACACGCGTCCGGTGGTGCGGTCGACCAGCAGCCATCCTCCGCGCTGCCACTGCCAGCGAGGGACGGCGTCCTCCGGAAGTCCGTCGTTGACACGAAACATGCGGCGCACCACGAACAGCCGCTCCGTCACTTCGTGCGGCGCGCCCAGCACGAATTCCTTGACTCTTGCGTCGACCAGCAGCGCTCGCACCTTCAGCGCGACTGGTTTCTCCGCGGCCCCCTCGCCGGCAATCCACTGCACAGTCGTCCACTTCCCAAAGGTGATGACGTGCACCTTGGCAGCGGCCCCCGCCTGGACCGCCAACGAGACACCCACCAACAACACACTCAAACGAGACATCATTCTCCACCGCATGAGGCGAGGGTAGGCACCATGAGGTCTTCCCGGCAAGGCCTCTGGTCACATTTCATGGACCCGGGTGCCAAAGTGGGAATAGCTATGTCCCCTGATCGGTGGTACTGTTCGTGAATCTGGGGAATCCTTCGAATGGGAGCGGAGAAGTGGCGTAGAATTGTAGAATAACGATTTTTGCATGAGTGCCTCCCCGCCGTCTCGTTCCCTTGGCCTTACTGGGCGGACAACTTTGCAGAAGGAGGGCGCCTCTTACCACGATATGGGTGACCTTTTACCTCGACATCGCGCGCCGCGGATCCTGGTGGTTGACGACCAGCCTAGCATCGCGGGACTCATGAGCCAGTTGCTCACGATGCGCGGCTACAGCGTGGTCACCGCCTCCAACGCCGAGCAGGCCGAGGCCGAAGTTCACCGCCAGCCACCCGATCTGATCCTCTCCGATGTCATGATGCCCGGCAAGTCCGGATATGACTTCTGCCGCAGTCTCAAGGAAGATCCGGCGACGCGCCTTATCCCGTTTGTGCTGATTACGGGACTCAGCGACAGCAGCGACAAAGTCCGCGGCATTGAAGCGGGCGCGGACGACTTCCTGAACAAACCGGTGCTCGCCGAGGAACTCGTCGCCCGCGTGAAGTCGCTCCTCCGTCTGAAAGAATTTACCGATGAACTTGAGACCGCCGATTCCGTTCTCTGCACTCTCGGGCTGATCGTCGAAGGCCGCGACCCTTACACCGAGGGGCACTGCGAGCGCCTCTCCGTCCACGCCGCCGATCTCGGTCGCCACCTCGGCATGGACCAGGATTCCATCATCGCCCTAAAGCGCGGCGGATACCTGCACGACCTCGGCAAGATCGCGGTACCTGACGAGATCCTGAAAAAAGGCAGCGACCTCACCCAATCGGAATGGGAGATCATGAAGCTTCATCCCATTACCGGGGAAAACATCTGCAGGCCCCTGCACTCGTTGCGCCTGGTGCTGCCCATCATCCGCCATCATCACGAACACTCCGACGGGTCGGGATATCCCGATGGCCTCACCGCTTCTGAGATTCCAGTGCTCCCACGCGTGTTGCAGGTCGTGGATGTCTACGACGCCCTGCGCACCGCCCGCTCCTACAAGCCCGCCCACACCCACGAACAAGCTGCCGAGACCATGCGGGAAGAAGCCGCCCGTGGGTTGTGGGACGTGGAACTAGTGGCTGAGTACTTCTCGATGCTGGAGCAGAAACGCCAGGTAGCGTAAGGCGGGCGTTGGGCATCGGACCTCAGGCGGCGGACCTCAGCCGTCAGACCTCGGACCTCGGGAATTTAGTCCCAATGCTCGTGCAGTTACATCCCTCTACTTCTTGCTCTGTGGGAATCTCCGATTTCCGAAACCCTCTAGCCGCGACGTACAATTACGATGCTTACTGGCCGAGGCAGCCAAGCGGCGCTCATACGCATCTCTATCAGACGCCAGACGCCAGACGCCAGACGCCAGACGCCAGAAGAAGAACGACCTAGACGAAAACACTTTGCCCCCGGCCTACACCATCGTCATTCCGGCGTATAACGAGAGCGCTCGTCTCGGCGCAAGCCTCGACAAGGTTCTCGCCTACGTTCACGCCCAGAGATGGGATGCCGAGGTCATCGTGGTCAACGACGGTTCGCGCGATAACACGGCGGATATCGTCCGAGCCGTCGCCGCCAAAGATGCCATGTTGCGTCTGGTGGAAAATCCCGGCAACCGCGGCAAAGGATATAGCGTCCGCAACGGGATGCTCCACGCCCAGGGGCGCGTCGTTCTCTTCAGCGACGCCGACCTGTCCTCGCCCATCGAAGAAGCTCCCAAGCTCTTCGAGGCACTCGAGGCCGGCGCCGACATCGCGATCGGCTCCCGCTGGCTGCGTGCCGAGACCCAGACGCAGCGCCAGCCTTTGCACCGTCAACTCTTCGGACGCATCTTCAATCTGCTGCTGCGCATGACGCTCGGCCTGCACTTCGCCGACACCCAGTGCGGATTCAAAGCCTTCAAACACCCTGCCGTGCAGGCCATTTTTTCGCTGCAGAAAATCGAACGCTGGGGATTCGACCCCGAGATCCTCTTCCTCGCCCGCAAGCTCGGCTTCAAAGTTCAGGAGGTCCCCGTCGCCTGGGGACACAGCGGCGGCACCCGCATCAATCCCTTCATCGACGGTGCGCGCATGTTCCAGGAAATGCTCCGCGTGCGGTGGTATTCGCTGACGGGAGTGTATGACAGCGATCGCAAGCCGGTTATTGCGGCTTAGCGGGGCGAATTGTGTACGATTTGTTGATGCCAATGACGCGGTGGGTGCCCACGCTTCGCGTACTTTGTGAAGCGTGGGAACCGCGGACGCCTGCACAACGGGGTTGATTCAGAGACGATCCCAGCACAGAGAATATTTTCCCGGTTCACGCTGACTTCTGCGCTCGCCTCTTCACCGCCTCCACTACTCTCCGTCCCATCTCCGCGGTTGAAATCACGGCGTGTGTCTTTCCCGCCAGATCCGCGGTGCGCGCGCCTTTGGACAACACATCGGAAACCGCCGCCTCGATCGACGCCGCCTCGCGTTCCAGATGCAGTGAATGGCGCAACAACATTGCCGCTGACAGAATCGCTCCCAGGGGATTCGCAATTCCCTTGCCTGCGATGTCGGGCGCCGACCCGTGCACCGGTTCGTACAATCCCACCGGCCCGCCAATGCTTGCCGAAGCGAGTAATCCCAGCGATCCCACCACGCCTCCGGCCTGGTCCGACAGGATGTCGCCAAACATGTTCTCGGTCAGCACCACATCGAAATCGGTCGGACGCTGCACCAGCAGCATCGCGGCTGAGTCGACATACTGATGTCCCAGTTTCACCTCGGGATAGTCCTTCCCGATGCGCGTCACGACATCGCGCCATAGACGCGAACACTCCAGCACGTTCGCCTTGTCGACCGAAAGAACTTTCTTCTTCCGCTTCATCGCCAGATCGAACGCCACGCGGGCAATGCGCTCGACTTCGTGCTCGGCGTAGCGCATGGTGTTGACGGCCACGCGCGCCCCTGCGTCTCCCTCGATGGAGCGCGGTTGGCCGAAGTACGCGCCGCCCAGCAACTCGCGCACGATCATGATGTCGGTGCCACGAACGATGTCGGCCCGCAGCGGAGAGGAATCCTCCAGCGCCGGAAAGAACACTGCCGGACGCAAGTTCGCGTAGGCGCCGAGCTCACGCCGGATGCGCAGCAATCCCGCCTCGGGCCGCAGATGCCCAGGATTCTTGTCGAACTCGGGACTGCCGACTGCTCCCAAAAGCACCGCAGATGAAGCAAGGCAAGACTGCACGGTATCCGCCGGCAACGGATCGTTGGTCGCCTTGAGCGCGGCGCCGCCGATTAGTTTTTGCTGAAGTTGCAGTTGATGGCCGAAACCCTGAGCCACAGCTTGCAGCACGAGTACAGCCTGCGCGGTGACCTCCGGCCCGATGCCGTCGCCGGGAAGAATGGTAAGGTTCAGGAGCATGTGGGGATCAGTCTGGGCGAACACTCTCAAGCCCAAAGCGACGAGCTCAGCCTTTCGCCTGAGCCATCAAGGAGTCGATTCTCTTTGCCGTTGATTCAGCAGACAGGACTTCCTTCAACCATCCAACGAGATCCGATTGGTCGGTGATTTTGACCGGATTTTTGTCTTGAACGTGTCCCGTCAGCGGGTAAAGTTGGTCGACCTTATGCGTCACTCGGAACAGTTCGTACTTGTAGTTGTCCAACGCAGGTACAACCAGCCTGAAATAGTGGGTCATCTCGTTGTACAGCGCCTCGCTAGCGACGTAGGCGGTGACAAGTTGTTGCGTCTTCTCTCCCAGCAGAGCCGCTTGCCTCCGCAAGATCGACACGGGTGTCACGAGGTCGGTCTCAAACCTCGCCTTGGGCCACAAATCGACTTCTAGTGCGCTTGAGTCTGGGGCGCTCGACATTGCGAACCTCCAAATCAGAAATCTAAGCTAAATACGATCGGTAGATGGTCCGAGGCATTCTCTTTGTCCGGTCGCCCATTGTGATCTAGAAGAGCCGTGCTGCCCGCCATCGTCAGTATCCGCACATCGTCCGAGAATCCACCGAGCAGGCTCGGCCGCAACAACACCTGGTCGAACATGTGCCAGAAATAGTTTACATGCTCCGCCTTCTCATAGTAATACGTGCCGCCAGGCCTGTTCCCGACGTCGCCAAAATAACTCCACATTGGGTTGTAGAAGAGGTCAAAATCCTGACCCGAAACTCGACGCGTCTTGCGCCGCGCGACAGTTTTGCTCATCACGGAGTGGAATCCGTCCGTGGCTATGAAACCGTGTTCGTAGGGGTCAGTATTGAAGTCACCAAGCACGATGGTTCTACTGTGGCCAACCGTTGCCTCTTGTTCCAGTACGGCTCTCGCGAGCAACGAGCATTCGGTACGCTGGCTCTCTCCGGTGAAATGCATCTTGCTGGGCAGGTGCGCCATCACGATGAGGACTTCATCTCGAAGCGGTAACCGTAAACGCCTTATTGAATACCGGTCGCTCTCGAAGACCGGGGCGAGAAAGCCAGAATGGAACCGAGTGAACACTTGAATTCGTTCACACTGACCGGGAGCGAATTGGAAATCCGGCGTCTCGGCGTTCAGCGTTGTGAGCATTACGCCGACTGGGATCGCACACTCTGCCAAAACGAGAACATCGACATTATTTCCCCTCGCGATCTCCTTTACGAGATGTGGCAGGGGCTTATTGTTGAGGTTCCAAAACAGGAATCGTGGCATCGCTATCTCACTCGGCGCGAGACAGTATACGCTTCACAGCACCACGACCAGCCTAGACAGTGAAGAGATCACCGACGCTAGCGTTCGACGGTTCCCTACACCCCCCACAAATAGTCTTCCTGCTGCGTCTGCTCGTGATGGGATTCGGCCTGCACCGGCAACGGCACTCCAAACGGATTCGTCTGCGAGGCCATCGGCATCGGCTTCACGGGTTCGATCGCCGGCGGAGCACTCACCACCGCCGCCGACGCCGGAATGATCGGCTCGATCAGCGGAGTCGCCGACATCGTGGGCTTATGCGTGTCGCGAATCAGTTCCAGCAGATGATGATCTTCCACATGCTTGATCTTGTCGGCCAGCCGCACGAAGCGCCGGTAAATGTCGTCGAGCGCGCGCCGGTCAAACGAATATCCCAGTTGCTCGCACCGCATGCTTAACGCGTGACGTCCGGAGTGCTTGCCGAGTACCAGCTTCGAATCCGGCACACCCACCGATTTCGGCGTCATGATTTCATAGGTCAGCGGATTCTTCAGCATTCCATCCTGATGAATTCCCGCCTCGTGTGCGAACGCATTGCGCCCGGTTACGGCTTTATTGGGCTGCACCGGCACGCCCGTAATCTCGCTCAACATCTGGCTGGCCGCGAAGATCTGCTCAGTCTCAATGCCGGTCTCATACGGATAGCGGTCCGGCCGCACCCGCATCGCCATCACAATCTCTTCGAGGGAAGCATTGCCCGCCCGCTCGCCGATCCCGTTGATGGTGCACTCTACCTGCCGCGCACCCGCCGCCACCGCAGCCAAGGCATTCGCGACGGCCATCCCCAGATCGTTGTGACAGTGCGCGGAGATCGTTACGTTCTCGATTCCCTTTACGCACCGCCGGATCATCGCGATCAACTCTCCAAACTCAGACGGCACTGTGTAGCCGACGGTGTCTGGAATGTTTAGGGTCGTAGCGCCCGCTTCCACCACCGCGTCCAGCACACGGCAAAGAAAATCGGGATCGGTCCGCGTCGCATCTTCGGGCGAAAATTCCACGTCGTCGCACAGCGATTTGGCGAACCGAATCGCTTCCCGGGCCTGGGCCACGCACTGGTCGCGCGTCATGCGCAGCTTGTACTGCAAATGAATGTCAGAAGTCGCCAGAAACACGTGAATGCGCGGCCGCGCCGCGTGCTTCAAGGCCTCCCACGCGCGCTCGATATCCGGCCGGCAGGCTCGCGCCAACCCGGCAATGATTGGACGCCGCACCACTTCCGCGATCGCCTTCACGGATTCGAAATCGCCCTCGGACGCGATCGGAAACCCAGCCTCGATCACATCCACGCCGAGGCGGTCCAACTGGTGCGCTAGGCGAAGCTTCTCCTGCTGGTTCATGCTGCAACCGGGCGACTGCTCGCCGTCCCGAAGAGTGGTGTCAAACACCGTAACTCGCGCTTTATCTGTGCCCATATTCATTTCCCCGTAGCGCCGGCGTCCCGCCGGCTGTCGCGAGGGCGTTCTCGCCCTCGCACCTGGAAGCCTGATCCGCCGCTTACCCTGCGCGTCGCTATGCCTATGGTACGTTCCTTGCCGGTAGAAGCAAAACTTATATTTCTTCACCAATCATTAACAATAGTTGTAGTATAAGCATAGCTAATACTTTTCTACAGCTTATTAAGGAGCCTCCATGGAGCTCTCCCAGCTCGAAGTCTTCCTCGCCGTGGCCCGCGAACGGCGCTTCTCCCGCGCTGCCGACAAGCTCTTCCGTACCCAGTCGGCTGTCAGCCAGACGATCCGCAAGCTGGAAGATGAACTGGGCGAAGCCCTCTTCGACCGATCCTCGCGCGAGGGTGTGCTCACCGACGCCGGCAAAGTTCTCTACGAATACGCCGAGAAATTGATCAACCTGCGCGGAGAAGCTACCGAATCTCTATCCGAATTGCGAGAACTGCAAAAAGGCAAGCTCGTCATCGCCGCCAACGAATTCACGGTGCTTTATCTGCTGCCGATCCTGGCCGAGTTCCGCCGCCTGCATCCCATGATCAGGATCACCGTCGAGCGCGCCCTCGGCAGCCACATCCCCGACGATGTCCTGAGCTATAACGTCGAGTTCGGAGTGCTCTCCTACGAACCCCAGGAAGCCAACCTGCACTCGGTCGTCGTATTTCTCGATGAACTGGTCTTCGTGGTTCCGCCCAGGCATCCGCTCGCTACGGCGCGCCAGATCAGCATCCGCCAGCTTGGCGCCGAGTCGTTCGTCGCGCACATCGTCTCTTCTCCCTACCGCGAAAAAGTCATCCAGCTCTTCAAGAGCCACAAGACACCCTTGCACATGGACCTCGAACTGCCCACGCTGCAGGCCATCAAACAATTCGTTGCCATGGGAAACGGAGTCGCGTTTGTGCCGGAGATCAGCGTGGAAACCGAAATCGCTCGCGGCGAACTGGTGCGCATTCCGGTTCGCGAGCTGCAGTTGAAGCGCAAGCTGCGCCTTATCTACCGCAAGGGCGCCAACCTATCGCACGCTGCGCGCGCATTTCTGAAGGTGGCCGAGGCCGTTGCCCTCGACCGCAAAGGGCGGTATCGCTTCCAGCGGGAGAATTAGCGTATGTAGCCCCGGACGCAGCCTGCACAAACAATTCGAGGAGAGCAAGCTTTCTGCTCCCCTCGAAAACGTTACAAATTGGGTCTCGATCCGCTCCCGCGCTTCAGCAATCCGCGCAGACCTGGTCCTCGCGGAACGATTCCAACGCATTTTCCAGCGTCGGGTGGACTTCCAACACCGAATCCAGGTTCGTGAGATCCAACAGGGTTCGCACCACCGCACTCGGCCCTGCGCACTTCAGTTCTGCGTTTCTCTCTTGCGCCCAGGTTTGCAGCAACGCCAGCTCGCCGATCCCCGCGCTATCCATCGAACTCACCCCACTGAGGTCGAGCACCAGCCGAGTCCCGTCGTGCAGGACTTCCCCAACCACACGCGACAGCGCAGCAGCCTCATCGCGATACACGATGCGGCCCTGGCAGTGCACGATAATGACATTGCCATGGTTTCGCGTTTCCACACTCAGTTTCAACTTCGACTCCTTCTCCAGCTCAAAGGCCGCCGGCATCACCGGCCGCTCCCACATTTGCCAGTCTGTGTTCATTGTTTGCATGCTAGATAGACGAGATTCGAGTGCTTTTGGCACCATGAAATTCCGGTAAATTTTCGAGAATCGTCTCTGCATTTGCACCAGAAGTGGGGGTTTTAACCCACAAATTTTGTCACCCGATACATCTTTGGCATCCGGTACACTGCATCTAAAGGATTTCGTTGACTAAAATGCAATTTTGCCGGCTCGAAGGGCCGGGGAGGAATAATTCGTGTCGAAAATCGCTGCCGCTGTGCTGGCCTTTGCTGGCCTGATTTTGTTCTCCGTTCCGATGTCAGCACAATTTGGCGGTCTGCTTCCCACGGGAAATGTCTACGGCGGAGGTTCCTACGCTCAGCTCACAAACGTCATCAACAAACAGAGTTACAAGGGGTGGAACGCCTCGTTCGAAGCTCTCCCTTTTACCCGCTTTCCGCACGTTGGCCTGGTGGCGGACGGCAGCGGTTTCTACCGCCAGGGAGCAACCCAGTACAACATCGTCGGCGGCCCACGCCTGTCCGCTGCCATGGGAAAGTGGCGCCCCTTCGTGCAGGCCATGGCCGGCATCCGCCACCTGAACTCCAACGGCGTGGTGTATCAGCCGCTCGTGATCGATGTCGGCGGAGGTGTCGATTACAGGCTCTGGTTCAAGAATTTCTCCTGGCGATTCCAGGGTGACTACATGCATACCCACTACTCCAGTTACACGCAGAATGATTACCGCACCTCGACCGGGATTGTCTGGCGCTTCTGAGGGGGCGAGGGGGCGGTTGGCAATTCCTCGCTATTCCATTCGTGCTTTCGCGCATCCAAACAACTTTCTCCGTTGCTCTGGGTTAAGCAACTCAGAAGGAGGACATTTATGCGAAAGTTGGCTGTCATTGCCTTCCTATTCTTTCTATCCGTGGGTCTGGCCGCGGCTCAGGTTCCGACTTCCGGCAACGTATTCTTCGGATACTCCTACTACAGCACCAATGTCTCGCCCATCGATCGCGCCAATACCAACGGCTGGAATACATCATTGGAAGGGAAGGTCTTCCCGTTGCTCGGCATTGTCGCCGACTTCAGCGGTCACTACGGTTCCGCGAACTTCCCTTTCGCTTGCGGGGGTGGCCCTCCCATCTGCCTCCCCCCACCACGCTCGGACTTATCTGAACACGACGTTCTCTTTGGACCGCGCTTCTCCGTACAAGTTGGAAAATATCGTCCGTTTGCTGAGGCCATGTTTGGCGTGGGACACGTCAATGCCAACGCCGCCGGGTCCGACACTTCGTTCGCGACTGCCCTCGGAGGCGGCCTCGACTATCGCCTCGTGAAACTGATCGCCTGGCGTGTCGAAGCAGACTACGTGCAAACGCGATTCTTCGGGACACATCAGAACAATCTGCGTCTGTCGACCGGACTCGCAATCCACTTTTGAGAGTATCTATGCGCAATCTCGCCGTTGCTTTCTTCTTGTGTCTCTGCCTCACCGGCATGGCCAACGCGCAGATCCCGACGTCGGGGAATGTCTTCGTCGGATACTCCTTCGAAAATACGAACTGGTCGGGACTCAATTCGACCTTGAGCCGGCCGAATCTGCACGGGTGGGAAGCTTCTCTCGAGGGCAAAGTATTTCCCCACATCGGCATCGTCACCGATTTCAGTGGCCACTACGGCTCGCAGCACTTCACCGAATTCACCCCCAACGGCCCGGTCGTCGTGAACGTTACCGGACATGAATGGGAAGCGCTGTTCGGACCACGACTTTCCGTTCCGGTGGGAAAAGTCACTCCTTTTGGCGAGGTCATGGTGGGCATCGCCCATATCAACAATGGCGGTATCTCCAATTCCAACACCTCGTTCGCCACCGCCATCGGTGGAGGACTGGATTACCGCCTGGTTCGCCTGATCGCTCTGCGCCTGGAAGGCGATTATCTGCGAACCCGGTTCTTCAGCACGACGCAGAATGATCTGCGCCTGTCGACCGGAATTGTGATTCGTTTCTAGGCTTACTGCTGTTCTCGGAGAGGATTCGATGAAACTCGCTGTCATCGCCTGCATCCTGCTGTTGACGGAACTCGCCACGGCCCAGATCCCAACGTCCGGCAACGTTTTTTTCGGATACTCCTACTACAACACGAACCTGACCGCAAATCGTGGCAGCCTGAACGGCTGGGAAGGCTCGGTAGAAGGCAAGATCTTTCCTTTCGTCGGCGTGGTCGGTGACGTCAGCGGCCACTACGGCTCCGAGAGCCTTTTGAGTTGCACGGTCCCGATCCTGGATTGCATCGTCATCAATTCCAGTGTCTCCCAGCATAACTTTCTGTTTGGGCCGCGCGTCTCGGTGTCGGTGGGAAAATTCCGGCCCTTTGCCGAGGCATTCGTCGGTGCCGCACACATCAACGCCCAATTCGCCGGTTCGGATACTTCTTTCGCGTCCGCAGTTGGAGGCGGCCTCGATTACAAATTCGGCCGGATATTTGCGTGGCGTTTTCAGGGAGACTACGTCCACACCCATCTGTTCAGCATTTCGCAGAATAATGCCCGCGTGTCGACGGGACTTGTCCTTCGCTTCTGATAAGAGGCGCAACAAAATCAGGGCTCAGCTGGTTGGCTGAACCCTGCTTTCCGTGGCCACAACAACAAGTCGTGTGGGGACTGACGCATTTCGTCCGTCCAAGGGAAGGCGAAGCCGAGCGGCCCCGGCTCCACCGCTTCTCGCGCGCGAGTCGGTTGTACTATGCGCGCGGCCGTTCCGGCTCTGCCCAGTACTTGTGATCGCGCAGGAAATACTTCTCGTTCCAGAAATTCATCGCCGTCTTCAGGAACAGCCATCCCACCCGCAGATGCCCCATCCTCTGGAACCGCCGGTTCGTCGTGTAGACTCCGCCGCGGACAATCGCAAATCGATTTCGTTTCACCTGCTGGCTCAATCGGTAGTCCTCGGCGAATAGTATCCCCTCGTGAAATCCGCCCAGCTTCCAGAACTTCTCCCGCTCAAACAGCATGAACATGCCGGTGGCAAACGGACGGTGCAGGTACGACAGGTATTGAAAGAAGTCGTTGCCCGCATAGAACAGCTTGTCGACCCAGCTTCCGTCCCTGCACAGGATGTTGGTCGTCAGGCACTGCAGTTGCTTCGACTGCGCTTTCTCCATGCAGCGCCGGATCAGCGACTTGTTCGCCAGCTCAATGTCCGCATCCAGAAACAGAATGTAGGGTGTATCCGCCTGTGCCGCGCCCTGATTTCGTCCGAACGAAGGCATTCCGCCGCGAATTACGCCCACGTTGAGCCGGTCACGAAAACTCATTACGATCTCGGGAGTGCCGTCGGTCGAATTCGCGTCAGCGACCAACACTCTCGTACTCGACATCTTCGAGTAATCCTGATTCGTCAGCGAGGTCAGCAAACGCGGAATCAGTTTGGCCTCGTTCTTCGCCGGAATCACGATCGTCAGTTCGTGCGCTGTCGTGCTCGGTGTAGTCATGGATTTGTACCCCCATTTCATCGATCGTCAGATACGTAAGCCGCGAGTCGACCCACCCTCCAGCGTTGTAATAGTCGATGCCGTCCCGCTCGACGTGCAGCGCCTCATGCGTGTGCCCGCAGAAAATCCTCTCCGCCCCATGATGCTTCGCATAGGCCAGCGCTCCCGCCGCCACTTTCGGCGACATCCGCAGCCAGCGCGTGTTCAGCCGGTCGATCATCCGCACGATCGGCTTGTGCTTGAAATCCAGCTTCTGCAGTTGCAGATACAGCGACGTTCCCCACTGGCTCAGACGCAGCCGGCTGACCTGGAACCCGTCAAACTGATGTCCGTGAATCGCGATGTGCCGCAGCCCGCCGTACTCCCAGGTGTAGTCCTGATACACCCGCACGCCCACGAGGTGCGACATGATGTTCGTCAGACCGTGATCGTGATTGCCTTCCACCCACACGACTTCAATATTGCGCTTGGGATTGGACAGCTTCCGGATGTACCCGAGAAACTTCCAGTGATCTTTCGTGAGGCGTGCAAAATTAAGATCGGCAAAGATGTCGCCCAGCAGGATCAACCGCTGAAAACGGTTCTCCTTCAGCACGCGCGTAGCCTCGCGCGCATGACTGGTCTCCGCACCCAGGTGCAGATCCGAAAGGATCAGCGTGTTGTACGCATGCAGATCCATATTCTTGTTCTAGCAACCCATTGTTAAGGGTTGATGAACAGTGCAACAATTTTGGTGCATAGGTAACTACGGAAGTAACGTGGGAACAGTCAAGAAAAGAAGGGTTGGCGAGGCTAGATGGACAGATTGCTGAAACTCAAATCTGGATCAAGCTTTGAAGGGGCGCGGCTTCCAGCCGCGCCGTAAGACTTGCGCAATCATACCGGCTTTAGCCGCTGAGAGAATGCGTGGAAGAGCGGCGCTTCCGCGCCGCGCAAGGGCTTGCAAAATCGAAGCAGGGCTTGAAAGCCCCATGTGGGACCGTCTATCGCAGCGCCCCGAACCCCGCGCACTGCTCCGCCCCCGGAGGCGTCGTGCTCCCACCCGCATTCAAATCCGCGCGGATCACATTCTTATCGGTCGAACAGAACATCCGCTTCCCCGTCCGATCAAACACTTCCGGAGCCGCTCCCACCACGTAGCTCGTATTCTCCCCGCCCGACGGATTCCCGCCCACCGCCACAAACCGATATCCCGACTTCACTCCGCCGGCCAGACTCTGATCCAGCAGACACGCCGTCTCCGCCGACTTGCGGCACGGCTCAGGCCCGCCCAGATTCGCCAGGGACTCGGCATATCCGCCATACGTCGCCTGGTACGAAACTTCCGCCGTATTGATCGCCCGGATCGATCCCACCGCCGAAACCTCGTTCGTGTGAATATGCGCTTCCTTCATGCTCGGGATCGCAATCGCCGCGATGATCAGAATCAGCGCCACCACGATCATCAATTCCATCAAAGTGAACCCCTCCTGATGAGCCATATCGTGCTCCCCCTGTTCGGACAGAGAACGGCGATCTGGCCGGAACTTGCAGAAAACCAGCGGAACTGCGCGCCGCGGGCAGCCGGAGGCGGCTGTCTCCACATGCTTGTTCCTTGCACTGTACCTTCGTAACTTTCCTTCTCAATATAGGATTCCTATACTCCGAACATAGGAACCCGATATAGCGGTTCCGAGGCATTCATGACGAAACGCATTCGCTCGAAAATCTCACGGGGCAGCGGCGAGATCGCGATTCTCTCGCTACTCGCCGAACAGCCGCTTTACGGCTTCGAGATCGCCAAACAGATCGGTGAGCGCACTAACGGCGCCCTGAAGTTCACACTCGCGTCGCTCTACCCGCTGCTCTACGAGATGGAGAAGCGCGGATGGGTCGAAGCGCACTGGCAGGCCAACGCAGCCGGACGCGACCGCCGCTACTATCGCCTCACGCCCGGCGGCCGCAAACAGCTTGCCCCGCTGCGTGAAGAGTGGCGCTCGTTCTTTCAGGCGCTCGACACCCTGGCCGGAGTCAGCCATGCGTGATTGGCAGCAATTTACTCGCGAAAGACTAGAGACGTGCCCACTGCCTGCCGCCGAGCGCGACGAGGTAATCCGCGAGCTTGCGGCTCATCTGGAAGAGGGTTATGCGCAAGCGTGCTTGGAGGGGCTCAGCGACGATGAAGCATTCAAAGTCGCGCAGCAAGAAATACCGCAAGGCGAAAGTTGGCAAGTTTTAGCGGCCGACATCTGCCGTGCAAAACAGGAGAATTCCATGAACATTCGCACAAAAACCGTTTGGTTGCCGGGCATCGCAATCTTGTTCGCAGCGGGCCTTGGACTGATTTTCCTGGACCGGGCGGCCTATCTGCAGCGGTTCATCTGGATTGCGTGCATGGCCATGTTGTTCGGTGCGGCAGATTCCGAGAAGAATCGTTTGAGCCAGCGAACCAGGAGTTTTTGGCTGCCAGGATTTGTCAGCATGACCGCTGCCGCAATTTTCCTGTTCGCCGCCGACATCGCCTACGAACCGTTCCTCTTCTTCCGAGAAATCACCCTGCATCCGCAAGATTTGCTACGGATGAACACGGATTCGCTCCGTGCGTCCTACCTCGTATGGCTGGGCGCTCAGGTGGTGTTCGGAGCGTTGGGCGCGCTGTTCTCTCGTCGCGCGGGAGGAACCCGCACCTCACGAATCGCCGCAGGTTCGTTTCCTGCAGTGATCATAGTCGGAACCTATGTCGTGCTGATGCCCGTTACCTCTATGTTTTCGGGCCAGGCAGCGACCTCGCCCCTTCCGGCGTACCTGACTGCGGCATTGCTTGTGTGGGTGGCGGCGCCGGCGGTCGCGGTGCTGCTGGGCGCTGCACCGTTCATCCGAGAGTCGAATAAGAGCAGGATCGCCGAGTCTTGCTGAGGTCCGAGGGCTGAGGTCCGAAGTCCTCCCTACTCCTTCGGGGCCACGAACTCCTTCGGCTTCGCCGAGCCCTCGCCGAAGAAGAACATCTCCAACTGCTTTACAATGACTTCCTGATCCTCGCGCCGCGCCGGATTCAGCCGGTACTCGTTCATCAGCATCTTGCAGTGCTCCGCCCACATCTTCCATGCTTCCGCAGAAACGTTGTCGTACACCTTCTTCCCCAGATCGTTGTCAAACGGAGGCTCTTCCAGCCCCGGCAAATCCTTCTTAAACTTCACACAAAAAACCATGTGCGCCATAAATCCCTCGAGAAATGAAACTACGTCCGCCCACAGGCGGAATCTTTATCTTACATCTCATTCGATGTGGAGGCAGCCACCGGAGATGCGACCACGAATTTTATGTCGGGACTAATCAACTCTGGCGACGAAACCGCAGCCAGATACCAGCGGTCGCTCCCCACACTAATAGCAGCGGAATCAAACTGGCGATCCCGTGCAATCCGATCCGCTGCCCCAAATTAAACGCCCCATCCCCCCCGCCTGCTTCTGCCGCCGTCAACATCGATTCGCGATTCCCCGCCATCTCGCCCGCCCAAAACGCAGGCCACGACGAATGCACAATCGGGCATCGATCCTGCATCGCCAACTGCGACGAAGTCGACACCACCATCAACGCCACAAACACGCTGCAGCACGCCAGCGCAATCAGCACCCATCGCCATCCCCTGCTCGCACCAGCCCAACTCAACCCCACGCCCAAACACAACAAGGGAATCGCCGCCCCCGCGTACCTCGGCCCAAACGTCAGCCCCGCCTTCCACCAATAGAACGACGAATTGAACAAGAAGTAATACGTAACGATTCCCGCCGCCACCAGCGCCGCCCCCGAGAACCGTTTCTCCTTCCACAGCCGCCACAACCCATAGGGAGCCGCCACGAGCACCGGCGATGCGAAAAGTAATCCGCGCGAACATCCAAACAAAATCTTCAGCAGCCGGTCCGGATGCGGGTACGTCAGCCCCATGTATCCCTGCTGCTGCATGAACGAAAACGAATTCGGATCGTAGTACGAATAGCTCGGACGGAACGTCCCAAACGCCGCATGCAGATAGCTCAGCAAGACCACCAGGCAAATCGCGGCGCCCACGCCAACCCCAGCCACCACTCTCCACCGGGCAGCCCCACCGCGCGGCCACACGTGCGCCAAGGCCAGCACCGCCAGCATCGCCGAAGCCGGCGCGGCCGGATACTCCGTCACCGTCGCCCATCCCGCCGCCAGCCCCACCGCTAGCGCCCAAAGAAGATCCGCTCGCCCGCTCGTGCTGTCTCGCAGTTTCAGCGCCGCGGCCAACGCGAACACCAGACATGCTCCCACCAACGCATGTGCCCAGAACAAGCTCGCGTACGCCAGCATGGGCGTGCCGACTGCCATCACAAGCGTTGCAAATGCCGCCCCAGTCGTATCCGCGCCAAATCGCAGCGCGAGAAAAAACAGACAAACTCCCGCCAGCGCCGTTGGCAGCGCAACCGCTCCTGCCGTCACGACGTACGACAGCACATACTCCCCGCGCGCAGACTCCGGATCAATTCCGACCACCCGCATGGCCGGCCGCGCCGCCATCGCAAACGGCACCGCCAGAAACACCAGTCCCGGCGCCTTATCCGAGTAGTAGTGTCCCTGATAGTGTGCTTTGTCCCCGGTATTTTCGTGGTAGGCGTCAATCTGCAGCGTGTGCCGCTCCACAATCGCGCGCAGCAAATCAAAGCGCGAGTTCTGGTTCCACCCGCCGCCCTCGTAGAAATAGATGAAGGAAAGAAAGGTAGCAGCGCCCAGCAGCCAGGCCGCTTTCCAGTGTGATCGAGAATTTGCGGGCATCGGCCTCATCATATCTTCAGGCCGACAGTATTGACCAAGAAAGACGCGGCGTCATGTCGCACCGACCCGCGGTTCCGGGAAACGGTGCCGGATCTACTGCTTCGCCGACGCCATCAACTGCTCTACGATCTTCCGCGTCTCCGCATCCATCGCGTCCATGGGATTCTTCGAGCCCTTCACCGCACTCATCCCTTTGATCCCCACGTACACCGCATCGTAAGACGTGTCCCCCAGATTCTCCACGCGATGGTGAAATGGCGGATACCATCTCGCTTCGCCCGGCTTCGAAAAGATTTCCCGGGTCTTCCCGTTTTCGTCGGTAAAGCGAAGGTGCGCCGCGGTAAGGATCACCACCACTCCCCCCGGGTGCTCGTGAATCGCCGATTTTTCGTGGGGCCCATAGTGCACCGACACCACCTGCACCTTGTCATTCTCGAAATCCAGCTTGTAGTGCTTGGGCTCCACTTTCGTTGGATCCTGTGCCAGGGAAGAAGCTGTGGCTAGACACACGAAGGCCCCCGCCCAGAATAGCTTCGACATCGTCCCGCCTCCTGACCGAGTTCTTGGTTTGTTTCTGAAATCTTGTGCTGACCCTTGGGCCGACTCTACGTGCGATTCCACAACACTGTCAACGTTTAGCGAGGCGGCTGTCTCAGGCTAGTACTGAGGTGTTACCACATGATGGTATGGTGGTCTCACCACTGAATCCCCCCGCTCTGCTCCAGATAATTCCAAGTGTTCAACGCGCCGGCGCGCGTGTTCCGATCAGGTCGTTCCGTACCACTTCGCCGCCCTTCATGACGAACTTCACCTTCGCCAACTCGCTTACATCGGCGGATGGATCGCCCGCGGTGGCTACAATGTCGGCGAACTTCCCCGCTTCGATCGATCCCACCCGGTCCTGCCAGCCCAGCAACTCTGCGCCATTCACCGTTGCCGCCTGAACAATCTGCCACGCGGTCATGCCCGATTCACGATACGCTTCGTAGATCAGCACACTGCTTTCACCACGCGTGCGATTTCCCATCTGGTAATACTCGTCGGAACCTGCAGCGATGGGGACGCCCGCGGCCACGGCCCGGCGCAGGCGATCATGGTTGCCGTCCACAAATTGCTTCACCCCGGCCTCCGCTTGCTTGCGCTCTTCCGCCGACATGCTCGCCGGCAGGAATCCTGAATACATCTCCGCTGGATAGTCCGTCGGAACCAGAAAGATTTTCTTCGCCGCCATCATCTTCAGCACGTCGTCAGGCACCGTGTAGGCATGCTCGATCGAATCCACCCCCGCTTCTGCTGCAATGCGCGTGGCGTCGTCTCCAATCGCATGCGCGGCGACTTTGTGGTGGACGCGATGCGCTTCCTCGACAATCGCCTTCATCTCCTCCAACGAAACCACTCGCGGATCGGTGTTGACGATCACCTTGATACACTCCGCCCCGTCGTAGAACGCCTGCTGCACCGCCCGTCGCGCTTCATCCACCGTCGCAATCTCGACGTACTCCTGCTTCACCAGCGCCTCGGCGTCGTGCTGTAGTGCACCGAACTGTCCTCCCACACCCGACAGCGCGCGCGTACAGGCGACGATGCGAGGCCCGCTCACCCATCCTTTGTTGATCGCTCGACGCAACGCAACGTCGCCGTTGATGCCGGAATTGCCCACGTCGCGAACCGTCGTGATCCCCGCCTCCAGGTCCTCACGGCCCATCTTCGCTCCCAGCAGCGCCCGTTCCGCCGGACTCATCTGCGCCACCGTCAGCACCATGTTGTTGTCGTCGCCGCCGAGTGCGAAGTCGTAGTTCTGCAGCAGATGCGTGTGCGCATCGATCAGACCGGGCATCAACGTCGCTCCGCCCAGATCAATCACTCTGGCGCCGGCAGGCACGGCGAGACCCGGCCCAACTTCCTTGATGCGCTCTCCCTCGATGATGACCACGGGATTCGCCACAAGCTTCCCCGCCTTCACGTCCAGCATCTTCGCCGCCCGCACCACCACCAAATGCGAGTCCGCTGCCTTGGTTGTCTGGGAATTCAATTGATTCGCGAAGAAGAGAAGCAGAACAGCCACCGTGACACGACGAGCACTGTGCATGGAGGGGATCCTCGGAAGAAGTGCAGGTTTCAAGGTTTCAAGGTTTCAAGGTTTCAAAGTCCGATGCTCTTAACCCCTTGAAACCTTGCAACGTTTGAAACTTTGAAGCCTTGCCTTTGTGGTGGGCCCACCAGGATTTGAACCTGGAACCAACAGATTATGAGTCTGCTGCTCTAACCGTTGAGCTATGGGCCCGCGAGACTGAATCTAGCATACTCGCAGGCCCGGGTTCAGAGCCGAGGGATAGTCCGTGCCGCAGGTGCAGGATCAGAAGCGGAATACGATGCCGGTGGAGATACGTGCCACGTTATGTTTCTCTTCGTGAGTAAGCTGGTTGTCCTGCGTCTTGAACAGGTTGTGCAACCAGTCGACCTGTCCCCGAAACGCCAGGCGGGGAGTGATTCCAACGTCGACACCTCCGCCGGCTCCGAAGGTGAAAGCGTTGCTGGAGGTGAAAACTTTGAAACCCGGCAGTCCGCCAATTGAGCTGGTGTCGTAGGTGTCGCCCAGCAGGAAACGCGCAAACGGCTTCAAGCGGCCTCGAGTCACCGAAACCTGCGGCCCTCCGAGAAAGGTGTAGACCTTCGAGTGTGGGCCACAGACGCTGCAGCCCGACCCCGGATAGTAGCCGGCAAAGTCGGCAACGATCCCGACGGAGGGTTTCACCGGAAACGTGGCGGAGGCGTTCCATCCAATCATCCCGGTGGAATCGCTGAACGACATATCTGGATACACGAAGGAAAAGCCGCCGAACACGTCGACCCGGCCCGAGGACTGCCCCACGCAAAGTGCACTGAGCAGCACAACCGCGAAAACAACGGAGAGGAACCGAGACATATCACACTCCAATGCTGTGGATTGTTTCAACGCTGAGTATGCGATGCGACCAGGACCACGACGGGATGCAAGAGGGCGCCCCATTTCTCGCGCGCCCTTTTGGGCGAGAAGTGGGGCCTGTGCCAAAGTCGCATCCCGAAGCGAAATGCAAAGTCCGAAAGCCCAACGCCGAAAGCCGAACGCCCTCTCCTAGTGCGCCGTAGCCTTCTCCGCTCCCAGCCCTGTATTCGACCGCACCAGCAACTCGTTGAATTTCTCCTCGGCAGTCGGCTCTGAACTGATCAGCGTCCCGAGGATCGCGCCAATGAATCCCAGTGGAATGCTCAGGATCCCAGGATTCTCCAGCGGGAACCACGCCTTGGCCTGAATTAAGTGCCGCGCCGTTCCCGTCACCGTCGGCGGATCGATCGCCATCAAGCTCGGACTCACCAGAATCAGTCCAATCGACGCCAGCAGTCCCACTGCCAGCCCCGAGACCGCTCCCGCCGTGTTGAACCGCCGCCAGAAGATCGACAGCACAATCACCGGCAAATTCGCCGACGCCGCCACCGCAAACGCCAGCGCCACCAGGAACGCGACGTTCGCCGTCGGCCCCAGCAGGATTGCGATCCCGATCGCCACCGCGCCCACCACGAACGCTGAGATGCGCGCCACCATCACTTCCTCGCCCGGCTTCCGCTCCACACCGTTGTGAATCACGTTCGTCCAGAAATCGTGCGAGAACGAAGTTGTTGCGCTGATGGTCAATCCCGCCACCACCGCCAGAATCGTGGCAAACGCGATCGACGAAATGAATGCAAAGAATACGTTCCCCGCCAGCGCCTGCGCCAGCAACGGAGCGCTCATATTCGTTCCGCCATGCCCTTTAATGAAATCCGGGCCGACGATTGTGGCCGCTCCGAATCCCAGGAAGGTCGTCATGATGTAGAAGCTGCCGATCAGCACCATCGCCCACACCACGCTGTGCCGCGCCGTCTTCGCATCTGGTACGGTGTAGAACCGCACCAGAATGTGTGGCAGCCCAGCTGTTCCAAAAACCAGGGCGAGCCCCAGGGAAATCAGATCCAGAGGTCCGTAGGGCGGTTTGTAGCGAAGACCCGGCGTGAGGAAGTCCTTCACCACAACTGCGCCCTTGGCGTCGTGATAGGTAACCTGGCTGATCGCTGCAAAGAATTGTCCAAAGCTGAAATGGAAGTGCGCCATCACCAGAATGCTGAGCAGGAACGTTCCCGCCATCAGCAGGATGGCCTTGATGATCTGCACCCAGGTGGTCGCCAGCATTCCGCCGAAGACCACGTAAACGATCATCAGGATTCCCACTCCGATCACTGACTGATTGAACGTAACGTAACCGCCAAGCAGCAGTTTCACCAGCGCGCCCGCGCCCACCATCTGCGCAATCATGTAGAACGTGCTGACCGTCAATGTGCTCAGTGATGCCATCCCCCGCACCGGGCGCGGCTTCAACCGGTATGCCAACACGTCGGCCATGGTGTACTTGCCGGCGTTGCGCAGTGGTTCTGCGATCACCAGCAACACCGTCAGATACGCGACCAGCCATCCCACCGAGTATAAGAATCCGTCATAACCCTGAAACGCTATGATGCCCGCAATTCCCAGGAACGACGCCGCGCTCATATAGTCGCCAGCCACCGCGATCCCGTTCTGCCATCCTTTAATCTGCCGGCTCGCCGCAAAGTATGCCGCCGACCCTGCCGAGCGCCGCGAGGCCCAGTAAGTAATCCCCAGCGTGATGGCAATGAAGATCAGAAACATTGTGAGAGAGATATTCATAACTACTTGCCCCCCTTGCTGCTCTCGGCCTTATCGAGAATATCTTTCGCCAACTTGTCGAAATTGTTGGCCGCCTTCACATATAGACCGGCGATGATCCACGCCACAAAGAACTGTGACAGCGCAAACAGGTAGGCGAGGTTCACTAACCCAACCTTGATGGACATGAACTGCGGCGCGTACCCGACCAGCACCGGCAGCGCAAAGTAGTAGACAACGAAAAATATGAACGCCGGCACAATGAATGTCTTCTTCGTCGCCATCAGATCCTGGAATTCCTTGCTGTTCGCAATGCCGTCCCAGGTGGACTTCGCCGCCTCATACTGCTTCGGTTCAGCAATCTCGAGATTCCTTGCTGTTTCTACCATAGGGTTCTCCCCTCTCAATTCGTCTTGATACGTGTAAGCTCCTCGAACTCTACCCCGGTACACACTTTTGATCCGGGACAGCTTACTCCCAATCCGCAATCTTGGGAACAAGACTGTCGTAGACACGCGGGGCGTGCCTGGCTGCACACGCCCCGTTTTCTTAGAAGGTGAAGATGGGCCCGAACTCCGACCGTATGTCGTGCCACTGCCGTGCTGGATACCCTTCATACTTGGGGAAGGTAGCCGATTCTGCCAGAGCGGGATTGGCAATCCGCGTCCGGTACATCGACTCTTCCAGCACGAACGACACCAGGCTGTTCATCTTCCATGACAGCGTCGCCGCCGCCAGGTCGTTCTTCGACCGTTGATTGCCCAGACGCAGCACATCGCTGGTCTTGGCCTGGTCGAAGGCATAGTGGAAGTTAATCTGCCACCCCGCATTTCGCCCCGCGGGATCCGCCCTGAAGATGCGGCTCAGCGGGAAGCCAACGTCAAGAAACGCGCCGATGGCCCGCACCGGCCGTTGCGGAGCAAACACCGCCGCCCCGCTGCCGTTGATCCCGAACGACAAGCTTGACGCTCCGTCGTTCGATGCCCCCGTGCAGAACGCCGGCGCTGCGTCGGTCCCGCAGACCTTGCTCAGGCCCGCAGTGTCGCTGAAGTTCGAATCCAGCGCGCCCACAAAGTACCAGCGCAAATCCGACCCATCCCAGAATTTCGCCAGCACCGTGACATACCGCGTTGGCAGCTGAATCTCGCCCGTCCAGCCCGCCCGGTTCGAAGTCGTTTGTGCGCCCTGCGCAAACGCCTCCTGAAACACCTTCGTATTCGGGCAAATCAACACGTCGGGATTGCTGCACAGCGGAACATCCGAGGCTCGCACCATTACCTTCCGATTGCCCTGCACGCCGCTGAAGATCAGCTGCGCCGGAGCTACTCCCGGAGCCTTGTCCAGCTGCCACTGCAGCACCAGCCGCGCCTGCACCTCGGGACGCCCGGAATCCGCACCTTGCTTTTCGCCGTATCCCAATTGATCGGAAATGTTCGAGGGATCATTCCCATACGACGCCATCACGACCGCGAATTCCGGCTGGAAGAACACGTTCCGTGATCCCCCGATCTTGTGTCCCACGCCGATGCGGAACTGCGGGGCGCGCTCGTACAGCGTTCCGAATCCCAGCCCCAGGCCGGTGGTCTCAAACAAGTTCGGCAGCGTCGACGAGCCAAACGGCGTCCAGTCCTGCCCGAATACGGCAAACATGCTGGTGTCATCGTTGAATCGATGATCGATACGGCCGTACGCCAGCCGGATCGACGCCATACTCGACCGGATCGTAGAAATGTTCCGGTTCAGTGCCCGCGAGAAGTTTCCTTCAAAGTCGAATTCCAGCTTGCCTGTAATCGCGTTGTTGCTTCCCGCCACGTCGGGCCATTCGAAATTCGTGCCCACACGCGCGAACCGCGCCTTGGCGTGGAACTCCGGACTCCTTGTCGGACCCGGATCGAAACTCGTCCCCGACGCCGTGATGAACCCCGGCAACGGCATGTCCGTGCCGTACGGCGATGAGGTGTCATAGATAACGCTCGTCTTCACCATGCCGTAGACCTTCAGCCGCGCCCCGCTGCCCAGCTTCAAGTCCGGCACCAGCCCGTCCGGCTTCGAAGGCTCCAATTGCAACACCCGCAGCGGCGCCACTGCTGGAATCACCTTCGGCGCCGCGGGTTTCGTCGGCGCTGCCGGCGCTTGGGTCGCTTGCGCTGAAGTTGGCTCCACCGGAGCCGCAGTCGCACTCGGCGCGACTGGCGACAAATCGGCTGCGCTCACCAGGCCCTTCTTCGCCAGCGCCTCCACCAGTAAACGGAACTCTTCCTCCGGGGCCGCGTTCCGAATCGCGTTCGCCTCCGCTGGAGCTAACACACCCTTCATGACCAGCACACCCAATAACGCCGTGACATTCGCCCTTCCACCGACGGGGATCAAATTGGGGTTCGCAGCCGCTGCCGGCTGCCCGGCCGCCATGGCCGAGTTTTCTGCGGGCGCCTTCGCGTCCGTGGCGTCCTTCGTCCCAGCCATAACAGGTATGACCGATGCGACTATGAGTAGCGAACTGCATATCCATGGCTTCCACTGCAACATGATTGATATCTCCTTCACGGGAGTTCGTAGCACCGGCGCCTGCGCCGGCAGTCGCGGGGATATCCCTCGTCCCTGCGCCTTGATGCCCACAAAATGTGAGCGCTTTCTCCTGGGGTCTGGTTCCTCGGAAGCGCAGGACGTGCTTTTCGAGCTGCCGCGCCGCCGGCGTCCCAATTTGGGACTTGAAAACCTCGTCCTGATTTAGGACGCGATGGTTTGTCACACTAGGCTGGAACCCAAGGGAAGGATGTGCGGACACGCACGACTTGTTGTGATTTGCATCACCCGATGCGATTCGATCCTGAATCCTTACGATCGCTCGCTCGCATTCTTTTCGAACCGACAAATCGATTCGGCACCCGATGTTTGCTCGCTGCCGACCCATCGCCGATCCCTCGAGATTCTCTGGTGCTTTTCTCCAGGCGCAGGCGGGCACCTCTTCGCTCAGCCGTTACGCGCACCCCCCTGTGTGATCCTGATCACTGCCCAACTACACCGTTCGCCGCAGAATCCATTCCGTCTTCACCGCGTCTCGACCCTCGTCGGAGGTCTGCATGAGCGCAATTCCCATCTCGAAGCCCGAAAACATCTCCAACCTGCTCAACATGGACGAGGAGTACGCCGCTCCCCTCATCGTCGCCGGCAGCGTTCTGCAGAGAAATTGGAACGGCGCATGTGAGCGCTCCTTGAAAGATCCGGAAGGGTTCTGGGCCGAATACGCCGGCCAGTTCGAATGGTCCAGGCCGTGGGACAGAGTTCTCGAGTGGGACGGCGTGCATCACAAGTGGTTCACCGGCGCCAAGACCAACATCACCATCAACGCCCTCGACCGCCATGCGAAATCTGAACTCCGCAATCGCGCTGCTTTCATCTGGCTCGGCGAGGACGGCACCGAGCGCATCGTCACCTACGGCCAGCTTTATCGCCAGGTTTGCCGTTTCGCCAACGGCCTGAAGTCTCTCGGCGTGGTCAAGGGCGACCGCGTCATCATCTACATGCCGCTCACCATCGAAGGCGCGATCGCGATGCTGGCGTGCGCCCGCATCGGCGCCATCCACTCCGTCGTCTACGCCGGACTCGGCCACACCGCGCTCCGCGATCGCATCACCGACGCGCAAGCCAAGATCGTCATCGCCGGAGACGTCGGCTACCGCCGCGGCAAAACCGTAGCCCTCAAAGCCATCGTCGACGAAGCTCTCGAATCGCTCGATTGTGTCGAAAAGGTCGTCGTCTATTCGCGTGCTAAAACCGAGATCAACGCTCCCCGCGAAATCGATTTTAGCGACCTCCTCAAGTTTTCTCCCGACTGCCCTGCCGAGGAGATGGACTCCGAAGATCCTCTGTTCCTGCTCTACACCTCCGGCTCCACGGGCAAACCGAAGGGCGTCGTCCACGTCCACGGCGGATTCATGGTCGGCACCACTTACCATCTAGAGAATTTCTTCGACGTCGGCGCCCACGACATTTTCTGGTGCACCTCCGACATCGGATGGATCGTCGGCCACTCCTACATCGTCTACGCCCCGCTCTGCGCGGGCGTGACCACGCTGTTCCGCGAGGGCGCCATCGACTATCCCAACCCCGGCGTGGCCTGGGAAATTGTCGAACGCTACGGCGTGACGAAAATGTTCACCGCGCCCACCGCTCTGCGAATGTTCATGCGCTACGGGGAAAGTTATCCTGCCGCGCACGATCTCACCACACTTCGCGTGATAGCCTGCGCCGGAGAGCCGCTCAATCCCGAAGCCTGGCGCTGGGCCCAAACTCATCTCGCCGGCGACGGCAAATGGGGATACGTCATCGACAACTGGTGGCAGACCGAACTCGGCTGTCCCGCGCTCGGCACTCCTCCCTCCATGGCGATGCGCCCCGGCAAAGTCGGCGTCGCAGTTCCCGGCGCCGAAGCCGACGTGCTTGATGAAGAGGGCAACCCCGTTCCTCCCAATGTCGGCGGACGCCTCGTCCTCAAACGTCCTTTCCCCTGCATGCTCCGCACCGTCTGGCGTGATCCCGCGCGCTACGAGCGCGACTGGCAGTTCTTCCCCGGCTTCTACGTCACCGGAGACGTCGCCATGAAAGACAAAGACGGATACATCGCCGTCCTCGGCCGCTCCGACGACGTCCTCAACGTCGCCGGACATCGCATCGGCACCGCCGAAGTCGAGAGCGCGTTAGTCTCGCATCCCGCAGTGGCCGAGGCTGCAGCCATCGGCGTCCCCGATGCCTTGAAGGGAGAAACCATCAAAGCCTTCGTGCAGGTAAGAGCCGATCATGTCCCATCAGACGCGCTGGCGGCAACCCTGATTGAACACGTAAGAAGAGAACTAGGCCCGATCGCCACGCCGTCAAGCCTGGAATTCGTAGCCTCGCTCCCAAAGACGCGTTCCGGAAAGATTCTGCGCCGCTTCCTGAAAGCCAAAGAAGCCGGAGTAGATGCCGGTGACGTCAGCACAATGGAAGGCTAGGAGACTCATGTGGCGACGGCCGCCTCGCCCGTCCCGCAAGGCAAAGCCGAGCGGGAGTCTTTTCACTTAGCTCAAAATGACATGTTGCGAAAGTGGTCGGGCCCGATGGAAAGATCCACTTCTGGCTGAGAAGATCACGCGAGGCAACTGCTGCTCGCTTACGAGGTCCGTGCAGAGGGGCGCTTGCCCTTCGACTGCGCTCAGGGCTTCGCTGGACGGCCGGGGCGGCCATCGCCACATGAGCAGGGGCGCTCTAAACCTTGGCGCCCTTCGCCAGCCTCGCCCCCGCTGACGTCAAGTCCGCCAACGACGGCACCGACTCCGGCTCCGTCACCTTGCGGTCCGGCAGTGGCGCGCCCGTCTTAAATGCCTCCACCAACATCTCAATCGCCAGATCCGTATTCGGACGAATATAGATCGTCGCCGCCAGACTTCCATTCTTCACCCAGGCCTGTCCTGTCTTCGGCATCCCATCGCACCCGGTCACCGGAATCTTCATCCACCGCGCCCGCTCGCCCGCCGCGATTTCGCTGAACGCTTTTTTCGCGCCCATCGCCATGCTGTCGTCCTGCGCTCCCACTAGATCTATATGACTCTGCTGCGAAGTCTGCAGGCGCAGCCACGAACTCACGGCTTTGTGCGAGCTCTCTTCCGTCCAATTCGCCCGGAGCGTTTTCGCTTGGATGTTCAAGGGCTTGGTTCGGTTCATTCCCACGGTGCGCTGTTTGGCAGCCGAGCTGTTGTTCGGTCCCTCGATATACAGCATCGATCCGCCATTCTGCAGCAGCGCCGCAAACTGTTGCCCTTGAATCTTGCCAATCTCCTCATGATCCGACGTGATGGCGCACATCGGCACCTTGTATTGCCGCCGCAGTTCGAGGATGTAATCCACTTCATGATTCAGCACCACCCACCCGATTCCCGCCGCAGCCGCGGCTCGCGCGACTTGCGGAAACGCTGTGCCGCCGGCAGGCTCGAACATGATCGCATCCGGTCGCACCACCGACGAATCCTGCACGTAGTGCAACAACTGCTGGCTCTGGACCAGGGGATCGTTATTCGCTTGAATCACCGTTACATCGACACCCAGGCGCCGCGCCGTTCGCTCCGCCGCTGCAGACTGTTCCTGCTGATAATCGTTATCGTTATTCGTGAGCGAGACCAGAAAGTTAAGACGTTTCATGACCTATGCCTCTATGCTCGAATCATAGGCTCGTCCCCGCACCTGACAAACGTGACGAGGGTAACGTCGGAAGGAGCTTTCGTTCTCCGGGATAGGGCTCGCGCAAAAAAGGAAGGCGTCCCGTAGGACGCCTGAACGCTGAAAAGGAACTTAGATTTCTTCGGACCGCCTTACCGCCCTGCGGCAGCCCCGTTGCCCGCTTCCCCAAGAAACGACTTCAGCCCGATGTCCAAATTCTCGCGGCTGGCATCGGCCAGATCCACAAATCGGAACGGCTGCATCCATCCTTGGGTCGCCCACATCGGAAACAGCATCTGCGCCTTGCTGCGAATGGTCGTCTGCGGAATGTGAAAAATCAATTCCACTTCCAGTTTCTCATCCAGTGGCTTCTCCAGATGAATCACTCCACCAGAAGTAGACAACTGATGAATCGCCGCCCGCACCGAGCGCTTGTTCGGCAGCCGCACCAGCACCAGCACCGACCCGCGCAGCTTCACGCGAAACGGCCGCTCCACCGGTTTCTCAACCGGCTTGCTTTCTGTCGGCTTACTCTCCGCCTTTTTGCTCTCCGGCGGTGGCAGCAACCGCGCCGATGATTCGAACTCGTCTTCCATAGGCTTTGCCCAGAGTATGGCAGCACCCCTGAGCTAGAAGAAGTTACGGAAGAACAGGACCGAAATAGCGATGAGGGGTGGAGTAATGCAGGGTAGGAATCTGCCTTCGCATGCGCCCGCCACGGCACATGTGGGGACAGCCGCCACCGGCTGTCCGGCGGCCCATCTGTATCGGGCTGCGGGTTCTTGTTTCTTAAACAGGGGATCTACTTGCGTCCCGGATGAACTTCCGCGCCTTCTGAGAAAAGGTTGTAAGGCCAGGCTTTCTTCTGCACCGTCAGCTTCGGCGCACTCTCCGCGCTTCGGAGACGCGCCGCCACCGGATCATTCTTCGTTACCACGCTCCAGTCCTCCGGTGCGTCGGCAATCCCCCAAACATTTCCGTGAGTGTACAGCGCCACCCCGATCAGAAACCCGTCATTCCCCAGGGGAAGACAGTTCGCCACCCGCCCGGTCACGCTGCCTCCACTCGGCAGGTCGTTGATCATGATTGGAGTCTCGATCTGCAGCGCCCGCGAACACCGAAACCCGCATCCCTGCGCGCTCACCACCAGCACGACACACCGGTCGGCGAAGGGCCGCGTGCGGTCAAGACTCGTCACGCTCACCGGAATTTCCACCCTGAGCCGCGTGCTCCGTCGAATCGCCTTTTGTGTCTGAACGTCCATGGAAAGACACACCCAGTCCGGAGTTCAACCGTTCCAGACCAGCAAACACCTCGTTCAATTGTGGCAGATTCACCCCCGCCTCAGATGGTGACAAAAGTAACCATCAAATCAACCCTCTGTGGCGTGGCGCGTTCGTCATGAACCACGTAGCGACGGCCGCCTCGGCTGTCCGCCGAAGCGAAGCGAGGCGAGGGACCCACGCATGTCGGCACCATCACCCCTTCGCATTCCGCCGCGCCTGCCCGATCCCCGCCGCCAATCCCTTCGCCACGACTCGCGCATACCCCGCCTCATCCATCGCCGCCATGGTCGCGGCTGCAATTCCTCCCGGCGTGGCTGCTTCGAGCAACAGCTCTTCCAGGCGCGATCCGCTTTGCCGCCAATATTGAATCCCGTCGGATAAGGCATGTGCAGCGGCGATCAGCGCCGTCTCCCGCGACAGCCCCGCACCCTGCGCAGCACGAGCCAGGGTCGCAACCGCGTGATACCCATGAGTCGGCGAGTGCGATGCCGTGATCGCGTCGAACTGACTCTCCGGTAAATCCAGAACTGGCCCCACCTGCGCAAACATTGCGCGGACCCGCATGCGCTCGCTTTTCGCCACGCTGCGGTCAAAGCAGACTGGCGTGAGTCCTCGTCCAATCCGGCACACCGGGCTGGGCATCGCCCGCACCCATCGCACCGGCGATCCAAGCCACGCCCGCAGATTCCGCAACGGTACACCCGCCGCCAGACTGACGCACAGCCGCGGCACGCGAGTCCCGCACGCGACAACCTCCGCAAGCATCTCCTTCACCGACCCGGGACGCACCGCGATCACCAGCATCTCCGCGTCCGAAATCGCCGACCTCAAATCCCGTGCAGTCTCTACCCGGCATTCCCGCCGCAGCGCCCGCACCTTCTCCGGATGGCGATCGTAAACAACAATCCGCCGCCGATCTCCCGCCAGCCGCAGCCCCGCGGCCAGCGCGCCGGTGATTCTCCCTCCTCCGAGAAAAACAGTTGCCTTCATCGTAGCCATAAGCTAAGTCGGGTGCCCCGTTTCTCGCGCCCTTTGCACGAGAAGTGAGGATCTGTTTGCCGCCATAGTCTCTGAACAAAACTGCGGGTTGCGCCACACCCGAAGTCAGTCCGCAGTGCCTCCACCATCCACTACCAGCGCAGCCCCAGTCATGAATGACGACTCCTCCGACGCCAAAAACAGCACCGCCTTCGCAATCTCGTCGACCGTACCCACTCTCCCCAGAGGACGGTTTGCGCATCCCGCAATGTAGTCCTTCCAGTTGAGCCCCCGCATCTTCGCGTCGGAATGCAGCATCGGCGTCTCCACATCGCCAGGACATATGCAGTTCACGCGAATCCCTTGTGCTCCGTGATCGATGGCCATCGCCTTGGTCATCAGCACAACGCCGCCCTTCGATGCGCAATACGCGACCGCATGATCCCCGCCCACAATTCCCCATCCCGAAGCATTGTTGACGATTACTCCGCACTTCTGCGCAATCATGACGGGCAACGCAAACTTCGACATCAGAAACGTTCCCTTAAGGTTGACGTCGATCTGCTCATCCCACTCCTTCTCAGTGCACTCCATTGCCGTCTGCGGATAGAAAACGCCCGCGTTGTTGAATAGAATGTCGAGCCGGCCAAACGCTTTCATCGTTTCCTCGACAGCCCGCCGGCAATCGCCGGCCACACTGACATCCGCGCGTACAAAGATTCCGTCGTCGCCAACCTCTTTTATGTGCTTCACCACGGACTTTCCACGCTCTCCGTTCCGGCCCGTGATGGCAACCACTGCGCCCTCTTTGGCAAACAGCACCGCCGTAGCCTCGCCAATTCCCGAAGTCCCGCCGGTGATCAGTGCAACTTTATCGTTCAGCTTCATTTTTTAGGACTCTCTCTGACTCTTGTCGTCCCGAGGCGCGCGCCGTTTGCGCGCCGAAAGACCTGTGCAGCTTCCTTCCCACGAAGAATCGGATGGAGGCTCCGCCTCACCGGCTCGCCAGCCCGCCCGCCGTCTCCCCGCCATCCAAGGTATACACCTGCCCCGTCGCGAAGGCCGCATCGTCCGACGCCAGATATGCGAAGAGTCCCGCAATCTCCTGCGGCGACGCATGCCTTCCCAGCGGAATCTTCCCATTCACTTCTGCCAGCATCGCGTCCGAATACTCAGCACGCTGCATAGGAGTCAGCACGTAACCCGGAGCCACCGCGCACACCCGCACCTTCGGCGCTAACTCCAATGCCATCGACTTAGTAAGTTCGATAACTCCCGCCTTGGTCGCGTTGTAGTCGGCGTAGTACGGATACCCCATCACCCCATTCGTCGACGCGGTTTGCAGAATCACTCCACTGCCGTTCTCCCACATATGCCGCGCCGCCGTCTGCGCCACGTAAAACACGCCGGTCAGGTTCACCGCTATCACCCGCTCCCACTCTTCAGGCGTGATCTCCAGAAACTTATGCCGGATGCTGATCCCTGCGTTATTTACCAGCACGTCGACGCCATCCATCAGCCGGATCGCCTCGGCAAACGCCGCCTCCACCTGCATGAGATCAGTCACATCGGCAATGATTGCCTCACCCAAAGCAGGCAGCTCGTGCTTGATACGCTTGCAGGCCGCCTCGTCGCGGTCGAGCACGCACACCCGCGATCCCTCTTCCAGGAAGCGCGCCGCGGTAGCCGCGCCAATCCCCGATGCGCCCCCGGTGATCAAGACTCTCTTATCTTTCAATCCACGCATGGATTCTCCTCCGTACATGTAGGAACGGACGCCTCGTCCGTCCCGAGCGAAGCGAGTGATCACACCGACCACGCGCACCGCGGAATATCGCCCTTCGACTCAAGGCATCATACGGCTCCATATCCTCGCTTCGCGCGGACCACGGACGGGGCGTCCGGGCTACACAGTCAACAACCTCCCGCGCGCACCGCGATCGTATGTGGCACAGCCCGCAGCAACCCCAGCAACTCCGCGTCGCACGGACGGTTAATGTCGTAGATGGCATAGCCCAGATTCCCGCGCGTGTTCAGCGACTGGCGCTCAACGTTGATCCCGCGATCCGCCAGGATGTCGTTGATCGCCCGCAGAATTCCCGGCACGTTGTGATGAATATGCATCAGCCGGTACGATCCTTCCTCGTACTCCAGATGACAGTGTGGCAGGTTCACGCTCAGCATGGAATCGCCGGTTCGCACGTAGTCTACGAGCTTCGCCGACACAAACGAACCTATATTCTGCTGGGCTTCTTCCGTCGAACCTCCTGCGTGCGGTGTCAGGATCACATTCGGCAACCCGCGCAGCGCGCTGACAAACGGCGCACCCGACTCCGGTTCGTGCGGAAACACGTCGATCGCAGCGCCCGCAACCTTCCCCGACTTCAGACACGCGGCCAGCGCCTCGTGATCGACCACAAATCCGCGGCTCAGGTTGAGGAAGCACGCGCCTTCTTTCATCGCCCGGAACTCTTCGGCGCCAAACAGGTTCTGGTTCTGTGGCTTGCCGTCGACGTGCAGCGTGACCACGTCCGACGTCTCCAGCAGCTCGCGAAATCCTACCGGACGCGCGTTGCCTCGCGCCAGCACGTGTGCCAGGTCATAGAAGAGGACGCGCATGCCCATCGCCTCGGCCAGATCCGAGAGCTGCGAGCCGATCTTGCCGTATCCCACGATGCCCAGCGTCAGCCCGCGGACCTCATGCGCGCCCGCCGCCGACTTGTTCCACACGCCCGCATGCATTTGGGTGGAAGAAAAAAAGACTCGGCGCAGCAGCACAATGATCTCTCCCATGGCCAGTTCCGCCACCGAGCGCGAGTTGGAGTGCGGATCATTGAACACCGCGATGCCACGCTCGCTCGCCGCCGCCTGGTCGATCTTCTCCACGCCGATGCAGAACGCCCCCACCGCGACCAGATTCGACGCGCCCGCCAGCACCGCCGCGGTTACCGCAGTCTTCGAGCGCACGCCCAGAATCGATACCCCGCGGATCTTCTCCACGAGCGCGCGCTCGTCCAGCGCAGGCTTCAGCGACTCGACGTCGTATCCGGCGGCACGAAATTGCTCAACCGCGACCGCGCTGATGTTCTCCAGCAACAGAACCTTCAAGCATCCTCCACAGGTGTGGAACCTAGGATTATCTCAGACGCACGTGTCGGGCGAAGCGAGTTGAAGGGTCCATGTGGCCGCACCACCTTGACGCTGGTGAGACAATCCGTGGATGGACGTCTGGTTGCAAACCGCAGGAAGTACCAAGAGCGATTCTGGTCGCCCGCGACTTGCCCGCAGTTCCCAGCAAGCGACCGCCATGACTCAGAACAGTGCCCGCGAGGCCATGCAGCGGGCGAAGCGCGATTTCCCTGACTACACATGGGAGATGGAATCCGGGTTCAACAGCGGCGAGTTCCTGGTGCATGGACGCAGCCAGGAGAAAAGCTCCCGCAACACAGTGGCCGTCATGGCGCAACGAGGGGCTTCCGACGCGCTACGCAGGCAGATCGATGAATTACGCGCCGAGGCCGCCCGCTTGCTGGCGGAATCCGAGCAAACCAAACGCGCAGCGGAAAAACTGGCCGAGAGAATCAGCCGCCTGGAAAAAACCGCGCTCTGACACGGGATCGCAGCAAGCCCTCGCCCGGAGCCTTTGCCTGTGCTCTTGTGCGGAAGGGCTTGTGCAGGATTTAAAGGACTTACGGGCTGAAAGTGTTCCTACAGGAACACATCTGCACTTTGTAAAAGTGTTCCTATAGGAACACTTTTTTGTACATTACTGTATGTACATATGTGTACATTATTGAATAAATCGTCTGGATTGTTACGCTTGCGGACCGCCGAAATATCGGCAGTTTTCCGTGGGAGGCGGAAACGGGCTCGCCGCGGGCGGGCTGGTGTCCGGGACGTAGAAAATAGGTGTAAGGTCCCGTGTCCCCAGATTTCCACCAGATTTCCCTTCTTATGACCTACCGCTAGCACAACTTGGGAAGGGCGCGATTTAAGGTCAACGGCACGAGACGACGGTTCAACCGGATTGCCGCGTCACCGCTTTCGGTATTGATTGAGGTGGTCCGCACACAACCAAAGCAAGCGTCCGTCCTCAATCAAATAAGGGTGTAGTCCGCCGTTTTTAGGCCGGGTACCCGAACGTTCCGATGAATCGAGAAAATCGATGAGCTGCTCCAGAAGGTAGCGGGTCTCGATATCGATCACCTCGGGCTTGCCTGTCTCACCTAGTTCTTGGGACAGTGCGTTAGTTGCCGACCGCGGCGCAGCCGGCAGCTTCTCAAGACCTAGCCCTGCCGCTTCAAGTGCGGGGGCCGCCGTGACCTTGCCAGCTGCTTTGGCCAGCGGACCAACGTACCGAGAGATGTTCACTAGCTGGTTCCATTGCTTCTTCAGGCGGTCGAACCAGGCCTTGTCTGGAGTAAACCTGTATACGCTGTTGGCGGTGGTATGCCAGCCGGAATAGTGTTCGCAGAAAAGTGTTAGCTCGAGTTCCTCCTCCTGGATGACCGACTCCATCCAACTTTCCAACTGCTTGAACCGTTTGCTAGGAAGCAGGGTGAAAACAGAGGGTCGTGTCTTTTCCATCTGTTCGTTGTGAGCACGAATCTGCTCAGTGAACAGGCGCCGCATGTCAGCGCGAAGGGCGTGCAAACCTTCCTCGGTCTCGGGTGGTCGACGAGCACCGGTGAGAAGTGATTTGATGGCCACATCTCTTCCGGTCTCGCCGCATGTAATATCGATCTTGCCGTCGTTCCACCGTCCTACAACAACGCCGTAAAGAAACGACCCCTTACAACCTTGGACACATGAACAGGGAAGCCGACGCTCTGGCGCAACACCCGGATAACGCTTGAACGTGTCTCGCAGGATGCTTTCTAGAAGACCCAAGAAGAACGGCGGATAATCACCCGATACGCATAGCCGAATTTCCTTGGACGCCTCCGATGACAGAATAAGCGCCTGGCTCTTGGTCTCGTGGTCCTCGAATGCGGCAGCGTCACGCCATGGCTTACATTTAGAGAAACGGTGAGCTCGGGCGAAAGCCCATGTGGGCATGCCTGGAGGTAATCGGCGCTGTAAGGCTGGGAAGCGAAAAATCATTTCCATCCTCGGGATCGTTTCCGACAGCCGAATTTCTTCCAAGTTCTTAGGCGTCGAGAACGGGAGCGCTTCAACAACAATTCCCAAATCGTTTCGGTCGCCCGTAGAATAAGTAAGGTCGAACCAGTCCATCAGTCGGATAAGATGGTCCCTCACCCGGGGCTGGAGTTTCCTTTGCTTCCACAGGTTCGCGAGTTCCTGCCTTCGCAAGATACCGTGATTGAGACGCACGCCTTCGCTTCGGACAACCAGAGCGATGAGTTCTGTAACCCACTCAGGGTTGAGGATCACCAAGCTGGACAACTCATCCCGCTCCTGAAAATAGAGAATCTCCCCTAGATTATGCAACTGGCCAGCAAGGTCCTTCTGAGCCACGGGATCCGTGACGCCTTCTTCTCTCATAAGTCGCCTAAAAGCCGCCGGGGTCATGTGAGGCTGCTTCTTTCCGATACGCCGGATCTCGTCACGAACCGGAAGCCATTTGGCCGGCCATTCGGCCCGCAGAGATGGCGAAGCTGCAGCTACTTCCAAGAGCTTTGCTTGAAGGGCCTCGAATCCCTCCAGGTCCTGCAACTCAATTGGGAAATTTCCCTCGCAACCAGGATAAGAACGCTGGATTTCGGAGAGATTCAGGTCCGGGGGCGTATGTTCCGTGTGGGTCGCGACCAACAGGAATTTAGGGCTGCGAACGCGCATTTTTAACAATTCAAGCCAATACCAGAGATCCCGCCTGCCCGAGTCGGCACCCTGCCGGGCGTTCCACACAATTAGGTAGATTGCATTTTCGGTCAGAAAGAACTGGTGGGTGGCGTGTTCAATGTGCTGCCCCGCGAAGTCCCAGACGGAAAGGTGCATAGGGAGATTGTCCGCGGGATGGGCTTGTTGAATCCTGACCACGTCCACTCCAACTGTCTCGGGGCGCGAGTCGTCGCAGGGATGCTGATTGCCCTTCAGAGCTTCCAGCAAGGTTGTTTTCCCAGACCCAGGCTCTCCAAGCAGAACAAGCTTGACCGTGCGAGGATAGACTTTTCCGGCTGCTGCCGTTTTGAGGTATCGAAAAAAACTCGGGACCCCTAGCTTCAAGGCAGCTAACACTTCCTCGGGCAGAGGGTTACCCTGTAGGTGCAGTTCCACCAATTGGGACAGCCGGGTGATCGACTCGGGAACGGCAGCGATCTGATTGTTGTTCAGGCCGAGCTTCTGGAGTTTGGACAATCGCCAGAGCCAATTCGGAATGGCCGCGATCTCGCATGCTTCAAGAAACAGGAGCTGCAGATTCTCTAGTTGCTCTAATGGGTCCGGCACCATCCGCAATCGGCTACGACTCAGATTCAGAACCGTAAGACTGGTCGATTGAGCCAGTGAATCAGGGACAGCGTCGATCCGGTTGTCCTGCAGATAGAGACGGCTTAGGTTGGGCAGCTCAGCAAGGCAGTCGGGTATCGTGCTGATCTGATTGTTAGCTAAGGCGAGAAACTCAAGCTTAGAGATCTGAGCGAGGGAATCTGGGATTGCCTGAATGCGATTTCCGTACAAATAGAGAGTTCGAAGATTGTTCAATCCGGCTAGCGAATTCGGAAAGACACTGATCCTATTCTGATACAGGCCGAGACTTACGAGACCGGACAACCGAGAAACAGGCTCGGGAAAAGCCTCTAGCTGATTACGGCTGAGGTCGAGGTACAGCAAACCAACGAGTTGCGCAATAGAACCCGGGAGAGAATCTAGCCGATTTCCATGAAGAACAAGAGATCGGAGATTGGTCATCTGCCCCAAGAAATCCGGCAGAGTGGTTATTTCGTTGAACGAAAGATCGAGATCCACGAGTCTGGAAAGACGGGTTACGGACTCCGGGACTGATGTAAGTCCGAGGCCCGACAAATCGAGCGAGCCGGGGCGAGTTAGTTCGGCTTCATCAACACGACGCTCCGCCTCAACGGCGCGCTCGTTTTCCGTTAGTTCAACCATGGCCTCACATGATAAGGCGCGTATGAGCTCCGATCAAAGTCTGATGCGACTGATCCCTAGCCACTGATCACCGGCCCCTGACCACTGCCTTTAGATCGGTCTGCCTTTGAAGAAGTAGATCAGCTCGATGATCAGGATCACTACCACCATCAGTTCGAGGATGAAGGCTCTGGACTGGTTGAATTGTTCGACCATGAAGCGGTAGAGATCTTCGGCGGTCTGGAGTTTTTCTTTGACCAGGTCTTTGTAGTCGGGGACTCCGACTTTGGCGGCGCAGAGTTTGTAGAGGCGCGCGGAAAACATGTCGCTGAGAAACTTGATGGCGTTATCGGCGCGCTCGGTGAGCTCGTTGACGTCGAGCAGGACGGTGTGCAGCTTCGACGCGGCACGCGCCGTGCGCCAGCGGGAGAGAAGTCCGGTGCCTCCGGCGTCGAGGAAGTCGTAGACGCTTTCCAGTTCGGTGGTGAGCAGGTCGTCGTAGTGGCGGAACTCCAGGAGCTGCGAGTTGGCGTACTGCAGGAGCTGGATGGCGGTCTCGGCTCCGGCCTGCGTGTCGTAGAGGAAAGCCGCGTTCCATCCGATGACGGCGAGGTCGGTGGGATAGTACGACATGCGCGATCCGAGAATTTCCTGGCGCTCGCCTTCCGAGAGTGTGGCCATCTCTCCGCGGACGATCTGGGAGATGTGGTCTCCGTGCTCGGCGAGCAGGTCGTTGGCGCTGACTGAGGGACCGCCGTCGCTGTCGCGAGCGTCGATCTCGCGAACGTGAAAGATGAAGTAGTCCTCCTGCAGGAACTCGGTGGCGTCCTCTTTGGAGGCGTAAGGCTTGATCAGCGCGGGAGCGGCGCGCTCGAGCTTCTGCTTGACGATGCGCAGGGCGAGCTTCTCGAAGTTGGTGTCGGAGGTCCAGCGGCAGGAGAGTTCGACGAGAGTGTCCCAGCTGCCGGCGAAGGGCAGCTCAAACTCGAGGCTGACGACGCCGTAGTCGTAGTACTTGATCTCTCCGGCGAGGCGCTCTCCGGATTCGAGGACAAGAGGTTCGAGCGTCTCCTCGACCGGAGGACGCTGGTAGCGTACGTACGCGGGAGCCTTCTTGAGGCTGGCTTCGGCCTTGCGCGCCGGGAAGATTTTGCGGAGTTCGTCGAGACGAATCTCTTCACACACGTCGAACTGGATCAGGACCACGACGGAACCGCGGAGAGGGCCGGCCTGCATGGTTAGGGCCGGTGCTGCGTCGGGGTCCACGGTGATGGTGAGGTTGCGGTCCATGGCTGCAGAATTGTTGATTCTTGATTGTTGATTGTTGATTGAAACTTGGGCGCCGGGGCGCTTGTATATTGTCCCAGAAAGGGGGCGGTTGGGGTAGAGCGGCGTAAGTTGTTGAGGGCGTGAGGCTTGTGGATTCCGGCTTTCGGCTATCGGCTCTCGGCTATCGATGGGCTGCACACGGGCGGGGAAGGAAAATTCTTTTAACCGCAGAGGTCGCTGAGAAACCCCGCGGAGAACGCCGAGTAAGTCTGGCGCCGGAAGCCGAATGCCAGAAGCCGTACGGCTACCTGCGGGTGGCTAGCCAGAGAAGGAGGCCGCCGGCGGCAAGGGCTCCCGCGCCCAGGGCCGCCTGCTTCATGGAGGCGCGGACCTCCTGCTCACGGTGACGGACGGCGCGTGATTCAGGGTGCGGATCGTCAGGAAAGTTGGCGGGGTCGAGCGCCATCTGGAGCACCTCGGCGACGTGCAGGGCCTGGCGGTGAGTGCCTTGGGCGATCTGCTCGCGGCAGCTGAATCCGTCGGCAATGATGAGCCAGTCTGGAGGTGCATTGCGGACGGCGGGGAGGAGTTCGAGTTCTCCGATGGCTTGGGAGACAGCGTATTTGTCGCGTTCGAATCCGAAGGATCCTGCCATGCCGCAGCATCCCGGAGCCGGAGCGGTGAAGTCGACGCCGAGGCGACGGAGCAGGGATTCCTCGGCGGTCATCTTCATGATGGATTTGTGGTGACAGTGTCCGTGGAGCAGGGCTTTGCGGGGAAGTTGCGGGAGCGTGGAGTTGGGGCCAAGATTTTGTTCAAGGAATTCGCTGAGCAGGAAGGTTTGTTTGCTGAGGGCCTGCGCGCGGGCGTCGTGGGGGAAGAGGTTCGTGAGTTCGTCGCGGAAGACGGCGACGCAGCTCGGTTCGAGTCCGACGACGGGGATGCCGGCTTCGATTTCGGGTTCGAGTTGGTCGAGGATTTCGAGCAACAGGCGTTCGGCGCGGTCTAGCATGCCGAAGTCGTAGAGGGGGCGTCCGCAGCAGAGGTTGCCTTGAGGGACCAGGACGCGGAATCCGGCGGCTTCGAGAACTTCCACGGCGGCGCGGGCGGTTTGGGGGAGGAAGTAGTTGTTGAAGGTGTCGGCCCAGAGGAGGACGGAAGGAATTGAGTCATTGGGCGATTGAGTCATTGAGTCATTCGCACGACTGCCGTTCTCCAAATCCTTTCCGCTGGTGCGGCGGAACCATTGTTTGAAAGTTTCGGAGGCGAAGGCGGGGATTTTGCGCTGCGCGGGAATTCCTCCGACTGCTTTTGCGATATCGCTTAGGAACGGGAGTTGCGTCGTTAGATTCACCAGGCCGGGGGCTTTCGAGGCGACGCTTGCCCAGAAATCGATGTTGCCGAAGGCGTAGGCGTTGAGCGGGCGGACGCGGCCTTCGTAGTAATGAGAAAGGAATTCGGCTTTGTAGGTGGCGACGTCGACGCCGACGGGGCAGTCGCTTTTGCATCCTTTGCAGGCGAGGCAGAGGTCGAGAGAGTGTTTGACTTCTTCGCTGCGCCAACCATCGCGGATGATCCCATCTCCTCTTCGTGCGCCTTGCGTCATCTCCCAGAGCAGATGAGCACGGCCGCGGGTGGAGTGTTCTTCCTCGTGCGTGGCGCGCCAACTCGGACACATCACGCCGCCTTCTTCGCGGCGGCATTTGCCGACTCCGACGCAGCGCAGGGCGGCGTGCGAGAGGCTGCCGTTGTCGAGGGGAAACTGGAAGCGAGTTTCGGGTTCCCACGGCGCGTAGTTCGCGCCCAGGCGGAGATTCTCGTCGAGCTTATTGGGCTGCTCTCCGGGCAAACCTATCAGCTTGCCCGGGTTCATCTTCCAGTCGGGATCCCAAGCGGTTTTGAATCTGCGGAAGGCCTCCATCAATTCGGGGCCAAACATTTTCGGCCAGAGTTCGGCGCGGGCTTGTCCGTCGCCGTGCTCGCCGGAGAGCGAGCCGCCGTAGCTGACGACCAGGTCGGCGGCTTCTTCAACGAAGCGGCGGAACTTGGCGATTCCCTCTTTTGACTGCAGGTCGAAGTTGAGGCGCGTGTGGACGCAGGCGTGGCCGAAGTGTCCGTAGAGCGAGCCTTTGTAGTTGAACTCGGCCATCATTTTTCGAAGGTCACGGAGATATCCGCCGAGTTTTTCGGGAGCGACGGCGGCGTCTTCCCAGCCTTCCCAGTTCAGCGGCTCGCCGGGAACGTGCGATGTAGCGCCGAGACTGGCTTCGCGAATCTCCCAGATGCGCTTGGCTTGCGCGCCGGAATAAAGTTGCACCTTCGGCGGAGTAGCAGTGTGGCTGAGGGCGTCGATCAGGCGCAGAGCTTGGGCTTCCGCCTCGGAGAGAGTCTGGCCACCGAACTCGACCATGAGCCATCCACCGCCGGCGGGGAGGAGCGAGAGTCCTTCGGTGTTGATGCCTTTGACGCGTTCGTAATAAACGAGAAGGTCGTCGAAGCCTTCCAGGCCGATGGGCTTGTGCTGCATGATTTCGGGGATGGCGTCGGCGCACTGATAGATGTCGGGATAGGCCACGACGGCGAGTACGCGCTGTGGAGGGCTTTCGACGAGGCGGCAGGTGGCTTCGAGGACCGTGGCACAGGTTCCTTCGGAGCCGACCAGGGCGCGTGCGATGTGGAATCCGTTTTCGGGGAGCAGGTAGTTCAGGTTGTAGCCGGAGACTCGGCGGGGGATGTTGGGAAACTTCTTGCGGATCAGATCTCCGTATTGGTCGGCGATTTGCTTCAAGGCAGATTGGATCTGATCGACGCGAACCGCGCTGCGGCCCGATACTTCCGGCCCGCCTGGACGGACGAATGCGTCCGTCCCCACACGAGCTGTGGTGGCGCCAGCCGCCTGGATGAAGTCCTGTCCAACCTTCATCGGCGTGCCATCGTATGTCACTACTTCCAGAGCTTCGATGTTGTCGTCGGTTTTACCGGCCATTACCGAGTGGACGCCGCAGGAGTTGTTGCCGATCATGCCGCCGATGGTGCAGCGGTCGTGGCTGGCGGGGTCGGGGGCGAACGTCAGGTGATGTTTTTCGGCGGCGTTGCGGAGATGATCGAGGACGACTCCGGGCTGCACGCGGGCGATGCGGCGTTGGGGATCGATCTCGAGAATGTTCCCCATGTACTTGGTGAAATCGAGGACGACGGCGACGTTGCAGCACTGCCCGGCGAGCGAGGTGCCGCCGCCGCGGCAGAGAAGAGGCGCGCCGAATTCGCGGCATGCGGAAATCGCGGCGAGAACGTCGTCGGCATCGCGGGGCAGCACGATGCCGATGGGGACCTGGCGATAGTTCGATCCATCGGTGGCGTAGAGGGCGCGGCTGCCGTTGTCGAATTTCACATCGCCGCGCACGTGGTGACGCAGGGCTTCGTGCAGCCCCAGAGGATCGGTGAGCGATGATTTCGAGGCAGGTACGGAGTCGGCAGCTTTGTCGGACATGGGCCGTTTCTACTGATTGGAAGACGTCTTCTTGTTGACAGTTGTGATCTGGAACCTGGAGCCGGCGTCGTTCGGTTCAACGTTAATGGTCACCATGTTGGGCGGAGCGTTAGAGACGATGGTGCAGCGATTCTCGTCGGATGTGGTCACGGTGGCGGCCGGGAGCTGGGACTTGTAGAAGTTGCAGACCTTGTCGACGGAGTCGCTGCTGTCGTAGAAGGCGGTGGCGGTGTGAATGTTCCCGAAGGTCGCGGAAGAAGCTTTGCCCTTCTGGGCTTCTGCGCCGGGATAAATGTCGACCCCCAATTCCTTGGCGACCTGTTCCGGGTCTTTGGAACTTTCCATCGTGCCGAAGGGAGTTTCGATTTTCACGTTGTCGCCCTTCTGATTCACGTGGGAATTCTTGGCGACGCGCCAGACAAAGAAGGTGACACTGGCCACGCCGAGCACGCCGATCAGGACGATTACGCCGATAATAATGAGGATGATTTTGAGGGCACTGCTGCTGCCGGTGCTCGCTGGTGGGGCGGTAACTGGGCGGGCGGCGGGAGCGGGTGCAGTGGGGACTCCGGCGTTGGCCGAGCCGCACTTGCTGCAGAAGTTTGTCCCGGGAGTGAGGGTTGCGCCGCAAGAATTGCAGAATGCCATAAAGCACCTCGGGGCTGGATTGGGGTTGACGCGAGAGTATACCGCAGGTTGGGAGGTTTCAAGGTTTCAAAGTTTCAGGGTTTCAGGGTGAGAGCCAAGAGCCGCGCTGCGGGCAGCCGGAGGCGGCCGTCCCCACATCGACCTCTGGATCAGAGTAGAATGCCAACGCTCGGGGAGACGCACGGTGGATCACGATGGTAAACCCGGATCACGCAAGACTCACTACGATTCGAACTATGGGAATTTCCAGACTGCGCTCTACGAGGAGATTCGCCGCGAGGCGTTTGGCGAGGATATTGGACAAAATAGCTGGCTGACGGCGGGCGAGCAGGACAAGTTCTTGAGGTGGCTCAATCTTGCGTCGGGTATGGTTTTGTTGGACGTCGCGTGCGGGGCGGGCGGGCCGGCGCTGCGGGTTGCCGCTCTCACTGGTTGTTCGGTGGTGGGGGTGGATACTCACGAAAGCGCGATTGCGACGGCTAACCGGCTTGCGAGTGAGCGCGGATTGGCGGGGCGTGCGGAATTTCGCGTGGCGGATGCCGCGCAAAGACTTCCCTTTGCGGATGAAAGCTTCGACGCGGTCACCTGCATCGATGCCATCAACCATCTTCCTGACAGAGAACGCGTGATGTCGGAGTGGACGCGTGTGCTCAAGCGGGACGGAAGAGTTCTGTTTACCGATCCCATTGTTATGACGGGTCCGCTGACGAATGAGGAAGTTGCGATTCGGAGTTCCGCGGGATTCTATCTGTTCGTGCCGGCGGGGTACGCCGAGAGCGTCATGTCGAAGTGCGGGCTGCGCGTCTTAGCTTCCGAGAACGTCACAAGGAACATGGCGGAAGTTGCAGGGCGGCGAAGAGCGGCGCGGGCGGCGCGAGAGGCTGCGTTGCGAGACGTTGAAGGTGACGCCGGATATGAAGGGCAGCAGACGTACCTGGGCGTGGCTTCGCTGGTTGCGGAAGAGGGACGGCTTTCGCGATTTGTGTTCGTGGCGGAGAAAGCGGGATAGGACGGAAGCGACGTGTAACTCGGGGCTACCGCGCGCGGGGGGCGAAACACGGGGCCTGAAGGCCCTTCCATTTGTGAGTCTCTAACGCGGCCCTTGAAGGGCCGCTCTTCCACGGCTCTGGCTGGTTCTTCCAAAGGGCCGCTCTTCCACGGTTCTTCCACGGTTCTGGCTCGATCCGCTTTGAGCCTGAGGATCTTGTGCTGGTCTGAGCCGCGCTGCGCGCGGGGGACGGACGAGGCGTCCGTCCCTACACAAGCTAGCTGAAGGAGCGGGTGCCGTAGTCGAACATCGACAGGGCTAGCAAGAGGATCAAGAAGAAGATGGTCGAAGCGACCACTAGTTTGAGTAACTTTTCGCTGGCGCCTTTGAGGTGCATAAAGAAGAGGACGACCAGCAGAGCTTTCGTCGTGGCAATGATGAGGGCGACGGCTGCGTTGTAGCGGCCGAGATCGAGCAACGCGGCTTCGTAGGTGAGGAAAGTGCCGACGAGCAGAGCTCCCCAGACGGCGAAGTAAGTTGCCAAGGGCGACGATTTTGAGTGATCCGACATACGATAGCCTCAGACGCTCACGGGTGACGGTCGATCAGATACAACAACGGGAACAGATAAATCCAGACAATGTCGACGAAGTGCCAGTACAGGCCGCCAATTTCGAGCGGCGTGTGATATTCGGGCGTGAAGCGGCCTTTCCATGCCATCCACAAAAGCCAGGCGAAGATGCCGAGTCCGATGACCATGTGCAGGGCGTGCAGTCCGGTCATGACGAAATAAAGGGCGAAGAAAATCTGGGCGTGCTGCGGGTTGGCGTATTGATTGGGGTGACCGGGAATCGGGACATTGGAAAAACTGAAACTCGGCCCCGGCACGTGATGCTCGTCGAATTTATCTTTGTACTCGATGCCCTTGATGCCTAGAAAGGCAACGCCGAAGAGCATGGTGAGAATGAGCATGACGATCATGAGCGCGCGACGGGAAGTCTGGGCGGCCCAGATGGCGAGTACTACGGTCAAGCTGCTGCAGATGAGGACGGCGGTGTTGGTGGCGCCAAGTGCGGCGTTGATCGACTTGCTGGCCGCGCCGAAATCTCCGAAGTACCAGCGGCGGTAAATCAGGTAGGCGCAGAACAGTCCTCCGAAGAACATGACTTCGGTGGCGAGGAAGATCCACATGCCGAAGCTGGCGGAGTCGCGCTGCTGCTCTTCGGTGGCGAAGTGGTGGAGCAGCGCCGGATTGTGACCAGCGTGCGCTTCACCGTGAACGACCGTGGCTGGGCTATCCGACACTGGGAGCCTCCTCGTCAGGGCGTCGAGCGTCGATTTCGTCGTAGTTGTAGGCTTCCCAGGTCACGACCGGCTCCTCTTCGAAGTTGTAAGTCGTCGGCGGAGATTGCGTCTTCCACTCGAGGCCGGCAGCGTTCCACGGATTGTCGGGGGCCGGCTTGCCGTAGCGCATCGACCACAAGAAATAAATCATGGGGAGCAGGTAGCCGATACCGAGCACGGTCGATCCCGCAGTCGAGAACACGTTGAGGATCTGGAACTCAGGCATGTGGCTGTAGTCGGCGTAACGGCGCGGCATGCCGAGATATCCGAGAAGGAATTGCGGGAAGAAGGTCAGGTTGAAGCCGATGAAGACGATGAGAGCGGCGAGCCGCGCCCAGCCTTCGGGATAGAGGCGTCCGGAAATTTTCGGCCACCAGAAATGCATGCCGCCCAGGTATCCCATGAGCGCGCCGCCGACCATGATGTAGTGGAAGTGGGCGACGACGAAGTAGGTGTCGGTGACGTGAACGTCGATGCCGAGAGCGGCGAGGAAGAGTCCAGTGAGTCCGCCGATAGTGAACAGGCCCAGGAATCCGAAGGCGTAGAGCATGGGCGCGTCGTAGCGGATGGAGCCCTTATATAAGGTCGCGGTCCAGTTGAAGACTTTGACGGCGGAGGGCACGGCGACGGAATAACTCAGCAGCGAGAAGACGAGGGCGGCGTAGACGGAGATTCCGGCGACGAACATGTGGTGCGCCCAGACCAGGAATCCGAAGACCGCGATGGCGATGGAGGAGAGGGCGACGAAACTGTATCCGAAGATGCGCTTGCGCGAGAAGCAGGCGATGATCTCGCTGACGATCCCCATCGAGGGAAGAATCATGATGTAGACCGCAGGGTGCGAGTAGAACCAGAACAGGTGCTGGAAGAGCAGCGGATCGCCGCCGAGTTTGGGATCGAAGATGCCGAGATGCAGAGTGCGTTCGACGGCGACGAGCACTATGGTGATGGCGATGACCGGAGTGCCAAGAATCTGGATGATGCTGGTGGCGTAGTGCGCCCAAATGAACAGGGGGAGCCGCGACCACGTCATGCCAGGGGCGCGCATGCGGTGGATGGTGACGACAAAATTCAGGCCGGTGAGAATGGAAGAGAATCCGGCGACGAAGATGGCGAGTCCGGCTTCGACAATTTTTGTGTTGGTGAAGGCGGTGCTGAAGGGCGTGTAGAAGGTCCATCCCGTGTCGACGCCGCCGGTCAGCATGCAGTGCAGCATCATCGCGCCGCCGATGATGTAGAGATACCAGCTCAGCAGGTTGATCTTCGGGAACGCAAGATCCTTGGCGCCGATCATCATGGGCACCAGGAAGTTGCCGAGCACGGCGGGAATCGATGGGATAAGGAAGAAGAAGACCATCACCATGCCGTGCTGGGTGAAGAGCTTGTTGTAAGTGTCGGCCTGCACCAGATCGCTGGCGGGCGTGAGCAACTCGAGGCGGATGAGCAGGGCGAAGAATCCGCCGATGAAAAAGAAGAAAGTGATCGAGGCGAGATAGAGCAGCGCAATGCGCTTGTGGTCGGTCGTGAACAGCCACGATCCGGCGCCGTAGTGCTTGTTCAGGTAATCTTCCCGCTCAACGGGAGGGGCTATCGTCGCTGTTGCCATAACTATTGCACCTGACTTCCTGCGGGCTGGGCCTTGCCGGCCGTGGTCGCCTCTGCACTCTTGGTTGTCACGGCGCCGGGCTGCGACAACGATTTCACGTAGGCGACCAGCGCGTTCAATTGCTCTTCACTGACCAGTCCCTGAAACGTCGGCATAACGGGCTTGAAGCCTTTAACGATCTTGGCTCCGGGATCAAGGATCGATTCGCGGACGTAATTTTCGTCGGCGGTGATCATGCGACCGTCTTCGAGTTGCACGGGCTTTCCGAAAACGCCCACCAGGTTGGGGCCGCGGCCCTGCGTGTCGGCGCGATGGCAGGTCACGCAGCCGAGTTCGGCGAAAATCTTTTCTCCGGTGGCGGAGAGGGGGCCGGTGGTGCCGCCGGACATCCATGCTTCGTACTGGGCGGGCTCCTGCACGACAATGGACCCGACCATGCCGGAGTGCTGCGTGCCGCAGTATTCGGCGCAGAACAGGTGATACGTGCCGGGCTTGGTGGCGCGGAACCAGGCGACCGTGTAGCGGCCGGGGAGCACGTCCTGCTTCATGCGGAACGCGGGGACGTAGAAGCTGTGGATCACGTCCTGTGAGGTCATGATGAGTTTGACGTCGCGGCCGACGGGGACGTGCAGTTCGTTGATCTCGCGCTGGCCCTCGGCGTGTTCGAGCTTCCACATCCACTGCTTGGCGACGACGTAGACTTCGGTGGAGTCGCGGGGAGGCGTGCGTCCCCTGAAGTAGACAACGGCACCCCAGGCGAAGATCACCAGGAAGACGCCCATCGGAATGATCGACCAGGTCAGTTCGAGCGGGGTGGAACCTTCGATCTGCTCGGCGAGAACGCCCTTGCGGTGGCGGTAGCGGGCCGCGAAATAGACGACGGCGGTGAAAATCAGGAGCGTCATCATCCCGGAGACGATCACCAGAAAGATGAACAGGGCATCGACGTTGCCCGCCGTGCTGGAGGCCCGATCCGGCCACAATGGAAAGTTATCGAACATATTTCTCTAAGTCAGTCCCTTACGTAGTGCCGCGTGATCCGGTTTCGGTTGATCCCAACTGCTGCGCGGGGCGCTCCGCTCGAGGCGGAGGAAGATCAGAATCATTCCGCCGAGAAGCACGATTGTGAGTCCTGCGCCAATCTTCAAGATGTTGGCTACGATCGCGCCATATTTTCCGGTGGCGGGGTCGTAGTGGTAGCAGTACAAGAGCACCTGATCGACGGCGTTGCCGATCTTGCCCTGCGAGGCCTCGACCAGTCCCATGCGCAAATCCTTCGGCGGGAACTCGACACCGTAGAAGTAGCGCGAGATGCGGCCTTGGGGCGTGAGCACCATGATCGCCGTGGCGTGCGCGTACTGGTTCTTGGCCGCATCGTACTGATACTGGAAACCGACGGCCTTGGTGAGCGCGTTGATGGAATCGGCAGGGCCGGTGAGGAAATGCCAGCCTGCTTCTGCGCCGGGGCGGCCGTAGCGCTTGACGTAGTCTTTTTTCTTTTCCGCGGCTATAGCAGGCGTTTCTTGCGGGTTGAAGCTGACGGTGACGACTTCGAATTCGTTGCCGACCTCGAACTTCACCATCTTCATGGCGGAGGTAAGTCCCGAGAGGGCCTCGCCGCAGAGCATGGTGCAGTTGTAGTAGACGAGGTTGAGGATCAGCGGCTTCTTGCCGTAGTAGTCGCCGAGCTTGACTGCGCGACCGGTGTCGTCGACGAAGGAAAGGTCTGGTGGCACTTGGGCGTCCAGGTGCTGCTCGATGCCGACGTTCTGCAGGTACGGGGGGCGGACGCTGGCTGGGGGGGACATGATGCCTTTGGACATGGCCTGTCCCCAGGCTGTTGCAGCCAGGATTGCTGCCAGCACAAAACCTTTACCGCAAAGATCGCTAAGGACTCGCAAAGGTCGCGAAGAAAGGCGTTTCACCACCGACAGTGTGGCGAAGAGCCGGCTGGAGTTGCGATTCCCGGCCGCGGCAGTTCCCACATGAGCAGCGCCGGACATCGAATTTTGGCAGTAGTCCTTCACTTCTTTCCCCTGGTCTGCTGCGGCTGTGCTTTTGGCTGATCGCCGGTTGCCTGGCGCGTGGGCAAGCCGCGCTGGGCTACGAGTTCCATGGCGCGATCGATGGGGATGCGGACTGTGCCAGCATTTTTGTCGACGTAGTCGTAAGTGCTCAGCGTTTGCTCTTCGCGGAGGCGTTCGTCGTTCAATTCGGTGCGCTCGTTGACTTCGAGCTGTGGCGAGGGAAATCCCTCTTTCAGGTATTTTTCGTACTCGTTGTCTTTATATTGCGGCGGGATGCGGCGCGTGTCTTGCTGTGCGCTGGTGACCAGCGGGCTGACCGCGGGTTGCTCGGCTTCAAAGCGGTGATTCAGATAGCGGTAAATGCCGTCGACGACGAAATAGGTAACGACTAGAGCCACGGCAAGGCCGAGCAGGAAATACACGATTCCGCGAGTGCCGATGTCACTGCGCTCGTAGTCGCCGTGTCCGTTCTTCGCGGGATTGGGATCGTGGCTCATGCGTTTTCAGCAACTCCAGGTTCGTGATGATGGGGCTCGAGCACTTCTCCGGCGGTCGGGTCGTAGGCCGGCAGCAGGGGCAGCGAACCAAGGTTGCGGAAGAAGAGGGCCATCCACAGGCCGCCGATGGCAACGGGAACGACGATGTCCGCGATGGTAATGGTGAAAGTCTTCGAGAAATTCGGCTCGATGATCCAGAACAGATCGACGTAGCGGATGACCATGATCCACGCGGCGAGCCAGACGAGCTTGCGGATATTGCGCTTGAACGGCCGCGACAGCAGCGTGGCGAACGGGATTGCGAAACCGAAGAGGATCAGGAAAATGCCGACGGATTCCCATCCACCATGCAGGCGCTTTATGTAGAACGTGATCTCCGTCGGAAGGTTACCTGCCCAGATAATGAGCCACTGCGAGAAATTGAAGTAGGCCCAGACCATGGTGAAGGCGAGGATCCATTTGCCGTGATCGTGAACGAAGTCGGGACGCAACATTTCCGACATGGGCTTGTAGTTGTAGAGGATTCGCTCGACGACCACGGCGAAACACATGGCCGAGAGCACTTCGCCGATGAGGATGATGAGACCGAAGATCGTGGAGACCCAGCTGGGGTCGAGTGACATGACCCAGTCGATGACGGCGAAGGAGACGGTGAATCCGTAGAGGATGAGGCCGGGTCCGGCGACAGCTTTAAATTTGTTCGTGTTGTCGGGCGCTGTGGGACTATCGCCTTGCTTCGACCACAGGGACAGAAGGTAAGAGAGCAGGTTCCAGATGGCAAAGTAGAAGATGGCGCGAATGATGAAGAAACGCGGGTTCAGGTAGCCGTAGATGAAACTGTGCTTCGCGAGGTGCTCCTTAATGTGCGTGTCCTGGATCGACTCGAGGGGCATGGCCCACGGGTAGAGCTTCGACAGACCGAAGAACAGCGGGATCGACAAGACGGCCAGCATCGGCAGGGTTCGCATGGCGGCGCCCTGGATGCGGCGAATGACCACGCCCCATCCGCCGCCGGTCAGGTGGCGGATCATGATGATGGCCATGGACCCGAGTGCCACGCCGAGCCAGCACAGGAACCCGAGCAGGTACGCGCGGAAAAATTCGGCGGGACTCTTGACCGCAAGGATGGCGGCGACGATGCCGAAGACAACGCCGACGATCAACGAGCGCTGCGCGATCGTCTTCACGACCGGCGGAGCCGACAGATCGAGTTGGTTGTGCGCCGCGCTCATTTCTTTTCCTCGGACTCGTCAGATTTCTTTTCGGGCAGAACGGCGGGCAGCGTTGCCCCTGAGCCCGGCTCGCGGAGCTTCGGAGGCTGAGTCGGGATCGTCACGCCGGCGGGCACGTCGGCCGTGGTTGCGTTCTGGCTCAACTGCAGGGCGCGCACATAGGCGACGATGTCCCAGCGATCCTGCGCGGGAATCTGCGAAGCGTAGTCGGGCATGATGCCGAAGCCGTTGGTGATCACGTCGAAGAAGTATCCGGCCGGGGCCTTTTGCAAGCGCACGATGTGGAACGACGGCGGCTTGCGGGCGAATCCGCGGGAGGGAACGAATCCGTTGCCGTCTCCGACGCGCGAGTGGCACGGGGCGCAGAAGATGTTGTAGCGCTCGCGTCCGCGTTCGAGAACTTGCATTGTGGCTGGGAAAGGCAGCTGCTCGCCGGGGTTGTTACCGATCTTGCCGGTATAGAAATAGGTGTCTTCGTGGAGTTGGCCACGGGCGACGGTGCCTTCAACCGGGGGACGGGCGGAACGCTGGTCGGAGTAGAAGTCGCTGCGGGAGAGCGGGTTTTGGCGTGGCTGCACGTGCATGTCGAGGCGGCAGGCGGAGGTGAGGGCGAGCAGGAGCAGTAGTGCCGCAAAGGAAACCGCTGTCGAGCTTTGCTCGACCGGACGGACGAATGCGTCCGTCCCCACACGAACTGTGGCGCTGACTGCATTCGCGACTTTACCGAGGTGCTTCATCTAGCTCGGCACCTCCGAGACGGAGCGTGGGGCGAGAGCTTCCAGGAATCTCCGCGTGTCGGCGGCTTCGTACTTTTTGTCGGACGAGAAGACGATCAGGAAGAAACGGTCTTTCGAGGCCGACGAGAAGCGCGGGACGTTAAAGACCGGGTGGTAGGGCATGGGCAGGCCGTTCAGGGCGAGCATGCCGAGGACCGCCGAAATTCCGGCGAACAGGATCGTCATTTCGAACGTGATGACGATGAACGCGGGCCAGGAGTGCGCGGGCTTGCCGCCGATGTTCAGCGGGTAGTCGACGGCGGCCATCCAGTACTGCATGAAGTAGCCGAGCGTGCCGCCGATAATGCCGCCGATCAGTACGACGAGCGGAACTTCGTCATGATGGAATCCGATTTCTTCGGCCAGGCCTTCGATGGGGAACGGGCTGTAGGCATCGATCTTCTGGTATCCGGCCTGGTGCGTCTTGCGGGCCGCGTCGACCAGCGCCTGGGCCGAATCGAATTCCGCCATGATGCCGTAGATGGGATCGCGCTTCGCCATTACTCTTTCACCTCCGCCTCGGGCAGGAGGGTGCGCATTTCAAAGATCGAGATCGCGGGCAAGATGCGCAGGAACAGGAACATGAGCATCAGGAACATGCCGATGGTGCCGATGTACGTCATCCAGTCCCAACGCGTGGGGTAGTACATGCCCCACGAGGAATTGAGGAAGTCGCGATGCAGGCTGACAACTACGATGATGAAACGCTCCAGCCACATGCCGACCAGGATGACGCCAGAGATCAAGAAGAGCGCTACCGGACTGGTGCGCAGCTTGCGAATCCAGAGCACTTGGGGAATGAAGATGTTGCACGTCAACAGTGCCCAATAAGGTCCGGCATAGGGGCCGTGCAGACGGTTCCAAAGCGTGAAGGCGTCGTAACGATCTCCTCCGTACCATCCCATGAATGCCTCGATGCCGTAACCGTAAGCAACGATGAGTCCGGTGGCGAGCATGACTTTGGCGGAGTTCTGCAGGTGGCGCTCGGTGATGAAATCTTCGAGGCCGTAAATCTTGCGGATCGGGATGGCAAGCATCAGCACCATCGCGAAGCCGGAGTAAATGGCGCCCGCGACGAAGTAGGGCGGAAAGATGGTGGTGTGCCATCCGGGGACGATGCCGACGGCGAAGTCGAAGCTCACGACCGTGTGCACGGAGAGCACGAGCGGCGTAGCCAATCCTGCCAGGAGCAAGTACATCGTTTCGTAGCGATGCCAGTGGCGGGCTGATCCGCGCCATCCCATGGAGAGCATGCCGTAGATAATCTTCAGGATCGGCTTGTCGCTACGATCGCGCAGGGTAGCGAAGTCGGGGATGAGGCCGGTGAACCAGAAGAGCGCTGAGATCGTGGCATAAGTCGAGACCGCGAAGACGTCCCACATGAGCGGGCTGCGGAATTGCGGCCACACGCGCATGGTGTTGGGAATCGGAAAGAGCCAGTAGGCGAGCCAGGGGCGGCCGACGTGGATGGCGGGGAAAATTCCGGCGCAGGCCACGGCGAACAGCGTCATGGCCTCGGCGAAGCGGTTGATCGAGTTGCGCCACGACTGACGCAGCAATAAGAGGATGGCGGAGATCAGGGTGCCGGCGTGGCCGATACCAATCCACCAGACGAAGTTGACGATGGCGAAGCCCCAGCCGATAGGGATGGTCACGCCCCAGATGCCTGTGCCCTTGAGGAACAAGTAGCCGATGGCGTACAGCATCATCATGGTGAGCATGAAGCAGATGCCGAAGCCGATGAACCATCCGTTGGAAGCGGGGCGGGTCAGAACGATGGCGCTGATCTTTTCCGTGACCGTGCCGAAGGTGTGGCCCGGCTCAATAACGGGAGCGCGCTGGATGGCGGCCGATTTGTATTGATCGTTCATGCTTTCAAAATCAATCTAGCGTGTATGTTTCAAAATCAACCTAGCGTGCATGCTTTCAAAAACGATGCCATCACTTTCAAGATCACTGTCATCGCAAAATCGTGTCATCGTGAGGAGGGCGGCAGCCCTCCGAGCGACCCTACGACTGACTCGAGCGCGATGCGGTCGACGGGAAACCCCATGGTGCATGCTGCATGGGATTCCGCATCCACTGCATTATCGGCGTCCCTCCGACGTAAGGTCCCCTCGCCCCGGCTTCGCCGGCTTTCAGGATGACAAGCTGACATTGTTACCTCTCCAACTCCGGGTTCGGGTTTCTTACCTCTGCCAGGTACGTGGTGCGCGGGCGGGTGTTCAATTCGCCCAGCAGGCTGTAGTTTCTGGCCTGCGCTTTCAGTTTCGAAACTTTGCTGTTCGGGTCGTTGATGTTGCCGAAGACGATGGCGCCTGCGGGACAGGACTGCTGGCAGGCGGACTGCAGTTCGGTGTCGTTGATTTTGCGGTCTTCGCGCTCGGCATCGATGCGGCGCTCGTTGATGCGCTGCACGCAGTAGGTACATTTTTCCATGACGCCGCGGCTGCGCACGCTGACGTCGGGATTGCGCATCATCTTGTATTGCGGCGTCTCCCAGTCCTGGAAGAGCAGGAAGTTGAAGCGGCGAACTTTATACGGACAGTTGTTCGAGCAGTAGCGCGTGCCCACGCAGCGGTTGTAGACCATGTCGTTCAGGCCTTCGGTGGTGTGGTTCGTGGCGGCGACCGGGCAAACGACTTCGCACGGGGCGTTCTCGCACTGCATACAAGGAACAGGCTGGAAGAAAGCTTTGGGATTGTCGCGGTCGCCCTGGTAGTAGGCGTCGACGCGAATCCAGTGCATGTGGCGTCCGATGACGACCTGCTCTTTGCCGACCACGGCGATGTTGTTTTCCGACTGGCAGGCGATCATGCAGTTGTTGCATCCGACACAGGAGTTGAGATCGATGGCCATGCCCCACGCGTAATCTTCTTTGTCGTAGGGATAGGGCTCGTAGAGCGTGAGGTCTTTGGGAACTTCTTCTTCCTGCGCGAACTTCGGTTCTTTCTTGTATTCCTCGAGCGTGGTCTCGCGAACCAGCGGGCGATGGCCGCCGTCGGGCGTGTCCATGGACTGCATGCCTTGGGTCGAGGCGAGCTTGTAGGTGGCTCCGGTCTTGCGCGGGGGCTGATCGAGTTTCGTGATCCACGGATTCGCGCTGGTGCGGAGCGTGTAGGCGTTGAAACCTTGCGCGGTGCCGACGCGTCCGGCGCGGGTGCGTCCGTAGCCGAGCGTGATGGTGGCGGAGTTATCGGGATGTCCGGCCTGAATCCAGACGGGGCCGATGATCTTTTTGCCCTTGGCCTGAAGCTCGACGACGTCTTCGGATTTGATGCCGAGACGCTCGGCCATCTTGGGGCCGATCTGGATGGCGTTATCCCAGGTGAGCTTCGACATCGGCTTGGGCAGTTCCTGCAGCCAGCCGTTGTTGGAGAATTGTCCGTCGTGGATGGTGGAGTCGCGGCGGATGTTGAGCTCGATGGCGTTGTCGGGCCCTGTAACCTCCGGTGGAACGACGGACGATTTAACGCTGAACGACTTAGCTGCGAAACTCGTGCCTTCAATCCACCCGTCATGCAGCGACTTGCGCCAGAAAGCGTCGAAGTCAGCGAAGGTGTGCTGCCGACTTTCTGCCGGTTGCTGCCTCTGCCAGTAGCTGCGAACGAGATCGTAACCGGTGGCGTCAGCTTGGCCGGACAGCAACGCGACAAATTCCAACGCGCTCTTGCCGTTATACAGAGGAGCAATCAGGGGTTGAATGATGCTGACTGTGCCGTCGTAGGCGCGGGCATCGCCCCAGGATTCGAGTTCGTGGCTTGCGGGGACGTGCCACTGGCAGAGTTCAGCGGTTTCGTTCTGATAGAGGCCGTGGTGGACCCGGAGCGGAACTTTGCCGCTCTTTAGTGCGTCCGCGAAGTTGAGGTCGGCAGGTGCGTCATACGCCGGATTGCCGCCGAGGATGATCAGCAGATCAACCTTGCCGGCATTCATGTCGGCAACGAGACCTTTCAGCGATTCGGCCTGGTTGATCGGGTTCGCGTCGACCGGGTCCGAGTAGAAGACAGTCGTACCAACGTTACCGAGCTTTGCGTTGATGCTGTGAATAAGGGCGTGCACTTCCGCAGGCTGGTGGTCACCAGCAGTGACAACGCTCGACCCGCGAGCGTTTCTAAGGTCGATGAGAAGCGCAACAAACTTTTCGATTACCTCAGGCGATGCGACTCCACCCATCGTCGGCCGCACCATCTCCATCATGACCGACATGCCGCGCGCAAATGCGGCAACATCACTCGCTCGCACCGGAAGCCGGTGATCCGCCTTCGCGCCTGTCGAACTCGGCGTGCTCTCGATAACGTACAGGCGGTTCATGTTCCCGCTGTCGGGATTGCGGCGGACAGCGAAGTCGCGGATGTAGCGGGTGTTGCCGGGGAATCCGGCGTAGAGGAAGTCGGCGTCGAGCGAGACGATGACGTCGGCTTTCGAAAAGTCGTAGCGCGTTTCGACGGGCTGTCCGAAGGCGAGCTTCGCGCCTTCGAGAACGTTGTCGCGATTGACCGGTTCGTAGACGTGCCACTTGGCCTGCGGATAAATCTTCAGGAAACTGCGCAACTGGTCGGCAAGCGTCGGGGACGTCGTGGTGGTCGTCAGAATGCGGATGCCTGCGCCTTGCAGGGCTTTCTGCGCGCTGAGCGGGCCGCGGATCGCGCCGAGAAATGCGGGCCACGATCGCTGGTCGCCCATCGAGACCACGCTCTGCGAGCGGTCAGGATCGTAGAGGCCGAGGATCGAGGCCTGAGTGAAAATGTCGGTGCCGCCGAGCGACGCCGGGTGCAGGTCGTTGCCTTCGATTTTGGTGGGGCGTCCGAGATGGCTTTCGACCAGGACCGGACTGGCGTATCCGCCGAGCGTGACCGCGGTGGCGTAGTACATGGGGCGGCCGGGGACGACGTTTTCCGGCTGGCGAACGTAGGGGACGATGGGCTCGAGCGGAAGCTTGGTGCATCCGGTCATGCCGGCGAGACCGAGCGAAGCGCCCATGACCTTGAGGAATCCGCGGCGCGAGACGGTGTCGAGCCACTCAGACGCGCCTTTGGGGAATTCGCGGTGCAAGGCTTTCTGGAATTCTTCGGAGCCGGCGAGTTCTTCGAGGCTCCGCCAGTATTCGGGGCCGGTCTTTTCGGCGGCGTCGTGGGCGGTGGCGGCGTCGATTTTTTCGCGGACGGCGGCGAGGGTGAGTTTGTCCTTGGAGCCGGGGCAAACGTCTTCCTTCTTCTGGATCTGGATCAGGCCGCCGTTATTTCTTTCGTCGTTCGTCATGGTCTAAAGCAAACCAGGTCTAAAGCAAAACACTGTCATCCTGAACGAAGCGAGAGTTCGCGAAGCGAAATCTCGCGCAGTCGAAGGATCCCATAAGCTCCGAAGCCGGCAATGTCATGTCGGGAAATTCTCCTCGGCAGCACCGGCAGAACGCCTTGCATCCGCGGAGAAGAAGGACGCCGACGCGGGATCCTTCGACTCCATGTTTGCGTCGCTTCGCGAAGCAAACATTCCGCTCAGGATGACAGGCACTTGGTTCATAAATCGCATTCGTTTACCTATGACACGTGCTGCACGTCGTAATGTCTTTCACGCTGCGGACTTTGTACTTCTTTACCAAGGCGGTCCCCAGGTCGATCTGGTCGGTGAAGCTCTGGCCGTCGACTACGACTGGGTTCGTGCTGGTCGGCTGCTGGTAGCGCATGTTGAACACCTGATCGCGCGGGCGCAGATTATTTTGCGGGGCGCGATGGCAGCCGAGACACCACTCCATCTGCAAACTTTCTTGCTGGTACATCAACGGCATCTGGTCGACCGGGCCGTGACAGGTGTTGCAGCCGACTCCCTTGTTGACATGAATGCTGTGGTTGAAATAGACGAAGTCGGGGAGCTGGTTGACGCGCGTCCATTGCAGCGACTCGCCGGACTTGTAGCTGGCACGCACGGGCTCGAGGAGCTGGGCGTTGGTCCATATCTGCGAGTGGCAGTTCATGCAGGTCTTGGTCGGGGGGATTCCGGCGAAGCTCGAAGTTTCGACCGAGGTATGGCAGTAGCGGCAATCGATGCCCAGTCCGGTGACGTGGTGCTGGTGGCTGAACGGCGCGGGCTGCGGCTTGCGCACCCCGGCGTACGTGATGAAGGGAGATCCCTGCACCGCGTAGAGAATCCAGCCGAGGATCGCAACGACGACTACCGCGCCGAAAATAGTGGCGCGGGAAAGCGTATTGGTGCTGCGATGAAAGATCTGCGACATTCTCTTATGAGATCTGGCTGAAGAGACCCGGAGGCTCGTCCGTTGTCAGTTCTTAAACCGAAAAAGAAAACCACCCACTGGTTTTCTGTATTGGCTGTGAAACTGGAAATTATAAATATTTCGTGGAAGTTTGTCGCGCGTTTTTGAAAAATTGAAGAAGAAATAAAGTTACGCAGGGAACATTACTGAGAAAATGTTGAGTTTTTCAACGGCGGGATCAGCGCAGAGCTTATGAAGTTTGCTCGGCAACAGCAAGTTGCATGGGTCCTTCGGCCCGCAAAAAGCGCGGGTCTCAGGATGACAACAGGATTGGGATCGCGACGGCTAGCGCAGGTTCATTACCAGCAACTTGGGTTCGGTCATCTCTTCGATGGCGTAGCGGAGGCCTTCGCGGCCGAGGCCGGAATCTTTTACGCCGCCGTAGGGCATATGGTCGATGCGGAACGAGGGAACATCTCCGGCGATGACACCTCCGACTTCGAGCTCCTCATAGGCCTGGAAGAGCAACTTGGCGTCGCGGGTGAAGACTCCGGCCTGCATACCGTACGCGGTGTTGTTCACCAGGCGCAGTGCCTGGTCGAAATCCTTGTAGGGCTCGACGGTCACGACGGGTCCGAAAACTTCCTGGCAATTCACTTTCATGTCGGGCTTGGTGCCGGTGAGGACGGTGGGCTCGACCACGAGTTTGTTGCGGTGGCCTCCGCAGAGAAGACGTGCGCCGGAACGGACGGCCTCGTCGATCCAGCTAATCGTGCGTATGGCGTCGCTCTCGCGGATGACCGGGCCGACGTCGGTGGATTCATCGAGCGGATCGCCAGCCTTCAATTGCTTCACGCCTTCCACGAAAAAGTCGGTGAATCTCCCGTAAACGGAGTGCTCGACCAGGATGCGCTGCACGGAAATGCATGTTTGGCCGGCGTAGCCGAAGCCTCCGGTAACGCAGCGGTCGGCGGCGTAGGAGAGATCGGCGTCGTTGTGAACGATGACCGCGGCGTTGCCGCCGAGTTCGAGGACGACCTTCTTCTTTCCGGCGCGGCGCTTGATGTCCCATCCCACGGGCACGCTGCCGGTGAAGCTGATCAGCTTGATGCGATCGTCGGTGACGAGAAGGCCGGCATCTTCATTCGAGAGCGGGAGAACGTTGAGTCCGCCGTCGGGCCATCCCGCCTGCTGCACACATTCGGCCAGAAGCAGCGAGCAGAGTGGGGTTTGGGGCGCGGGCTTGAGCACCATGGGACAGCCCGCGGCAATGGCCGGAGCAACTTTGTGGGCTACCAGATTGATCGGAAAATTAAACGGCGTGATGCCGGCGATAGGGCCGAGCGGAAAACGGCGGACGATGCCCCAGCGTCCGGCGGTAAATTCCTGCCAATCGAGTGGGAGGAATTCTCCGTAGATGCGCGTGCTTTCTTCCGCGGCGACGTTGAAGGTGAAGATGGCGCGCTCGACTTCTGTGCGGGCAGATTTGATGGGCTTGCCGGCTTCCTGAGCGAGCGTGCGGGCAAATTCTTCTTTGCGCTCGGCCATGGAGGCGGAGATACGGCGGAGAACTCGTTGGCGCTCGAATGCCGGCAGGCGGCGGGTGGTGCCGAAGGCTTTGACGGCTGCGGCGATGGCGGCTTCGGCGTGCACTTTGCGACCCTGTACGACGCGGGCGATCAAGCTGCCGTCGTAGGGCGCGCGGACGTCGACGAGGTCGCCATCCTCTTGCCACCGGCCATCTACAAAGAAACCGTGGGTCGCAACAGGCGCGATCGTCATCTCTGACATTTTTGGCTTGCCCCCAGGGAAACTTCTTTTCTCATTATAGGACTTTGGATGCCGAGGCGGGCTGGACGGTTTAAAAACACTCACCACAGGGGGCACGGAGGAACACAGGGGAAACCTTTACAATGGCTCGGCGGGTATGAGTTCTGACCTCACAATTTCGGGGCTTGCACAAAAAATCCGACGCCGGGAGATTTCTCCTGTCGAGATCACACGCGATTGCCTGAGCCGCATTGAAAGACTCAATCCTAAACTCAATGCGTTCATTACGGTGACCTCCGAGCCGGCGCTAGCGGAGGCGCGGAGGGCGGAGGCGGAGCTTTCGCGCGGGGAGTGGCGGGGGCCACTGCACGGGATTCCGATTGCGCTGAAAGACCTGATCGACACGGCGGGAACTCGGACCACTGCTGCCAGCGCTCTGCACGAGCAGCGGGTTCCGAACGAGGACGCCACGGTTGTTCGCCGCTTGCGGCAGGCAGGCGCGGTAATCGTGGGCAAGAACAACTTGCACGAGTTCGCCTATGGCGGCAGTTCGCTGGTGAGTCACTTCGGCGACGTGCATAATCCGTGGGACCTAAGCCGGATTGCGGGCGGATCGTCGGGAGGGTCGGCGGCGGCGGTGACCACGGGCATGGCATGCGCTGCGATTGGGACCGACACGGCAGGATCGATACGCGAACCGGCTGCGCTGTGCGGGTGCGTAGGGTTAAAGCCGACGTTTGGGCTAGTGTCGAGCCGCGGAGTGATTCCGCTCTCGGCATCTCTCGACCATGTTGGGCCGCTGGCGGCGACGGTGGAGGACGCCGCGATCGTGTTGCAGGCTATTGCGGGATACGACGTGGACGACATAACTTCGGCTGACGTTGCGGTGACGGATTACGTCGGTGGATTGCGGGAAGGCGTGAAGTCGCTGCGCGTGGGAGTCCCGCGGGAATACTTCTTTGAGGATATTGATCAGGAAGTTGCCTCGGCGATGGAACATGCGGTGAGCGGGATCGAAGCGTTGGGCGCGCAGGTAAGCGAAGTGCGGCTCGACGTGCCGATCGACCGCACCCTGCAGGCCGCGGAATCCTACGCATATCACGCCGAGAACGTGGCTAGGCACTCTGAGCTATACCATCCGGAAACGGTGCGGAGAATTCGGAGCGGTGAGAAGGTCACGGCTGCGGAATACATTCAGAAGCGGCGGCAACTGGAGGAGGCGCGGCGAAACATCGGACGGGTGTTTGCCGATGTAGACGTACTGGTGCTGCCGACGATGCCGATGGCGGCTCCGGCAATTGAGGAACTCAAGGCGAATCCCGATGCGCTGCGTCCGGCGGAGTTGAGACTGCTACGGAATACCCGGCCCTTCAATGTGTGGGGATTGCCGGCGATTTCAGTTCCGTGCGGGTTTACACAGAGCGGGATGCCCATCGGGTTGCAAATCGCGGGTCCGCATTGGCGGGAAGATCTGGTGCTGAGGGTGGCTTACGCGTATGAGCAGGCGACGGCGTGGCATAAACGGGTGCTGCCGGGATAGGGCTCTAGCGGGGGGCCGCTCGCCCTTCGACTGCGCTCAGGGCTTCGCGGGACGGGCGAAAGCGCCCGTCTCCACATGGTTCGTGCCCTCGCCACATGGCTATTACCTTTGCCTGGAGTAAACGTCTAAACAGAGCAGGCGTAGACTGCACATAACAATCAGTGGCAATCTTCAATACCAATTCTTCCTGGAGTCCTGACATGAAACACATCCTCAAGTCCTGGAAACTTGCACTGGCGTGCGCGGCGGTATGTGCGCTGGGCGGCGCGGCGCAGTATGGGTTGGCTTTAGAGCCGCACGGCGTTGCAGTCGACAACATCGATCACTCGGTGAGGCCCGGTGATGACTTTTATCGATATGCCAATGGCGAGTGGCTTAAGCGTACAGACATTCCTGCGGATCGCGCCGGGGTCGATGTGTGGACGAAGCTCACCGACCTGAGCAACAAGAGGTTGGCTGACCTGATCGCCGAGCTTGCGAAGTCGAATCCGCCGGCGGGGTCCAGTGCGCGCAAGGTGGCGGACCTGTACAACTCGTACATGGATGAGGCGGGTATCGAGACGAAAGGGTTGGCACCGCTGCGTCCGCACCTGGAGGCGATCGCCGCCATCCGCGACAAGAAGGAACTGGCGCACGCGCTTGGCGAGACGCTGCGCGCCGACGTCGATGCACTGAATAACACCAACTATCACACGCCGAATTTGTTTGGAATGTGGGTGGCGCCCAGCTTCAACGATTCCGACCACTACACGGCGTATCTGATGCAAGGCGGACTGCAGTTGCCGGATCGCGAGTACTACATTTCCGACAGCGAGCACATGCGGCAGATTCGTACAAAATATCAGGCACACGTGGCCAATATTTTGAGGCTTGCTGGAGTCTCTGATGCGGAAGCACGCGCGGCGCGCATTCTCGAACTGGAAACCGCAATTGCGAAGACCCACCGCAGCCTGGCCGACAACGAAGACATTCACAAGGCGAACAATCCGTGGACGCAGGCTGACTTTCGTGCGAAGGCCCCCGGGCTGGACTGGGACGAATACTTTCGCGGAGCGGGAATCAGTAACGTGGACGGTTTCATCGTGTGGCAACCGGATGCGTTCACTGCGGAGTCGGCTCTCGTCGAGACGCAGCCTCTCGACAATTGGAAGGACCTGCTGACGTTCCACCTGATCGAGGCGTATGCCGGCGTGTTGCCGAAAGCGCTGACTGACGAACGTTTCGCCTTCTTCGGCAAAGAATTGTCGGGGACGCAGCAACAGCGCCCGCGGTGGCAGCGGGGCGTGTTCGTTGTCGACTCCCAATTGGGCGATGCCGTCGGACAAATCTACGCGCAGCGGTATTTCTCCGCGGAGGCCAAGGCGCAGATCGACGCGATGGTGGCCAACATGATTGCGGCGTTTCGCAAGCGCATCGAGGCCCTCGACTGGATGAATCCCACGACCAAGGCGGAAGCCGAGGCCAAACTTTCGACGCTCTATGTGGGAGTCGGCTATCCGGAAACCTGGCACGACTATTCCAGCTACGAAGTGAAGGCCGGCGATATCTTCGGCAACATCTGGCGGGGAGACTTGTCGGACTATCAGCGGCAGGTCGCGCGCTTGGGCAAGCCCGTCGACCGCAAGGAATGGTCGATGACGCCGCAGACGGTGAATGCTGTGAACCTACCGCTGCAGAACGCGCTGAATTTTCCGGCTGCGATTCTGCAGCCACCTTTCTTTGATCCGAAGGCTCCGGCGGCGTTCAACTATGGCGCAGTCGGGTCGGTGATTGGACACGAAATCAGCCACACGTTTGACACCGAGGGCAGCACGTTCGATGCGAAAGGGCGCGTGCGGAATTGGTGGACGCCCGAGGATCTGAAGCACTTCGAGACCGCCACCACCCAACTCGCCGCACAGTACGATACCTATAAGCCATTCCCTGACCTTGCGCTCAATGGCAAGCAGACACTGGCCGAGAACATTGCGGACGTGGCGGGAATCTCGGCGGCATACGATGGTTATCGCGCTTCTCTCGGCAGCAAACCGGCTCCGGTGCAGGATGGTCTCACCGGCGACCAGCAGTTCTTCATTGCCTTCGCGCAGAACTGGGGAGAGAAGGTGCGGGACGCCGCTTTGCGGCAACAGGTACTCACCGATGAGCATTCACCCGGAGAGTATCGGTCGTACACGGTGCGGAATATCGATCCCTGGTATGCGGCATTCGGTGTGAAGGCGGGCGAAAAATTGTATCTGGGGCCGCAGGAGCGGGTGAGGATCTGGTAGGAAAGAGCAAGGTTTCAAGGTAACTTTGAAACCTTTCTAACTCACCGTTGGCAGCAGCGCACTGACATCCTGCAGTAGTTTCTCGGCGGCCTCGCCGGGATCCTGGGTTGCGAAGTGCTCGTCGAGAGTCAGGATCTGAACGTCGGGAACGATCTCCTGAAAGGCCTGGCGAACCGGCTTCCCGCGCACCATTTGCAGGCGTGCGGAGATCACGACCAGCTTTGCTTTGGTCGCTTTGAGCAGAATCGGCGCATCGTCGACGGCGGTGGTGGTCAAGGCATTGAACCCCGCGCTGCACAGAATTTCTCGAAGAAACATACAGACATCGAGAGAGGCGTAGGCGCAGATCATGCGCGGGCGCGCGTCGCCAGTCTTTCCGCGCGAATAGCGCGAACCGAGATACGCGGCAGTGATGGCCTCTTCCATGCAATCGTAGGTTTCGAATTGCGCCAGCAGGTGGGTGAGTTCGAGTACTTTGCGGATCTTCGGAGGCAGGCCGCAGAGTTTCAGGTCGCCGCCTTTGGCGCGCGCGGCCTGCACCAGGCGCATCATGGCTCCGAGGCCACTACTGTCGATGAACTCCACTTTGTCGAGTTGCAGTACGACATCGCCGTATTTTTCGACGGCGTCCTGCACCTGGGAGTGCAGGGTGAAGACTTCATTTCCGGAGACGATGCGTCCGTGACACTGCACGAGGAAGACATCGCCAACCGGCCGGCTCTCCAGGCGCAACTGCATCGCGTCTCCTCGAATCGGCGGGAATCTTACGTCAGGGACTGAGGCAAGTCAACGAATCTGCGTCTTCGATTACGCGAGAAGACCTTAACCTCGAAGTTCGCTGAGGAACTCGCGGCGCTGAGAATACTTCAACACTAATCTACGGTGCGCACGTCGTCCGGCAGAGTCATCACGAATTTGCAGTTGCCCGCCGCGACCGAGCAGGTCAGCGTGCCGCGGCGCAGGACTTTCACCGGGGTGTCGTCGGGGAACGTCAGATGGTAGTCGGCGGCTCGTAAGGCATCGGTGAAGGACTTCAGCTTCTCGTCGCCGCTGACGAACTTGATGGCGTCGACTTTGGCCTTTTCTCCGGCTCCTCCGCTGAGCAGGATAAAGAAATCCGCGTTGCTGGTTTGCGCGGCCTTGCCCAGGTCGATGGTGCTGAGATGTTCGAGTTCTGGCTTGAAGCGTGTGACGGCGGCATCGGCCTTGGCATCTCCTCCAGCTAGAGAAGCAAGCCGGCCGCGAGTTTCGGGAATGGGACGCAAGCCGTTCATCGAAAGAGCATAGGTACGCAGGGCGCGATCTTTCTCTCCGCGCTTTTCATAAATCTGCCCGAGATGGTCGCCGACTTCTCCGTGGTGTCCGAGCGCCCAGGCGGCTGCGACATATTTTTCTGCTTTGTCGAGATTGCCTTCGCCGAACTGGACCCAGCCGAGAGTGTCCCAATACGCGATGAGCGAGGGCACCAAGGGCAAGTCTTTCTGCGTGAGGCGATCGAGCGAGACATTGCGCAATGCGGCTGCGGTGGCGGAGACGGCGGACTCGGCGTACTGTTGCGCGCGGTCGAGATGCGAACCTTTGAGTGACAGCTGGTAGGCGATGTTGTTCCACACCAGCGGCGAGGCGTTAAGTTCGACGGCGTGGTCGAAGGTGGCCAGCGCCTTTTCGTCCTGCCCGAGATTCAGGTACGCGTCGCCTAGACTGACTTGCAATTCGGCGCTGTCAGGACTAAGTGAGGCCGCTTTTTCAAGTTCGGGCGCGGCAAGGTCGTACTTGTGCCACTCTGCGTACATGGCACCGAGGTTGCCATGTGCGAACTTGTCGAGGGGATTATTCTCCAGTTGCTTGTTGAACGACCGGACCGCGTCTTCGTATCTGCGTTCCTGCCAGTAGACGCGGCCAAGATTGTTATTGGCAAACTCGTCGTAGGGATTAACGTCCAACTGCTTCTGGAATGCCGCGATCGCTTGATTGTCCTGGCGCTCCTGCAGGTAGACGAGGCCGAGATTGTTCCAGGCGAACTTGTTCTTGGGGTCGACCTCAGTGGCGCGTTTCAGAAGGGCTTCGGCCACCGGCAAATTGCCACTGTCGGCCGCGGCGCGGGCGCTTTCGACCAGTTCATCGGCCTTCATGTCGGCGGGAGGCACGGGGGCTCCAGCCACGGAACTCTCGATCGACAACTGCTGCGAGAGGTCCGCACCCACTGCGCGGCGAAAAGATTCGTAATCCCCGGCGCGAGCGACCGGGAGTTCATCCTGGCGCAAGGTCAGGCTGCGCGTGGCCGTAAATAGACCGCCTTGCACTTCATAAGTCGCTGCGTATTCTGCGTAGTCACGCTTCAAAGAGAAGGCCAGCGGGGCGTGCGCGGTGTATTTGGCGGGCAGTTCGAGCTTGATCTTGTAGGTGTACTCGGCCTTGGGACCGAGCTTCAGAGGCTCAGCGTCGGGATCGCTGTCATCCGCGTCGCCCACATCAGGCAGGCTGAACTGCACCAGCGGCAACACCATCTGCGTCTTCTTCTTCGACCAATCAAGAAAGTTCACCCGGGCAACGTCATAGGAAAGGGTGAAAGGTTCGGTCGTGGCGGCGGGATCGCTGATCTTGAGGTTGGTGACGTCGCCGCCGAGTCCGGCATTGATGTTTTCGGCGACGCGCTGCCAGTTGGCCTGGGGCACGCGGCGGAAAATCGATCGCAGCAAAAGCTCTTCGTCGCCACGAAACTCGTAGTGAACGTGCGCCTCGAGTTTTCCGATCTCGTTGACCTTGCCATCGATCTGGGAGTGTTCGGTGTCGGGCATCGGGGTATCGGAGGGAGTTTCTTCGAGATGCGGCGCCGGGGCACCCGAGAGACTCGCAGGCGGAATTACCAGAGCCTGCTTCTTGCGCAGGGAGTAGGCGAGGAGGCGGAATGGAGCGACCTCGCTGGTCGTATCCATCCAGACTTCCTGTTTGCCCATGGGCAGCATGGTGATGACGTGGTCGAACTGCGAAGGCGAGGGGACATCGGGATCGAGCTTGCGGCTGGAATTGATCAAGACCGAATTGGCGTGAAGGCCTTTGGCTTCGAGCAGCGAAGCCAGCAGCGTGTGCTTATCTTTGCAGTCGCCGTACTGGTCGTGGAGAACGTCGGAAGCCGCGTGCGGCTGGTAGCGGCCTACGCCGAGCGAAAGACTCACGTAGCGGAAATTTTTCGCTACATAGTCGTAGAGGCCTTCCGTTTTTTTCAGATCGGTGTCGAGTCCCTTCGTCAACTCGTCCGCCTTAGCGCGGACTTCGGGGGAAGGCATTCGGCGGTCCTTCTCCAGGCTGGCATACCAGCGGCCGATCTGCTCCCAGGTTTCAAAAGTCGTCATCTGAACGTCAGGACGGTCGTCGTCGGGGCGGTGTTTCTTTTTCTTCTTGTCCTTGTCTTTCGTTTCGTCTTCGCGCTCGAGATGGGAACTCGCCCAGTGATAAATGCGGCGGCCGTTGGCTTCGGTGATCTTGGGATCGAGGCCCGGCTTGCACTTCAGCTTGAGATTACGGCCGGTCGGGACGTCAACGTCGAGGGTTTCGTCGAGGTCGATGTTGCTCTTGTCGAAGTCGTATTCGGTCCAGAATTGTCCGGCGGCCAGCGGCGTGTGGATCACCGTGACCATGTCGTATTCCAGAACTTCGCCGGGGCGCAATCCGGGTACGGTGATGTGCTTCTGGCGGTAGTCGGTATAGACCGGGGCCTCGCGCTCGATGGGGGCGCTGAGATCCTGCACGGCGTCGTCGCCGGCCTTGACGACGGTGCCATCTTCCTTGAGCACACGCACGTAGGGAATCTCCACGCGCTCGTTGGCAGAGTTGTAGCCTTCCTGCAACTGTCCCCACTGCTGCACGCCGGCTTCGCTCTGCACGCGGATGCGAGCCTTGGTCTCTTTGCGTCCCGTGCCATCGGCCTCGAAGCGGTAGACGGAATGCATCTGCTCGATAACGAAAGACTCCTGAGAATAGTCGTGAGACTTTCGTCCCGGGTCCAGCGAGACCACCGGCATGTCTGTGGACTTGTCAGTGCTGCCGGGTGATTGCGGCAGAGCGGACGGGTTCGACGGTTTGGCACCGGACTGCTGGGAACTCGCGCTTGCGGCCATCAAGCTCGCAGCCAGAAGAATCAGGAAACGAATACGCATAGGTGAGGATGGGCCCTAGTTATTATCCCATGCTGCGGTCATGGTAGAGAACGAGAGGGCGGGCTTAGTTTGCGTGTGGATTCGGTGCCGATCCGCGTGCAATCCCTCGCTCCGCCTGAAAAGCGGTTCGCTCGAAGGCTGCCGTCATTCTGTTTTCATAATAGGAATATTTATTTTCATTATATTCCGGTGATTCCGGTCACATTTATGTGGTTATCTGCTGAAAATCGGGCGTAGAATCTGGCTCAGATAGTCCTGCTCGCTGCGACGCGGGCAGGCGTGACGCATAACGTACTTGCGCCACGATCTTTCCGTTCGGAGGTTTTTGCATGGAAGATCGGGCCCCTGTCGTCTCTCCTACCGAGCAGTCGTCTACGAGTACATCTGCCATCCGCCAACATGAAGGCCGCGGGGCGTGGGTTCTGACCTGCTACGGCATTTGTGGCCTGGCACTGTTCGGGGTTCTGGCGTACTTCTTCTCGGACTTCATCTCCCACTAGTCCAAGTCTGCGTGGCGAACGGGCGCGCGCGTCCGCGGAAAACGGTTGTAGTGTCCACATCACATTTCGCCCTGCCCCACGGCTCCGAAACCTTCACTGCAGACGTGCTACAATGAGCGGCCTTAGGTTGCTCAGCGCTCAGCACTGAACCCCCGCAAGGACAGCTAACGCACGGAACGAACCTGTGCCCAAGAACCCCACGCCCAGCCCGACGCCGATCACTTACGCCGATGCCGGTGTGGACATCACCCGCGCCAACCGCACCAAGCAGCGCATTAAATACCTCGCGCACAAGACCTTTACCCGGGGTGTGCTCAGCGAGATCGGGGGTTTCGGCGGGCTGTTTGCCGTGGACAAGACGAAGTACATCGACCCGGTGCTGGTTTCGAGCGTGGACGGAGTGGGCACCAAGCTGAAGATTGCGTTCGCGATGGACTTGCATTCGACTGTAGGGGCCGATCTGGTGAACCACTGTGTCAATGACATTGCCGTGCAGGGGGCCGCGCCACTGTTCTTCATGGACTACCTGGCGACGGGAATGCTGGATCCGGCGATTGCCGAGAAGGTGGTCGAGGGTATTGCCGATGCGTGCAAGCACAATGGCTGCGCGTTGATCGGTGGCGAGACGGCCGAGATGCCGGGGTTTTATCCGGACGGAGAGTATGACCTGGCGGGATTCATTGTCGGCGTGGTGGAACGCGAAAAGATCATCACCGGCAAGGATGTACAGATCGGCGACATCATTCTAGGGCTGCCCTCGAACGGACTGCACACCAATGGGTATTCTCTGGCGAGGAAGCTGCTGTTTGAGGTTGCGAAGTATTCGCCCGAGACTTACGTGAATGAGATCAAGAACAAGGTCGGCAACGAGTTGATGCGCACCCACAAGAGTTACTGGCCGGCGTTGCGCAAGCTGATTGATGGCCAGGTCGTGGCGGCGCTGGCGCATATTACGGGCGGCGGCATTACCGAAAATCTGCCGCGCGTGCTTCCGCGCGGGACTGCGGCGGCGATCGAACTGGGCACGTGGCCGGTGCTTCCTATCTTCGAACACCTGCAACAACTGGGAAATGTACCTCAGGAAGAAATGCTGCGCACGTTCAACATGGGGATGGGGATGCTGCTGGTGGTGCCGTCGGCGAAGTTCAAGAAGGCGCAGACCGTGCTGGAGCGGGTGGGCGAAAAGGCTTACACGATTGGGCGCATCGTGAAGGGCGAGCGCAAGGTCACGTACAGCTAGAACCAATTGCTGACTTTTGATTGTTGATTGCTGATTGAAACCAACACCGTCCGGTTTTGAAATCAACAATCAACAATCAACAATCAACAATCAACAATGCATTCCCTAGGGATTCTTCTCTCCGGACGCGGCTCAAACTTCGTCGCCATTGCAGACAGCATCGACGCAGGCCGCATCCCTGATGCGCGGATCGCTGTCGTAATTTCCAACAAGGCCGACGCGCCGGGGATTGCGACTGCCCGGGCGCGGGGACTGACGGTGTTGGTCATTCCCTCCAAGGGCAAGGCGCGCGAGGAGCACGATCGCGAAGTGGTGGCGGCGCTGAAACAGCATGGCGTGGAGTTAGTGTGCCTGGCGGGATATATGCGGCTGTTATCGCCGTGGTTCGTGCAGCAGTTTCCGCACCGGATTCTGAATATCCACCCGTCGCTACTGCCGGCGTTTCCGGGACTCGAGGCGCAGGAGCAGGCGTTCGCCTACGGCGTGAAAGTTTCCGGATGCACGGTGCATTTTGTGGATGAAGAACTGGACCACGGCGCGATCATCGTGCAGAAGACGGTGCCGGTGCTGGACAGCGATGACGAGCATGCACTAGCCGCGCGAATCCTGGAGCAGGAGCACGTCGCTTACTCAGAGGCCATCAAGATTGTGCTGGGCGGGAAGTTCGATATTGCCGGGCGCAGATTCAAGAGCAAACCAACTCTGTCATCCTGAGCGGCGTTCTTTGCCGCGAAGGACCTGTGCAACTGGCCGGGAGTGCATAGGTCCTTCGCCGCTAAAAACTGCGGCTCAGGATGACAGAGCTCTTGATTAGCCACGGCATTGTGAGTACCTCAATTCGGCCTTTCCAGTTCCATTCCTTATAATGTCCTTTCCCATGTCAAACTTCGCTCCGGTCGACGAACAACTCACTTACCTCAAGAAGGGTGCTGCGGAGATCATTCGCGAGTCCGATCTGCGCGCCAAGCTCGAGAAGTCGCGCGCCTCGGGCAAACCGCTGCGTGTGAAGCTGGGCATGGACCCGACGGCACCCGATCTCCATCTGGGACACACCGTGGTATTGCGCAAGCTCAAACACTTTCAGGATCTCGGGCATACGGCAATTTTTCTGATCGGCGATTTTACCGGAATGATCGGCGATCCGACGGGACGCTCGGCGACGCGGCCTCCACTGACCCGCGAGCAGATCGAGCAGAATGCGGAGACCTATAAGGCGCAGGTGTTCAAGATTCTCGATCCCGAAAAGACGGTGGTCGATTTCAACCGCCGCTGGTTCGGTCCCATGAGCACGGACGAGTTCGTGAAGCTCGCGGCAAAGTATACGGTTTCGCAACTGCTCGAACGCGAGGATTTTCACAAGCGGTTTCAGGAAGAGAAGCCGATTTCGGTGCATGAACTGCTGTACCCGCTGGTGCAGGGGTATGACTCGGTTGCTCTTGAGGCTGATGTGGAGTTGGGCGGCACGGATCAGAGATTCAATCTTCTGGTGGGGCGCGAACTGCAGCGCGCCTACGGACAGGAGTCTCAGGCCGTCGTAACCACGCCGATTCTCGAGGGGCTCGACGGTGTGCAGAAGATGTCGAAGTCGTTGGGCAACGCGATCGGCATTCATGAGCCGCCGCTGGAGATGTATGGCAAGGTGATGAGCATCTCCGACGAGATGATGTGGCGCTACTACGAACTGCTGACGGATGTGCAGGTCGCCGAGATCGAGAAGATGAAGCGCGAGGCGCATCCCATGCAGGCGAAGAAGGACCTGGCGAGAAGGATCGTGGGGGACTTTCATTCGGTGGAAGCGGCGGCCAAGGCGGGCGAGGACTGGGCGAAGCAGTTCCAGAAGGATCAGGTGCCGGAGGACTTAGAGACCATTGAGGTTCGACTGAGTGCTGTGATTTCCGATGAAAAGCGAGGGGGCGGGGCGACGCGCGAGATCAGGATAGCAGACGCGAGCTGCGTGACTGATACATTCCTGTATCTCGTAAGAATCGACAAGTTGATTCGTCACGCCGGGCTCGCCCTCTCGAATACCGAAGCGGCGGGAAAGATTAAGCAAGGTGCAGTTAGCATTGGTGGCGACGTGATTCTGCCGAATGAGCTGCGTGTGGGTGCGCCTATTGGGGGTGTATTTCTACTGAAGGTAGGTCGTCGGATGAAGAGAGTGAAGCTTGTAAATTAACGCGGATCAGTGCGGAGCAATAGCTTCCATTGCCACGATGCCCTGTCATCCTGAGCGGAGCAGAGCGATTCGCTTCGCGAATCGTTCTGCGGAGTCGAAGGACCTCATGCCTGCTCGCTGCGGAACTGGCACCGCAAGGAGTTCCTACCATCGGCTGTCGCAAGCTGTGTACATGGTTCGAACCAACCTCTACACCATCGAAGAAGACTCCCCGCTTGGCCGTATATTGCGCCGGTGGACGTGGGGTCCTTCGCTTTGCTCAGGATGACAACCTTCCAGAGCACAGCAGAGCGATTCGCTTCGCGAATCGTTCTGCGGAGTCGAAGGACCTCATGCCTGCTCGCTGCGGAACCGGCACCGCAGGGAGTTCCTACCATCGGCTGTCGCAAGCTGTGTACACGGTTCTAACCAACCTCTACACCATCGAAGAAAACTCCCCGCTTGGCCGTATATAGCGCCGGTGGACGTGGGGTCCTTCGCTTTGCTCAGGATGACAACTTTCCTGTGTCGGAGATGAACAATGTTCTGACTCGTGCTCCCTGGGTCTTCGTGGTGAATTCTGCTACTCTCATCCCCGCACATGCGCGCGGCGGCGATTCTCGGGTTGGGATGTTCTCCGCAGGACCTGAAGCGATTTCAAACTGAGGCTGGCGTTGAATGGCGGATGGGGATGCCGGAGTCGGGCGCGGATGCCGATGCAATCCTGTTGTTCGGCGGGGATGGGACGATTCACCGGCATCTGGGACATCTGGTTAAACTCGGCATTCCTGTGCTGGTTGTGCCTGCGGGGAGCGGGAACGACTTTGCCACGTCGCTCGGGCTGCGCCGGGTTCGCGACTCGCTGGCGGCGTGGCGGAAGTTCTGCGGCGGCTTCGCGACAATCCGTGACATTGACCTGGGAATCATCTCGGCCGTGGCCAGTCCCGGCGAAGCACCGTCGATTCCAGGAACGCGACACTTCTGCTGTGTTGCTGGAGTCGGATTTGACGGCGAAGTCGCGCGTCGGGCCAACCGGCTGCCCCGCTGGTTGCGCGGGAACGGCGGGTATGTGGTGAGCGTGGCGCCCACCATCTTCACATTCGATCCGATTCCGATTCGGGTGCTGACCAAAGAAGAAGACTCCGCCACGACCAACAGTTGGAAAGTTCGCTGCGATCGACCGACGCTGATCGCCGCTTTCGCCAACACTCCCCTCTATGGCGGCGGGATGAAGGTTGCTCCTAGAGCCAAGATGGACGACGGGTTGCTCGACGTCTGCATCGTAGGCGCGGTGCGTCCGCTACGGCTGTTGCGGTTGTTTCCGACCGTGTACAGCGGAAATCATCTGAAGGTGCGCGAGGTGGAGTACTTCCCTGCCTCGCGGGTGCGGGTAGAAACAGAACGTCCGATGGATGTTTATGCGGATGGGGAGTATGTCTGCCGCACGCCGGTGGAGGTTTCGGTGGAGCGGGCGGCTCTGAAAGTAATCGTGCCGGCTTGATTGCAGCAGCTTGATTGCAGAAGGCCGCTCGCCCTTCGACTGCGCTCAGGGCTTCGCGGGACGGGCGAAAGCGCCCGTCGCCACAAAGGCTTTTGCTTGGTGCTAAACTTTCCTCATGTCTGAAGGACGTTCGCGCACACTGCTCTGGATTCTGATCGGGGGAGGAGCGTTTTTCCTCTTCGTGCTGGCCGTCTTCACCCTCGTTTATCTGACGCTGCACGCAGGTGGTGGCGAGTCGGCGCTCGGCGGGTTCGGCGACCGCATCGGCGTCGTCGATCTCGACGGCGTGATCCTGTCTCCACAGCCGGTCGTGGGACAGCTGAAGAGATTTGGGGAAGACTCCTCGATCAAGGCGATCATCATCCACGTGAATTCGCCCGGCGGCGGGGTGGCGGCGTCGGAAGAGATTTATCGCGAAGTGAAGCGCATTCGCGCGGAGAAGAAAAAGAAAGTCGTGGTCTCGATCGAGACCGTCGGCGCCAGCGGCGCATTCTATGTGGCGTCGGCGTGCGACAAGATCTACGCCGACCGCGGCAGCATTGTCGGATCGATTGGCGTGATCGCCCAGTGGGTCAACTACGGCGACCTGCTCAAGTGGGCGAAGCTGAAAGATGTGGTGATCAAGACGGGCGAATTCAAAGACACCGGAAATCCCGCGCGCGATTTGACTCCGTCGGAGCAGGCCTACATGCAGTCGCTGATCGACAACATGTTTGGGCAATTCATACAGGCGGTGGCTGACGGGCGCGGAATGAAGTACGACGACGTGAAGTCCATTGCCAACGGCAAGGTCTGGACCGGCGAGCAGGCCCAGTCGATGAAGCTGATCGACAGTGTGGGGGATTTTGAGACGGCGGTCGCCGATACGGCGAAGTCGGTCGGCATCAGCGGTGAGCCGACCCTGGTGCGTCCCGAGAGAGAGCGGCGCACACTGATGGATCTGCTGCTCGGCGACGTTTCCCAGTACATTCCCAGCCGCGAGAAGATGCTGGAGCAGCAGGTGGGTTTCTACTATCTGTGGAAGTGATAGGAGATCACTTCTCTTTCAGTCCCTGTTTGCGGATGATTTCTTCCTGCGCGGGCGTCCACTTCCCGGACATGTCTCCCACCCCCCTCGATTTCGAAATCCTGCACCGGCCGCTGATCTGATTTCTGGACGCCGAGGAGGGCGAAGGCGCAGAGGACAGGTAACGAGATCCACACTCCGAACACGGTCCTGCCCCATCGCGGGCACCTCCGAGAGACGATAGGACGTTTCGGAGAGGTTATTGTGGGTCCTGCAGCGGGTCAAGAGGCATGAGCCCTCGAATCCGTGCCTGGTGTTGGAGCGTTTTGCGACTCCAGGTTCCCACTTGCGTACAACCCCTGAAATTTGAGAAGGTTATGACTGCTGAGGCGGGGTACCTCCTGGTACCGCGGAGCTCTACTGCAGAACCGCGGTGTGGGTTTCTTCCGCAGGCGGGAAAATGCTGGGGACGAGAGGGGCGTTATGACCAAAGCCGATTTGATTGACGAAGTCTCGCGTTTGGCGGAACTTACGCGGAAAGACAGCGAAGTGATCGTAGAGACGATCTTCGACAGTGTGGTGCGTTCTCTGCGCGCCGGGGACAAGATCGAGATCCGCGGCTTTGGCAGTTTCCGTACCCGCCAGCGTAAGCCTCGAGTCGGCCGCAACCCCAAGACCGGCGAGCGCGTGGAAGTTCCCGCGAAGAAGATTCCCTTCTTCAAGCCCAGCAAGGAATTGAAGGATCTGGTCAACGTGGTCAGCCCTGCGGCGGCGTCAACTCCAGCGGCCCCAACCACTTCTGCGCCGCCCACGGCATAGGACTCATTTCGCCGGGGGCCTCACCAAAGCCGTACCCGACCGTCTTAATGGTTATGCGCCTTTCCACATTGGCTGCTTCCCTGCTGCTGTCTGTCAGCGTAGTCTGCTTCGCACAAACTCCTTTCCCTGATACACCCGCTGGACGGCAGTGCGCCGCATGGCTGGAAAACTTCAACCGCGGCGATCGCGAAGCCCTCAAAGGTTTCCTGCAGAAGAATTATCCTTCCAAAGCCGGGAATGAAGATGTGAACCGGCAAATGGAGTTTCGCCAGCGGACGGGAGGATTCGACTTCAAGAAGGTCGAGGAATCCACCCCAATCAAGCTGGTGCTGCTGGTGCAAGAGCACTCCTCGGATCAGTTCGCCCGGCTGACGATAGAAGTGCAGGCCGACGAGCCCCATCCCATCACCAGCATTCAGGTGCAAGCCATTCCTCGACCCGAGGGATTCGCGCTGCCCCACATGTCGCAGCGCGAACTGGTGGAAGCGGCACGAAAGAACATGGAAGGGGAAGTTGCGGCCGACCGCTTTGCGGGCGACGTGCTGGTCATGAAAGACGGCAGGCCGATTCTCTCCGAGGCGTATGGCTTAGCCGACCGTGAACACAAAACGGCGAACACGCTTAAGACACGCTTCCGCATCGGCTCCATGAACAAGATGTTTACCGCGGTGGCCACGCTGCAACTGGTACAGGCAGGCAAGCTCGACCTGCAAGGCACGGTGGGGAAATACCTGGCCGACTACCCCAACAAGGATGTGGCGTCGCGAGTGACTATCCATCAGCTGTTGACGCATACCGGCGGAACCGGCGACATCTTCGGGCCGGAGTTCGAGGCGCACCGGCTCGAGCTGCGCACGCTGCAGGACTATGTAAAGCTCTATGGCGACCGCCCGCCCAAGTACGAGCCGGGCAGCAAGTGGGAGTACAGCAATTACGGTTTCATTTTGCTGGGAGCGATCATTGAGAAAGTAAGCGGGCAGAGCTACTACGACTACGTGCGCGCGCACATCTATATTCCTGCGGGAATGACTTCCACGGGCTCGGAGCCGGAGGACAAAGCTGTCGCCGATCGCAGCGTCGGGTACATGAAGATGGACTCGCCTGCCTGGACTCCGAACACCGATACATTGCCCTATCGCGGATCTTCCGCGGGCGGGGGATACTCGACCGTGGAGGATCTCGCCAAATTTGCCAGCGCGCTTGAGGCAAACAAACTGCTGGACGCGCACTACACCGAGCTGCTGACCACGGGCAAACCCGGCACGCCGGATAATTCTTACGCCTACGGATTTCAAGACGCCAGGATCAATGGGGTGCGATGCTTCGGCCACGGCGGGGGTGCGCCGGGAATGAATGGCGACCTGCAGATCTGCCCAGGGCCGGGGTATGTAGTGGCAGTGCTCTCGAATCTGGATCCGCCGGCCGCGAGCCGAGTGTCGGGATTCATCACGAACCGGCTGCCGGAGAAGTAGCCGCGCTGAAGCGCGGCGGACAGATGTCCCCACATTCTATTTCTATTCAGCTCACGTAGGGACGGACGCATTCGTCCGTCCAGATTTTGACGTTAAGGCTTCTTCTCCAGATACAGGTCGGCGACCGTCAGCGCCAGTCGTGCGGGATTCACGTCCGTTCGGTTGGCCAGCACGATCACGGTCAAGTCGTCATTGGGGAAGCGCTGAATCGTAGTGCGGAAACCCATGGTCTCTCCGTCGTGCGACATGCGCTCGTGACCCTTGTAAGGATTAAGAAACCAGCCGAATCCGTAGCTCACCTGCCCGTCGGGCGAGGTTGCCCGGCCGCCGGCCGGCTGCACGGGAGTCAGCGCCGGACGCATTTCCGCCTCGCTGAGCAGTGTGTGCTCGCGGAGGGCGCGATCCCATTTCTCCAGATCGTCGATCGAGGCGTAGATCCCGCCGTCACCCAGGGTGGCTGAAGTCGAACTCTGGTCAGTCTCGCGCCAGCCGGTTTTTTCTTTGGTATGGCCGAAGGCGCGGTGCAGCACCTCATTCTTGCCCATCTCATAGGCCAGGGTGCCGGTCATCTTCAGTGGAGCAAAGATCCGTTGGCGGAGAAACTCACCGAAGCTCATGCCCGACACCTTCTCCACGATCAGCCCCAGCACGACATAGCCGGAATTGCTGTATTCCCACTTCGAGCCGGCAGGAAACTTGGCGGTCGTCTGCTGTTCGAGCAACTTCAGTACGCCCGCATCGTGGATCTGCGGAATCTTGTCGTCGGGAGTGTTGGGATACTGACGGGTCAGAATGTCCTCGTAGTCGGGGAGACCCGAGGTGTGGTTGAGCAGATTGCGCACCGTGATCGGCTTGCCGTAGGCCGGGAATTCGGGGAAGACGTCGGTCAGGCGGTCGTCATAGTGCAGCTTACCGTCGTGTACCAGAAGCATGATGCTGGCGGCCGTGAACTGTTTGGTGAATGAAGCGAGACGGAAGTCCGTCTGCGTGTCGATGAGATGATGCGTGCGAAGATCGGTGACGCCGTATCCACGGCGGAAGACTGGCTTACCTTCGTGGATCACAAGAACGGCTGCGCCGGGAGCATTGGTGGATTTCAGCGGTGAGAAGATCGCGTCGATCTGGGTGGGGGACACCTGGGCAGCAGAGTAAGCTGAGAAAATCGCCATCCATGCGAGCAGCGCAGCACCGAATCTGAGTTTCAATTCAGACGTCCCCCGATTCGCATTCCCACCGCCCCCATCATTCTTCCCGTCTTCCCTTTCTCGGCGCGGTAGGAGAACAACTGCTCTGGGTGGCAGTTCGTACACAGCGGCGAGGCATCGATGCTCTTCTTCGGCACGCCTGCGGCGATTAACTGCTGACGATTGGCTTCCACCAGGTCGAGAAAAATCTTCGGCGGCAGCTCGCCGTGGCCGGGGGCACGTGCTGTCAGGAACAGCAGTGGATACTTTTCGTGCACGGGATCCGAGTCCTTGACCTCGCGAAACAGGCTCGCTCCGTACTCAAACTGCGATTCGAACTTCGTTCGCACCTCTTCGCCCACTTCGTAGCAGCAACTTTGAATTCCGGGCCCAATCGCGGCCTTCATATCTCGCGGACGGCTGCCGAAGCAGCGCACCATCTCCCCGATTCCTTTTTCGACGATGCGTTTCACAGTGCCGCGCCATCCGGCATGGAAGACACCAACAGCACGGCGCTTCGTATCGACCACGATCACGGGAATGCAATCCGCGGTCTGGATCGCCAGCAGCAGGCCGGGAGTCGCGGTGATCAGGCCGTCGCCGGCGAGCGGATCTTTTCCCGTTAAATCGGATGCTGATTCAATGCAGCGAATGACATCGGAATGAACCTGGCGCAGCGTGACCAATGGCCAGAGAGAAGCAGAGATCTTCTTTGAACGGCTGCGCGCGCGAGTGACCGCTCCAAGTTCGTTGAGGAAGGCGGCGCGGTTGAGGTCGACAGCAGCGCGGGAGTCGTCTTTGGTGAATCCCAGGTTGAGGTCGCCACTGCCGTAGACGCGCGAGAACCCGCCTGCGCGCGTGGAGAAGCCATGCACCAGCCATGGATTTTGACTCAAGACGCGCGATCGAAGGATTGTAAGTTTCGATTTGTTGCGGGAAGCAGTGGGCACACATCCATCATAACGGACACTACATACCTACGTGCCTTTGGAGAAGCGATCCGGTCGAATATTCTGATCGCGAGGTGGAAAATGCCTGTTGCCAGTCCTACTTTTCGCTGGACCAAGGCTTACAGCGTCAACATCGAGGCTCTTGATCGCCAGCACGAGCAATTAATCAATACGATCAACGAACTGGACCAGGCGCTGCGAGCCGGAGAGGGCAACTCGGCGCTCGATCCGCTGCTGGATAAGCTGGTGAAATATTCCGTGGATCATTTTGCCGCCGAGGAAGCGCTGATGGAGTGGCATCAGTTTCCCGGACTGCCAACGCATCGCACGCAGCACGAAATGTTCCGGCGAAAACTCGCCGATTTCATTGCATGCCACAAAGCGCACAAGGCCGGCGTCCCTGTGTCTCTCATGCTCTTCATGCGGGAATGGCTGAAGGACCATTTGCTCAAAACGGACAAGCAGTACAGCGCCTTCTTGAACGCCCGCGGGGTGCGTTAGATCCTGGCGTCAGTACTTCCAGCTCTTCAGGTCCGCACCTTCCGGCGCGGTTTGCTCCATGTGCTTCACCATGTCGGGCCAATAGTGCTGGTTAAGGCCGGCCGCAGAATCGATGTCGCCGGCGTAGCAGTGCGGCTTGCGGACGCCGAAGTCGAACGTGCCGCGGTAGTAGGGGTCGGTGGTCGTATCCATGAAATCTTTCAGCAGGTGTACGGCGCGGTCGAGATAGAACGTGTCCGCTTCGCCGACGTAGAGATGTAATTTACCCGCGAGCTTCGGGCCCAGCGTCTTCCAGTCGCGCTGCATGATGGCGCTGAGATCGTAGTGCTCCTTCCAGTATTTCGCGACTTCGTGATCAATCTCTCCAGTGCGCTTGTTGAAGACGGGCTTGGGATATCCATCGTCGCCAACTGAACTGAACACCGCCTGCCAGGTATCGAGTTGCTCGCCCGAACGGCTGTGAGTTCCCTGCACCAGTTCGTAGCGATTCATCTGTTCCATGGTCGACATCAAAAGGCCGTCGCGTTGCCGCACGGACGGGCGCGGCACCTTTCCGTACGGACTCTCGATCCAGAAGGCATTCTTGTCTTCGTATAAGTTCATCGTCATATAGGCGCGGAAATCGACGACGTCGGGGCAAAACACCCACGCTCCGTTGTAGAAGTCGGGATAGAAGACCTGGGACGCGAGGCTCTCCCAACCGCCGGTTGAGCCACCGTAGACGGAGCGCGCCCATCCCTGGCCGATGCCGCGGAATTGTTTCTCGATCTGCGGGATCAGCTCTTGCGTGATGGCGTCGCCGTACGGCCCGACGTTGGCGGAATTCACCGCGTAGGAGTCGTCGAAGTACGGCGTCGCATGCTGAATGGAGACGACGATCACGCGCGGCAGGCGGCCCGCGGTCCAATCCTGATAGAGCTTGTAGCCGCTCTTCGCCACCCGGAGCTCTCCGCCTTTCAAACTATCGCTTGGAGGTGTGGTGCGGAAGGCGATGACTCCGGGCAAATCGCGATGGAAGTGATCCTGCTCGACGATCACGGGATAGCGCGCATCCGGGTGCTCGTCCCATCCGTCGGGCACGAGGACCACGGCGCCGAGATATGTCGGCCTTCCCCAGAACTTGGTCAGCAGGTCGCTCTGGATGCGGATATGCTTGACCCACTTGTTGTCGCGAATGGCGTGCTCTTCATTGGCGCCGGACCAGCCCACGACCTTGTCGACAACCCTGGGCTCATCTTCGACTGCAGGAATCTTCTCGGTGAGCGAAACGCGGACGGTCTGCGCGGACTTGGGATCGAAGTGGATTTTCTCCGGCTTGCTGTAGAGATTGCCGGGCTTCACCTGCCAATGCTGGCCTTCGCCCTTGTCGGGCGGGAGTTTCAGCGTACGTCCGTCGCCGAGGTGAAACGTCTCGTAGATGTTCAGGACCGCTTGCACGTAATAGTCACCTGCTGGGACGTCGTTCAGACTCACGGCGGGATAGCCGAGGGTTGAGGCATCCACGATCGCCGGGGCGCCGGGCGCGAGGGCGTCGACATCGACGCCGAAACCCTGCTGGGATTCGGCGGTGATGAAGCTGACCTGGAAGCGCGGTTCCTCTTCGTTGTTGTTGGAGAGCACAAGCAACACGTGGCCGTCGAGGGGCGCGGAGCTCACCTCTTTGGGGAATGAAACTTCAAAGCGCTGGCTGACGGGCTTGAGGGGCGTCTTCTTGTCTGAGGCGGAGGCGGAGGCGACGACAAGAACGATGATGGCGAGCGTGCAGACGATCTTGTTCATGATTTCTTGCCTGTGGCGAAGGCAGATGTATAACAGCGCCCGAGGATCGAGGTCAAGGCAGGCAAACCGAGATGCGGGATGACGCCGGATTCTCGAACCGGGGCTGGTTTGCCCCGCCGCCTGCCGCTCCGCTATAGTTTTATCCATGTTTGAGAACTTTACCGCGACCGACCGCTGGTCGAAAAAGCAAGTCCATTGTGTGTATCAAGCGCAGATCGTGGCGATTGCCACCCGGCACGCCGACGCTGTTGATTACAAATTCCTGGTCGACGGAAGAAGAGTGTGGGTAGCCCTGCCACATCCGGCGTGGGTGGAATACAAGAAGCGCACCGGCCAGGTCATCACGGACTCGCTGGCCGTCGAGATTGCTGGACACTATCTGAAGACCGCTCTGGCATCGGGCGAGGGCTTGGGGCGCGAGATGTATTCACTGACGGTGGACGAGACGCTGGCGCATCTGGACGCGGCGGTGGCGGAGATGCAGGCACAGCCGGCGTAGCAATTGTTGAATTTTGATTGTTGATTGTTGATTAAAGTCGCCACTAAACTGGGGCTTTTCAATCAACAATCAGAAATCAACAATTTTTCTAGATCACAACCGCTTCCTTATATTCCCCGAACACGCGCCGCATGGCGTCGGAAATTTCTCCGACGGTCGCATGGGCCTCAACCGCTGCAAGAATTCGCGGCATGATGTTCGCGCCCGATCGCGCCGTATCTTCCACGCCGCTCAGCGCAGCTTTCCACGGCCCGGCATCGCGCTTGGCCCGCAGCGCGCGTACGCGCTCGATCTGCTTCGGTTCCTGCGCCGGGTCGATGCGCTGAATCGGGATCGGCTTTTCTTCTTCGATTTCAAAACGATTGACTCCGACAACGATCACTTCCTCGCGATCGACTTGCTGCTGGTATTCGTAGGCTGCGTTCTGAATTTCCTGCTGCACGAAGCCGCGCTCGATGGCCTTTAGCATTCCGCCCAGGACTTCAATCTTGCCCAGATATTCGGCTGCACGCTTTTCGATCTCATCCGTCAGCGCCTCGACGTAATACGATCCGGCGAGCGGATCAATCGTTTGCGGCGCGCCCGACTCGTAGGCGATCACCTGCTGAGTGCGCAGGGCGATGCGTGCGGCCTGTTCGGTGGGCAGGGCCAGCGCCTCGTCGTACGAATTCGTGTGCAGTGACTGGGTGCCGCCGAGAACAGCGGCCATGGCCTGAATCGCGGTGCGCACGATGTTGTTTTCCGGCTGTTGCGCGGTCAGTGTCGATCCGGCTGTCTGGGTGTGAAAGCGCAGCATCCACGACCGGGGATTCTTAGCCTTGAAGTGCTCGCGCATGATGCGCGCCCACATGCGGCGTGCCGCGCGGAACTTGGCCACTTCCTCGAGAAAATTGCTGTGCGCGTTGAAGAAGAACGACAACCGCGGCCCGAACTTGTCGACGTCGAGCCCGGCCTTGATGGCCGCTTCTACATACGCCATGCCGTTGCCCAGCGTGAACGCCACTTCCTGTGCGGCCGTCGATCCCGCTTCGCGCATGTGATAGCCGGAAATCGAAATCGTGTTCCAGTCGGGCACGTTGTCATTGGCCCAGGCGAACATATCGGTGATCACACGCATCGCCTGCTGCGGAGGATAGATGTACGTCCCGCGCGCGATGTATTCCTTCAGCACGTCGTTCTGCACGGTGCCAGAAAGCTTGCGAATGTCGCCGCCCTGCCGCCTCGCCACCGCGACGTACAGTGCCAACAGGATCGACGCGGTGGCATTGATGGTCATCGATGTCGAGATCTTCGTCAGCTCGATGCCGTCAAAGAGGCGCTGCATGTCTTCGATCGAGTCAATGGCAACGCCGACTTTACCGACTTCCCCGGCGGCCAGAGCGTGGTCGGAATCCATGCCGATCTGCGTGGGCAGGTCGAACGCCACGGACAATCCTGTCGTTCCGTTGGCGAGCAAATATTTGTAGCGCTTGTTCGATTCTTCAGCGTCACCCATGCCGGCATATTGCCGCATGGTCCAGAGGCGGCCGCGATACATGGTGGCCTGCACGCCGCGAGTGAAGGGATACTCGCCGGGGTAGCCGACTTCGTTCTCGTAGTCGGAGTGTTTGAGGTCGGCTGGCGTATAGAGGGGATTCACCGGAATGTGGGAGGACGTTTCGATCTCGGTCGCGACGTCGGTACGAGACTTCAACTTTTCCGTCATCGATTTTCACCAAAACCAAAACCGCAATATCCCTGATTGTCATCCTGAGGCCCGCGCTCTTTGCGGGCCGAAGGACCTATGCAACCTGCGGGGAGTGCATAGGTCCTTCGCGGCAAATGCCGCCGCTCAGGATGACAACTGGGCGTTTAGTCATTAAGGTCGTTGGCTCTTGCGTCGCACTCGCCAGAACGAACTCAGCCCGAACCAGGCAAAGGTCACGGCAAAAAAGACCGCAAGGGCGAACCGTCCGCCGCCGACCTGCCGGGCGTGAAATCTTCCGTACTCCTTGATCGAGGCGCCCACAAAACCGAGAGCCATCACCAAGAAGATAAGCCCCGTAACCTCAAGCCAGAGTTGATGCAGGGCGTTTCCGAACGACCGCGCGGTGGTACTGACCGCGCTGACCACGGCGCTGAGCGTGCGGCTCCGTCCGGCCTGGTCCCGCACCACCCGCCCCACAATCCCGACCTTTCGCCAGGCAGAAACTTTGCTCACGGTCTCGATTTTAACAGCCTGGGGCGCTACAATGGCGCAACGCATGTCAGCGGTGAACCGTTCCGCTGCCGGCAGCATCTGAACATATAGCTGGGGATTCGACCCGGGGGAGGTTCAGTGGATCCACAACTCAAACAACTCATGAAAGAGCTCGGCGACGCCATTAACGAATCTCTTTCGGATTCCGAGCAGATTTCTGAAGTTGTGTCCCGGATCAAAGAGGGCGGCTACGACATTTTCCTGGTGCTCGAAGCCACGATCGGCGTCAGCAAACAGGGCGAGAAAAGCACCGACAAAACCTCGCTCGTTGCTACCATGTCAACCAATCCCGAGCTGAAGGTCAGCGATCAGGATCTCAAATTCCTGAAATCGCTCCGCATCAAGATCGACGAAGAGGGGCACGCGAAGTAGCCAAGCCCACCGCTCCTCAACCGTTCAACACCTGATTCAGTACTTGCTCGACGGCGCGGTCTGCCTCGAGGATCGACGATTTGTGATCGGGCATTCCGGAAAGGTCCGTGTTCGCGAAGGCGATTCTTCCGGATGGCGCCGCCCGCAGAACGTCTCCTGGCGCGGGTTTCCCGTCTTTGCCGAAGTAGAATCCCGGAGCCGGGCTCGCGTAGGCATGCCCCCAACGGTTCAGAATAATTCCCGCGATGTCTCGCGCTGCGTCGAAGCCCGACCGCGCGAACATGTCGGTGAACTGCTGGCGAATCTGGCGCTCGTACACGCGGAACGGCGTCGAAATCATCTCGGCACGGCCCAGGTGACCTTGTTCCTCCGCGGTGTGTCCCGGTCGTGAATACAGAACTTTGACGGTGAGCACGACCGGCGAGTCGGGGCCAATCGTCGCCGAGTCCGCGCCGCAAAGCGCCAGCTTGCGGATCTGCAAGTAACTTCCCAAACCTTCGAACCACTGGCAGCCGGAAATTCCCATCTTGTATAGAAAGCGCCAATTCCGTACCGCGACGTTGGCCACCATGCATGGCGAGCGATAGAACTGCGCGTAGGCCGCTTTGCGATCGTCGGGAAGATCGCGGACGATGCGCTTGGTCGTCCAGCTTCCGCCGGCCATGATCACCGAGCGCGCCTTCACGCGATAGATCTTTCCACCGCGCGCGTAGGCGACGAATGCCGATCCGGATTTCGCTGCTTCGGCGTCGTGCTTCACCCATACGGCAGTCGAGTCCAAGCGAATTCGAGCGGGCGAGCCCGGACGGTCGAGAGCGGCAAAGTTCACGTTGTTGCGGGAAACGTCTTCGAGCGAGTGCGCGCCGGCGATCGATTCGGGAAGCAGAGTCTTCACGATAAGTCGCGCGATCCCGCTGTTGCCGTCAGGAAGCATCTGCGTTCCGTCCGCGGGAATGGCGCCGAGCCCGTCGAAAGCGTAAGCAGTGTAGGCAGAGAGCGCGTCGGGACCCAGGCCGAAGCCTCCGCCTTCATCCGAGAGAAAAGTCCGGACTGTCTCCCGGCTGATGCTGTGCCGCTCGATCAAGTAGTCTTCGAGCGTCATTACGTCGAGCCGGCGCGAGATGGCGTCTCCACGGTATTCGGGAACTTGAGCGCGCGCCGGGTCGGCCACTTGATACCGCAGCAACTCCTCTCGCGTCTTGGCCGGGATAGGGGCGCCTTCGAGCTTCTTGCCCCAGGGATCGGTCAGCCACAGCCCCTGCGCCTGGCCAAACTTTGCACCAAAATACAACCCGTAGGGCTCCGACCCAAGATAGGGTGTGCGCGCCAGCGGTATCTCAGGTCCGGGACCGCCCCACTTCTGATATTCGAGGCGCGGCGCTTTCAGGCCGATGGAATCGTAGAAGCGCCCGATGAAGCTGTGAGGAAAAGGAGGCCAGAACAGGGCCGAGCCTTGATGGCCGATCAAGCGGTGACCGTCTACAACAAACTCGTTGCGCTTGGCCTCGCCGCCGAAGATGGGATGATTGTCGAGCACCAGGCACGTCCTCCCGTCTCCTGCCTTGCGCTGAAAAATCAGCGCTGCTGCGAGGCCGCTGATGCCTCCGCCGACGACCACGCAATCGTAGGTTTCTCCGGTATCGATCGTGTCCGCAGGCAGGCTGTCGAAGAGGCCGTCGCGAATCTGGTGGCCTGCTTCGAGGACCGCGCTGGTGTTGCCATTGGAATTCGCATAGTCACCGACGCCGCCGTAGCCGGTCCAGTCGTCGCTGGACTCACTTTGAGGCCTCGCTGCTCGCGCTAATAAGTCCGCAGGAGAAACAGAGCTCAGCAACATCCCGCCGGAGGCCAGCAGGCTTGAGTTCAAAAAGTCGCGGCGCGTGATGTCTTGCTCGAGACCGAGCGCCTTGTCGGCGTGAGAATTCTTAATTTTGGCGGAGCACTCGGTCGCGCCCGTGATGTCTCTCGTCCCCCTAGCCAAGTCGCCTCCACGCAGCAAAAACGTTCTGGCGTTTCCCGCAGCATTATACGGTCTTGATCATTCCCACCAGCCCGGCAGCCTTGCTCACCTGTGCTACCATCTACTGTTTTCTGTCCGCACCTCGCTGCGCGGAAAGCCAGGATTCCGGTAGGGCGTGCGACACTGCGCGGAATCTGAGGGTCAGTAATGAAAGATACTCTCGGAGTTCTCTTGGCAGGTGGAGCCGGCGAGCGGCTCTATCCTCTCACTCGCGACCGGGCGAAACCGGCAGTTACCTTTGGCGGCATCTACCGAATCATCGACATCACGCTGTCGAATTGCCTGAACTCCGATCTGCGCCGGGTCTACATTCTGACCCAGTACAAGGCACTGTCGCTCAACCGCCACATTCGTGAAGGCTGGAATATTCTGGGACGCGAGGTGGGCGAGTTCGTCGAGGTCCTGCCTCCCATGAAGCGCGTGAGCGACCAGTGGTATCAGGGGACAGCCGACGCCGTTTATCAGAACATTTATTCGATCGGGTCCGAGCAGCCGAAACACGTGCTCATTCTTTCCGGCGACCACATCTACAAGATGGATTACGGCAAGATGCTCAAGCAGCATCAGGATTCGGCCGCCGACATTACCCTCGCCACGATTCAGATTGATCCGGAGCAGACCCACCAGCTCGGCGTCGTCGACGTGGACAAGGACGGCCGGGTCAACGGCTTTGAAGAAAAACCAAAAGTCACCGCGTTGCGCTCGCCCATAAATCCTGCCAAGGTGGCGGGGTCGATGGGCGTCTATATATTCAACGCCGACGTGCTCATTCCCGTACTGCTCAAAGACGCCGAGAACCCGCAATCGAGTCACGACTTCGGCAAAGACATACTGCCCAAGATGGTCGACGACTATCGCGTGTTCGCCTACGACTTCGTCGACGAGAACAAGAAGGAAGCTCTTTACTGGCGCGACGTGGGGACTCTCGAGGCGTACTACGAAGCCAACATGGATATCGTCTCGGTGTCGCCAATTTTCAATCTCTATGACGAAGAGTGGCCGATCCGCACGCACCAGCGGCAGTATCCGCCGGCGAAGTTCGTATTTGCGGAAAAAGGACGCACCGGAACAGCGCTCGACTCCATCGTCTCCAACGGCTGCATCGTGTCCGGCGGAGAGGTCAGGAATTCGGTGCTCTCGCCCGACGTACGCGTAAACTCCTATTCGGAAGTCGAGGCCTGCATCCTCTTTTCCCATGTCAGCGTGGGGCGACGCTGCCGGATCCGCAAGGCAATCCTCGATCGCGACGTACACATTCCCGAGGGCACAACCATCGGCTATGACGCGGAAGCCGACCGCCAGCGATACTTTGTGACCGAAAGCGGCATCACCGTGGTCACGCGGGACTACTCGCTGTTTGAGAATCCGGTGACGGTGGATTACTTCACCAGCGAGTAAGCGGGAACTTCCAGACAGCCTTTCTTGATACCCTCAATAGTTGGGGGACTGCCGCCGTTGCCGCCGATCATTAACGCACAAAAGATCTCAAAAGCCTTCGGAGCGAAGCCGCTCTTTGAGAACGTTTCGTTCACCGTTTCCGAAGGCGACCGCATTGGTCTGATCGGTCCCAACGGCTCGGGGAAATCCACATTGATGCGAATTCTGGCAGGGACAGAACAGCCCGATGGCGGCAACGTGGCCGTGCGCAAGCGTCTGCAGCTCAGCTACGTGGAACAGGACTCGCGATTCGCCGCCGGCGCGACGGTCCGGTCCATCGTCGAGAAGGCCCTGCAGCGTTCAGCGGCGGGGGATCGCGGCACGCACTTTGCCGAGACGCTGGGCCGGGCGGGCTTTGAGAACATCGAAGTTGAGGCGTCCGCGCTCTCGGGCGGCTGGCAGAAGCGGCTGGCCATCGTGGAGGCGCTGGTTCAGGCGCCCGACGTTTTGCTGCTCGATGAGCCAACGAATCATCTGGACCTCGCCGGGATCGAGTGGCTGGAAGATCTGCTGCGGGAGGCCGCATTTGCCTGCATCGTCGTAAGCCACGACCGTTATTTCCTGGAAAATGTGGCCACTGAGATGGCGGAACTCAGCCGGGTGTATCCCGAAGGAGTGCTGAGCGTACACGGGAACTACAGCACGTTCCTGGAAAAGAAAGAAGAATTCCTGCATGCGCAATCGAAGCGTCAGGAAGCGCTGGAAAATCTGGTTCACGGCGAGATTGAGTGGCTTCGGCGCGGAGCAAAAGCCCGCACGCGCAAGTCGAAGGCGCGCATCGACAAGGCCGGGGAACTGATGAGCGAGTTGGCCGACTTGAATTCCAGAACGCGAAGCTCGACCGCACAAATTGATTTCTCGGCCACGGAGCGAAAGACCAAGCGGCTGATCGAACTGCAAGACGTTAGCTTTGAAATTGGAGGCCGAGGGCTCTTTGAGCGGTTGAACTTCATTATCTCGGCAGCGATGCGAGTCGGGTTGGTTGGCCCGAACGGCAGCGGCAAAACGACTCTGCTGCGCCTGCTGCGTGGCGAAGTGGCACCGACGCAGGGCGAGATTCGTCGCGCCGACTGGTTGCGCATCGTGTATTTCGACCAGAGCCGCCAGCTCGATTTGAGCCTGACTCTGCGCCGCGCGCTGGCTCCGGAAGGGGACTCCGTCGTCTATCAGGACCGCGTGATTCACGTTGCGTCGTGGGCGGCGAAATTTCTGTTCACCAGCGAACAGCTCGGTCAGCCAGTCGAGCGACTCTCCGGAGGCGAGCGCGCCCGGGTGCTGATCGCTCAGCTCATGCTGCAGCCGGCCGACATTCTGCTGCTGGATGAACCGACCAACGATCTCGACATCCCCACGCTGGAGATTCTGGAAGAGAGCCTGCTCGAATTTCGCGGATCACTCGTGCTGGTCACGCATGACCGCTATCTACTCGATCGCGTGTCGACCGTTGTGCTGGGTCTGGATGGCAACGGCGCTGCGGAGAGTTTCGCGGACTACACGCAATGGGAAGCGTGGCAGGAGGAACGCAAGCGGGCTACGAGCGAGGCGGCCCCTTCGACCAGAACTGTTCAGAGTTCGATCGAGCCGGCAGCGCTGGGCAAAAAGAAGCTCTCCTACATGGAAGCGCGCGAATACGCCGGCATTGAGCAGCGTATCGCCGAGGCCGAGCAGTTGCTGCAAAGCAAACGCGGCGCCCTGGAAGATCCCGGCATTGCCAGCGACGGTCCCCGGCTGGTTGCCGCTCAGGCTGAGATGGAAGCGGCGCAAGAGAATCTGGACAAACTCTACGCCCGCTGGGCGGAACTGGAAAAGAAGGCCGGAAGCCTGTCGTCTCGCTGACGTGTGTATGTGCGGCACTCTTCGGTAGCATTGGCGAAATTACTCCTCTACTTGCGAAAGAACGCGTCCCTGTACTAGCATTTTTGTCTGTCCGCTGGAGAGTGCCTTATGTCCCTCCGGGCCCTGCGCATCACGATATTCATCCTGTTCGCGAGTGTGGTTTCCTTCTCGCAAGACGCTCCCACGGTTGCGCCTCTGCCCTACGATCCGCTGGAACTTGCCACTGGACCGACCGTGGTCCCCGACACTCCGGCGAAACGCGAAGTTCTTCTGAACCTGCTGGAGCGCGCCCGCCAGAACAGCGCGATGCACTCGCCTGGCATGTCACCTTTCAGCATCAAGGTTTCGTTCAACTCCATCGGGAAAGATTCGCACAACCAGGGCTACGGAGAAGTGGAGGAGACCTGGCTCAACGGCCAAACATGGCGCTGGTCGGCCCGTCTGGGGGATTACTCCCAGCTGCGCATTTTTTACCAAGGCCAGGTGTACGACGACAAGCCGCACGGACACATGCCGCTCCGGTTGCAGACGGTGCGCAACTCCGTGTTCTGGCCCGTCGTGGGCAATTTTTCGTCGTCTCTGCTGCGCATGGCCACCGCCAAGTGGGAAGACACCGAACTGGCGTGCATCCTGATCTCAGGCGCGGTCAACGACGCCACCGCCACGCCGGGTCGCCGCTGGGAGGAAAACGAATACTGTATCGATCCCAAGACCGGCCTGCTGCGGATTCATTCCGAAGCGCCGGGAATTTACTCCGTCTACGACTACAACGGAGGCATCCAGTTCCACGGCCGCGTGCTGCCGCGGCAGACGACGATCGTCGAAGGCGGCACCGGCGTGCTGCAGATTCACCTCGACAGCCTGGAAGGCGCCAACAACGATCCCAACCAGTTCATCCCTACCAAGAAAATGCTGGCTCACGGCCCCGGCGCAGTCATGGTTGGACCGTTCCGCTTTCCCGAATCCGTGCGCGCACCGGCAGGATTCATCGGTACGATTCAGCCAGTGATTGTTCACGCAATTCTCGATCAGAAGGGCAAGGTTCTCGATGCCGAGGTGGTGCAAAGCTCCGATCCGGCGCTGGCCACGGCGGCACTCGACGTGGTCTGGCACTCGTCGTATTTGCCGGCACGGCGGCAGGACCGTCCATTGCAGCGCGAGGCCTTCATCAACGTGAAGTTCACTCCGGCCTCGTAGGTTCGCAACAACGGACGGCCGCAATCCGATCTGTTAAGCTTACCGATTACTTCACATCCGCTGGAGTCCTGTCTCCTCATGAAGAATCGTGTGCGACGCACTGCTCTCATTTTCTTACTCGCCCTCGCTTCAAGCCTTATTTCCTGGGCGGCTTCCGAAAAGCCCGACCCGCTGCTCGCGACGATGCAGGAGGAGTTGCAGCGCGCACAAAGCAGCCTGGGCAAACTCGATCCCGCGCCTTACTTCCTGAGCTACTCGGTCTATGACCAGAGTGTGGTCATGGCGGTTGGCAGTCAGGGCAGCCTGGTGAGCTCGACGCAGGTTCGACGGCGCGCGGCCGACGTCACGATGCGGATCGGAACTCCGGCGCTCGACAATTCTCACCAGCAGAATCGCGGCTCGGCGCGCACCTCGGGCACCCTTCCACTGGCTGACGATCGCAATGCCATTGCCTACGAACTATGGCGGCTCACCTACGAGGAGTATCGCAAAGCCTCCAAGGCGTATGCGAATGTGAAGACGAACACGCAGGTACAGGCGAAGGAAGAAGACACGTCCCCGGATTTTTCGGAGGAGAAACCGCCGACTCACGTCGACTACAAAGAAGTCGCCTCCACTCCCGACCAGCGGGTGCTGGAGAAACTAGCTCGCGAGATTCCGCGCCCTTCCGCAAGTATCCCTACATTTATTCTTCGGCGGTCGTGATCACGGCGCAAAAGGCCCAGCTGCACTTCCTCTCGACCGAAGGCAATCACGTGGTCACTCCGGGTGCATTCATCCGCATGGTAGTCGAGGCGGAAACCCGCGCCGATGACGGCATGGAACTGATGCGGGTAGAAACGTTTCAAGCTGAGAGCATTGAGCATCTGCCACCAGCCTCGGAAATTACAGCGCGGCTGGAGAAGATGGCCTCAGATCTGAAAGCCTTGCGAGACGCACCCGTGGCCGAGCCGTTTGATGGACCAGCCCTGCTCTCCGGCCGCGCCTCCGCCGTCTTCTTCCACGAAGTGCTGGGACACCGGCTCGAAGGCCACCGCCAGCGGGGCGAGCAAGAGGGGCAGACGTTTACCAAGAAGGTCGGCCAGCCGGTTCTCCCGGATTTTCTCAGCGTGATTGACGACCCGACGCAGCGCAAGCTGAACGGGCTCGATCTCGGCGGCTGGTACGAGTTCGACGACGAAGGCATGCCTGCAACCAAAGTCGATGTAATCAAAGACGGCATTCTCAAGAATTTCCTGATGTCGCGGTTGCCCATCAAGAACTTCGCGAACTCCAACGGACACGGCCGCTCTCAACCTGGCTTGATGCCGACGGGGCGCCAGGGCAACCTGATCGTGTCGTCGACGAAAACGGTGAAGGATTCCGAGTTACGGCAGAAGCTGATCGATGAGGTCAAGAAGCAAGGCAAGCCTTACGGTCTGTACTTCGAAGATATTCAGGGAGGCTTCACGCTCACCCAGCGTTCAATGCCGCAGGCCTTTCAGGTTCTGCCGGTGCTGGTGTGGCGCGTCTATCCTGACGGCAAGCCGGACGAACTGGTGCGCGGAATCGACATCGTGGGCACGCCGCTCGCGGCCATGAATCGAATTCTGGTGACTGGCGACAAGACGGACGTCTTCAACGGCATCTGTGGCGCGGAGTCCGGACAGGTCCCGGTCGCTGCCGCTGCGCCCGCCATGCTGTTCTCTGAGATTGAGGTCCAGAAACGAGCTCACTCTCTCAACCGGCCGCCGATCCTGCCTCCGCCGGGGGCAGAGGATGCTAAACCGGGAAAAGACACGGGGGCGAAACAATGAATCGAGCCATGACAGCGATGATGACGAACGCGCGGTGCTTGCTGCTCGCGTGGATGATTTTGGCGTTGTCTGTTTCGGCAGCCTTCGGGCAGAAAAATTCCGCAGCAAAAGATGACATTGTGCTCGCGGCCATGCGCGCGGAACTGGAGCGCTCCAAGTCGGAACTGAAGATGGACCAGGTAGCGGCACCCTACTATGTCGAATACCGCATCTTCGATGTGGATCAGTATGTCGCCGGGGCTTCCTTCGGCGCCATGCGAGCCGATCTTCGCACTCGCTTCCGTTTTCTCCGCGTGGTCGTGCGCATTGGCGACTACAAGCAGGACAGCTACTTCGGCCAGGGCGAGGGCACTCTCGACTACATGCCGGTCGATGACGACATGCTGGCGCTGCGGCACCAGCTCTGGCTGGCTACGGATCGCGCCTACAAAGCCGCCGCAGAATCTCTTACCGCAAAGCAGGCCCAGCTCAAGCAGCTTACCGTCGACCAACCGGTCGACGATTTTGCGCACGCCGATCCCGGGCAGTCGATCGGGCCGCTGGTGAAACTCGAATTCGATCCTGAACCGTGGAAGAAAATGCTGCAGGATGCGACCGCGCTCTACAAGAATGATCCCGAGATCGAATCGTTCGAATCCAACTTGCGGTTCCAGGCGGTGAACCGGTACTTCGTGAATTCGGAAGGCACGGTGGTGCGCAGCGGCCAGAACCTGTACGAAATGACTGTGGGATGCAGCACGCAGGCTGCGGACGGCATGAGCCTCGCCCGGGACAATGCCTTCAACGTGGCCAACATCAAAGAATTGCCGTCGGCCACGGAGTTCGTCGGTCGCGCCGAGAAGCTGGCCAACTCTCTTAAAGATCTTCGCAATGCGCCGCTGGTCGAGGAGGACTACCGTGGGCCGGTGCTGTTTTCAGCCGACGCATCTGCCTCTGTATTCGCCACGTTTGTAGGCGAGAACGTTCTTGGACATAAGCCGGAACTGGGCAAGAATGCGCGCACGACCGGAGCCTTCGCCTCAAGCTACAAAACCCGCGTCCTCCCTGACTTTTTGTCGGTCGTCTCCGATCCCACAATTTCTGAATACCGCGGCCAGTCGCTTCTCGGCCACTACGAGATCGACGACGAGGGCGTGCGCGCGCAGCGCGTTTCCGTTATTGAAAAGGGAATGCTCGTGAATTACCTGCTGGGCCGGGAGCCGATTCGCGATTTCCCTGCCTCGAATGGGCACGCACGAGCACAGATCCCTACCGGCAAACCGGGCCCCCACAACAGCAATCTGATCGTCACTTCTTCTCAGCCCACTCCGAAAGACGAGCTTAAGAAGAAGCTGATCGAACTCTGCCAGCAGCGCGACCTGCCCTATTGTTACTACGTCGAGACTTTCGGAGGGAGGCTCACTCCGCGTCTGCTCTACAAAGTCTGGGCGAAGGATGGGCACGAAGAACTGGTGCGGGGAGCGGCCTTCGGGGACCTGGACATCCGCTCATTGCGGAGCGATCTGATCGCGGCCGGCGATGACGTGTACGTCGACAGCCGTCCGCAGAACATTCCGAACAGCATCTCGGCGCCATCAATCCTGTTTGACGAACTCGAAGTGAAGCGCGCCAACCAGAACAAGGAGAAACTGCCGGAATATCCCGCGCCGGCAGTCAGCAAATAGAGGGGGGCTTCGGAATCACGTTTTTGCCCTCGAGTTCGCGGGCGGCAAACAGATTGAGGGCTTTCCGGCACGGAGCGCGAATCTCACGCCCGATGCAAGCGGCATCTCCTACTACGACGAGGCGATGTTTGTACGAGTGCTGCGCACTGGACATGTGGGAGCGCGCCCGCTGAACCCTCCAATGCCGTGGTGGGTCTTCCGCAACATGAGCGACGACGATCTGCAATCGATCTTCGCTTATCTGAAAACCGTCAAGCCGGTGCATAACCGCATCGACAACACCGAACTTGCCAGCCGCTAGGCAAGGCCGCTCCCCCAGAACGCAAAGGCATCCTGAGTTTCAGGATGCCTTTGTTGTTTATCGCGTTCGGCGACTGGTATTTACTGCGGCTTGGTCTTGTCGTCTTTCTTCGGAGGCTTCGCGGGCTGCTGTTGTGGCGGCGGAGCCGTATGCGTCTGCGGATGTTCCGCAGGCGGAGGCGTCTGCGGCCGCGGCGCCGGCGCAGGCGGACGATTCGACTGCGGCGGATTCGGCCGCGGCTGACTCGGTGCAGGCTGGCTTGGCTGTGGCCGAGCCGGCTCCGCACGATAGTTCGGAGCCGGTTGATTCGGAGCCGGTTGATTCGGAGCAGGTTGGTTCGGCACGGTGCGGTTCGGCTCCGGCCGGCGATACGGAGCCGGTTGATTTGGTTCAGGACGGTTGTTCGGCTGCGCAACGGGTCGGTCGCTACGCACTGGCGGTTCGACCGGACGATTCGGCGACGGCTGAGTTGGGGCCGGGCGATAGTTCGGTGCCGGCTGATTCGGCGCGGGTTGATTCGGCGTCGGTTGAATCGAGCCCGGACGATAGTTCGGTACCGGTTGCGGCGACGGCTGATTGTTCGGCTGCACGGACACTGGCCGGTCATTGCGTGCCGGCGGCTCGGACGGACGATTCGGCTCAGGCCGCGTTGGCTCCGGACGATTCGGTTCGGGACGATTGTTTGCCGCAGGTGGGTTGCCCGGTTGCGGCCTCGCCATCGCTGGATTCATTCCCGGCCGATCATTCGCCGCCGGAGGATTCGCTGCCGGAGTAACGGGTGCAGTCGCCGGACGATTCGCAGCCGGCGCAGGCATCGCCGCTCTCACGGGCGGAGCTTGTCTTACGATCGGAGCCGCGGGAGCATTGGCCGGACGCAATCTCTCCATCTCCTGCCTGGCCACGGGCATGCCCGGATGCTGCTGCAGCACTTGTTGTCTCGCAGCGAACGACGCCTGGGGCGGAGGTGGCGCTGCCTTGGCAATCACTGCCCGGCTCGCTACTGCCTGAGGAGGAGCTGCGATCCGGTTCACTGTGTTGACCCGGGCTCCCATGACAGCTTCACGCTGCGGAGGCACCGCCGCGCGCACGTTGATAGAAGCTGCCGCAATTTGCCTCTGATTCATCACGACCGCGGTCCGCGCCACCGGCTGTGCAGTCGCAAACGCGTGCTGCGGCACTGCCGTGACCGCTCCCCGCACGTTACGATTTACGTAGGTGACGTTGTTGATAGTCATGTTCTGGTTGATAATGGTCGTGTTGTAAACGTTCGTGACCTGCGTAACGTTCACCGTGGTGTTCGAGACGTTCACCCGATTGACGTAGCCCGGGCTCACGCGATACGACGGCACGTAGACTTCACGCGGACCGAGCGGGAACCACGCCACGTTTCCGCCGACTCCAACGCCGACTCCGCCCACAAAAGCGACCAAGGCGGGCGCGTACACCGGCCGCACTTCCCGCGGGCCCGGGATCCATCCCCAGCGTCCCCCGATGAAGAGCCAGCGTCCATAGTGAAACGGCGCGTATCCCCAGTGCTCATCTTCGACCCAGGTCCAGCCCCAGGGATCGATCCACGCCCAGTGTCCCTGATGATAAGGAGCCCAACCCGCTTCCACTCGGGGATACCAGACGGCACCGTACTCAGGCGCCGGTCGCCAGTCGCCGTTGTCATCGAGGTCTTCGAAGCCAACGACCTGGCGCGAGCAGTAGCGCGCCGAGGGTGAATCCTGGTAGTGCCGTTCGCGGTCATAGCTCCAGCGGTCAAACGGATCCGGGTCGCCGATCTGCTCCACGTCGGCATTGAGCGAGGTCGTTCCGCTGAAAGTCGTGCGCTGTCCGGCGTGCAGCGTATAGCTCTGCCCGTTCCCGGTCGATTCACCCTTGCCCTCGCGGATGGTCACAACCGTGTAGTCCCCGTTTTCCGAGGCTTCGATGCGATAGCGGCCGGGCTCAGTCACGGTGAAAGCCTGATTGGGCGTGTCGATTTCGTAGACGTCGTCCCGGTCCAGATCGAACACTCGAACGTTGATGGTTCCGGTGCTCAATTGAATCTGAACGGTGTGGTCATCGAGATTGAGAAAGGAAAAACCGGTGCTGGGGGCCAGGTCAATCGTCGACGAGCCCAGTTGCAGCTCGGCTCGAGAATCGTGATCCGACCAAAGCTTGTCTCCCGTCGTCATGGGGCGGTTGCGCACGGCTTCTACCCACTCCGACTCTCCCGAGGGTTGGAAGGAAATCGAGCCCTCCATGTGCCCCAGCCGCGCGACGCGGCTCGGCGGGTCATCCTGGCCTTGATCTCGATCCTGCGCCCTCGCAACCTGCGAAACGGCAGCGGCCAGCAGCGTAATGCCAACCAGCGCCATTGCCAGCTTCAACGCTTTCCCGCGATGTATCAGTCCTGTCTTCATGACGTCGATCACCTTTCCCGGACGTGAAACGGTGCACGCCCAAGCTCTGCAAATGGAATTTCGGGACGATTCTTCCTCTCACGATACTCCCGGGCCTCACGTCAAACCAAGCTTACTTTGGATGCTGACCGTGGCTCCTGCTTGACTACCGTGATTCGCCTACCTTTCCCCGAGATCGACGGTAACTCGCTGCTACAATGCCGTGTTCGCACAGACTTAGCTGATTCACGAACTTCAAGGCCCACAACGACGTACTGTCCAGTGGGTAGGCGTTGGAGCGGTCTCAGTCGTCCGACGCCGTCGTCTCGGTAGTTAGACTGCAATCTCCGGGGGCGCAAGTGGAAGATGTCCAGGTCGTCGCGATGCTGGTCCGGCGCTGTATTGCCGGCGATGCCGCCGCCTGGGAGGAGATTGTGCAGACTTATAACCGCAGGATATACAACATCTGCTACCGCTTTGCCGGATCGTCGGACGACGCCCAGGACCTGACGCAGGATGTTTTCATCAAGATGTACCGCACGCTTTCGAGCTATGACCAGTCGAAAGGCGCGTTCGTGACCTGGCTGACGACCATCACCCGCAATCTGCTGGTCGACCACTTCCGCAAGACCAAACAGGACCGGGTGACCGACTCCATGGACACGACGGGGTCCGACCACGAAGACGCTCAGCCGCTCAGCGAGCAGATTCCAGACCAAAGTGCCCCCCCGGACGCCCGGGTGCGCCAGCGGGAGGCCTCGGAGACCGTCCATGCGGCCCTAGCCAAGCTTTCTCCCGAGCTTCGGGAAGCAGTGATTCTAAGGGACTTACAGGATATGGACTACAAGGAAATTGCCACCGTTTTGAGGGTTCCGGAGGGTACCGTGAAATCAAGAATAAATAGAGGGCGGGCGGAACTTGCCCGGCTCCTTCAACGTACCTATAGGCAGGTGATGTGATGCCAGACCACACCAGTAACGGAATGCAGTGCAACGAGTTCGAGCTCTTGCTTGCGGACGCGATTGACGGCGTGCTGAGCGGGACCGGACTCGACCGCTTCCAGGCTCACGCCCGCAGTTGTAAGACCTGCGGGCCGCTGCTTGCCGAAGCGGAAGCAGGCCGCGATTGGCTGAAAGGTCTCACGGAGGTGGAGCCTCCAGCCAGCCTGGTCAATAACATCCTGGCATCCACAACGGGCGTTGACACCCAGCGCCTGCGCGTGACGGTTCGTGCGCCGCAGCCCCGAGTCTCGTGGCTGGAGCACGTGCAGGCCGCGTTCCTGGAGCCGATCTGGGCCGTGGTTCGCCAGCCGCGCTTTGCCATGTCGTTCGGCATGGCTTTCTTCGCGCTGTCGGTGAGCCTGACGATGCTCGGCGTGAAGCCCGCCGACATTCTTTCCATCGATCTGCGGCCAACGGCGATCCGCCACACCTACTACAATACGCAGGCCCGGATCATCCGCTACGTCGACAATTCCCGGCGGGTTCTGGAAGTGCAGGCCGCGCTGCGCGGGCTCAAACGCAACATGAACCCCGCCGAGCCCGGACCCGCCAAGCAACAGAAAGAACACAAGAACGACACAACTCAACAGCCCGAGCAGAAGCAGGATCGCAATTACAGCCAGACAGGGGAAAAGCTCATCCTGGCTAGCGCTCCGCTGGGTCCATCTCTTCAGGATCTGCCTGTAGTGTCGGTGACCACGTACAGGAGGTTCGTATGAACTGCGCCACTCACAGCGACATTGCTGCAGTGGCTTTCTGCCGCACCTGCGGCAAGCCACTTTGTAACCAGTGCACCCGCGACGTGCGCGGCGTGATCTACTGCGAATCTTGCCTGGCCGCGCACATCGAAGGGGCGCCGTCGGCGCCGGGATTCGTTCCTCCTCCGCCCAATGTGTATCCGCCCATTGGCGGGCCGTCGGCCTACGTGCCTCCCATGCCGCCGGGCGTGCGGGGCATGAATTCTGGACCGAATCCAACGGTTGCGGGAATCCTGGCCGGGTTCTTTCCCATCGGCGTCGGTGCCGTTTACACCGGCCAGTACGCCAAGGGTTTGTCGCACCTCGGCATCGCCGTTTTGCTTATCATCGTCATCAGTTCCGAAGTGCCCTGGTACGTGAAACTATTCCTGGCGCTTTCCATGGGATTCTTTTACGTCTACCAGATCATCGATTCGGTTCGCACCGCCAAAGCTCTGCAGACCGGAGAGCCCGCACCCGATCCGTTTGGCTTGGGATCGATGTTCGGTTCCGGCCCCAGTGCCGGACCTCCCAGCGAGAAGACCGAGACCACGAAAATCCCGGCTGCGGCAGCAGTTCTGATCGGCCTGGGAGTGCTGTTCCTGGTCAACACCGCCTTTGACTTCAGCCTCCATCGCTATTGGGCGCTGATTTTGATCGCTCTTGGCGCCTATCTCTTCGCTAAACATTGGGGACTGCTGGGCAACTATCGTCCCATTTGTGTTTGCGAACGCTGTCGCACCCGCAAACTTATGGGTCCGGCCATCCTCGTCACCCTGGGTGTGATCTTCCTGCTCGACAGCGTCTCCAGTATCGACTTGTGGAAGACGTGGCCCGCAATCCTGCTGGTGATCGGTGTGGTGAAGCTCATACAAAGCAACGCTTCCTACAACGGACACATTGGGTTGCCGCTCGGATCGTCAGGCTATCCGCCGGCACCACCGCCGCCGACACCTCCTGGCGCGCCAACCGCGTTCCAGGGGATGGCGCAGAATCCTGCGGAGTCTCCGGCATCTAGCGCGGATCCCTCTTCTTCTGGCGAGGTGAAAAATGTCTAACCCAGTCATGACGCCACCACCGCCTCAGTTCTCTCCTTTGCCTCCGTTGCCGCCGCAGCGTCACCGCTCGTTTGCCGGGCCGTTCGTGCTGATTATCGTCGGCACAGTCTTCCTGCTTACCACCATGCGAGTGCTTTCGGTGGGCAAGCTGGTGCACTTGTTCGCAAGCTACTGGCCCGTGCTGCTGATTCTCTGGGGCGTGATCAAGATCATCGAGCACCAGCAAGCCCAGCGCGGAGGCTACCGCGCCTCCGGAATCGGCGCGGGTGGCGTTTTTCTGGTCGTCATGATCGTGGTCTTCGGTCTGATTTTCAACCAGTTCGAACGCGTGAACTGGTCCGGCCTGAGGGACGAAATCGGTGACAACGGAGATTTCCCCAACATCTTTGGCGAGACTTACAACTTCAGCGACCACCTGGAACAGAATTTTCCCGGCGACGCCACCCTGAAGGTCATCGACACACATGGCGCGGTCAGCGTCCATGCTGCTGACGACGACAAGATCACCATCGTGGTTCGCAAGCGCATCGGCGCTGAGAATCAGGGGGATGCTGACAAGTACAACGGCGAGACCAAGCCCACCATCACTACGATCGGCGGACTGGTCACCGTTGACGCCAAAGTCGAAGGCGCGGGAGATCATGCGGTCGAGACCGACCTGGACATTTCCCTGCCGCGGAAAGTCCCGGTCAACATCAGTTCCCGGCGTGGTGACGTCAACGTCAGCGGCCGCAGCGGCAACGTCGAAATCTCGGCGCAGCACTCCGACACCTCGGTCGATGACATCGCCGCCAATGTCAAAGTCAGTCAGGAAAGAGGCTCAGTCAAGGTCGAGCAGATTACCGGAGACGTCCATGTAGAGGGACGCGTTAGCGAAGTCAGCGTGACCGATGTGAAAGGCTCCGTGCAACTCGAAGGCGAATTTCAAGAGAGCGTCAAGCTCGAGCGCATCGCCAAGACGGTCACCTTCAAGTCATCGCGAACGGATATGGAATTCTCGCGGATCACCGGATCGCTCGACCTCGATTCCGACGACCTGCATGCCGACGAAATCACCGGACCATTGCGCCTGACCACGCGATCGAAAAACATCCGACTCGAAGGCGTCTCGGGCGATGTCCGCCTGCAGGACGACAACGGGACGGTTGAATTAGCGATGCGGACGCTGGGGAATGTGCAAGTCGACAATCGCAACGGCGACGTACAATTCAGCGTGCCCGACAAAGCTGGCTTCCGCCTGGATGCGCGCACCCGCGGCGGTGAAATACAATCGGAATTTCCGGAATTGAAGGTGAATAACGACGAGCATGAAGCCCGGGCTACCGGCACTGTCGGGAACGGCTCATCTCACATCGTAATCAACAACGAGCACGAGGGCATCGAGATTCGCAAGGCATCGCTTGCCCCACCACCACCTATCCCACCGGCTCCCGGCAAACCGGGCAAGGCGCTGCCGGCGCCCAAGGGTGAAGTCCGACCAACCGAGAACTAGGACAGAACAGGTTTCAAGGTTTCGAAGGTTTCGAGGTTTCAAAGATCAGCAGCTTTCTGACTTTGAAACCTTGAAACTATGAAACTTTGAAACCTTGCTTCTGCTTCACCAGTTTCTCCACTTGCTCTAACACGTCGTCCTCACTCATCGCCGTCGAGTTGATAATGATCGCATCATCGGCCGCGACCAGCGGAGACGCCGCCCTGGTTCGATCCCGCCGATCCCGCTCTCGCAGTTCCGCCGCGACGTTTGCCGCTACATCCCCGGCGATTTTCTGTTGCGCCATGCGGCGCTGCTCGCGCACCACCGGGTCCGCATCGAGAAAAATCTTCAGATCTGCGTCGGGAAAAACTTTCGTTCCGATGTCGCGGCCTTCCATCACAACTCCGCCCCCCGCGCCCATTTCGCGCTGGTGAGAAACCATCCACTCCCGGACTTTCGGATGCACCGAAACGCGCGACGCTGCCTCGGTCACATCGCGCTCGCGAATGCGGGAAGATACATCCTTCCCGTCGAGCAGCGTGCGGTTTCCGCCAATCGTAGGCTCCAGCCGAATGCGCGAGCTCTCGGCGAGCTTGACGAGCGCGGCCTCATCGTCGAACGATGCGTCCTTACTGATGGCCTTGAGCGCAAGCGCCCGGTACATCGCGCCGCTTTCCAGATTCACATACCCGAGTTTCCGCGCCAGCCGCGAAGCGATCGTGCTCTTCCCCGCGCCGGCCGGGCCGTCAATGGCAATTGTCAGTTTGCGTTGCGTCTGTGCGGCGGTCGATTGTTCTGTCATCTGTCGAAGCAAGATTGTACACGGAGGCCATGTGGGGAAACTGCTCACGTAGGGACGGTACATGTGGCGACGGTCGCCTCGTCCGTCCCGCGAGTCCTGAGCGCAGTCGAAGGGCGAGCGGAACCTTCACGAAACCCGCGTCAGACCAAATCATGCCCGTCAGGCGGGAAAGCTCCGCTCCGCACCCGCGCCGCCGTCCACCCCATCTCGCGCAGCGTCCGAATGCTCAACGAATCATGCCGCTTCGCCAGCCGCGCTCCGCCCTCGTCGCGGACCAGGTCGCAATGATAGTAGTCGGGTATCGGCAGGTCGAGCGCGCGACAAAGAAGTATTTGCCGCGCCGTCGACTTCAGCAAATCCGCCCCGCGCACAACTTCCGTGATCCGCATCGCCGCATCGTCTACCACCACCGCCAACTGGTAAGCGGGAACATCGTCACGCCGCCAGACGATGAAGTCGCCGAAGTCACGCCCTGCAACCCAGCACTGGGGCCCCAAATGCAAATCCGTAAAACAAATCTTCTCCCCATCAGGAACGCGAAATCTCCAATTGACCCCCGCAGGTTCCGTGGCGGGCACGGAATGTGTGGCGACGGGCGCCTCGCCCGTCCCGTGAAGGCGAAGCCGAGCGTCCCCAGGCACAGAACTGGAAGGCCTGCACTTCCCCGAATACACAGGCTCATCGTCCTCATCGTTCGGCGCTCCAGCAGCCAGCGCCACATCCTTCCGCGAACAAGTGCATGGATAAATCATCCCCGCATCGCGCAACTGCCTCCACGCGGCCAGATAATGCTCCCGCCGCTCGCTCTGCGCATACGGCCCCACCGGCCCGCCGCAGTCCGGCCCCTCAGTCCACGCAATCCCCAGCCAGCGCAAATCCTCGATCATCGCCCGGACAAACTCATCCCGGCAGCGCTGCGGATCGAGATCTTCATTGCGCAGAATCAGCTGCCCGCCGCGCTCGACCGCACGCTGCGCAGCAGTCCAGAAAGTCCGCGCATGCCCTAGATGAAGCAATCCGGTGGGCGACGGCGCCAACCGTCCGCGATACGGTTGAAGATTTGGGTGGTCAGGCAAGGACTCGCTCTACTTGAAGATTTACTTCGCAACGCTCCGCGGCGTCGGCGCTACCACCACCTTCTCCGGCGTGATCTGCAGCATCGACCACCCGCTCACGTGAACGAAACTCAACTCCCGCGCCGCCAGCAGCACATTCACCGCGTCCTTCACCTTCGAGCGCGCGATGAAATTTCCGAAAAAAACTTCCAACTCCGACTGCTCCACGGCGATGACGCAGTCGAGATACTTTGACACCAGCGCCGAGAGCGCTTCGGGCACCGACAGCCCAACGCCCTCCTTCACCGCATCGGGCGCCCAGCGGTAGAGCAGATCCCACACCGACCCCTCGCTCGCCTTGTAATCCACCCGCGTGATGCGTAGCTTCGACCACAACTCCGCCAGCGCACCATCGAGCGCGGGGAGCGACACGCTGCCGCCCAGCGCCTCCTGCAGTTTCTGCTTCGACATCGCCCCTTCACGCTGAATCAGCGCAAACGCGTCACAGGCCAGCGCAGAGTATGGGGACCGTGACCCCGGCTTCGGCGCCAGTTTGGGATTACGCTCCCCTACGAGCGCATAAAAGTAAGGGAACACCGACGCGGCCACCAGGAATCCGTTATTCTCTTCCCCAAGGTTCGCTTCAAACGCAGCCCGCTCACGCAGCAGGCGAACCATCAATTCGGTTGCCTCGGCCGCACGCGGATCTTTAAACGCATGCTGCCACCCCGGCAACCGGTCGTCCGATCCCACGAACGCGCCAATGAAGGTCGGCACCAGCAGGGGCGGCCGCTGCGGATACATCAGGCATAGTCCCACGTCTTCGAGAAATGCTCGCGCGGCTTCGATCGTCCGGATGGCCTTGCCATCCAGCCGCCACTTCTCGCGCCGCAGTTGTTGAAGTTCGAGATCAGTCATCGGTCATCCGATTATAAAGGCCACGGGCACCTGCACAGGCTTGTATACTGCCGCGCTATGACCAGACTTTGGCTAATTGTACTTACCGCAGTGTCGCTTCTGGCAGCCTGTCCGGCGGCACACTCTCTCAATCCAAGGGAAGCCGAGGTGCGCAAGACTCTTTCCGATTTCATACAGGCATTCGATAACCTCGACTGGGACCGGTTCCGCACTTCATTCGCCGACGATGCGACAGTCTTCTACCCGCGCGAATTTCCCCATCGTGCCGACGGGCGCGCGCAATTCGAAAGAACATTTCAGAAGGTCTTCGAACGCATTCGGGCGGGAAGAACAAAGGGACCGTATATGGACTTGCAGCCCAGAGATCTCCACATTCAGTTGGCCGGGGACGTCGCAATTGCGACGTTTCATCTCGATGATCGTCCTGGCTTCCTGAACCGGCGCACCATCGTCCTGCAAAAGTCAGCCGGAAGGTGGACGATTATTCACCTGCATGCATCCGAAGTGGCGGCGCCAGCAAATTGATCAGATGCGTTTGAACGCCTTTTGAATATCCTTCACAGAATATCGCAACACCACCGGCCGGCCGTGAGGACAAGACATTGGGTGGTCGGTTTTCGCCAGCTCTGCCAGCAGCCATTCCATTTTGTTCTGCTCCAGCGGCATGTTGACCTTGATGGCGGCATGGCAGGCGATCGAAGCGGCGATGCGGGTGCGAATCTTCTCCAGGTTCAGCGATTGCTCCTCGCTCGAAATCTGGTCGAGGAGTTCGTGCAGCATGTGCTCGACTGCCGCCGCATCGACTCCTGCGGGGGCGACCTTCACTGCCACGCTGCGCGCGCCAAAGGGTTCGGCCTCGAATCCGTTGCGGGCCAGTTCATCGGAAATCTCGCGGAACACCGCCTGCTGTGCCGGAGACAACTCCAGCACAATCGGCATCAGTAGCCGCTGGCTCTCGACTCGCTGCGCCGCCCGCTGCTTCAGCACGCGCTCGAAGAGCACCCGCTCGTGAGCCACATGCTGGTCGACGATCCAAAGGCCGTCTTCGTTCACCGCCAGAATGAACGAACTGCGAATCTGGCCCAGCGGGCGCAGCGTGCCCAGCGACGCAAGCGTCGGTTCCTCTTCGCTGACGTCGAGCGCCGGAGCACATCCATGGTCGGGAACAGCCTCCAACTGGTGCGGTGGAGGAGCAGCAAAGTTCGGCGCCAGCGCGGCGTTCTCCAGACCGCGCGCGACTGGAATCGCCGCATTGCCCTCGACGGCGATTCCGCCTTCGAATTGCAGGCGGGCAGAAATTGGAGGCGGCACCGACGCGTGCAGCGCGAATCCCGCGGAAGCGCCCGGCTCCCGCAATCCACCCTCTGGAAGCCGAAAGCCGGAAGCCGGAAGCCCGCCTTCCGATGTCGGCTCCCACGGCTGCGCTCCCGGCGTCAGCGCCTGGCTCGCGGTCGCGTGCGCCCGAATCTCCGTCATGAACTGTGGCACTGGACGCGCCTTCATCAGCGCCGCCCGCACCGAGTCGCGCACAAAATCGTGCATCACCGTCTGCTGCCGGAAGCGCACCTCGGTTTTCGATGGATGCACATTCACATCCACCTCACCTGCGGGCAACTCCAAGAACAGCAGCACCACCGGATACACTGCCGGCGGAATGATGTTGCGATAAGCCTCGGTCAACGCGTGCTGCACCAACCGGTCGCGAATCAGGCGGCCGTTTACAAAGACGAAGATCGAGTTGCGGTTGAGCTTCTGGATCTCCGGCTTCGAGACGAAGCCGTGAATGCGCATCTCGCCCGGGTCTTTAGCTGCAACCTCGCCACCTGGATCCTCTTCCTTCCGCCGCCACGGCGGAGGCTGCGGCAATCCCACATGCGCGAGTGCCTGCCGCGCGGCCACGGGAATCAACTGATCGAGCGTCTCCTTGCCGAATACCTGGTACACGCGTTCGCTGCGTCCCGCCACGGGCGGCGCGACCAGCATGGCATTCGTGGCGGAATGCAGTTCGAAATGCTTGTCGGGATGCGCCAGTGCATAATGCGTGACCAGCGACGCGATGTGCGACAACTCGGTAGACTCTGACTTGAGAAACTTCTTGCGCGCGGGAACGTTGAAGAAAAGATCGCGCACCGTGATCGACGTTCCCAGCGGCAGCCCGGCTTCCTCGACGCGGGCAATCTTTCCGCCATTAATCTCGACAACGGTTCCGGACGGCTCTTCCGCGGCTCGCGTCTCCAGCCGGAGGCGTGACACCGAGGCGATCGAGGGTAGCGCCTCCCCGCGGAATCCCAGGGTGGCCACGCTCAGCAGGTCTTCGGCATTCTTGATCTTCGAAGTCGCGTGCCGCTCAAAGGCCAGCATGGCATCGTCGCGCACCATGCCGCATCCGTTGTCGGTGATCTGGATGAGCTTTTTCCCGCCCGCCTCCACGCTGATCTTGATCCGCGTCGCTCCCGCGTCAAGCGAGTTCTCGAGCAACTCCTTGACCACGGAGGCAGGCCGCTCCACCACCTCGCCCGCGGCGATCTGGTTGGCAACGTTTTCGGAAAGAACGTGGATGCGGCCCATGGGTGGAACAGCTTTCGGCTTTCAGGGATCAGTGATCAGTGGTCAGTTTCGCAGATGGAGGGGTCGAAGGGCAAAGCGGGGAAGGGTGGGGGGCGATCCGGCAAATGATCGGGAACGGGCCCGGATTCGTCGTGCTCGGGCGGGCTTGTAGAAGTCAGGCTGAAGCAGCGAAAGGTGGCGTTGCCGTGGAAGAACGGCCCTTCGTGGAAGAAGAGCCCTTTGGTGGAAGAGCGGCCCTTTAAGGGTCGCGTAAGATCGACCGAGCCGATTTGGGCTTTAGCCCCTGTGCTGACTTTTCGTGCGGAGCGGCAACGACGACCACCGGGGCTGAAGCCCGCATTCCCACCCCGTCGCTCTCGCGGCCCTGGAAGGGCCGCTCTTCCACGGCACTGCCGGCAGTTGATGTGGTGAAGGAGGCGAGCAGTCCTCAACGGCTGAAACAACCGCTCTTCCACGTTGCTGCGGGCCGCTGATGAGACACGCACAGGCCAACGGCAACCTCAGCGGCTGAAGCGGGATCCCCTTCACACTCACTTCACGTCCGCCACCTTCTCCCGCTCCTCGTTGTAGACGCCGAACTTCTTCGCCACCACTTTCACCGTGGGATAGAACTGCACGAACGTGTGCTCGACGGCGGCGTGGGCATCGTGGCACGACCAGCATCCATTGCCATGGGGCATGGCACCGGCGGTCTTGCCATCGGCGTCGAATCCGTAGTACGCCCACTTGTCCGGATTGCGCGCCGAGTCCTTCACCTCGACCGCCAGTCCCATCAGGTCGGTCTGATAGTGACCCTTCTGGTTGATGGAACTTCGGCTGGCGGCATCGCGCTCATCGATGACGAACATGCTCTGCTCGGGCCATTTGCCCGATTTCACGAACTCGTCATAGGCCCAGCGCTGCACAAACACGTTGGTGAACATCTCGTGGCTATCGGGCCCCGGGCTGTAGTTCATGCCAAATCCCGCGGAGAGAAACATCCACTCGCGGTAGTCGGCGGGACGCAGGAGCTGCCCTTTTTCGTCATACTGCGGCTTGGGCATCTTTTCTTCAGGAGCGGCAGCCAGCAGCGCGAGCAACGCGGCTGCCACTGCGATCGCGGCAAGAATCTTCTTCATATAGGCCTCCCCAGGCTTTGCGACAGGGTAATTGGGTTCGTCCCAAGTGTCTTGAACGGATTAAACATGCTGCACACGCAACACTATGAAACACGCCTTGGTGACAGTTTCATGGCAGGATCGTCTGACCAATCATGCCCGAGCCGGCGCACCCCGGAAAAGTACTGCACGGAGGAGAATTCTACTCCCCGGTGCAGGCGCGCCTGAACACCGGCGACGTTCTGCTGTCTGAGCTGCGCCAGCCCTCGCCGCGCGTGGTGCCGCGGCATGAACACGTGCTCGCGTACGTGACGGTCGTGCTCGGCGGACACTACCGCGAAGGCGATCGCGGCCATCTCGACGAGATGCCGCCGCTGACAGCGGTCTTCAATCCGGTGGGCGTAGCGCACTCGACGGTGATCGGGCCGGCGGGCGCGTTTCTGTTCACGGTGGAATTTCGCAGCGAAGCTATGCGGGCGCTCGACCTGCGCCTGCCCGGGGAGACGACTTTCGATGGCGGCGTGGGGACGATGTTGTGGCCAGGGCTCCGGCTCTTCTCGGCCTTCAAGACGGACGCCGCGCCGTTCGAACTTGAGGGACACATCTTTGAACTGCTCGCGGCAATTGCGAGAGTGGCATCGGAAGGGCAACGCCACGAGACTCAGGCTCCTCGCTGGTTTCGCCGAGTGAAGGAGCGGCTGCATGCGGAGTTTCGCGAACATCTCCGCATGGGCGATTTGGCGCGCGACGCCGGAGTACATCCCGTACACCTGGCGCGCGTATTCCGCAAATTCGAGAAGCGAACGCCCGGCGAATACCAGCAGCGCCTGCAAGCGCGCGCGGCCTGCGAGTTATTGCGCGACCCTGAGTGGCCGCTGGCGGCGATTGCGGCCGAGTGCGGATTCTCCGACCAGAGCCACTTCACCCGCGTGTTTCGGCGGATGGCCGCAACCACTCCGGCGCAGTTCAGGCGGGCGGTGGGCACGAAAGCGCTGGCAGCATAAAGAAAGGCGCCCCACGGAGTGGAGCGCCTTGAGTTTCGGATTAGCTCGCTAGCTGGGTGCGTGGGCGGGACGCCCCCGCGACAGCATGCGGTCGCCGGCGCTACCTCGCCGATTACGGCACGACTACCAGTTGGAATGTCGTCTGCCGCGTGAGTGTTCCTGACACACCTTTCACCGTGATCGAGTAGCTGCCCACCGGCGTTCCGGGATCTTTCGTGCTGCTGCTGGAGCCTCCGCACGATCCCAGCCACAGGGTGGAGAATCCCAGAACCATCATCAGGCCAAGCAGACGCATGCCGCGCGTTGAGCGCTTGCGTGAGCCGGCAACGAACACGATCCCCAACAGTCCGGGCAGCAGCATCGCGTAGAAGATCCGCACGCTGCGGTCGAATGGACGTTCCAACTTTGCCGTAGGCGCCTTGGTCGTGATGCTGAAGCTGGCGGGCTGCGTGCTTGCGATCGCCCCGGTAGGCCCGGTGCACGTCGACTCCGGCGCCGCGTCGGTACATGTGTATGTGACCGCACCGGTGAAACCATTCAGCGGTGTCAGGTCCACTTCAGCATTGATGTTCGATCCCTGCGCCACCTGGAGGCTGCCTCCCCCCTTGAGCGCAAGTGTGAAGCCCGGTTGCGTGCTCATCGCCTGTGCCAGGGCAAAGCCATCCACTGAGCCCAGACCCGTGACTTGGTCGTAGCCGATGCCCGCTGTGAAGCCGATCGAGGTCGTGCCTGTCGGGCAGTTGGTCGTGCCTGTGGTACATGGCACTTTGTTGTCGCCCGTGGTCACGTCATGGAACGCCCCTGGGTTGCTCACAGCAAGCAGATAAAGTGTGGGGTTAACGGGCGCGAGTCCATTGGGGGGAGTGTTGCCCAGGTATTGGTTGACCAGTGCCAGGATCGCGGTGAATGTCGGCGCGGCGACTGAGGTTCCGCCAACAATGCCGAAATTACCGGCGGCGCTGTCTCGGAAACCCGCCGCGCAATGGCCAAACTGGAAATCCTCCGAGCAGAGCAAGTAGGGGTCGTGGTCAGGCGAAGAGCTCAGGGCGATGTCGGGAACGTTGCGCATTGTGCCCAACGCTCCAGTTTGCCAGGTCGGCTTTGTGAAAAACACACTGGCTCCGCCACCCGACGCCGAAAGGCCACCCTGATTGGCCAGAGCAAGCGCGGTATCGTTCCAGGCCGTTTCCGGGATATATGCTAAAGCCGAAGAGACGGTGTCAGTAGTGGTACCAGCCCCGGCCCAGTAAGGCGGATTCGCGCCGGGAGGATTGGGAGTTGTGTAGGTAGGGCTGTCGGCCGAGAACTCCGTGCCGCCTGCGCCTGTGACTTCGGGGATGGAGGCGGGAACATCGACAGCAAGGCCTTGCGTGGCCGAAATGCTGTTGCTGAGGTCACAATCAGCAGCGCCAGAGTCGCCCGAGGCGGCAACCAATGTCACGCCGAGTGTTTGACCTGTTTGCACCCAGCTCTGGATGGTCAAGTAGAACCCGGGACTCTGCGCCTGCATCCCCTGTTCGCAAAAGCCATAGCTGGTGCTGACGAAGGGTGCAACCGGAGAGCCTGCTACCCCTGTCGTGGTGCCCGTCAGGGCATCCTCAAGAGCGTCCCAGATGTTGTCAAACCGATTCGAGCAAGTGTCGTTCGTGCCCAAGCCGGCATAGATAAAGGTGATCTGCGCATTTTTGGCGATGCCTCCGGACCATTCCACGTCCAGGTCAGATTCTCCCTCGTCTCCCGAGCACCGCGTTCCAGTACCCTCCATCAACTTCATGGTTACAGTGCTTGCCGGAAGCCCGGCTGCGGTGCGGAAATTACTAAGGTCGGTCGTGCTGATGGTGGACTGTCCGACGATGGCTATTTTTTGTCCGGTGCCATCGCTTCCGGCCGCGTAAAGTGAGTTCACATCGTAGATCGTCGCGAAGTCTGCCGGAGTCAGGAAGTGATTACCGCTAAGATAGGATGTCAAGTTCGGGCGGGCCTTGATCCGGGGCTTGGGCGCAAAATCGTGCAGATGTCCCACATACAGGACCGCCCCCGACAGCGCCGCAGGGACCGACGGATTCATCGCACTGGCCAGATGCACCTCGCCGTCGACGAGATAATTGTGCATTTCGACCGCGAACATCGACTCGATCTGCGCGACCGTTCCGTCAAACGAGATCTTGTTGCGGTTGTTGGCAACTTTGATATTCGTAAAGCCTTGCGACTGAATCCACGCGACGACCTTATTCAGGTCGTTCTGGCTCATGCCGAACCGCCTGGCGTATTGCGGGATGGTCAGGTACTTGTGGAAGTTCGGTGAGGAACGATCCGCCAGCTCGATCAGGAATTCATCAAGATCCTTCTGCTGTTCCGGCGACAAACGAAATGTCAGGGAGACTCCTTCGATCAAGCGGTTGCCGTCGGCGCGGCCCAGGTCGTTCTCCGGCCTGGCTAAGCCGTGCATGTTGCCGTTGAGTTGCACTTTCGGCCCGCCAGCTAAGTCGCCACTGACGCGGTCCGGCGTGACCGCGAAGCTGAATGTCGTGAAAAGGACGGCAAGGAACAGCGGGCACACGAGGCCCCGAAGGCTCTTCGACATAGACACTCCCCTGATTTGGTGCATTCTTACGTGTTCTTAAGCTTATAACGGCTTATCCCTGCTTCGATCAAGTGTCTAGGTATGAAGGTTGTATGGTTGACGGAAAGATGACAATGCCATGTGTTTCAGAATTCAGTAGTTCCACCCATTAGAACCCGAACTAACGGGTAATAGACGGTAAGAACCCGGCGGATGCCGGGAAGTTCTGCATGACAACCGGAAACTGACGGCATTTTCGGCCCTTTGCCGTATACTGCCCATCGCCACCGCGCATGCCCCCTGCCGACGCCCCAAAGTCCCGCCTGGCGTATATCGATTGGATGCGAGGACTGGCCTGCGTGCTGATGTTCCAGACGCACTGCTACGACTCGTGGCTTGGAGGACCGGCCCGTCAGAGCCGTTTCTACATGTACTCGCAGCTGGGAGGGACGTTCCCAGCCCCGCTGTTTCTTTTCCTGGCTGGGATCTCTTTCGCCCTGGTCACCGAGAAGCTTGGCCAGAAGGGGCTTACGGCCTCGAAAATCGGCCTTACGACGATCCGCCGGGGCGCCGAGATTTTCGGTTGGGCCATGCTGCTTCGGCTGCAGGAATATGTCATCGCCTGGGGCTGGGCGCCGAAAAGCGACCTGCTCCGCGTCGACATCCTCAACACCATCGGCCTTTCGATGATGCTGCTGGGCCTGCTCTGCTGGATGGTTCTGTGGACATGCGGCGCGGGCGCTCCCGTCCGCGAAAAGCCGGAAGAGTCCAAGGATGTGGGTGCCCCATCCTTGCCGCGCTCTTTGCGGCAAGGGTGGGAGAACGTCCGCATGCGCCTCGTTTCTTCGGCCGCGGCAATCGCCCTCCTGATTTCTCTTCTCACTCCCCTGCTCTGGACCACATGGCGCCCCAGGTGGCTCCCCTGGCCGCTCGAGTCTTACGTCAACGGAGTTCACAACCTCGGCACTCCGCAGGCCTGGCTGTTTCCGGTCTTTCCGTGGGCGGGATTCGCCTTTGCCGGCCTCGCAGTGGGATTCATCCTGCAAAGTCCGTGGACGCGTGCTCATGAAGCCAGAGTCTTCGTCTCGCTCGGTGCCGTTGGCCTGGTCTTTATAGAACTCTCCCGCTGGCTCGATGCTTGGCCACACCAGTTGTATCCGGTCTACGACTACTGGCACACGAGCCCCGAGTTCTTTCTAATCCGCGTGGGAATGTTGATGGTGATTCTGACGGCGAGCTACGCGTGGTGCCGGTGGGGCCCCGCCCAGTGGGGATTCAGCCCGATCATTCAGCTCGGCCAGGCATCGCTGCTGGTCTATTGGGTACACATCGAATTCGTCTACGGCCGCGTATCGATCCTGGCAAAGCGCGCGCAAGGGATCGGCGGCGCATCGTGGGGCCTGCTGGTGATCACGGCTGCGATGGTGCTATTGGCATATGTCCGCACGCACATAAAAGGATGGATGAAAGGGCGGGAACCAAAGACTCCGCTCATCGCGTCGGCGTGAATTCCAGATTTGTCATCCTGAGCGGCGTTCTTTGCCGCGAAGGACCTGTGCAATTCGCCGGCGTTGCCGATGCTGCCGACGAGTCCATAGGTCCTACGGCGCGCAAAAGGCGCGCGCCTCAGGATGACACCTAGAGCGTGGTGATGGTGAATTCAGACGGTCGGCACGGAGGCTCAACCTGCCGCCCGCCGCACGAACTCAACCACTTCCCGCTCCGCCCAGCGCCCGTCGTCGCCATTCCCGTCGGGCTCGCCCACAAACGCGCAATGCCCGCCGTCCGCAGTCTCGACGTAGGTGAGATTCGGATTCCCCGCGATCCGACGCAAGGTCTCCGGCTGCATCCGGATAAACGGATCATTCGCCGCATGCAGGATCAGCCCGGGAACCGCGATGTGATCGACCACATTCGCCGCCGCCGCCCGCGCGTAGTAATCGTCGGCCCCCGTAAACCCGCAGTAGTACGCGGTGACCCGGTCATCAAACAGGCGCAGACTGGTCACTCCACGCAGGCGACCAACATCGAAATTCGCAGGAAACAGTTTCGCCTTCTGCCGCAGCCGCCGGAACAACTGCATCAGAAAATACCACTCGTAGATCCGGTTCGCGGGCTCGTGCAGCGCATCGGCAGACGCCGCCAAATCCACCGCCGGACACACTGCCGCTACCGCGCGAAACTGCAGTGGAGCCTGGCGTCCCCACTCTCCGGCCAGTTTCAATACGAGGTTGCCGCCCATCGAAAAACCAATGAGCGCGAATCGCGACACGCCGTCGTTCTCGACAACATTTCTGGCGACTGCCGCGACGTCGCCCGACAGGCTTGAGTTATAGAGCGTAGGCGCAAAGTGGTCCATGCCGCCGCAGTTGCGCTGGTTCATCAGCACGACATTCATGCCGGCCGCGAGTCCATTGCGCGCTACTCCCGTCATGTACTGCGATTCCGACGAGCCTTCGAGACCGTGCACCACAATCAGCGTGAGCGCCAGCCGGGGATTCTCCGCCTGCCAGCGGCACCAACACCGCACTTTGATGCCGGGCGCCACTTCCACCAGCCGCTCTTCCGCTGGAGGCAAGTGAATGGTGCGTGGCAAAAAGAAGCTGGCGATCGTCTGCATGTGTCCGCCGCCCAGCCATCGCCGCGCGCGGAATGGCGAACGGCCTTCCCATGCCATGCGTTGGTGAGCGATCGGAACCTCGCCGCGGCCGGGACTATCTGAGATTTGCGAACTCCCCACAAATTGATTCTAATAGGTACGGAGTCACCCATGCCCATCTACGAATACATCTGCAAAGAATGCCACCACCAATTCGAGGCCCTGATCTACGGCAAAGAAAAAGCGGAGTGTCCCAAATGCCATACCAAGAAACTCGAGCCACAACTTTCCGTCTTCGCGGTGACGGCCAAGAGCGGGTCGAGTTCGCCACGCCCCAGCGGCGCCTGCGGATCATGCGGCGATCCTCGCGGCCCCGGCGCCTGCTCGCTGGGCGACATGAACTAAATTTCCAGCGGATTTTAGAGGGAAGGAAAATTGGGGAGGGCGGGGGAAGGCTGATGTGCCGCCCCAGAGGATGGGCACCCCGAGTATGGCCCCAACTCTCGCTTAAACGCAACAAGAAAGCGCCCGAGCCTTCCGTGCCCCGCATACTTTTTCACATTACCTGCATGCGGGGCGTAGAAAGGTTGCAACTTCTGGCATGAATTGATCGCCGCCCGCGCTTCAGGCGAGGGGATCCTCGTCCGCGCTGCGTCCATAAATCACCGGAACCGGAATATCGAGCAGCCGCAGATACACTGACAACTGTCCGCGATGGTGATACCAGTGATTCAGCATGATCGTTCTCACCACCGCCACCCGCGGCATGGTGAAAATCTCTTTGCCGTTACGCATCAGCCGCCAGGGACCGTTTGCCCGATCATCCGACATTTCCTGCAAACATTGCTCCGCGTCGCGGACGCTCTGCTCGAGCGCGACGAGGATCTCCTGCAGAGTGTTGGGCTGAGGTGGCACAAAGTTGCGCTGGGCCACGTCGAAGCTTTCCTGCTGAACCATGCGCGCAATCCCGCCGGGGATCGATGCCACGTGCGAGGCCAATTGGCCCAGCGTCATCGACTTCGGATGCGGCTTCCATGTCAACTTGTCTTCGGGCACTCGATCGAGCGCACGCCTCGTAATCGCGGCCTCTTCATGCAACTCACTCAACATCGGCTGAGTTATCGTAGGCTGAGCCATCGTAGCCATATCAGTTCTCCTCGTAAATTAGTGTGCTAAGAAAGTAGCGCCGGCGACTCGCCGGCTGTGGCGGGGGCGTCTCGCCCCCGCAGTTGATCCGGGGTAGCGGTCGCTCAGCGTCCAGCCAGTTTCTTCACATCCACCATCTTCCCGTCGCTGTAGCGGTCGTGATGGCGCACCCATGACATGGCATGCGGCTTCATGTCTGCCTCGTCGCGTCCTTTGGCGGTGATATCGAGCCAGTTGTACGCCGGCAGGAAGATGTCGAGCCCACGCGCGTAGGTCGAGTAGGTGTGAAACACCTCCCCGTTCTTCTTGAAGAACACGCTCGCGCCCGGGCGCTCCTCCGACGGAAACTGCGTGAGCGTGTAGTTGTAGTACACGCTGCTGTCGGCCTTCTCGCCGTTCCCCGTCGACACCTGGTAGTCGTAGTTAAAATCCGTTCCGTTCGACGACACCCACTTGAACTTCCATCCCATGCGCTTCTTGAAGGCGTCGATCTCGGGAAGGGTCGCGCGCGAAACCGCGACGAACGTGGTATCCCGCTGCGCCATGTGGATGGCCGCGCCATCGAACGAATCCGCCAGGAACGAGCAGCTCGGACATCCCTCTTTCCATCCCGGCCCAAACATGAAGTGATACACAATCAGCTGGTTGCGTCCATCGAACAGGTCCGCCAGCGTTTCGGTCCCGCTGGCGCCCTCGAACACATAGTTTTTGTCGACCTTTTCCCAGGGCAACTCCCGGCGCAGCCGGCTCAGTTCATCGCGCAGGCGCGTGAATTCCTTTTCTTTCGCCAGGAACTGCTTCCGCGCCGCCACCCACTCTTCCGGGGACACCACTTTCGCTGCAGGTTTTTCTATTGTTGCTGTCGTCATCGTCTTCTACTCCTTTTCCTTCGAATCGCTTTTCTCGCCTTTCTTCTTACGAAGAACTTTCACGACCAGCGCAGTCAGCCCGCCGGTTGAAATTGCGCTGCCCAACACCACTCCCGCGCTCGCAATGCACGCTGGACACATAGACTCCTCCTACTTCGCGCGTTCCGCCCGCGTCTTGATTTTCTCGTTTATGTGAGTCCATCCCCCGCTCACCCCGCGACGGTACTCTTCCTGAATCACTCCGAACGCCCGGTGATTGAACTTGATCAGTGTCTCCCCGTTCTCTTCACTCAGACGGTATTGCACGTTCGACACAACCGCGCTCGACATGAACAAGGGGCCGGTGATCTCCAGCAGCGTGGGCCGCTTGATGGCCTGCACGTGTCCCCAGTGATGCCCATTGCCGTCGCCAAGATCGCGGAACCATCGCCCCCCAGGCCAGGCTTCGAGCTTCATCGGCATCTTGCCCTGCGAGCTCTCGTTCTCCGGACCGATCTGCTCCAGGAGCGCCTCAAACGTCGTCTGCAACGAAGCTCGAACCCGAATCTCCTGCGTCACCGTCAGCGTCAAACTCTCGATTCCCATCATCGTTGGACTGATACTCATGCTTTCCTCCTTGCAAAATTGTGTTGTCCCCATGCCCCGCCCATTGCCGAATCAATCGTGTACTGCCGGATCCGCCGTGGAAGAGCGGCCCTTTAAGGGCCGCGTTAGCGTCCGAAACGACTCGGGGCTTTAAGCCCCCGCGCTCACTCGCTCTTCAGGGCCTTCTCCTTCTCCTCGGCCCGCTCCTTGATCCGCAACAGCTGATGCGCCCACAGCCGCTCAAACGTCTTCGTCCACTCATACAGCGGACGAATCTCTTCCGCATTGGTTCGATACATCATGTGCCGCCCATTTCTTCGCACCCGCACCAGGCCCACATCGCGCAGCACCTTCAGATGCTTCGACACCGAAGGCTGTTCGAGCCTCATCCTTATGACGAGGTCGCCTACTGGAAGCTCCACCCCCGCCAGGTGCTCCAGAATCTCGCGGCGGCGCGGCTCCGCCACGGCGTTAAACGCATCCGAAGTTGTCGCCGCTCGTGCCATGAGTAGAAATATACATTCCTATATGGGAATATGTCAAGTCCTCGACAAGAAAAAAGTAAGGAATTTTTCGAAGCGATCCGGATGTCTCGACGTACGACGGGACGGCAACAGGGAGTCACAACCGTCGACTCCGCCCGCGCAGACGGACTTCCCTGCGCGGGCCGTGAGCGCGATATCAGACGGGCTCTTTGGCTCCGCTGCTGGGCTCTCCAAAGCCACCGCACCGTGAGCCCCATTTTTGGCGGAACTTCTCACGTTCTTCCGGCGTCATCCGGTCCCACTTCTCGCCCATGCGCCGCCGAAAATTCGAGCGCCCGCCGTGGTGGCCGCCCCAGCTTCCAAACAGAATTCGGCATAGCGCGAGCAACCCGAGGGCCTGCCAGAAACTCACCTGATGCCATCCGAACAACCACGGCACCAGCCAGTTCCAAAGGTGCTGCACGACCCAACCGCCAGCGAAAACAAAAGCCACAATTGCCGTGATCGCCAGGGGTGCAATCCAGATCAATTTCTTTTTCATGACCTTCCTCATTTCTGAAATAAATCGTCGTGAATCGCCTGCAGCCGTTCGCGCAGATGCAACACTGCATACCGCTTGCGCGAAAGCAGGGTGTTGACGCCGACCCCGCTCTCTGCCGACAACTCCTTAAAGCTGCGCCCTTCCAGTTCGTGCGCGATAAACACCTTCCGCTGCTCCTCGGGCAACTCGCCGATCGCAATCTCCAGCTCATCCAGAAGCAGGTGACGCACGTAGAGCGCTTCCGGCCCGGCATCGGGCGAGGGCAGCAGATCCTCAAACTTCAGCAGTTCGCCCTCCTCGTCCTCCATCGACGCGTCGCTGAAGCTCTCCGGCTTCTTCTTGCGGAAGAGATCGGTAATGCGGTTGCGCGCGACGCGATATAGCCAGCCCGTGACGTACTCAATTGGCATCAGCAGGCGATTCGCTTCCACCAGTTCGTAGAAGACATCCTGCAGCAGATCTTCTACGTCGGCTTCATTGCGCACACGCCTGCGGATGAAATTGCGCAGCCGCGACCGCTGCTCCGCGACGACCTCCGAGATTCGACGGTCCTGCTCAGTCATCACTGCGATGCTCACCGTCCGGTTCATCCACTCCTGTAGACGAATGGCGGCCCGGAATATTGTAGAGATTTACATGCTGGAAACGCCTACCCGCGCTAGCACGGTGGGCTGTACTCTCCCCACATAGTCTTTTTCTACCGGACAAGCCGAGTGTCCCCACACAGGCCCTGCTACACTCCCATCATGCAGGTCAAAATCCTCGGGTCGGCCGCTGGTGGAGGGTTTCCGCAATGGAATTGTGCCTGCCCGAATTGCCGTGCGGTGCGTGCCGGAACCTTCGCCGGCAAAGCGCGGTCCCAAACGCAAGTGGCCATCAGCGCTGACTCCGAGAGTTGGTTTCTGCTGGGAGCTTCTCCTGACCTGCGCGCTCAGATCGAAGTCACACCCGAGCTTCATCCGTGCGATGGCGGAAATGGCGTTCGCCAATCTCCGATCGCGGGAGCGGTTCTGCTCAACGCCGACATCGATCACGTTCTCGGACTACTTCTGCTGCGCGAACTGCAACCGCTGCATGCCTACGCGACCCTTTCCGTGCGGCGAATTCTCACCGAAGACAACTCCATGTTCGCCATGCTGCAGCGTGTTCCTCACCAGTTGACCTGGAACGATTTCACTACGGAGACAACGTTCGCCCTGTGCAGCCCTTCCGGCGAGGATTCTGGACTGCGATGCCATGCGCTCTCTCTTGGCCGGCATTATCCTGCTTACGTTTCCCAAAGGCGCCAGGCTGACCTGATTCGGCACGAAGCATCGTTGGGACTGATCGTCGAATCTCCGTCGGGCAAGCGGCTTGCCTACATGCCTGCTGTTCCGCAGATTGACGAAGTCTTTCTGAAGGAACTCGACACTACCGACGTTCTGCTGTTCGATGGCACGTTCTGGAGCAATGACGAATTGATTCGCATTCAGGGCAACGGGCAAACCGCGCGGGAGATGGGGCACGTTCCGGTCTCGTCGGCGGAAGGAAGTCTTGCGCGGTTGGCGCAAGTGAGGCGTCCACGTAAAATCTATCTGCATATCAACAACACGAATCCCATGCTCAATGAGGCTGGTGCGGAATATCGCCGGGTGCGCGAGGCCGGCTGGGAGATCGCGGAGGATGGATGGCAGTTCGAACTGTAGACGTGGGCAGCGACGCTTTGCTGTCGTTCGATGGACTGCGCGACGCGCTGCGCGCGGTGGGCGAGGAACGCTATCACCATCAGCATCCATTTCACCTGATGATGCACGAAGGGCGCCTCAGCCGCGGACAGCTTCAGGCTTGGGCGTTGAACCGCTACTACTATCAGGCGATCATCCCGATTAAGGACTCGATCATCCTGTCGCGCGGTCCTGATCCGGCGTTCCGGCGCGCGTGGCGCAAACGCGTCATCGATCACGATGGAGACGCCACCTCCGAAGGCGGCATCAAGCGCTGGCTAAAGCTCGCCGAAGCTACGGGACTGCGAGCGGAGCAAGTGCAGGCTGGAACCGGAATCCTTCCGGCGACGCGATTTGCGGTGAACGAGTATCTGAATATCGTCCGCAACCGGAGCTTGCTGGAAGCTGTCGCGTCGTCGCTGACCGAACTGTTCTCGCGCGACCTGATTTCGCTGCGGATGGAGAAACTGAGGCAGCATTATCCGTGGCTCTCGGGTGGACTGGACTATTTCGAGGCGCGCCTGACGCAGGCTCCTGAGGATGCCAAGTTCGCGATCGAGTATGTCTATGAACATGCGACAACGCGCGCGGAGCAGGAGTTGGCGATTCAGGCGTTACGCGACAAGTGCGACATTCTCTGGGCGCAACTCGACGCGCTCTATCATGCCTACGTGCAGCCGGGATGGCCTCCGCCGGGCGCGTTTCGGATCGGGGCTGCATAACGATGGCCGCTCCGACAGACCAAAGCCAGCCGCGTCTCGCCGTAGGATGCCGCTGGGGTCCGAGCACTACGACCGGAACCGAAGAGAATCGCATGATCCTGTTCCCCGAAGGCGCGATCAAGCTGCAAGGGACTGGACGGCAAATTCTCGAGCGCTGCGATGGCACACGCACTTTCGGCGAGATCATCGCGGAGTTGCAGAAGGAGTTTGGAACGACCGATCCTGCGAAGATCCGCGCCGACATTGGAGCGTTTCTGGAGCAGTTGCAGCGCAAGCGAATCGTGGATTATTGAGAGACTGGGGGATTGTGCGATCTTGCGATTGAACACCAACCCGCAATCACACAAAATCGCTCAATGACTCAATGGCGCAATCACACAATGGCTCAATTCCCCAATGGTTTCTAACCCTCTCGCCCTCATTGCCGAAGTCACGCATCGATGTCCGCTGCATTGCGTGTATTGCTCGAATCCGATGCGGCTGGCGGAGACGTCGTCGGAGCTTGCGACGGAAGATTGGACGAGCGTGTTCCGGCAAGCGGGCAAGCTTGGGATGCTGCACGCGCATTTCACCGGCGGCGAACCGCTGGCGCGAACGGATCTGACCGAACTGATCGCCGCCGCGCACGTTGCGGGACTTTACACCAACCTCATCACATCCGGAATTGGACTCAACGAGCAGCGGTTGCAGTCGCTGGTTGGGGCGGGACTCGATCACATCCAGATCAGCTTTCAGGATTCGCGCGAGGAGGCGGCCAACTGGATTGCGGGCGCGAAAGCGCATGCGCACAAGATCGAGCTGTCGCGTGCGATTCGCCAACACAAGATTGCGTTCACGGTGAATCTGGTCGTGCATCGGCAAAACCTCGATCATCTGGAGGAGATGATCGCATTCATCGAGCAGCTCGCTCCGGAGCGCGTGGAGATTGCACACACGCAGTATTACGGATGGGCCCTTCAGAATCGCGCGGCGCTGATGCCCACTCGTACGCAACTCGAGAAGGCGGTTGCGATCGTGGCGGAGGCGGAGGAGCGGCTCGCAGGAAAGATGCGCATCGACTCTGTCGTTCCCGACTATTACGCGAAGTATCCGAAGGCTTGCATGGGAGGCTGGGGACGAAGATTGATGCTGGTCAATCCGTCGGGGAAAGTTCTGCCGTGTCATGCGGCGGAAGTCTTGCCGGGATTGACGTTTGAGAATGTTCGCGAGAAGGCGTTGGAATGGATATGGCAGGAATCGACATCGTTCCGGCGGTTCCGTGGAGAAGAATGGATGCAGGAGCCTTGCCGGAGTTGCGACCGGCGCGGCGAGGACTTCGGCGGATGTCGATGCCAGGCATTCCTGCTAGCTGGCAATGAGACGGTGACCGATCCGGCGTGTTCGCTCGCGCCTGCGCATGGAATCGTCGAATCGGCAGTGCGCGAGGCGAATGCGGCGGAAAACATCGCAAAACCCACGCAGGCTTCGTCGTTTGTACAGCTGCAGAAGCTGACTGCGGATTTTTGGAGCTATCGCACGAATCCAGAATAGTTCCACGCTCCAAGAACCAAGCCACGGATTTTCACGGATCGCCACGGATCAAGAACCTTGCTGTTGATGTTGATCCGTGTGAATCCGGGTTGATCCGTGGCAAGAGTCTTCTACCAGCGGACGCCGATAGTGATTGGGCGCAGATCCGTCGTGAGGCCGTTGTGTTTGCCGTGCAGGTAGCGGAACTCGGCGTAGAGTTCGACGCGCGGCGTAATTTTGCGGGTGATGCCGCCGCCAAAGTTTGCCCCGAACTCGTTCTGGTTGGCCTTCAGAAAACTTCCATTCAAAGGCAGCGCCGAGGCGAAGCATGGTCCCCACCAGGCGAAGAAGCCGTTGCAAGCGGATCCCGGAACCGCGGTGGACGAGTCGAGCTTGCCGGAGCGGTGGAAGAACGAGGGACCGAAGACGAGGTATCCTCCCCAATTCTTCGACGCTGGAATGTTAATGATGGGATCGAGCATCAGCGAGTACACATGACTCGTGGCGCCAGGCGCTTGCGCCGCCTGCAATGCTGTCGCGCGCAGGGGCAGGTTGTCGAACTGGAAGTCGAGGCGGAAGCCAAAATACTTGCTGTAGTTGCGAGCGACACCGGCGGCGGCAATGCCGCCTCCACCGCGGACGTATGTATTGGTGGTTCCGTTGGGGAGGCTCGCTCCACCGCCAACGTTAAACGTCCAATTCCTGTAGTCGTGCGGCTTGATTTTGCTCGGTTTCTCGGTCTCTTCGGGCGAGGCTTCCTGACTGCCGCCGGATGGCTGGTTGGGCTGCTGCGTCTGAGGCTGAGCTGTGGCCGGCTGCTGGGCTGGGGTTTGTTGGGCGTGGACGGTGCCGATTCCCGTCAGGATGGTCATCAACAATGCTGATTGGACGAACCTGAACCGGGGAATCGCCGCGAACTTTCGAATCATTCATTCTCCTCCCGCTGCCGGGGTTGAGTGCGGACCGCAGCGCTGGAAACCCTACCTCGTCAACGACAGGCGCTTGGAAAAGAGCGTGTCCGCGATGGTCCCGCCGTGAATACACTCGCAGCAGGCAGGCTCCATATTACCAACTTTGATGCCGAGTTGGCCTGCGATGCCGCCCGAAGCGGGAACTGATCCCCGGAATCACAAGCCAAGGGAACTAATCGAGACGTGTTCGCGTATCCACAGCACATGGATAGGACTGTCCGGGAGTCGAACGCTCCGCAGTGGCTGATTCTGGCCGGAGCATGCTTCTTCATCCTGGTTCTCGCGGTTTCGGCCGTTTGGGAAGCCGACATCCGTTGGCTTCATTTTTTTCAGGCCTGGATGTACGTGGCCACGATCGTCTTGAGCTTTCGCCGGAGCCGGTGGGGATATTTCATTGGAATCTCGGCGGCGGGCCTGTGGGATTACACGAACATTTTCGCGACGACGTTCTTCTACAACGGGCTGCAGCGGCTTGGGGAGTGGATTCACACGGGACATCTGCAGCGTCCCGATTTGCTGATCTCGATTCCGGCCTGGTTGTCGAACTTCGTGGTCGTTGTGGGCTGTGTCTGGGCCTACTTCCGGCTGCCAGAGAAGTCTTTGGCAGATACGGGGAAGTTCGTGGCGACGTTTGCGCTGACGACGGGGTTTTTCGCGCTGGATATGTACCTGTTCCAGCCGCGCTATCTCGGTATTTTTCCTCGACTGCTGCACCCGCATCTGCCGTAGCAAAACATTCACCACGCGGTTGGCGTTTGCTGTTCCCGAACAATGCCGGTCGCACGTATGATAAGGGATTCACTTTCTCAACGTGACGAACCCCATGGCAAAGCAGGCCGCAGAATCGGCCATCGCAGCAGACAAAAGCGGGGAGCGAACTTCCGCCTGCCGTATCGCTCTGATCGGCTTTGGGACCGTCGGGCGCGCGGTGGCAAAGATTCTGGTCGAGAGCGGCAATCTGTCGCTGAGACTCACGCACATTTGCAACCGCAACGTCGAGCGGAAGAAGCAGGACTGGATTCCGGGCGATGTGGTCTGGACCGACGATGTGGCGTTGGTGCTCGGCTCTGACGTGGACATTGTGATCGAGCTGATCGGCGGGCTCCATCCGGCGGAACAGATTGTGCGCAGCGCTTTAGAGTCGGGGAAGTCGGTGGTCACCGCCAACAAACAGCTCATCGCGCGTCATGGGCCCGATCTGCTGCAACTGGCGGCCAGCAAGGGATGCCAGCTGGAATTTGGCGCCTCGGTCGCAGGGGGAGTTCCGGTGCTTCCGTCGCTGCGGACCGGGTTGTGCGGAGACCGCCTGCACGGCATCACGGGAATCCTGAACGGGACGTGCAACTACATTCTGAGCCGAATCGAGAACGCGAGAGTGCCGTTCAGCGAGGCGCTGGAAGAAGCGCAGGCTCGCGGATATGCGGAAGCTGACGCATCGGAGGACCTCGACGGAGGCGATGCCCGGGCCAAGCTGGCGATTCTGGCGCTGGCGGGATTGCATGCGCGGGTGACGCCCGAATCGATTCGTGCGCGGACCATTCGTCCGCTGGATGCGGTCGACTTCGACTATGCAACGGAACTGGGCTGCACAATTCGCCAGATCTCGCGCGCGGACTTGAAGGGCGACACATTGTTCGCCGACGTTGGGCCGTGCCTGGTGGCGACGGACTCGCCGTTCGGACGAGTGCAGAGAAATCTGAACCTGGTTCTGACGTCAGGGCAGTACGGCGGAGACATGGCGTTTCTGGGCGCGGGAGCCGGTGGCGATCCGACAGCGGTGGCGGTGGTATCGGACGTGATGTTTGTGGCGCAGAGCGTGGCTTGCGGGAAGAGAGAGGTTGCGAGCAAGGTCTCGACGCCGGCGATCAGCGCTGACTTTGAGACGCCGTGGTATCTGCGGTTCTTTGTGCGGGACCAGCCGGGGATTGTGGCGCGGCTGGCGCAAATTCTTGCGGCTCACCGGCTGAACATCGATTCCCTGCTGCAGAAGCCGGGGTTCGACAAGGCTTCCCTTCCTTTTGTGATTACGCTCGAACCGTGCCGGGATTCGCAGCTGCATCCGTCTTTAGAGCAGATGGCTGGGTTGGACTTCGCGATCCGGCCATGCCTGTGCCTGCCGATACTTCGCTAGTTGAGTTGTAGGGGAAAGAGCAGCGCCGGTGCCTCTGCGTGGTTCACCGGCGCTGGACCGAGTTAGTTCCAGAAAGGATTCTTCAGACCTGCCGGCGCGAGCGCGCTATCGGTTTTCGTTTCGGTGCCCGTCTCATCCGAAATTTTTTCGTCGATGAAGCGGGAAGGCGGCGGAGCGGTCAACTCTTCTTTCTTGCCGGGTGTTGGAGTAAAAGGATATTCGGATTTCATTTGGGAGACTCCTCCATCTTTATGATCTAGCCTTATTAGACACCTCTGAGCGGAGTGGGCAGCCGCAATAATTTTGATGGCAGCTATCAAAAAAACAGCAGGCGGCGGTCTCCTACCCAGGGGCTCCTACCCAGGAGATCGGCTGAGGGCGCGGTCAAGCGGAGGATGCGCCCTTCGATATATGCTGTTCAGTCCCATTCTGAACTCTTTCCCGGAATGGATACCCCTTCTTTGAGGACGCAATCATGAAATACCGTAAGCTTGGCCGGACGAACTTCGACGTCAGCGACATGGCACACGGGCTTTGGGGGATGAGCGGATGGAGCGGATCGGAAGATCGAGAGTCTCTGGCAGCCATGCAACTGGCGATCGACCTCGGCTGCAACTTCTTTGACACGGCGTGGGCGTATGGCGAAGGCAAGAGCGACGGACTGCTGGGCGAAATCATGGAGCGCAACTCGGGCAAGCGGATTTATGCGGCGTCGAAGGTTCCTCCGGGGAACGACCGCTGGCCCGCCCTGCCGGAGTACAAGTACAGCGACGTATTCTCGGCGAAACACGTTTTCCGGTATGCCGACCGGATTCGCAAGCAACTTCGCGTCGACACCATCGATGTTCTGCAATTTCACGTGTGGGACGACAGTTGGACCGACGAACCAGAATTTCGCGCGACGGTCGAAAAACTGAAACAGGACAAGTGGATTCGCTGTTTCGGGTTGAGCATCAACCGGTGGCAGCCGGAGAACGCGATCAAGGCGCTGCGCACGGGACTGGTCGACGTGGTGCAGGTGATCTACAACATCTTCGATCAGGCGCCAGAGGATGAGCTGTTTCCGGTCTGCCAGGAACTGAATATTGGAGTGATTGCGCGCGTGCCTTTGGATGAAGGCAGCCTGGGCGGCAAGATGACGCTGGAGACGCGCTTTCCGAAGGGGGACTGGCGGGCGGGATATTTCGGTCCGGAGAATCTGCCGAAGACGATCCGGCGAGTCGAGAAGTTGAAGGAGATTGTTCCGGCGGGGATGACGCTGCCGGAGATGGCGCTGCGGTTCATTCTGTCGCATCCGGCGGTGAGTACGACGATCGCGGGAATGCGCAAGGCGGAACACGTGCGTCAGAATATTGCTACCAGCGATGCCGGGCCCCTCGACAAGAGCCTGCTGGCGGAGTTGAAGAAGCACCGCTGGGAGCGCACGCCGCAGCGGTGGTCGGACTAGGGGCGTCTGAGGCAAAGAGCATTTGACCGCAAAGATCGCCATGTTTCTCGCAAAGAGCGCTAAGAAACCTGACAGGTGACGCTCCCCTTTTCTACGAGCACTGGTAGTAGAGTGCGCGGCCACGCTACCCTCGCTGATTGTCGGCGGTCATGCCGACCCTCTCTGCATTCCCATGACGCCGTGAACGCGAGGAACTCTTTGCTCAGGAAATCTTTGCTCAGGAACGCGACCCTTCTGGCCGGCTTGGCACTGGCAGTGATTGCGCAAGCGGTGGGACAAAATCCGAGGGGATCTCTGCGTGGAACGGTGCAGGACGCGACGGGTGCGCGGGTGACATCGGCGAAGATTGTGGTTGAGTCTTCGGGGTCGGCGATCCGCCGGGAAACTGTGAGTGAAGACCGCGGGGAGTTCCGGGTGGACGATTTGGCGCCGGGCGCTTACCGGATCACGGTCAGTGCTGAGGGATTTGCGCCCGCGCAGGCGAACGTTTCGATTGCGGTCAGTTCGGTGCGCGAGGTGGCAGTGACTTTGAAAGCGGCGGCGCCTTCAGAGAGCGTCAGCGTTAAGGGGCAGAGTTCGTCGATCACGACGCAACCGATGGACGTGGTCAGCGTGGTGCATCAGGGCGTGATCAGCAGCGGGGATCTGGAGACGCTGCCCCTGGCCGCACGCAGTTTTGCCAACATCGCGTATCTTGCTCCGGGGACCGAACCAGTGGAGCCATCGGATCCGACCAAGGCGCGCATCAGCGCGGTCTCCACGGGTGGAAGTTCCGGGCTCAACAACGATCTTTCCGTCGACGGCGGGGACAACTCCGACGACTGGATTGGCGGGTTTCTGCAGAATATTTCGCCGGACGCGATTCAGGAATTCGCCGTGCGCACAGCCAATGAAGACGCAGACACCGGCGGGACGACGGCCGGGTCGGTTGTCATCACCACGAAACGGGGAACGAATGAGTGGCATGGCAGCGGGGCGTTTTACGAGCGCGCGTCGGAGTTGAATGCGCGGTTCCCGATTGAGAATCCGGCGCAGACTTGCGCTGCCGGCAGGTGTGTCAACAATCCCAAGCAGCCATTTTCGCGGCAGAACTATGTGGCGACGGCGGGCGGTCCGATGGCACGCAACAAGGTATGGGTCTTTTCATCCTTTGAGTATGTGCACGAGAACGCAAGCATCGCGTACAGTCCGGTGAGTGCGGCTGAGTTCAATGCGCTGGCGCAAATCGCGGCGGACGGACTGATTCCCGGTGTGCCGTCAATTGCGGTTCCGGCGAACGTGCCGATTCCCTTTCGCGACTACATCGGCTCACTGCGGTTCGACTGGGCGCAGTCACAGAAGTCGCAGTGGTTTCTGAGAACGTCGGAAGACAGCTATCTCACGCACAACGCGCTGGTGCAGCAGGCGACGCTCCCTTCCACCGGACTGACGACGCACAATAACTACTGGAACACTGTCATCAGCAACACAGACGCGTTCAGCTCGACATGGCTGGGCACATTCGTGTTCGATGCCAGTCTGTTGCATTTGACGCAGACGCGGAACTCCACGCTCGGATTTGCGCTGGCCTTTCCGTTCAGCTCGACTACGTTGACGGTTTCCGGGTTCGAGACTTACGGAGACAACCAGTTCGCCACACCAATTACGTTGTTTCCTTCGCTGCGCAATCAGCAGAAATATCAACTGCGGTACGACGTGGGACACGCGACCGGAGATCACTCGTTCAAGTTTGGAGTGAATTTTATCCATGAGCCGGTGCTGGGCGGCGCGTTCCCGGGAAATCAGGAGACGCTGTACTCGTTCCCGAATGATCCGACGTTCTACACGTTGAATGCTACGAATCTGGCGCAGTTCCCGATCGATTACGCGAACGGAGCCGGCACCACCCCGGCGAGCAGCGGCAATTTCTCGCAAAGCGTGCAGCGTCTGGGACTCTATGCGCAAGATTCGTGGCGGATTACACGGCATTTCACGGTGAACTATGGCCTGCGCTGGCAAACGACGTTCGGACTGTTCGTCGCTTCCGGACACGATCAGACGGTGAATCCATGGTTCCCGCTGCTGCCATCGTTCGGACTTCCGGAGCGCGCGCCCCAGGATTATCGCAGGCAATTCGGACCGCGTTTGGGGATCGCGTATTCGCCGGGCGACAGCGGACGCACCGTGTTCCGCGCGGGCTTTGGACTGTTCTACAACGATCTCGCGCAAAACGGCTGGGCGGCCGCGTTTCAGGCGGTGAATGGAGGAGCGAATCCTCCGGCGGCGTTGATCGATCCGAACTACAAAACTCCGTACGCGCTGCATGCGACCGGCGGTGTGCAACACGCCATCAACGCAAACTGGACCGTGAGCGCGGACTATACCCATGAAGAAGGAAATCACGCGTATCGGGCATATCCGTTTGCCGCCACGGTTTTCCGGTCTGACAACCGGTCGAGCTATAACGCCCTGATGCTTCACCTGCAAGGCAACGTGACGAATCGCTTCAACCTGGTCGCCAATTACACGCTGTCCAAGGCGCAGACCTGGGGATGCGTATTGGGGGAACTTTTTGACTATGTCAATGGAGTTTGCGATCCGACGAACGCGTTTGCGCCCGGCGATTACGGACCGTCCGGCGAAGACGTGCGGCATCGCTTTGTGCTGGCGGGAACGGTTCGCATACCCGGCGGATTTGAACTGACGACGATGACGCAGGCCGAGGCTGCGCGGCCTTTCACGATCACGACGCAGGACAACAGCCAGCGCATTTCGGTGAATGGCACGCCTACCGCGCTCGATGCCTTCCGCGGTACACCTTATGTTCAGATGGATCTGCGGGTCACGCGTCCGTTCAAGATTGGGGAGCGGTGGGAAGTTCGGCCGTTTGCGGAGTTCTTCAATGTCTTCAACCGCAACAATCCCGGCGCGAACTTCGTGGGAAACATCAGCGGGCTGCCACTGATCCCCAGTGATGTTGCGTCGGGCAATGCGACCACGATCTGCCTTGATTTTCCGACTTGCGCAGCGGGGAAACAGGTTCCCGTCACCAGCTTCAAGCAACTGGAGATTCCCGCGGGCGGGTTGGGAGACTTCTTCGGTCCCGGGACGACGGTGGGAATTCCCTTCGCGGCGCAGTTGGGCGTGCGGGTAAATTTCTAGGGCGCTTGTCGGGAATCCAAAGAAAGAGCGACCTACCGCACCAACCACTCGGTCGCGGTGTGCACGTGAGCCAGCATCTCGCTATAGGTGACGGCCGCCATGCCTGCGGCGGCGCAGAGCGCGAGCACACCACACCAGATCGCATTGCCCCGAGAACGGCTCTGCCGTTGCTGACTCCATGAGATCAGGCGCTCAACGCGAGCGTTCATGATCGAGGCGGGACTGTGGACCAGGGCAGCGCTTAAATCCACTGGGGGCGCGACGGGACCGAGACGTGACAGCTTGATCAGCGTCGCCGCGAGATCGAGGGCTTCGGTTGGGGTTGAGACTGCGGCGTCATCAGCGGCCATCTCGGCAGCCTCGAGCCAGGCCATCTCCAGACCACTCATGCCGGGAAAAGCGACGAAGCGCAGCAGCAACTTTTTCAGGTTGTCGCGGCGGCGGATGTGCGCGATCTCGTGTTTGAGAGCCGCCCGCAGTTCGTCGGCGGCGAGCACGGATTCAGCGGCAGAGGAAAGCAGGATGCGGGGACGGACGATGCCCACCGCGGACATCGGCGGAATCGGACGCGAAATGCGCAGCACGGGGACTGGGGTTGCCGAAGAAACAGACTGAGCTTCGCGAGTCCACGCGGAGATGGTGTGCGATGCCTTGCGTATCGCGCGGAATACCTTAGCCGCGCCGAAGATTCCAATGCCTAAGCCGCAGAGGCCCAGCGCGAGAGGGAGTCCACCGAGAGGCTCATTGATGGCGCGCGGCTCAAGCAGGAGAAATGACGGGACGGTGAAGGCTGCAGTGATCACGACCGCGGTGGCGAGGGGAAAGAGTCGCAGGGTGAACAGCAGGTTTGCGACGCGACTTTCAGGCGGGCGGCGGGCCCAAGTCTGAATGCGAATCCATATCCTGGCCCAGGACAAGCACACGGCGAGCGACAGAGCGCAGTACACCATCGCGAAAACGGAGAGGGTAACGGCGGCGCCGCGCAGGGCAAACATCAGGCTTGGTCCTTGTTCTTGGGCTGCGATCCATTGAGCGTGTGAGTGTCGTGCGCGTTGCTGCGGAGCTGTCGGCGCTTGGCCTCGACCAGTTGGCGGAGGTCATCGAGCAACTGGGCGTCGCGTTCGGTGACGATCTCGACCAGGTATGACAGCGGGAGCGAGGATGCGGGGCTCGCATCCAATAATTCGCGGAAGGCCTCTCCGGCTGCCGCGCGATGCAACTCTTCGCGGGTAAAGCGCGGTACGTAGCGGAAGGCTCTGCCTTCGGCTTCACGCGTCAGCAGATGCTTCTTGAACAGGCGATCGAGGGTGGTCATGACCGTGGTGTAGGCCAGATCGGCACATTGTCCCTCGATCAACTCGCGAACGGTCGCGTCGCCCCGCTTCCAGAGCGCTTCGAGCAGACTCTGCTCGAGGGGGCCCAGTTGAGAAGAGGAGGCGCGGAAGTGAAAGATGCGGTTCATGAGACGCGCGAACTTATGGATTTTACCTTGGAGGAAATGGCTGCGCCAGAGTCGTTAGTTTCGGGAGCGAGGCTCGGTTTCGGGGCAAGAAACGAGCTTGACCGCAAAGCACGCAAAGGATTCGCGAAGGTCGCGGAGAAGATCAATTCACGGGCAGGGTCGGAGTGCGTGGGAATTTCCAGCGCACCCGATCGCAAGGTCCGGCGGTTTTGATCCAGCGGGGGGACTAACGGCCCGCGAATTCAATGGTGGCCCCGGAGGGGCTCGAACCCCCAACCCTCAGTTCCGAAGACTGATGCTCTATCCAGTTGAGCTACAGGGCCGTGGTATGGGCAGAAGGTCGAGCTGCGCTCGACGGACAGCCGATGGCGGCTGTCCCCACAAAAACCTTTGTTCGCACCAAAAAATTGGGGTGGGAAACGGGAATCGAACCCGCAACCGCCGGAGCCACAGTCCGGTGCTCTGCCAGTTGAGCTATTCCCACCGCAGGAATTCAATTATAGCAACTTGGTGGGGAGGAATGGCGCTGGGCGTCAGACCTCGGGCATCATGGTTCAGTGTCCCATCCAGTGCAGGGAATATTAGAGGAAAAGGGAGTTAGAGAGTGGTCGGGAGCGGTGGTCGGGAGCGCTGGCTTTCGCCTTAGCTTGGACGGGCGAAGCGCCCGTCGCCACATGAGTCGTGCCCTAGCCGCGGCCTACGCCAACGTATTCGAATCCCAGGGCCCGGAGGCGGGTGGAGTCTAGCAGGTTCTTGGTGTCGACGATGACCGGCTTCTTCAACAGATGCTTGATGCGGTCGAAATCCAAAGCGCGGAATTCGGGCCAGCCGGTGCCAACAACCAACGCGTCGGAACCTTCAGCGACGGCATAGGCGGAATCGCAATAGCGGACGGCACCGTTCAAGTGCGTCTTGGCTTCGGGGATGGCAACGGGATCATAGGCGCGCACGTGCGCTCCCTTGGAAATGAGCGATTCGGCCAGGCGCAGCGACGACGATCCGGCAACCGAGTTGGTGTTGGGCTTGAAGGCAAGTCCGAGAATGCCGACTTCCTTGTTCTCGACCGAATTCTCGACCGAATTCAAGGCATGGGCAATCTTTTCGACCAGCCGGTCAGCCAAATAGTGGTTGACGTCGCGCGCGGCGCTCAAGACTTTCAGGGATACGCCTTGCGACTGCGCCAACTGGACCAGAGAATCCATGTCGGACTCGGCGAAGACACCTCCCATGCCGGCTCCGGGCTGCAGGCAGCGGGGGGCAATTTTTTTATCGAGACCGAGGGCGAGGGCTAGATTCACGGCGTCGGCGTTGACGCGCTCGCAGAGGGCAGCGACTTCGTTGATGAAAGAGATCTTGGTGGCGACGAAGGCAGTGGCAGCTTCGCGAACCAGTTCGGCCGTCGACTGATTAGTTACGATCACGGGGACGCCGCGCATGACCAGCGGATGAAAGATCTGCTTCAGCATCTGGACGGCCTCGTTGGAGGTCGATCCCAGAATCAGGCGGTCGGGCCAGTTGAAATCTTCAACGGCGCAGCCATCGGTAAAGAACATCGGCTGAGAAACGATAGTGGCCTGCAGGCCGATGTCCTTGATGCTTTTTTCGAGTGCGTTAGCGGTGCCGACAGGAACGGGCGTGACAATCGTCAGGATCGGGGGCTTGGGCGCAAGGCGCGTGATGCGGATCGCGATGTCGCTGAGGTTTTCTGCCTTGTCTTCTGCGAGGAAGATCACGCCGGTCTTGCGGGCGAAGGACTCGATGTCGGTCGAGTAAGCGAGGCGCCCGGCGCGGACGTTGCGCCGGATGATTTCCTTCAGATTTTTTTCGAAGAACGGGATGTTGCCCTGGGCCATCTCAACCATGCGCGAACGGTCGGGATGGCAACAGGAAACTGGAGTGCCAAAATCTGCCAGGCAGGCCGAAATAACCGTTCCCAGGTACCCCGAGCCGTAAACTCCAATCTGCATGTGCTGTCTCCCGTCCAGTGGCTGGAAACCCGCGTCAGAAGTGGTATTTGACCGGATCGCCCGATGCTGGCCCTACTCCTTATCTACAGGTGCGGACGAAGGTTTTCAACGCACGGGAGTGAGATGTACCTAGGGCCATGTACGCATGGCGAGAGTAACTGCGCGAGTAACTGGAAGACAGGTGACCGGCGGGCTAGCGGGAAACGAGGCTGCGGCCGAGGTGAACCGGGGCGAGATCGACCCAGCAGTTCTGGGAATCTTCGCGGACAAAAGTCAGTCTTTCCAACAGGATCCGGCGGCTGCCCGAGTATTCTTCCCAACGCTGGCGGGCGACTTCGTAAGCGTTGTGGGCGGGCTGCTCCCCGCTCATCTTCACGATCGTCAGGTGAGGAATGTAAGGCCACTCTTCCTGGTACTCCAGTTCCTCGGTATTCAACTTCTGGTGCAGTGCACTCATGTGCGCAGCCGCGGCCTCGACACGGATGAAGACGGTCGGAGTGACTGGGATGAAGGTTTCGACGGAGCCCAACGAAACTTCGAAGGGCTCTTCTTTACCGCAGATGCGTTCCAGGACCTGGAGGGCCGCGCTCTCCGTCCCGCGCAGCGGGCGGGGCGGAAGGATGGTGAGGTGAGCCGCGAGGTGAGGAAGGTCCGGATGCAGCTCCCGCCGAAGGTTCTCCACGAACTCTCCTGCCGGACTCTTCAGATACGCTACCAGCGCGTAACGCGGCTTCTGCATACTTGATTGGAAGATTATACCGCGCGAAACACACCCCTGGCTGGTTGCGAGCAAGCCATGCAGTGTCCTGTGAATCAGGGAGTCGCCAAAAAGAGGTAGAACTCGCTTCCGCAAAACATATACTCTGGTGGGCCCATCGGGCGAGGAGTTCCATGAGACGAAGAGAATTCATTCGGAATGCCGCGGCAACCGCAGGAGTGCTTCTGTTCAGGTCCGCGCCTGCAGTATTCGGGCAGACAACTGGACCGGGAATTGAAGTTGTTCTCAATGAGCCGCTGGGCACGATCTCTCCTAACATCTACGGTCACTTCGCGGAGAATCTCAGCGGTGTGATCTACGACGGAATCTGGGTGGGCGAAAATTCCAAAATCCCCCATCTGGGCGGCATTCGGAAGGAACTCGTCGAGGAGATGAGAAAGATTCACGCACCGATCGTGCGGTTTCCCGGCGGATGTTTCGCGGACAGCTACGATTGGCGCGACGGAATTGGTCCTGCCGAGAAACGCCCGCGGCGCACGAACTTCTGGAACGGCGGCGAGAAAGCGGGAGCTCCCGACACCCATCGCTACGATCCGAATCATTTTGGCACGAATGAGTTTGTTCACTTTTGCAGGTTGATTGGTGCGCAGCCGTATCTTGCGGCGAACCTGCGCAGCCTTCCTGCGGAGCAGTTCAATCGCTGGATCGAATACTGCAACTCTCCGGCGGGCAGCACAACGCTGGCGGACGAGCGCGCCGCTGCGGGATTCAGCGATCCGTTCAACGTTCACTACTGGGGAGTGGGGAACGAATCCTGGGGGTGCGGCGGCAACTTCACGCCGCAGGAGTACGCGGTGGAATACCGCAGATTCACCGCCTGGGCACCAGGGTATCCCGGCGCAGATCTTTCCTTTGTGGCCTCTGGTCCGAATGACGATAAATGGGACTGGACGCGCGGATTTCTGGAAGAAATTGTGCGGAAGGGGAAGGATCAGATTCATGGAATCTACGGCCTGGCGTTGCACTACTACGCATGGAACCTGAGCCGCGGAAAGACGACGGATTGGAACAAGGGAAAAGGAGATGCCGTTAACTTTGATGTGCTGGATTGGTACGAGTTGCTGCGTCAGGGCGACGTTATGGAATCGCTGGTCAAAGGCCACTGGCAGGTGATGGCCGAGTTCGATCCCGAGCATCACATGAAGCTGGTAGTGGACGAGTGGGGTCCGTGGTACCGGCCGGGCAGCGAGTTGACGCCCGGAGATCAACTCGAACAACTTCCCACGTTGCGGGACGCGGTTTTCAGCGGCATGACCCTCGATACATTCAATCGGCATCCGGAGAAAGTGGGGATCGGGTGCTGCGCGCAGTTGATCAACTGCCTGAACAGTCTTTATCTCGCGCATGAAGATCGCTTTTGCGTTACTCCCGTCGGGCACGTATTCGGGATGTACGCGGCGCACCAGGGAGGAACGAGCGTTCGAACGGAATTTTCGGTGCCTGCGATTCACTACGAGCGCGACGGTCAGGCGGCGAACTTCTGGGGATTGCAGGGATCTGCGTCGCTACACGGGAAAGAACTGATCTTAACGGCAGTGAATCCCAATGTGAAGGATGCGGTGGAAGCGCAGATTTCGATACGCGGAGCGCGCATCACGGGCGGCAGCGCAACTGTGCTCACATCGTCCGACATTCATGCCCGCAATACGTTCGAGCAGCGACAGGCGATCGTGCCGAAGACGACGCAAATGGAGATTAAGGGGGACGCCCCAGTATTCCGCTTCCCTGCTGCCAGCGTGGTGAAACTCACTCTGACCCTCGCATGAGCCCTCTCGCTCCGAGTGGCAACAAGTTGGGAAGTACTCTAGAATCGATGTTGTTGATCATGTCGGGGCGTAGCGCAGCCTGGTAGCGCACCTGCCTTGGGCGCAGGGGGTCCGCGGTTCAAATCCGCGCGCCCCGACCAATCTTAAACTCAGTGACTTACGCGGAATTCCTTCCGAGACGAAATTCTAAGGCAACGGAGCAGTGACGTCCTCATTGGCCACGTGCAATCGTTGACCAACTCGAAGCACTTACCGGTCCAGTAACACTGCCATCTCACCGGACTCACCCCAGGCCTTGACGTATTGCGCTTTTCCGATCGTTCCTGGGCCGTTTGGCCCCATCTCGTAAAAAACCTTGGCGTCAAGCGGGAAACGCTTCAGGGCCTCCGTCAGGTCGTTCACGGTCCATTCTTTCGCAGCCATACGTTCCTCCCATTGCAGCCATGGTAAGTTTGCGGTGATTTCGACAAACGCAGTTTGGATTCTTGTCCGCCGCGATTCGATTGTTAACTCCGCGTTCCTTGAGGTGGAGTGATCGCACGGCGGATCACTGTGTCGAAGTGCCCGCCGCCATCGCTAGTGGCGATGCCGACTTCAACTGGTCCAACTCCACCAGCACGCTCTGCCAGCGAACCGGGTCCCCTTTCGTCTCGATCGCAGCAGCAGGGTCGGAGTAGAACTGCAGGATGTTGGCGCGCAGCTCTGGCGACGTCAGGGCGAACTTCCGGTCGGACAATTGTGCAAGCAACTTTGCGTAGGCGTCGTCAGTGAGTGAATATTCCGCAGCCTGAGTCTGCTGGCCGCTGTCGAGATCACAGTTGGGAACCACCAGGTTGTCGTTGCGCACTTCTTCCAGAAAGGCGCGGTACTGATCGACAGTCGTGTTGATGCTCTTGAAATACAGATCCTCTGTTTGCGGGGTCGGATTGTTGAAAGCTAGCCCTTTGAAGGGACCGACCTTTGGCATGTAGCGCAAAACGGTGGACAGGATCCGGGTGCCAGCGCCCGGCTTGACGTAGTCTTTGCCCCACTGCCTCTCGTAGTCCGAGCGCGAAAGACGGTAAAGGAACTTCTTTTTCGAGAAGTTTGGCGTCTCGCGCATCAGGTCCTTCTTATGAGTCTGCAGCGCGACCTGGGTCATCTCGGGAATCATCCTACTGACCGCGAAGCGATAGGAGCCCACCGCCAGATCCTCATGGGTCAGCACATCTTTCAACTGCATTCCATACACGACAGGAAAGACACGTTCGAGTAACGGCTTGGATACTTCAAAGCCGATGAAATCGTGGTACTGCTGTGAGGCGTAGCGATTCTTCGCAACCTGCACCGTATCGAAGCCGAATTCTGTTTTCAGGTGTGCGGTCTTGTCCTGGGCATAGCGGACAGACTTGCCATATTTCGCTCGCAGCTTGGGATACTCGATTGCCACGGCCTGATTAACCGCTGGGTGGCCTGCGATATCGGACGCATAGTGCGACAGCGCGCCCAGCGCGAAGGCGTACTCGTTGGCATCCTGACTTTCGAGGAGCAACTCGCGAACGAAGTCTCCGCTGCGAACGTAATGCACCAGGTTGCTGAACTCCCTGCTGCCGAACGGATAGTAGCCGAGATCCTGGATGACCGCGCCTCCGTAGGCATAAGCATGTGCTTCCTTGAGTTGGTCTTGCGACAGTCCCGGATATCGCTTAAGGAGCAGGGGCTGGATCTCATCGGTCCAGAGCAGGTCGACGATTTCCTCGTGCGTGAGAACCGAATAGGCGGGCGAAACGCCGCTGCATGTTAGAACGAGAAGTAGGACGGTCACCCCACGAAGAAAAAGCAGACGCCACCTGCCGAAGATGGCGACTGCCGATGTTGTGTCGTTGGGCATAACTCAAATCCGGCCGAGAACCAGCAAAATGACGACGACGGCCAGGATGAGCCCGACACCGCCGGTTGGGGCATAACCCCAGCTTCGGCTATGCGACCACCGAGGCAGCGCTCCCAGAAGTGCCAGAATCAGGATCACAATCAATATGGTTCCAAGCATGTCTTGCTCCTTATATTGTTAATGAAGGGTGCAGCTTCGCCGAAGCTGCACCGGTTGTCCCTCATCTGCGATTCAAATCACATCGAGATGCTGATGGCGATTCCAACGTTAGGATAGCGGCGGTTGTACAGGTAGTAGCCGTTATCGACGTAGGTAACGTAAACGTCGTCGTTGTCGTACCAGTTATCGCCCCAGTATTCCGGCCATGGGTCAACCGCACTCAGCCAATACCCGTGATATTGGAAGCGGGGGTACCCGCCGACAACCAGGAAAGGGAGGCCGTAGATGCGGAATCCGTGATCCTGACCAAAATATCCTCGGAAGCGGTCGTCAGGAATGCGGTAGCCGTGATATCCGCCACGCTGTTGCCAGTTGCGATGGTCGGAATCCCAGTGTTGTGAGCGATGCTGCTGCCAGGCGCTGTGCTGGACGCGTTGTTCTTCCGGGCTCCGCTGGTGTCGCCCGTTCCCGTTTTGTGCATGCTGTGGCTGGTTGTTGTGCTGCTGGCGCTGCTGCTGAGCATGCTGCGGACGACCGCTTTCCTGCTGTCGTTGCGCGTGCTGCGGCTGCTTCTGGGTGTGGCCGGACGGTTTCTGCCGATCGGCCTGCTGTACGTGCGACGACTGCTGGTGTGTCGGCTCTGACCTCTTCTGCTGAGTGTGCTGCGGTTGAGGCTTTGCCGACTCGTGCCTGGTTTCTCCCTGCCTGGGATGATCTTGCTTTTCGCCTTGCTGCTCGTGTTGAGCGTACAAAGGAGTTGCAGCTGCGAGAAGCAAAGACAATATGGCCGTGCTGGTGATCTTAATCGTTTTCATAGGTGGAGCTCCGTTACTCCTGAAATAGGTATCCGCTCTTTAACGCAAGCTCCCTGTGGTTGCGTTGACCGGGTTGCCGATGGCTTCGCCGGACACGAGGAGTTCAACTCGCCGGTTCTGCTGCCGGCCTGCGGAGTTATCGTTGGAGGCTACCGGCAACGTGTTGTCGAAGCCTTTGGAAGAAACCGCACTCGACGATACTCCTTGCTGCACAAGGTAATCGCGCACAGATCCGGCACGATTCTCAGACAGCGTCTGGTTCATGGTTCGATTGATAAGACTCTGTGCGCGCGTTCAGCGTTGATTGCTGGTTTCTCTACGGGATCAGCAATGTTCCGACATGCATCCGGGACAGCGAGTGAAAGAGCCCGAATATGTTCAGAAGCCACAACACCACGGCGATGACGACGACGCCGTTCAAGATGGACTTGATCGATCCCTGCATCGGGATGAAGCGATTTACCAGCCACAGCAGGACACCCACCACGACGAGAACTTCCAGAATCTGAAGTAAAGGCATGATCTTTGAACCTTCCTTGTTTCGCGAGCTAACCCTCTCATCCGCCTGAAGAGTTGCCCGATATCGATGTTCGAGAGTCCTTAGGGCCGAATCGTGTTCCGCCGCAAGGTTTGGCGGCAGGCACACAGATGAAGAGTGCTGATTCGCTGGATGTGGCCGCTTTTGCGTGACGTGAATTCGACACGACCCCGGCGACCTATAGGTAAGAGCTGCGATTCAGCTTCGCGGCTCCGTCTACACACTCAGAAGATAACTAAGAATGACAGCTTGTAGGTTTGGCGTCTGAGCAAGTTAGCTCACATTGAAAGAATCCAGGTTGCGAGTCGGGAACGGGATCGAGGTGAGGGAAATCAGCGCGCATGATGCGGGTTCGTTCCCAAGCCCGAAGCAGCAGAGGATCGAAGGGGGGCCTGCGCATCGGGCAAAACGAATTCCCGCCCGCAGTCGAAGCAGACTTTGTATGTACGGTGTTTGATGGTGAAGACACGGCTGAGGTGACGATGCCGGCAGCCAAAAACGAATTGGAAGACGGCCGATAGCAGTTTCATAAATCCTGCGCGTGTTGCCGGCGTTCGCAACTTCCGTTGGCATCCAACCATTCGAGTAGCGAGCGCACGCTGGCCCGAGCCAGGGCAATGGCACAATCCGCGGCTCCGTAATAGATGTTGAGCGTGTCGCCATCGGCGTCCATCGTGTATCCGCACGGGAACACAACGTCGTCCACGTCGCCGTGGCGCTCGTACGTCGCCTCCGGTCCAAAGATCCACGAGTCTCCGCGCAGCAAGCACTTCGCCGGGTTCTCAAGATCGAAAAGGGCCAGGCCCAAGCGATAGAGACAGCCCGAGGGTGTGTGCCGTACTCCGTGGTAGAAAACCAGCCATCCTCTCGCAGTCTCAATGGGCGGCGGCGACAACCCGATTTTGTTCGCGTCCCACCAGGCACCACGGCGGGCTTCGAGCATGAGCCTGTGCCTGCCCCAATAGCGCAGGTCGGGGGAGTAGGAAATCCACATGTGGGATCCGAGGGTTGTCATGGGACGATGAATCAGCGCCCAGCATCCGTCGATTCTCCGCGGCAGCAGTGCGGAATCTTTGTCATCGGGCGGCATTATGACGCCGTATCGTTCGAAGGTTCGGAAGTCTTTGGTCAGAGCCAGAGACACGCCGGGACCGCCGCGCGAATAGGAAGTGTAAGTAATGACGTATTGCTGCAGTTCGGGGACGAAGGTGATGCGAGGATCTTCAATGCCCCAGATTTCTTCTGGATGATTCTTCGGATCGGGCATCAGTGTGGGCTCACTATCGATTTCCCACCCGTCAACGCCGTTGCGAGAGCGCGCGGCGCAAAGATGCGACAGGCCCCGTCGATCTTCCACGCGGCAAAGCAGCAGGGTCGTGCCATTCGCGAGTAGCGTTGCTCCCGCGTTGAACACGCTATTGATCGGGTATGACCAATCCTTGCTGGTCAGGATCGGGTTTTTGGGATGGCGGTGAAGCAATGGCTCGAAGCGAGTGCCCAGAAGGCTCACTTGCTTCTCTGCGGGAACAGTCATGAAAGGATTTCCTTTTGCTCAGGCTCTTGCAGCGAGCGCATTTCGAGGAGTGCCATGAGGAACGATAGCGTTGATTCTGCTCCCTGGTTTTCATTGGCGCGGTCGGGATGCAGGCCGTCCCGGCATCCGCCGGTTGCGGCATCGTACAGTGGAAGTTGCAGATCGTTGTCGCCGAGGAACCAGTTGAAAGCCGACCAGGCTTCGTTGCGCCAGCGGCTGTCGCCGGTTACACGGTACGCTTGCAGGCATGCAGAAACCGCGCCGGCGGCCTCAATCGGCTGCTGGTCGAAGCGGGCCTTCTCACCCTCCTGGTGATAGAAGCCTTGCGAACCGATTGGAACAAAGTGGCGGTTAATCTCGCAGTGTTGCTCGGTTGACAGCCAATCGAGCGATTCGATGCCGGCAGAAATCATGCGGTCATCCGAGCAAGCTGAGCCCACCAGCAGCAGGGCTTGGGGCAATCTCGCATTGCCATAAGCCACAACGTTCTCAAACCATTTCCAATGCGGCCGGCGGATCGACTCGTACATTTCGAGCAGTCGCCGGCTGAGAGAAGATCGGACCTTCTGCGCATCGCGGTCTCCCGGATACGCATCGAGGTATTCCTGAATTCCGAGCAGGACGTACGCCCAGGCCCGCGGACTGCTGAATTCCAGAGCCGCGGGAAGAGAGAATTCAAACAGCCGCCCGGCTGCGCCCCTGAGTCCATGATTTTGGGATCGACCCAGCACCGTTCCAAGGGCCCACAATGCGCGCCCATGGGCGTCTTCCGAACCGATAGGTTCGCTCCACCGGCGATCATAGCGAAGGAAGTTCTTGAATCTACCCTTCGCGGGGTTGAAGGCATGTTCCAGGAATGCCGAATAACAGAGCGCCAAAGTTTCCGTCGATGGATTGACCTTACCAGAATGATGCTCTCCCTCTTGCCCCAGCAGCACCGCCAAGATGAGCGCGCGCGCATTGTCGTCGGTGGTGTATCCCTCTCGACGGTTCGGGATCGTGAAGATCGAGTGCTGCAGCATTCCGGTGTCGTCGGTTAGACGATGCAGGTGATTCAACTCAAATTCCGGCAACTGATCCAACGACTTGGGAATCATTCTGGCGGCGAACTGTACCTTTGGAGCTGCCATGCGGTCACTGCGGACCCGCGCAAAACTTTCCATGTAACCTTGCGCCACTCGTTTCCATACCATCTCCCGCGCGAACAGGTAAGCGCGCTTGCGCATGGCGTGACGAATCGCAGGAGTATCCAGGAGTTCGATCGTCTTATGCGCAATCGCGTCGGGATTCTGGAATGGAACCAGCGCGCCCCTGCGGTCGTCCAGCAACTCGATCGCGTGCCAGTAGGGTGTGGAAATGATCGCCTTGCCCGCGCCTAACGCATACGCGAGCGTTCCGGAGACGACTTGCGCCTCGTGGCGATAGGGAGTGATGTAAATGTCAGCGGCGCCAATGAACTCGACCATTTCTTCGGGACTGACGAAGCGGTTGTGGAAGATCACTTGCGCTTCCACTCCTATCTTCTTCGCCAGGTCCTGCAAACTGGCTCGATACTTGTCTCCCTCGCGGCGGAGAATGTGAGGGTGAGTCGCACCCGCGACGATGTAAGCAACATTCTTGTGCCTGGAAAGAATCTGCGGCAGAGCCTGAATTACGTTTTCGATTCCTTTGTTCGGTGAGAGCAGGCCGAACGTGAGCAGCACCGCCTTGCCTTCCACGCCAAAGCGGTCTTTGTAGAAATTTGGATCCAGGAAGGGCAGATCTGGAACTCCGTGCGGAACCATGTCAATCTTGTTGCCCGGCACCTTGAATATTTCCTGCAGGAACTGGGACGACAGTTGGCTCATGACAATGAGCCGGTCGGAGAGCTCGGCAATCTGTTCCATGACCAGCATCTGGTCGGGATTGGGCTCGCGCAAGACTGTATGGAGCGTGGTTACTACCGGCATTTTGAGAGCGCGCAGCAGATGCAGGATATGGCTTCCGGAGGGGCCGCCAAAAATTCCATATTCATGCTGCAGGCACACCATGTCGATGTTGTTGAAATTCAGGAAAGCAGCCGCTTCCTCATACGACCTCACGTCGTCCTGGGCCAGCGACCATCGCACGCGCGAAGGGTAGTCATACCCCTCCTCGGTGTCGTTTACCGGAAGTGCCAGCAGTCGAGCAGTTCCGTACTCCGCAGAAATGGCGCCGCACAAGTCGGTCGTGAAGGTGGCGATTCCGCAATGTCGCGGAAGATAATTTCCGATCACCGCGATTCGACTGGGCAAAGATGGCTTCGACTGCGATCGGGCTCGAGGGGGCGCGATTTCATCCCGAATCGGGGGACGTGGGGCCACAACTTCCAGCGCGCTCGTGGACAACACAATATTTGGCAGCGACATTGCCCCCCTAAGCCTGATGAAAAAGGGCGACGAAGGGGGCGATCTCCCGTCGTGCACAAGCAATAGCCTTTGAGACCCGGATGGTTGGGCTCGGCGCGTTTCGGCTCTTGGTCGGTACTGCGTCCACTTGTGGATTCTTCTCTTGTACCAGTATTCAACAAGGTCGAGGTCGTGAACTGGTCAAAATTGACCAGTCTCGCCGGCGATCTTTGTCCAGCGGCTATATGCCCTTGTAGGGCTCATAAGGAGGTTCATGCTCTGCAGGCTTTTCGGTGTAGGGCGTATATGGAGGCTCAGGCAATGCAGGCTTCTCGGAGTATGGCTTATACAGAGTCCCAGGCAGCGGGGCCTGCGTGGCGCCCTCAGAGTCTGGTGGTGCCCCAGGGTGTGCCAGTATCGAATCGGAAGATCTATTCCCGTTTGCCCTTCGTGGATTCAACATGATATCGCTCCCGAGAAAGTGTTCGAGGAAAGCGGCCATCGTCGGACGCATTGCCGTGCGCGACTTCCGGCGCACGACCCCGCACCTTTCTGGAGAGATGATGCGCCTGTGGAGGATTGCGCGATGGTCACAATTGACCATTCTTGTTTGCGAACGGAAGTGCATTGTGTAGCCATGAGAGTCAAACCGAAGCAAGCTCTGGCCGTACGGTGTCCAACGTGTGGCGCGAAGCCAGGCGAAAAGTGCGAACTCAGCACGGGCCTGCCCCGAACCGAACCCCACCGCGACCGCCGTTTAGCGGCCTCGGAAAAGTGAGTGATGAGGGAACTTTCAGGCGACCGCCGGCTCTGCGAGCGGTAAGGCAAGACGGTCGAGGGCTTCGATGATCAAAGCCGCGGCGGCTGCGCTCCCTTCCACCGTCGGCCCCGAGATCTGGAGCAGGCCCTGCCGGCCCATGTTCGGGGGAAGCACGAACGAAGTTTGGTGCTGCATCACAGATACCAAAATGTGAGCCAGCCCTTCGGATTCATATCCGTTATCGAAGCGGACGCCGGCTCCGTGAAACGTGGACTCTGACATCCAGTACTCACAAGCCAGCAGCCAATGGCCTCGTGTTATGGAAGACCAAATCTTCAGGTAGTCCAGTGTGCCGGTTGGAGCAAAGCCGTATTCAACGTGAATCAAACCAGCTTCGGTGCCATGCATCAAGTCTGTCCAGGACACAATAATCGCTGCCTCAAGGGTTTGCTCGAGACTTTGATTCTCATCACGATCCATAGGTCGATTCTCCGTGCCGAAATCCGCGTTCATCCAGTGGCCCATAGCGCATTGCGCTGGAACGTCTGCCTCGCCAGGGCACTGTCAAGGTAGCAACTCTGTTGCACATGCCGGGAGTGCGCGGAAACAGTCACGTACGGCACTCCGAGGAAGCGCCTGGCAACGATTGCAGTTACTTCCAGGCAATTGAACTGTTCCTTCTGAACCTTCCCCAAAATGCGCTTCAGGGCGATCTGGACCTTCGCCGCTCCAACGGACCCCAGGAACATCGCCTTGACTTCCGCCGCCATGAAGAAGAAATTCCATCCGGCGGCATGGATCTGGCGATCAAGGGTGAAGGTATCCAGAACCTTGAGCAGACTCCATTCCCGCGAACAAGGCTCGCTCTCGAGCTCAAGAAGTTGAGTGAGCCCGGGCCATTCCTTCATCAGAATCGCGCCGACTTGAATGATTGGTGGCATAGGTCCCCTTGGTCGGAGTTGGTGGTGATTGCCCGTGTGTTTGCAATCCCATTGTGAGACCGGAGGCAAAGCAAAACTGCTCAAAAGTGACCACTCTTGCCGGGACTTACCGGCAACGGCAACTCTGCTGAGCGAGGGCGTGCGCGATTCGTTCGGGACGGCTCTCGTCGAGGACTATACTGAAAGGGTGAGACCAGCCTTGGTGGCAAAGAAGAACGGCGGATTTGACCCCAGTACTTTCCTTGCCACCATCGGCGATGGCAGGAAGATCCTGTCTGTCCCGAAGAAGCAGATGATCTTTGCCCAAGGAGACGGGGCAGACGCTGTTTTTTATGTTCAGAAGGGCAAAGTGAGGCTCACCGTCGTATCCAAGATCGGCAAGGAAGCGACGATCGCGATCGTGAGCGAAGGGAACTTTTTCGGAGAAGGCTCATTGGCAGGTCAGCTTCTGCGAATGGGCTCCGCTGCCGCGATGACCGATTGCGAAATTCTGCGGGTCGAGAAGAAGACAATGATGGAAGCACTTCACCGCGAGCCCGCACTTTCTGAGATGTTTGTGGCCTATTTGCTGGGCAGGAATATCCGTTACGAAGAGGATCTGGTCGACCAACTGTTCAACTCCAGCGAGAAGCGACTGGCCCGCGTCCTCCTATTGCTCGCACATTTTGGCAAGGAAGGCATCCCTGAAACCGTGGTCCCCAAGATTAGCCAGGAGACACTTGCCGAGATGGTTGGAACCACTCGTTCGCGCGTCAGCTTCTTCATGAACCGGTTCAGGAAGCTAGGCTTTATTCATTACGCCGGTGGATCGGAAGGCGCGCTACAGGTCCACAGCTCACTGCTCAATGTTGTTCTGCACGACTAGGCTTTTTCGGCCAAAACAAAATGGCACCCTCTAAGATCCGAGGGTGCCCAGAAAAGACTAAGTTCCCAACGCTTTCCTTACTGCGGTTTTTCGTTCTGTTTCGGCTTCTCGTCCTGTTGCTTCTTCTTCTCCGCTTTCGCGGGCTCGGGCTGCGGGCGCTGTTGTGGCTGCGCAGAAGGCCGTGGTTCCGCAGGAGGAGGAGTGTGCTGAGGCTGCGCGCGCTCGCTCGGCGGCGGAGTCAGAGGCCGCTGAGTTGGCTCATTGCGGTTGGGCTCTGGACGATTATTCGGCTGGGATGTGGGCGGACGGTTTGGTTCCGGCTGTCGATCCGGCTGCGATGTGGGCTGTCGGTTCGGTTCCGGCGGATTCGGCGCCGGTTGGTTTGGGCGTGCTGATGGAGCATGGTTCGACTCCGGCTGATTGTTCGACGCGGGCCGATCCGACCGAACGGGGTTAGTCTCTGGACGCGCGGCTGGTGCGTTGACCGGTGTCCGAAGTGCCGCACGGTTCAAGGGAGCGTTATAAGGCGTCCCCGTCTGTTTTGCGTGTACAACGGCGCGGTCGCTGAATGCTCCAGGCTTCGGAGTCGCGGCAACTGCTGGCGTGCCATGGTTCAGGGAAGCTCGCTGCTCGGGATTGGTGCGGGCTGCCTGCTCATGTTGCGTTTGAGCGGCCACGGGTGGGATGTGCCTCTCGTGTGCCACGGATTCCTGCTGGGCAGTAGGACGCGCGCTGATGCCACCGTTGCCACCGTTGTAACTGACGCGGTTGATCGTGGTGTTGTTGATCACCGTCGTGTTGTAGACGTTGTGAATGTTGGTGACGTTCACGTTGCTCACTGAACGGTTGTAGTAGAACTGTCCGTTCTGCCAGCGTCCGCCTTGATAGCCATCACCGTAGTATCCGTATCCATAGCTGACGCCGCCGTAAAATCCCACCTGCTGGCCCCAATAGCCGTTGTAGAAGACATATCCGTTGCCTCCCCAGCCCCAATAGGCCGGAGTCCAGAGAAGACCAGGTTCCGGAGCCATGACCCACGTGCCCGGCACCCAGTAGTAACCGTCGTCATCGCCGGCGTAAGCCCAGTAACCCGGTGTCCAGATGTAGCCATCACCGGGGAGTAGAGGTTGCTCGTAGACCGGCAATTCCGGCGGAGCGAATGATACGGAGATGCTGAGTTGCGCGAAGCCTGCGGCCGAGAGAGCGAGCAGGGAGAGCGCGAACAGCGACGAACGAATGGAGCGGGTGATACTCATTGTGATTCCTTTTGCCCGATGATCCTTCGCGTGCCCGGTGAAGCTCTGCTGCTGCGGACTGCGCGGAGAGAGAGGCACGATTTCCGGCGAGACCTGCTGAAGACTTGGTCTCGCTCGCAAATGGTTCTGATAGAGACCTTCGCACTTCTGAGCAGTCGAAGTCTGAGCAAGAAAGCTCAGTTCATTCTTCTGCAGCGTCGCCTTCGGTTAATGCAGTTCGGCACGATTGAGGGCTTCCAAGAAAGCGGTGGTCAAGTGAGAAGCCTTGATCGCATCCGCTGGCGCCCACTCGATGGGCAGCAAATGACGGAGGAGCGCAGGTGCGGTTGCGGTGCTTTGCCGGTGGCCGCACGACAGGCAAATTGCTCCCACTGGCCGGATGTCAGTCTCTTTTGAGATTACATTCTCGCGAACCGCCAGCGACCCAGCGATGACGGGGCCGGCGCACGCGTCACAAGGGTAAGCGGAGAGGTGAAGATACTGTTTTCTCATTGGGATTCTCCCACGGATGAAGCGATGTGCAACCGATGTTAAGCCTGCGAGGTTGCGATGTCTGATCACAATTGCTCTCGACTGGGTGGTGTCGGAAGGGGATCTGAGCAATTTTGAGCAGACGTTTGGGGACTGCCACGTCTATACCTGAATGGAATGGCTGCCAATAGCACCCTGCTTTGTATTCACCGGGATCCGTCTCGATTGGCCCTGTTGCAGGAAAAGGGATACCAACTGGTCACCGCGACCAACGGCTCCGAGGGCCTGCGGCTTTCGATGACGCACCCTGTGGATGCAATAGTGCTCGAGTACCATCTGGGCCAACTGGACGGTACACTCGTCGCAACTGAGATCAAGAGGGTCAAGCCGCAGATGCCAATCGTAATGCTGGTTGACGACCTGGAATTGCCTGACGGAGCGCTCAAGTCCGTGGATGCCGTAGTAACTAAGTCCGATGGAGTTCACTTTCTGTGGGCGACCGTCCACTTTGTTTTGAATGTGAAGCCGACCCCACGCCTTAGAGCAGGGCTGCGGCAGGCGCCGATACATCGTCATCGTTCCGGCAGTTCAGGGGGACGTCTGGACCGTAGTCAGGCAAGTCGCCTTCATCCATCCACAGACCAGAGCGATAAGCCTTTCTCCTCGCGATTGTGGAGAAGAATCCTTGACGGGAGGATCGAATTCTGACCAGAATGCCCAAGCCAGGTCTGCCCAGGGTCGAGACAAAAGCATCGCAACCATCTTATGTCATTTCAAATCCACAAAAACGGTAACGCCGTCGATGGGGTCACCTATAGCAGCCTTGGGGAGGCTGCGGCAGCGTTGATGAAAGCCGCACAGGGAGGCGAAGTAACCGAGGTTGATGCGCTCGATCAGATCGTACGCCGCTACACTGCTGGAGAATGCCGGGCGGCAGCCCGAAATCATTTGAATAAGGCCCAAACGGCAGGGTCCTCCCAGCCAGAGCGTCCGGCATAACCAGTGTCTGGAACGGGTAAGGGCTTCCGGCCGTGCTCCTCCGTTTATCCTTTTATCCTTGTTCTGCTTCGCGCCTGTCAGGGGAGACGGCGTTGAGCGACTTGCCGCACTCCAGGCAAACTCGCTTGGCTCGCGGCGTGATCAGACCGCAGAACGGGCACATCCTATTTGATCGAACTTCCTGGGTTTGCGGTTTAAACATCGCCAGCAACCTTCCGAGGGATTCCCGTGCAGAAGCCAGCCGGCGACGAAGAGAAGGACGATACGGTTCCATAGATTGCACCTCTGCGGGATTCAGCCTGATTGAGCCGTCGGGCAGTTTAACGATGACACGCCCTGGCCAGCGATTCTGTGCAGGATTGCTCACATTAAGCTGATCCTCTAACCAGCCGTTGCGGAGGGTTATTCTGTGCGGCTTGAGAACTGAGCAATTCAGACCAGCTATTGCCTTCTGCATGAGCGATCATGATTCTTGAGACGAGCACCTCTTCTCTCTCTTTCAGGTCCTCTGAGCTAAGTCAGCCCATCTGAAGTTTTCCCTCTTAGATTACCTAGTTAGCCGATGGAGGTTGATCCATGTTTGCCCGCAACGTCGCACTACGTCTTAGACCTAATGCTTTGAACCAGTTCAAGCGAATCTTTGATGCGCAAATCATTCCTTTGCTGCATAAACAGCCAGGATTTAAGGACGTAATTACGTTTGCCCTGACTGGCGGAGCAGACATCACCGTCATCAGTTTATGGGAGAGCAAAGAAGACGCTGAGGCCTATAGTACTGCGGGTTACCCCGAAGTCATGAAGAGCCTGGAGCCGCTGCTGGACGGCAGCCCCAAGCTGAGAGTCGCGGACATAGTCAACTCGACCTTTCACAAAGTCTCGGACCACATAGCCGCGTGAGCCGGCTAAATACGATTTGCGCCACTGCTGTAAACGGA
>DASQGJ010000026.1:0-506598 GCA_035632675.1 Candidatus Dormiibacterota bacterium
AGAGCGCCGAGCCAGGATGTACGCAGCTCCAGCGATTGCACCCACGGCGGCTGCCGTTACTCCCTGCACGAACGCTTTGACCTGTCGATTCTGTGCAAAGCGACGGTAGTACGGCGCTCCGAATAGAACGATGAAATAAGGGGGCGCAAACACGGCCCATGCCGCCGCCAGAGCGCCAAGCGGTCCGGCGACGAGATAGCCAATGAATCCAGCCGTTATAACGACTGGGCCTGGTGTGATCATGGCCACCGCGACGGCATCGACAAACTGTCTTTCGGTAAGCCAATGGAACTTGACGACGACTCCTCCATACAAGAAGGGCACGATTGCCAAGCCGCTGCCAAATACGAAGGCACCGGCCTTCAAGAAAAACAAAAAGAGTGCTCCGATCGTCGCGGCGGCGGCAACGCCGTGAATCCCAGTGACCAGCGGGTTTACACTGCTTAGCAACAACAGAGGTGTTGCCCGCGTAGGCACACGAGGCGGAGCCTTGAGCAGCATTGTGACGAACCCGCACAAAACGAAGAGCCACACTATTTCGGATTTAGTCCAAGCCGTCGTGATGGCTAGCGCCGCGAATATCGTCCAGAGCAGCCAGTCTTTGCCCACGGTGGTGCGGACGAGTTTGATTGCGCTACGGACGATGATCGCGATCACGGCAGCGCCAATGCCGTAGAACATTCCCTGAATCCACGACAGCCTGCCGAAGTGAACGTACAAAGCGGCTAGGGCAAGCACCATTAGGAACGAAGGCAGGATAAAGGCGATGCCAACAGCGGTCGCTCCCATCACCCCGGCTCGCAGCCAGCCGAGGTACATTGCCAACTGCGCCGCCAGTGGCCCAGGCGAGAGTTGCGAGCAAGCCAAACCTTCCAAGTAGTCTTGCTTGGAGACCCACTGTCGTTCTTCGACAAGATCCTTCTGCATGTGGCCTGCGAGCGCAATCGGGCCGCCGAAACCAATCGCTCCAAGCTTCAGAAAGTACGCTACGAAGCGAGATAGCGGAATGGATGCAAGTGTTGAACTGGTGGACTGCCGTCCTGTTGTCGTCATGCGATGAAGGTAAAGCCATGCACGTTGAACTGCTATCTTGCCGAGTTCGTCTCGTCGATCGCGCTGCGCAATGCCTTTGCCAACTTCGCAGCATCATCGTTAGCCCAGAAGTGCATATAGAACAGCCGCGGCACGTCATCGAGAGCGTGGCTGTGTAGAGCTACCGGCTCAATTCCGTTGTCCTGTAAGACCTTCATCACTCGGCCAACTTCTTTGCCTGTGATCGCAAAATCTCCCGCGATCGCCGCGCGCCCGTTCCCGGTAGGCTGAAAGTTGATAACCGTGCCTGCTCCCATAGAGGGCGGGGTATCCATACCTTCCTCGGTGAGCTTTTCGGCTCGTGGCACGTTGTAGTGCAATACGCCTCCGCTCACACTGCCCTGACGACCCATAATCTTGTCTAGCGCGGCGACATCGAGCCCGAGATCCGCTGCGCTTTCTTTCGCCGGACTACCTTCTGGTAAGGGGCTCTTTGTAAGGCCCACCGCCCGCTTGACTGCCTGCGCGAGTTTGACAGGATCGCCGTGCCCACCCATGTGGATGTACATGATTTTTGGCGTTTCACCGACCAGATGGTTGTGGATCGCGGTGACTTCGACCCCGCCATCGTGCAGCGCTTTCATAACAGGTGCGACCTCGTCTTCGGTCAGTACCAGGTCACCCATAATCATCGCGTCATTGTCGCCAACGCGCAGGAACGCTGCCCAGGCGCCGAGCGCAAGGCCCGGTTTGACTTCTACGCCACCGAGTGTGACGTGAAGGTCTTTGCGCGGCATGTTGAAACGGGCCACGCCTCCGGGCAGATTGGCCGGAGCAAATCCGAAGACGTCTTCAACCGCCTTCCATTCTCCAGGTTTCTGGTCGCCAGGCGCCTGGGCCACAGCGGTCCGGGCTAGCGGCGCAAGAAGGATGACGATGACAGTCAAGGTTCGTGCGTTAGTCCACAATAGCTTTGCGTTCTTCATAAATTCCTTTCATCTTCCCGTTCTTTACTTCGTCGACCGCGTTCGGGATCAAGTTGAGGTCCATCAACAATCATGTGCCGGCGCGATCCGAGTCCTACTGCGCCCGATACACGCGAATTTCAGCACCTTGCTCACCCTGCGCCGGGACAGCAACAAACAGCTTTCCCCACTCTTGAACAAAAAGACCGGTTTGAGAGCGTGATGGAGTCGGGTAACGTGCGATCCGGTTGTAGTGGTCCGCATCTTTCTGTTCGAAGACCTCGAGGTAGCCCACGCTCGTCAGCACATACACTCGTCGCCGAGCCGTATCGTAGAAAAGATCGTCTGTTTTTCCTGCAATTTCGCCGGCTGCGACCTGCTTACCCGTCTGGGTATCAAAGACCAATAACTGCGCAGGCTTCCACGCTCCAACCAACAGGCGATGATTCGCCTCGTCGAGCGCCATCGGGAAGTTGTCTTCCGCAGAAACAGGCCAGCGTGCCAGGACAGAACGCTTGGTAGCGTCGATCACCTCGATTTCTTTCTTCTCGGGCACATTCACAAAAATACGTGACCCCGACTTCTCAAGCTGAAACGACTCGGGATGGGCATCGATGACGATGTCTCCCGTCTTCTTCCCGCTTGAGTCGATAAATCCGAGTCCTCCAGTTCCTACCTCGCGCTTTCTCAACTCTTTTGCACCTGCGTAGCCAACGATCACACCCTTGCTGCGTGGGTCATAGCGAATGTTGTCGGCGTCATCAGGGAACTTCACTGTTGCGAGGACTTGAAAAGTGTGCCCATCAAATACCTTCGTGACGCCATCCAGGCCACAGGCTACGAACAAATGGTGTGTCGAAGGGTCATAAAAGACACCCTGGGGCTCGGCTAGGTCGGTAATGGTGTGAACCCGTTGCCCTGACTTGAGATCAACAACCTCGAGAGTGTGGTTCTCAACAGCGGCCACAAATAGTCGCTGCCCTGCCACGTCGACCCCAAAATGATCGATCCGTCCTTTGACACCCGAGAGCGAGACGTGTGTTTCAAGCGACAGCGCTTCCTTTTCCTGTCCAGCGGCATGAGTACCCGCAACGACCAGCATGCTGAACACCAGTGCTGCTGAGACTGGCGTTGTCAAAAGCAACCCGACGAGCAAGCGTTGTTTGCGATTCATGTTTGTGCGCTTTCTCGAATCGACAGGGATGACAACTATTTCGCTGTCACCTTGAGGTCGTCGAAATAGGTGACTGAATCGGCCTTCGTCCACAGACCCACTTTGCCGGCATCCTTGAACGTACTGTCAGTCGCCTCAATCTTCTTGGCACCCTCGTAGTAGCAGGTGATCTTGTTGCCGGTGGCTTCAACGCGCAGTTCGTGCCATTCTCCCGAAGTGACCTTGAAGTTGGCGCCGGCGAACTGGCTGCGACGTCCGTTGACAACGTGATAGAGCCGGTAATTGTTCTCCAATGCGTTCGCCCGAACGACGTAATAGTTGTTCGGGTCTCGGAGACGAAACACCAGCCCTCCGGCTCGATCAACGCTGCCCGAGACGGCCTTGAACCTGACACTGAGGTCGAAATCCTGGAAAGAGCCTTCGTCGGAAATCAGTAGGGGGAAACGGTAATCGGTTTGGTCTGTCGAGGTCTGCGCGACGACATTCGGCTTCGAGGGAGCCGTAGGGTCGGCTACAACACTCCACTTCTCCGCCGTCCCTCCCCCGGTCTTGGCGGTATGAAACTTTGCTGGCATCTGTCCCGGTGCATCGCTATCGAAGTTGTAAACGAACTGTTTCCCGGTGGCTTGTAACGGCGCCGGCTTTTCGGCGGCTACGGGCGGAGGAAAGGCGGGACCCTCTTCGCCCTCTTCCTCTTCTTCGACATTGGGCTTCTCTGCGGGCTTTTGGGCTGACGTCTGCTGAGAGCCCACGACCTTCGAGGCATTGGCTTGCTGCTCGTCCCGGTCGTTATCGTTGCACGCCGGGAAACCTAAGAGTCCTGCGAACAATATCGCGACAATAATACGCATGTTGGCTGTTGGCATCTTCGACCTCCTCTAGATCCTCCACACGTCATCTTTCAGCGAGTGCACAATGGAATCAAGCATGCCAGAACAACCTGAAAGCCCCCTGTATGCCGACCTGATTTGAGAGAGGCAGGGCGACTTGTTCGGGGACGCCTATTGACGGATGAACTGAAGCTACTGCTCGGCCGGAGACATTCTTTGACCGACGATCAATAGCCTGGCGCGCAGACCTTTTTCCTGTGCTTCGAGGGGTAGGAAGTGTTCATGCCAGAACTGCATTCGTTCCGATTCCGGGAGTTGAGCCATGTTTTGTACTATCGAAGTCTCCTGTCTCATGACTTTGCTCAACGCCCGCGTTATATCCAGAATCTCCGACATGCTTTCCCAGTTCGTGAGATGTTGTTTTCTGTAAAGTCTTTCGACCCTGAGAAGTCTTTTATCTCGTTCGCGCGCTTCGTTGTAGAGGTCCGTGATCCTCTGCAAGTGTTGATCGTAGCTATCCAAAAGAGGCCCTATCTCCGAGAAGGCTCGGATGTAGTCGTCCATGTTCTTCATTTCTGCGTCTCGAATACTTGCGATTCTTGCTCCCGTATCCTGCAATTCGGAGGCGGTCTCACTGAGCTCCTCCGACAGAACTCGGTCGTTATGTTCTTGAACCGCAAACGTGACGGCGAAGATTGTGACTAGAACGAGGACGAACGCGCCAGTCGCATAGATCCATGTGAACCTGCGTTGTCGTTCGTTATCCATTGTCGGTGGTTAGTGCCCGATGGCTACTTTCCTGAACTTTGCTGAGCCGAAACCGAAGTGCCTGGCCGCAGTTCATCGGTTCCCCGAACTGCCACGACATCGCCCTCGTGCAACTCGCCGAAAACCTCGGTCATCTTCTCCGCCGCGGCGCCAGTCTTCACATCAACCCATTCTGCCTTTCCGTCGCGAATGCGGACGACAAACACTCGTTCGAGCGTGTTGGCGACGGAGGACGTTGGAACGAAAAGCGTCGGATAAGATCTACGTACGGGCCAAAGAACATCGGAAAAAGTACCGGGTGATAGCTCTCCTTTTATGTTTGCAGCCTCCAGTTCGACCGGCATAGTGCGGGTTTTGATGTCAACGGAATGTGCGATGCGGGCAATCGTGCCGCTAAAGGTGCGACCCGGAAAAGTGGGCACAGTGAAGTCAACTTTGGTTCCCTCGGGCACTCCTGCGGCATAGGTTTCAGGAACGGCCACCACCACTCGCAGCCGGGATAGCGTCTCAATCCGCAACATCGGAGCCGCGGCGCCGGAGGCTCCAGCCGGTCCCACGAGCGCTCCTGGATGCACATTTCGCTCGGTGACGACCCCATCAAAGGGCGCCTTCACTTGCAGGTACGCCTCCATCTGTGCAATCGCCTGAAGAGCCTGCTGCGCGGCGCCTACGTTGTCTTGCTGGGCCTTCAACTGCGCGCGGTCTGCGTCCAAGGCCTTTTCTGCCACGAATAAATCGTTACCCGCAACCACGCCAGGAGTCGCCGCCGCGGCTTTGAGATGCTCGTATGTACCCTCATCCGACGCGACTTTTGCCTCGGCTGCGGCAAGCTGCGCCTGGGCAGCCTGAAACTTCGATTGCGCTTCGGAACGTTGAGCGATCAACTCCGGGGCTTCGAGTTGAGCGATACGCTCTCCTGCTTTGACGCGCGATCCTCGATCTACCGCAATGGACTTCACAAACCCGGTTACCTTTGGAAAGACGGCCACGACTTCGTACGGTTCAATCTCGCCCGGCAGGTGAACCGCGATCGCAAGTTTCTGTGCGACCACGTTCGTGACCTGAACTTTCGGACTGGGGTCCGGGGGCGCAGCTTTCGACGACGCATCTTGCTTCCCGCAAGAAGTGAGGAGCCAGAGACCTGCACAGATCGCGATGGTCTTTGCCAGCTTCATTGCTCACCTCCACTAGCGGTCTCGCCCGGCTTTGCACCAGTAGCATAGCGGCTGTCCGGATCCTCCGGATCGAGCGAAGGCGAATGAGTACCTGCACGCTGCTGAACTAAAGAGAATACGGAAGGCAGGATCAGCAGACTCGTGATAGTTGCAGCCAACAGTCCTCCTATCACGGCTCGCCCAAGTGGAGCAGTTTGTTCTGCACCGGTTCCGAAAGCGACTGCCATTGGAATCATCCCAACGATCATCGCCAGGCTGGTCATAAGAATCGGCCGCATACGGCTTTGAGCGCCATGAATGGCGGCGTCAATCGCCGGAGCGCCTCCACGACGGGATTGCTCCGCGAACGTAACCAGAAGGATTGCGTTAGCCACGGCCACTCCGATGGCCATGATCGCTCCCATGAAAGATTGGATATTCAATGTGGTGCCAGTAATCAGCAACATGATGATCACGCCCGAGATCACAGCCGGAATCGTGGAGAGTACGACCAGAGAAAGGCGCATCGACTGGAAGTTGGCCGACAATAGAAGAAAGATCACGAGAATCGCCAGCCCAAGCCCGATAGCAAGATTCGTGAGTGTTTCCTGCATGGGGGCGATCTGTCCTCTGACTCTTACTGTCACTCCCCGAGGCGGAGTACCAACGCGCTCGATGGCCTTATTCACTCGGTTCGCGACCCTTCCGAGGTCTTCGCCAACCACATTCGCAGAGATCGTGATCATTCTTTGACCGTTAAGCCGGTCATATTCTCCGATCATGGTGCTATTCCGAACTTGAGCAACGTCCCCTATAAGCGGATGGAGTGCGTCACTCCGGGTAATCGGGATATTGGCAATGTCCTGGACCGACGCGACTTGCGGTTGCGGCAATTCCACTTGCACCTGATAACCGATTCCTGACCGAGGATCCGCCCAGTAGTTCGGTGTGACGAAACGGCTGGAAGAGGTCGCCGCTACGAGCGATCGCCCGACTTGCTCCACGCTCACGCCGAGCTGACCCGCAAGCTCTCGGTTGACGTTCACTTCGACGCTTGGATAGTCAAGAGGCTGCTCAAACTGAAGATCGCGCAACGCCGCGATCTTGCCAAGCTCAGCCCGAAGCTTCTCCGCAAAGGCGCGGTCGTCTTGAAGGTTCGGACCGTTGACGGCGACCTCCACCGGAGTAGGTGCGCCAAAGTTCATCGTTTGGCTCACGATGTCTCCAGCTTCAAAGGAGAACTCGCTTCCAGGGAACATGGCAGTCAGTTTGTCTCTGAGCTGTTGCTCAAGGTGGGCAACGGAGATCGGAGCGTCAGGATTAAGAGCGACTCGCAACACTGCCTCCTGGGGTCCACTCGTCCAAAGGAAAATTGTGTTGATCGGATACGCTGGCGGTTGAGTTCCAACATAGCCGAGCGTGACAGCGACATTGCCGGCACCCGCAACTTCATGAATCTCATCCAGGACGCGAAGCGCCATGACATCGGTTGCACCAACTCTGGTGCCGATTGGGGCGCGAAAGCGAAGCTGAAGCTGCCCTGCGCTCACTCTGGGAAAGATCTCTCGTCCCATGAGCGGCCCCAGCAGAAGAATCACCGCAAAGGTGACTCCCAAATACACCACCAATACCAGCTTGCGGTGTTCCATCAGTTTCCCGAGGACCCGGCCAAGCCTATCGCGCCACTCGGCCATCCGCGACTGGCCTTCGCCTTCCGGATGAGACGGTTCTCGTAGAATCCATGTTGACATGACAGGCACGAGAGAGCTGGAGAGGAAATAAGATGCAGCCATCGCGAATCCCACGGAGAGCGACAGCGGAACGAACAGACTCCTGGCGATGCCCGTCATGAAGAATGACGGGACAAATACGGATAGAACGCAAAGCATCGCGAGCAAACGCGGAATGACTACTTCACGGCTGGCGTCCAGAACTGCCCGGGCGTGCGGAATTCCCTCACCAAGATGTGTGTGGATATTCTCGATAGCGACGGTGGCCTCATCGACCAGAATTCCAACCGCGAGCGCCAGCCCGCCAAGAGTCATCGTGTTGATGGTCTGTCCAGCGCCCCACAGCGCCACGACTGCCGTGAGCAATGCGAACGGAATGGTCGTCACGACAATCGCAGAACTTCTCAGGTCCCGCAGGAATAGCAAGACCATGAGACCCGTCAACAAAGCACCGAGAACGCCTTCCCTGACCAAAGACGAGAGGGCATTCTTGACGTAGGTCGATTGATCAAATTCATAGCTCAGCTTGATGTCGTCTGGGATGAGAGAACGGAACCTCGGAATGCTGTTCTTCACAGCATTTACCACCGCAAGTGTGGAAGCATCCGCACGCTTGGTCACAGAGAGATAAACAGCACGCCGACCGTTGACCAGCGCGTATCCTGCCAGGACGTCACTCGAATCGGCAATCGAGCCGATGTCGTGGAGGAAGACCGTAGGGCCGGAACCAACGCGAATGGGAAGGTCTCGCAGTTCTTGAATGTTCGAGACCACCGAGTTGATCGGTACCATCGGCTGCAGGTCTCCAGTACGAATATTTCCGGCGGGCATGATGATATTGCCTGCGCTGACCGCTCTCACCACTTCTTCCGGAGCCATGTGGTACGCCCGCAAGCGGTCTGGGTCTACCGAGACTACGATCGTTCTGGCATTTCCTCCGAATGGAGGCGGCGCCGAAACACCAGGAAGAGTGGCAAACAAAGGACGCACGCGATTCAATGCAAGGTCCTGAATTTCTCCCAGACCTCGCGTCTGACTAGAAAACACAAGAAACCCGACCGGCACGCTGCCCGCGTCGAACCGCATCACAAACGGCGGAACCGTTCCCGCTGGCATGAATGCTCGTGCCCGATCCACATAGGAGATCGTTTGAGCGAGAGCCTGGCTCATGTCCGTGCCCGGATGAAATGTGAGCTTGAGCAGCCCGACGTTCTGAATCGACTTCGATTCGACGCTCTCGATGCCGGTGATGTAGAGGAAGTGATATTCGTAGTAGTAGACGAGATATCCTTCCATCTGCGCTGGAGACATTCCTCCATAGGGTTGCGCGACGTAGATGACAGGCAGATTCAGGTTCGGAAAGATGTCGATGGGCATCCGCAGGAGAGCCAGGATCGACAACAGACCAATTGAGATTACCGCGACCACAATGGTCAGAGGGCGTCGAAGAGCGATCCGGATCAGCCACATCTCACTGGCCTCCCGCCGCACGCTTGCGTGCCAGTTCGAGGAAGGGTTGGACATCGCCTTGGGCGAGTGCTTCACCTAACATGGCTCGCCAGACTGTGAGACGAGCAAGGTTATCTTCAGTTTCGGCTTGCAGCAGAAGGCGCTGCGCTTCCGCGACTTCGACAATGGGAGCCAGTGCCGCCTGGTATCGAGCATTTGCCTGTGTCTCGCCCAATCGCGCGGCTTCCAACTCGACGGGTGTGTTTTGACTGATCAACACCGCGCTGTCGTACGCTGCTTTGGCCCGCTCCGCCTGTGCAGTCAACGATTGGATTGTCTTGTCATAGTCGGCCCGCTGCGCTCGTTCGTTAGATTGTTCAATCTGTTTTTTGAAATGCAGCGACGGAAAATCAAGGACTGAGAACGTTGCAGTTAAACCAACCGCCCAATTATGTCTCATCAGATCGAGCCCATCCGTGCCGCTTCCAAAAGTACCGTCCGTGTTCGCCCCGCTTCCACGACCGGAGAACGAGCCCTGCAAATTGAATCGCGGATAGTACGACTTGCTCAGTACCTTCTCCCTTGCCTTGGTTTCAAACAGAGTCGAATTGGCGACCAACGCTGCGGGATGATTTGCGAGTGCCGATTGTGAAGCGTAAGACGTTGCGGGTGCGGCGAGGAGCGAATTGGCATTAATCGCAACCTTACTCCCCGGGATGCCCAGCAATTCTGCCAGTGTTGCTTCGCTCTCTCGTTCGACCTGCTGCGAGCGAATCAATTGGATCTTAGCCGCTGCCAGCTCTGCGTCCGCCCGCGAGCCATCGGCCCCCGGCCGCAACTCTTCTTTGACAAGCGCATGGACGGAAGTGGCGAGGACTTGCCTCCGATCAACGTCAGCTTCAGCAGCTTTGACTTGCTGTTGTGCGGCAGCGAGTCGCAGGAAAGCATCCCCGATTGCTCCTGCGACATCGAGCTTGGTCAAGGAGAGTTCGGCGTTGGCACGGTTTTCTGTCGCCTTAGCAACATCCACATTTGCTCCGCGGTATCCGAAATCAAATGGTTCCCAGGAGAGCAGGATCCCTGCCATACTCCCCCAAACACCGCGATCAGAAGTGCTCGAGAGAACAGGACCAGAGATAGGAGGGACGACGGCTTGAGGGAAATAAAGGCCAAAAATGTTATTTCGCGTGGCGCGATTGGACTGCCAGAGCAGATCGGTACGCGGCAGATAGGTAGTTCGAGAAAGGCTTACACCTTCCTTCGAGGCCAGCGCACGCTCCATGGATGCTCGTACTGCCGGGTAGTTGGCAAGCGCAAAATCCACGGCCTGATCCAGCGTTAACGGGTTCTCCGGCGGTTTGACCGAACTTTGCGCCGAACCGACCGCCTCAGCAAGCAGAATAAGGACCAGCCAAAACCCAATGAGATTAGAGAAGGTTATTCCTTGCACGATTTTCAATGCTTTCACCTCACCCAGCAGTGGTGGTAAAACGTGCGGTAGATGCCGGCCCTCCACACTCAATAAGGCGTTGTGCACGTCCTTGAGCGAACCCCACTCTGCGTCGCCGAACCACCGATGCAAACGCCGCGTCAAATGTTGAACGGACCGATCGTGCGGTACGCCGAAATACAACCAGACAATCGAGAGCGAACCCTGGAGTGAACGCCATCAAGGGCTGCTCGAATTGTCTTTAGCTTTTGGTGTCACTGTCGCGTGCTCGTCCTTGTTTCTTTATCTAGATCCTGCAATGCTTTGATCTGCTGCTGAATATCGTTCGCATCAGGAGCATCGGGCACGACCGTCAGAAACAGTTCCTTTTCCTCGGCTGCGCCCGAGTAGTTATGCTCGCGTTCCAATATGTCTCCCAACAGCAAATGCACTTGGGGCCGCTCTCGTCCCACGTCTAGAGACTGAAACCTACGCGCGTTTCTCTCGGCCGCAAGGAACTCTCCCAGATTGAAAAACGCCGCAGCGCTGTAAAGATGGCCCATCGGAAACGCAGTAGGATCTATCCTGGCCATTTGATCTGAGAGTCTTGTAACCTCCTGCCATCTCTCCTGTCGGAAGGCGATCCGCGCGAGACCAAGGAAGGCTGGCAGTAACCGTGAGTCTAGCGACAGTGCATGTGAATAGTCCGAGGAAGCTTGCTCCAGCTGAAGTTGCTCTTCATGGAACGTTCCCATGAGGCACCAAGCGATCGCAGAGTTTGGATAAGTGGATATCGCCCTGTCGAGTTCCTTTTGTGCGGTTCGAAAATCGCGCCGCCTCAAAGCGTTATCAACGCGTTCGTACGCATACCAGTATTTTTCAGGAATCAGCATGCTCACCACACTCACGGTCGCACCGGAGGCATTTGCATGCAGCGGCGAACCAGATGGACTGGAAATACAGGCTTCATTACCAGGGATGGATATGGGAATTGCGGATCGAAGCGGCAGCTGACCGTGCGCGGAACCTGTATACAGAGTGGCGTACATTATCAACAGTCCGAGGCAAGTCTTGAAGCAAGTGTCCAAACTTCTATTCCCGTTTCGAGAGGTTCCGACTGTGTTTTCGGATTCACAGCCTGGGCCAGGAGCCAAGCGCGATAGGATGTGCGTTGATGTCATCTCTTCCCCTTCAACGCGCGGAGGCGGTCGGCTTTCATGCCCCCAAGCATGGCACACCAACCTGAATGTCCCATGTAAGCCAATTGAAGCGGGAATGAACGGAGTCCTACCTGAAGCAGCCTAGCCCTGATGGAGAGGCAAATGGACAGAAAAAGCAGACCCAATGCCCGGAGTGCTTTGAACTTCGATGGAACCTCTATGCGCTTCCACAACCCATCGTGCGATGGAGAGGCCCAGACCAACGCCTCCAAACTCACGCGAGCGAGCTTTGTCGGCGCGGTAAAACCGATTAAAAATGTGAGGCGCATCTTCTACGGCAATGCCAATACCGGTGTCTCGAATTTCAGCCACCGCGGAATCATCACAGCCCTTAAGCCCGACATTGATCGATCCTCCCGATGGGGTGTACTTCACGGCGTTGTCGATGAGGATCAGAAATAGGCGATGCAGGGCGTGCAAATCGCCTTCGACGATCAGTTCTGAAGATTCGATATCTTCCGTAAACGTCAATTGCTTTGCGGCGGCCAAGACCTTGCCGTCCTTGCATGCATCGCTGAGGCACTCAGCAAGATTGACCGGAGCGTGCTGCAAAGTCTCGACTCCAGCATCGGCACGTGCCAACAGCATAAGCTTCTCCACCAGAGACGAAGTCTTTTCCAGTTCAGCAAGCACCTCCTGTTGAGCTTCCCGATAATCCGCGACGGTTTGGGATGTGCGCAACGATACCTCAGTCGTTGTCCGCATCAGGGCAAGAGGAGTCCGCAGTTCATGGGAGGCATCGGCGGTAAATTGCGTGATCCGGTTGAACGATGCTTCCAGCCGTTCGAGCATGCTATTCAGCGTCTGGGAAAGGCGCTGTAATTCGTCCCCACTCTTTGGGATCTCCAGTCGCTTCGCGAGATTGTGGGAGTTGATGTCCTGGGCCGTGCGGGTAATTTGATCCACCGGTGTCAAGGCCCGGCTGCTCAACCAGTACCCACCTCCTGATGCGAGGATGAGAACGACAGGACTCAGCAACAGAACCACCCACTTGAACCGATCAATAGCATCGTAGAAATCATCCATCGGGGCCGCCACTTGAATGCGATACCTGTCCCCACCCGCGTTGATTTCGCGGACTATAACCCGGAGGGGCAGGCCCTTGGCTTCAAGGTTGTAGGCCGAATAGATCGCGGTAGCCGGTACCGGAACGTCGTGGCTCGCCATCAACCGTGAGCGGTAAATCCAATGACCGCCTTCATCGCAAACCTGAGAAAAATCCGCTTGCTCTCGCAGTTCCGCGTGTTCCCTCAGTTCGTCCCGCAATCGCGTCGGCTCTTCGTTTAATACACGCCCCATAAGCTCTTCGATGCCAGCGGCTTGCCCTTCGAGACTCTCGTCAACACTTGTCTCTATTCCTTTCTTCATGGCGAAGAATGCGGCGACACCGAAAATACTGAGGCTCGCAAGAAGGATGGCAATGTACCATGCCGTCAGCTTGAGTCGAATCGACAGCGGCTTCATGTTCTTGAATTCTCTCGGATCGTGTAACCGACCCCCCGGACTGTCTGTATGAGCTTGTGATCGTGGTCGCGGTCGACCTTGCTTCGCAACAAGCGAATGAAGGTATCGAGGGTGTTCTCCTCGACATCGTGATCAAAGTCCCAAACAGCTTCGACGATGGCATCCCTCGGAACCACTCGGCCTGATCGGCGCATTAGCAATTCCAACAGACGGAACTCCGTCGGGCTGAGATGAATCTCTCTTTCACCACGGGTAACTTGGTGGCTAGCAGGGTTCAAGACCAGATCGTCGACCTGAAGTATTGTTGGGCGCGGTGTGCAACCGCGGCGCGCAACCGAACGCAAGCGGGCCAGGAAAACTTCAAACGCAAATGGTTTGGTCAAATAGTCGTCAGCTCCGACATCAAGACCCTTGACGATATCTGGCACCGCATCGCGCGCTGTGAGCATCAAGATCGGGGTCCGGTTGTCATTCTTCCGGAGTCGGCGTGCTACTTCGAAACCGTCAATCACAGGTAACATGAGATCAAGCACCATGACGTCGAACTCTGTTGTGGATGCCAACTCCAGTCCGCTACGGCCGTCGAAGGCAAGGCTGACACGATGGTTATCCGCCTCAAGGCCCTTCTTAAGGACGGCTGCCATCTTCTTCTCGTCTTCCACAATCAGGATTCGCATACGAGGTTCGTGCTAATCACCCAGCTGAAGCCCGAGCTGAGAGTAAGAGTCTGACCTCTATTTTCCGGCCACAGCCTCATAGACGACCATGCGGGCCACAGGTTTTCCATTCTCCTCCTGCTCTGGCGTATAGACGCGGTGAGTTTCGGTGTCCACTGCGAGGCTGTGTACGGCGTGTTGAACCTTGAAGTCCTCAAGCTTTCGATAGTGCTGCGGGTCATCTTGGTGAAAAACCGAGATGGCTCCGCCGTAACAAGCGGCGTAAATGCGCCCCAGTCCTGGATCAAACTTGATCACATCCGGACCACCCGCCATGTCGAGATACACGATGGGCTCGTGCTTATCGAGATTGAACACCGTCATTAGATTGTTCTCTTCGCAAGACAGAAAAGCGCGATGATGTTCCGGATCGAGCGTCATGCCGTGGTTGCCTTTGCAACGTCCGACCGGATAGCGGCCGATCACCTCGTCTGTCGCGGGATCAATCACCGCAAAGATGTTCTCATCCTGCAGATTCACGTATACCTTGCGAGCCACCGGATCGTACTGCGGCATGCCTGTCTCGCTATTGAAGTGCAGGGTCTTCACAACCTCGTCCTTGGTCACGTCAACAATGGCCTCTGCCTTGCCCCGTTCGTCAGAGACGTACAGTTTGTGGAAGGGCGCAGCGTAGGCGCTTCCATCGGGCTTGCGCTCGGTCGGCAGCTTTTTGATCACTTTCATTTGTTTCAAGTCCACGACACCAATCGTGTTGTCGCCCGCGTTTGAGGTATAGAACTTCTTCAACTCAGGTACGTACTCGACGCCTTCGGCTCCTGGTGTGTCTACGACTGTCGCAACAACTTTGTTCGTGCGCAAATCGATCACGTATGTCTGTCCCGCAGCCAGATGCGCCGAGATCAAATAGTGATCGTCAGGATCAATGGTCAGGTAGTCAAAGCGTTTGGCGGGGGGCCCCGGCAAATCGAACTCAGCGATCTTTCTGAGAGTTGGAACGGGCGCTTGAGCCTGCGGGCTTGGAGCGAAAGCGAGAAGAATTGCGATTACCGAAAACAGAACTGTCTCTTTCACAACGCCCCTCCTCAGTTTGTGTCGGCTGTTCGTCCGCTAGCAAGCTTCCCATCGTAGCTGATGAAGATGAATGTTGCCTGAATGGGCTCAGGCACTGCGATCCTCTCCGAGAGCTACGGCAAAAAGGTTAGTGCGGCAAGCGATTGCAGACGCGTGCTACGACGGAAGCAGACAACGACGGGAATATCGCAGAGTATCGAAAGGTGTTCCGGGCCATGGTGGGTAAACGTAGCGGTGCCCTGGTCCAGCAACTACTGCAAAAGATCGTGGTGGATCTCGTGCGAGACGATCTTCAGGCTATGGTGGGACGACGCGACGACCGCTCGGCGCCTGCGGAGGCGGTTGTCCAGTTCGTTACAGGTGGCTTCTTCGGGCTTGCAATGTTGTGGGTCACTGGGAAACTCCCACTGTCGGTGGAGGAAGTTAACGCACTCTTTCGCCGGCTCGCCATGCCCGGTGTGAAAGCAGCGCTGCGCTGAGTCGAAATGAAAGGATTCGGTCCCGTGCCGTTATCAGGACGCAGGAACTAACACCCAAGCGTTTCGCGAGTTCTTAATTCCCTGACTCTGGAACCGCAAGGCCCCACCAGCAATACGACCCAGACTTTGGAAAACGAGAAAGGTACCCTGAATCCATCTGCTCGATGTTGAAGTGTTGAAGCCACTCTTGCCGATGAGAGAAGGAATGTCGCGCGTCACGTGGCAGCCTTCGAAGGCCCAGCGAAAGAGCGGTTCTGATCGCTGTTGCCAGCGGCGCACTGGAGGACCGGCGACAGACCATGTTCAAAGAAGATGAGCTTGCCGCTCGGCTTGAGGACCCGGCGTAAACCTTGAATCGCCTCCACCACGCCAGGGATCGTGCATAACGTAAAGGTGCTCACGACCGTATCTACGCTCGCGTCCGCCAATGGAATGCGTTCTCCCGGCAGATCGAGAAACTCGACCCGTAGGTCTGTTCGCCGCCGCTGCTCTTCCGCTCTCCGCAGCGTTCCCGGATTGGGTTCGAGGGCATAGACCTTGTTTACCTTCGCCGGATCGTAATGAGCGAAGTTCACGCCGGGACCGACGCCGACCTCAAGGACATTCCCTTGCGCCAACGGGACGATGCGCCGTCGAATGTCTTCGATCGGTTTCGGATTTCCTAGCGCGCTTACGATATGAGGATAGATACGGTCTTTGTAGAAAGGCATACCTGCTCCCTCCGTAGCGTTTCTCCCGACTCGCCCCGCGTACCCGATATCACTAGGCCACATATCGGCCGAGAAACTTTCGCTGCCGGCGTGTCCGTGACGGGCCTATCATTGAGGAAAGTCTATCAATATAGGGGCGTAGATAGGTATGAACACACAGACCCATTGGGAAAAAATCTACACAGAGAAAGCCCCCGACGCAGTCAGTTGGTACCGTCCGCATCTTGAGACGTCGCTCGCCTTGATACAACAGGCGGCTACTGGTCGGTCTGCTTCGATCATTGATGTGGGCGGCGGTGAGTCCACACTGGTCGATGACCTTCTCGCCCGCGGATATGAAAACATCACCGTCCTCGATATTTCCCAGACTGCCATCGACGCGAATAAGAAACGACTGGGGATAGCTTCGGAGCGTGTCCATTGGCTTGTTGCGGATATCACGAAGGTCGACCTGGAGCCCGCTGCTTACGATGTGTGGCATGATCGCGCCGTCTTTCATTTCCTCACCGCGCAGAGCGACCGTGTTGCCTATGTCCGTCAAGTGGCCCATGCCGTGAAGCCCGGAGGCAGTGTGATAGTCAGCACTTTCGGGCTGGAAGGCCCAACCAAGTGCAGCGGTCTGGAGGTTGTTCGATATGATGCGGACTCGTTGCACCAAGAGTTTGGCGTGCGTTTTCGCCTAGTGGATAGCTGCAAAGAAATGCACCAGACACCGTTTGGCACCGCCCAGCAGTTTCTTTACTGTCTATGCAGGATCGAATGATTGGTTGCACCGCAAGCGTCTTGGACAATAGCTGTGGTCCCGGTTGTTCCCCGACGGCCGGCGAAAGCCAACAAGAACCCGCCAAAGGTTCCTACCAGACGTCGGATTCAGTCCGCCTCTACATTCGCATCCAGCACACAATGCCGGTCACCGGTTGTAATGCTTCGCATTGATTTCGGTGTACTGTTTCCATTTCTCCGGCAGATCATCGAGGGCGAAGATCGCGGAAACAGGACAAACCGGCACACAAGCGCCACAGTCGATACACTCGACAGGATCGATGTATAGCTGAGTCTCGGCGCCAAAATCGCCCTCGTTCTTCCGCGGATGGATGCAGTCGACCGGGCATGCATCCACGCAGGCCGTGTCTTTCGTTCCGATACAGGGTTCAGCGATTACATAGGCCATGAGAACCGGCCCTCCAGATCTCCTCTAAAATCCGATCTTTCATCTACTATTTCCGCACACGAATTCACTTCCTCAAATAGTTCATTCGTACTCTGGAAGGGGATGTCTGTCACAGCAGGAAAGGGCCACGAAGACGCCACAGAAAAGAAGGACTCTCCCGAAGCAAACGTCACGTTCTGGCGAGACACTCAGCGTGGCTGCTGCCCTGGCTGATTTTCGGGAGAACAGTGCACCACCTCCGTGTGAGCGTGTGAATCTCTTGCCGCCATCGCAACGACTTAGAGTGCGCTAAACGGAACAGCCCACGCCCCTGTCAACCCTACGAGCGGACCATCGTCAACACCATTTTGAAGCGCGTGGTCGCTTTCACCGCATGCGGCTTGTCAGCCGGCAACAAGATGACCTCACCCGCTTTCACCCCCATGGGCTTGCCAGAGACCGTAATTTCCGCTTCACCTTCAATGGCCTGCACGAGGGCGTCGAATGGAGATGTGTGTTCGCTTAATCCTTGTCCTTCGTCAAAGGCAAAGATTGTCACGCTTCCTTTTTCCCGTTTGAGAACGACCCGGCTTACGACCGAACCGCCCTGATAGTTGACTAAACCCAGCAGCGGTAAAGCTTCTGCTTCAGCAACTTCTGAACGTGTGATAGTAGTTGAACTCATATTTTGTTTAAGCCTTTCCTGCTTTCAGATGCGTCAAGCGGCTCGTAAGCAGAAAGCGCAAAGCAACCTTCTCACCGTGCCGCCAGGGGGAACGGCGCCCTCACCATATTGGTGTGACGCGTTCTGGCGATGTTCATGATTCGCCACAACTCAATTCCCCACCACAGCAAGGCGCTTAATTCGATGAACCCAGTGAAGCCGATCAGCGGGTAAGCCACGTTGGGCACGAAATCAGTTAGGATCTGCAAAACCACTCGTCCTGCACAACCTGCATTGAAGAGCAGAAATGGCGCCCAAAGCGAGTTCATTTGTTTCGCATCGATCCCCGCCAGGATGGGCACAACGCGCGAAGAGACTCCCAGGATCATCATGCTGATGAAGCCGACGGTAAAGGCATGCCGATGAGAGCCCATGTAGGTGTGCGCGAAAACTTGATGGGTAAGAACTCCGTAGAGTGGAAAGAGCGGCATCATGCCGCAAGCGATCACCAGCCAAACGTAAGCGGCACGAACGAACTTGAAAGTGCGATCCGGCTGCGTCGGCCTCCGGAACACCCCGATCTGGATGGCCAGCAAAACGGCCCAAACGGGCATGAGCAAGTACGCAAGTTCAACACCGATTGCAAAATAGAAGTTGTGGGTGATGAGCAGCAGCACATAGTTGATGATGTTCAGTAGCAAACTGCCATTGATCAGCCAGAAGATCAGCGTCTGGCGGTCATGCACTGGTTTCCCGAGACCATAAACGTGCGGCACAAAGCGCTGGCTGACCCCAGCGATGATCAGCGCTGCGAAGCCGAGCAACTGGATGTCTCGGAGCGGACCATCGATCAGCGCGATGCGCATAATCAGGCCGTGCTCGGAATGCGCTGTAGCCTTGGCAAAGAAGAACACGGCTTCCAAGATCGTGCCCAGCAAGAACCAAACGAAAGAACTGGCAATGAACTTTTCGTAGGGGTTGTGCGGTTCGATTGACTGCCGTGCCGTGCGGTGCAGCACCAACATGAAGATTACGACGGCAGTAATCTCGGATAGTCCCGACACCGCACCCAGCACGAATGAAGCCAAGGCGGGCAGCAGCATATCGGCAAGCATCCCTGCCACGATCCCCGTTCCCAAAAGACAGAAGCTCAGATTCGCCAACTCCGGCCGCCAGAGCGTGGTGTTCTTAAATCGCGGAAAGGACTGGTAAGCGAAGCCCATCACAAACATTCCTACCCAGCCGAAGATCATGGCGTGCGCGTGGGCGTGGATCGAAGACAGGAGGCGCAACTGCAAGAAACTCTTCCCCAACCCGATCTGCAGAAGGTTGATCGCACCCCACAGGCAACCGACCGTCAGCACGATCGCTACACCAGCTTTGAAGAACCGGCGATAGATGTAGTCCTGCAGACTTTCCTTGTAGACGTACGCCTGGGCGGACGGGTTCGCCATCTCGGTGTTGATCTCGCGCAGGAGTTCGTCCAAGTTTGCCTGATGGACCGCAGCAAAGAATGCTAGTGGTTCAGTGGGTCCGTGCTCCCCGCCGCAGCCTTTCAAACCGTGTTCGTCGAAAATGCGTCGGGCGCCTGGGCAGACCTTCACAATTTCAGCCACGCTGGTATTGCTGGTGATGTGATTCATGACGTTGTGCCCCTCATGCCTACACAAGGACCATAGAATCTGGGCTGGCGCTCTGCGATGACTTTTGTCACGCCGTCGGGAACCGCGCATTCCGCGGGTGCTATCGATGCGCCGCCAACAGCGGCGAGGGTCTCACAATAACTACTCCCTTCATGCCGGATCCCTCGTGCAAGGTGCAGACGTAGCGGTAGATGCCTGGCTCCGTAAAGACGCGGGAGAAGGATTGTCCCGGCTGCAGCAAACCGGAGTCGAATGGACGAGCACCGGAAGGAAGCTTCACATCTACTACGGATAAGGCTTTGCTGGCATCATCCACCACGTTGTGAATCACTGGCGAGGAGTTCTTCCAAACCACTTTGTCACCGGCGTTCACGGTGATCGCCGCCGGCACAAATCCCATGTCAGTCATGCCGACTGTTCCTTGGGCGACTGGCGCCGTGAGCTTGGCCAAGGTCTTGCGGATTGTCGCCGCGGACAGTTTGAGCGAGCAGTTGGGGGCAAGCGCGTCCAGCGTGTCCACCACAAAACTGCGAACGTGTGGATCCTCCACTTCAACCACACTGCCGAAATATCCCGTCACATGTACAAGACGATTGGCATTTTGGGAGAACAGCAACGGCCTTGCTTCCATGCGATAGACCTTTGATGACTGGAGGAGTTGCAGCATAGCCTTGCCGTCATTCGCCAACGTGAGGCAACCATTCAGTTCAGTAAGAGAAGGTTCGGCTTCCGTTGCCACCGGCCCGTGTGCATGACCTGCTGCATGTGCCTGCCCGGGTTTAGCAGTATGCGCCATCATAGCGGGCATGGACATCTCTGAACCGGAATCGGGTGGTACCGTCTCGGCCGTTGAGGCTGTAGCGGCTGTTGGGGCACCTTCAACCGTTCTGAGGCTCGACACAGTGTCGGCCTGAGTCATTCCCGAGATACGAGGAGATCCGAGCGCGATCGAGTCAGATGCAGGTCCCGGGTGCATCAAGGCCGCGTTCTCGGCGCCAGAAATCTGAAAGGTTGCCATTAACCCCTTTGCCATCCGCGCCATGGCGTGGTCCATCATGGCAAACTGTCCCGGAACACTGGCTTTGAATTCCAGAATCGCGGCAGCACCGGGCGGCACACTGGCGGTTTGGATGCTCGTCAAGGGAGGAGATGTCAGAGACCCCAACAGGTAATCGCGAGTAAAGATCTCACCTACGACATGCAATGATGATGTGTCATTGGGCCCCGCGTCACCAAAGAACACGCGAACCGTTTCTCCAACTTTAGCCTGCATCGGGTGCGTTTTCGTCAGAGCATCTACCGCTCCGTTGAACACGAAATACTCAGGGCTTTCTTCCATCAGCTTGGCATCGCTGAATTGCTGCATCCCTGCCTTGCCTTTGGCGACCGTGGTGTAGATTTCTCCCTGCATCACGTAGTACTCGTGATCCACAGCCGCAAGTCCGCCCTCCGGTTCGACCAGGATCAATCCATACATGCCGTTGGCGATGTGTTCGGCAATCATGGGGGTGCCGCAGTGATAGACAAAGAGGCCCGGCGTGGTGGCCTGAAACGTGAACGTTTTCGACTGGCCGGGAATCGCTTGAGTAAATGCCGCGCCCCCACCAGGACCGAGCGCAGCGTGCAAGTCAACCGAATGAGCCATGTGACTGCTGGCATCATTCCGCAGAGTGACTTCGACAGTGTCTCCCTGCCGCACCCGGATCATTGGGCCGGGTACCTTCCCATTAAATGTCCAGTAGCGGTAGGTCGTGCCGACAGATGGATCAAGTGTCCCCACTACCTCCTCCGCCGTGAGGGTTACCTGAACGACAGAGGGCTTCCTGTTCCCGACCGTTGGAGGAATATCGGAGGGGTCACGGACGATGTCCACGACCTTGGTGTTAGCTTTAGTTTGATGTCCGCCGTGTGTGATTTCCTGTGCGGCCAGAGCACCCGTTATCGAAAAGAGGAAGAGCAGCGTGCTGATGGTGGCTTTCACGAATGAAATCTGGAGATGAAGGCGTATCTTCATATTTCGTCTTTTCCAGTCGGCCTATCGTTGTCCACTTTCTGTGTCCGATTGCCGACTGACCTATACTTGTATCGGGAGCCGATAGATCTCAATGGAGCATCCGTACCATCCGAATAGTCCGTTGTCACAGGAGCAGGTAAATGCTGGAGAGTGAGCTATTTACATTGCTTCAGGGCACCACCGATGCGGCCTTCTCGGTGACTGAGGAGGGCGAGATCCTGTCTTGGAACAAGGCTGCGGAGAAACTGTTGGGCTACTCCGCGGCCGAAGCAGTCCATAAAACCTGCTATGACATTTTGGAAGGCATGGGAACGTTGGGTACCCGGGTATGCCATCAGCACTGCAGCGTGACTGAGTGCACCGCAGGCAATGCCGAGATCCCCAACTTCGACATGAGCGTTAAAACCCGCTCAGGGGAACGGTTGTGGGTCAATATGTCCACCATCGTGTTCGACAATCAGCGCACAGGGCGCCGCCTCCTGGTGCACATGGCGCACGACATTACCGAGCAGAAGAAGAACGAAGAGCTAATGCAGAAGATGCTGGAATTGTCGAAGCAAGTCAGTTCGCTCGCCGAGGCTTCTGTTCGCGCAGAACCGGCTGCTACCCTGTCCGAGCAAGAGAAACATGTCTTGCGCCTGTTCGCCGAAGGCAAGGATAGCGATGAGGTCGCCAGCACTTTGAGTATCAGCCCGCAGACCCTCCGCAATCACCTTCACCACATCAACCAGAAACTCCGCACCCACAATCGCCTCGAAGCAGTAATGAATGCGATCCAGCGGAAGCTCATCTAACAGTCCCCCGTACAACTGTCCCGTATTTCAGTACGAACGCTTCATTGTGCGTTTTCCTCACCTGCGGCACATTGGTTCCAGCCGGTCATAACGGCGGGAGTTGCCAATGATTTCCCAATGCTCCAACCCACAGTGCGGAAACCCCTTCCACTACCTCCGCGGAGGAAAGCTCTATCGGTTCGATGTACGTCGGCCCGTGGAGCCGTGCAGGGATATTCCCAATGCGATCTGCGCGAGCAAACCCTCGCAAGCTAGCGTGTTCTTCTGGCTTTGCGGTGAATGCGCGAGCCGATCGTCGCTCCGATTCTCCCTGCGGGAAGGAATTTCTCTAGTTCCCCTGGAGCGGCTTCCCGAGGGTAGCAATCCTGTGGTAACCCGCGCCGTCGCTGCCGAATGACTTTGCCGAAAGGAATAAAGATATGGCTACACAGTGCGTCTCTGCGCAAATTGAGGAATCACCTTATGGCCTGAACCGACTACCGCACCTCGGGAGCTCGCTGCTGCAGATATTGATTCCAAATGAAGTACAAAGCATGTGGAAAGAAGAGGCCTGGCAAAAGGATGCTGGTCGCAGTGCCCGAACACTCGTCAAGTACCCTGATCTCCGTATTGTCCTGGTTTCGATGAAGGCCGGAACACGTTTCAAGCAGCACAAGACGAGCGCACGGTTTGCGATCTTGATGCTCGCTGGTCATGTACGCCTCCACCTCCCCAACGCAACGGTGGAAGTACCCAGAGGAGAGTTGCTGGCGCTAGACCGCGACGTATCTCACGACGTGGAGGCAATTCGCCAAAGCACGTTCCTGCTGATCCTAGCCCGGCCCGGCCGGGAAAAGGAGAAATGCCATGAGTGACTTCATCCACGAATTGAAACATGATCACCGCGTGATTCAACAAGTTGTGGCCGGCATGAGTGCAGTCGCGGAACTGCTCGATTCCGGCAAGCAAGTGGATCCCAGCGTGCTTGCCGAGCTCGTGCAATTCTTGCGCGTGTTTGCCGATCAATGTCATCACGAAAAGGAAGGGCATCTGTTTCCTTTGCTGGCAGCCAACGCCAACCTGAGCACGAGGCACGAGTTGGAATCGCTGGAACGGGAGCATCGCTCGGCCAAGCAACTGGTTGGTCAATTGGCGAAAGTGGCAGCTGTTTATGTACACAGCCCGGGAGCGGTGCGGTACCGGATTGTCGATCTGCTCCAGCAACTCGTCGAGTTGTACCCAGCACACATCTGGAAGGAGGACTTCCTGCTGTTCCCACTGGCGCAGCGGAACCTGTCGCCAGCTGAACAGCGAAATCTGGAAGAGAAGTTCGAGAGTGTCGAACGCGAAGTCGGGAAAGATGTGCATGCCGGGTTTGAGATACTGGCCAAGAAACTGGAGGCCGTTGTCGAATATCGTGACTCCGGCGCTTGCCCGCTGTGCTCTGCGGCGGCGTAGGAGAAAAGGACTAGCCTTGTTCACGTGATCGTAATGGCTCTCGGTAGTTCAGGCGCCGTAAAAAACGCTAGGCAGCACAGCACTGCCGTTGTATCGCTATCGCTCGCCGGGCTGCTCTGGAGGGTTGTCACTGCCTGCAGTGACAACCCGCGTACTGGCGCACCGCGAGATCTCGCAGATTCGCTCCGGAGCGAGCCCTCGGCGTGTCCCTACGACTCAATTCCCCCTTTGCGTCGTCGCCGCAGTCACGCGACTGCGCCGCATGTTGTCGGCCAATTCCCTGATCTCCGTAAGATCGCGCTGCATTTCGCTCCAGCCGTACCACATCGCGTAGTCCGGGCTGGCATGAAATGTGCCTTGGAAGGTGCGCATTCGGTGTTCGAGGTACATGACGAACAGTTTCTGCTCGATCACGGTCGGGGCATCGTGAAAAGTCAGCAGATTGGGAAATGCGTACGCGTAGTTCTTGGGTTTGGGGAGCACACCTTCTTTGTAGAGACCGGCAACGATTCGGATGGCTTCCGCCATGAGATGGTCCGCATTGCGAATCATGTCGTCGCCTTGTTCAAGCTGCTGCTTCGCGAAATTCCCTGAGTGGCATTGATTGCAGGTCTTGAGCATCTTGTCACGCTCGCGCTGCCAGTCCTCCTGTGTCAGGCGCGCAACGTCGGCGGCCTTCACGGTATCCACCAGCACGGTCGGTTTGCCATCCGGATCCAAGACCCCGAGCGCCTGCAAGATGTCGGCACGATCAGCGGCCCACTGTTTGTCCTCCGGCAGGGGCAGGCGAACGGCCAGGAAGCCCCACGCAGTACGTACTTCATGGTTGCCGTCCTGCATGTGACAGGTCTGGCAGGTAGGCGCGGCAGCATTGGCGGGGAGCACTTTCAGGTCTTTCAGTTCATGGCGGACGCCGTGCTTCGACGATGAATACATTTCCCACTGGGGATGATCGAATCCCATGTGGCAACTTTCGCAGGCCTGTGGCTGCCGCGCTTCGTCTGCGGAGAAGGAGTGGCGGGTGTGGCAGGAATCGCAGGCGGCCGCGCCGAACTCCGAGCCATGCTGCTTTAGGTCGGCGATCTCGGCCGGTGTCTTCAGGCCGATCTTGTGACAGCCTCCACAACCCTTCTCGCCTTCGATCATCGCCATGGGCTGCCAATGGATGGTCGGCATCGCCTTCATTGCTGCCCACGCCAGGGAGTGCTTTCCTTTCTTGTACTGCTCGACTTGCGTCGCGTGGCAGGTCGCGCACGTATCAGGAGTGGGGATCTTCACCTTGGCCACGTCGCTCGCCGAGGTGTGCTGGTCTCCGTGACAACTCACGCAGGTGACCTCGGCCTGGCTGTGCTTGCTGAGTCTCCAGTCAGAAACAATGTTCGGCGTAACTTTGCTGTGACAATCGATGCATTGCGAAGCTGACGCCGCTTGATCAGCGGCGTAGATCAAACGGGAACAAGAAACGAAGATAACTGCACACATCACCATCCACGATGACGCTCGAACTTTCATGAATCCTCCTGTTAACTGCAACTTGAACTAGGGACCACTCTGGTCTTCATTTCCAAATCAATGTCTTTCTCGTGGACAACGCTGTCCCAATCCAGAACCTGGACCGTCACCCGGTCGCCCGACTCATACGTGGCCGGACCCTCCGGAAGAACAATCAGAGCATTGGCCATTGCCGGGTTGCGGACCAGGGCCGAACACTGGTTCTCGAGAGGTTCAACCAGAAACCCGAAACGCGTGATCGATAAATTTCCGAAAAGAACGTAACGGGAACCAGGCTTGGACTTCGCATGTCCCGCGAGAGTCGCCATGACGATGGGCAAGTCGACTCTCTCTCGCCCCGCCATCCGCAGCAAAGTGGGACGAACAAACTCCTGGTAGCAGACAAAAGCGGCGGCAGGGTTGCCTGGGAGCACGCAAACCGGAAGTCCTCGCCACCGGCCAAACGCAAACGGCTTGCCTGGCCTTACAGCCACCTTGCGGAACTCGAACTCCGCTCCCATATCTTCCAGCACAGCTTTGATCAGATCACGCTCGCCGACCGATGCACCCCCAGTCGTCAGGAGAAGATCAGCCCCTTGTCGAGCCTCTTCTATCGCTGACCTCAATTGCTCGGAGTTGTCCGTCACAGCTCCGCAATATCGAGTTTCCGTACCGCACTCCGAGAGCAGAGCCGTCAGCAAGGAAGCATTGCTATTTCGGACCTGCCCGCACGCAGGCGTCTCGGACACATCCACGAGTTCGCTGCCGGTGCACAATAAACTGACATTGGGCCGCCGATAGACAGACAGTTCGGACCTGCCCGCGAATGCCAGCAATGCCATTACGCCTGGATGGAGAACGCTCCCGCGCTTTAGGAGCGTTTCGCCGCAGCGTACGTCTTCCGCCGGTGGAAAGATGCAGTCGCCCACGGACACGGCTTTTTCAATAAAGATCATCCGGTTCCGGACCGTGACTTGTTCATGCGGAATGACCGCGTCCGCATTGATAGGGACAGGAGCGCCGGTTGTGATGCCCATCGCAGTGTTGGTAGTTAGCGTTGATCGTCCTTCGCCAGTGAAGACTTTCCCCACTACTGGGATCCCGAGTGGCGATCCGGACGAAGCTGCCAAGGTGTCAGCGGCGCGCAGCGCATAGCCATCCATCGCCGAGCGGGGATAGGGTACGAGATCTTCTTTTGCGACGATGTTCTCAGCTGCTACCCGACCCAGGGCATCTGAGAGTGGAGTGGACTCGGCGCTTAGAGTCTCGCCGGCATCGGCAAGAATGCTCCTCGCCAGATCGAAGGGCATCAGTTCCGTATCAACGCAAGTACTATTCATTCTCATTCGCTCTCTGTCAGAAGGGGAGGCGTACCGACGTCACCCAGTTGTGTTCATAGGCATGGAACTGTGTGGCAGCAATCTGCACACCACCGCCAAAAGCGAAGCCTATCCGTTTCCACAAATGCACCTTGCCCACCACCAAGCCAGGCGACACAAATGCCTGCTTCTTCCCATCGTTCTTGCCGTTGGCCCACATCGTCGAATTAACTTCGAGCTCAGGCCAGAAATACCTCAGCAGGTGGTATTGCGCGGTGACGTTGAGACCTACGGGAGTGCCCAGCACGTTCCGATCGCCTGTCGGAACGGTGACTCCAGCCGTGCCTTGCAGATCAAAGTTTCGCCAGCCTTTGCCCAGTGCTAATGTGGGCGAGACAGAAGCGTCCGTGGCACCGTTTGAGTATGTGCCAGTAGGCACCGTGGCAAGGAGCATTGCGGTGACCACATAATTGCCGTTCTCAGGATTGCCGGCTGCAGCCCGATACTTGAACAGGAATGTCATGTCGCCGATGCCGTTGTTGAGCCCCGGCTTGGTATGGGTGAGGTAGGGTGGGGCGCTCACATAGAGCTCGATTCGGTCCACTGGAATCAATTCGAATCCCTTGCTGCTGCCATAGTTGGCATTCATGAAACCTTTGTTCGACTGCCAACCCATGTCGTAACGAAATTGCTGCACCAGGCGTGGAGTCACCGTAAACATCGGGGCTGCCCAGTGAGGTTGCTCGGATTCCGTGCGCGAGGAACGCTGAAACCAGTTGCTTATGAAGTCGTCACTCGACGCTTGCGACGAATCAGTTTGAGCCAATGCAGCCGCACTTAACGAAGCTGATAAGAGAGCGAAAACGATGGCGGGATATTTCAAACTCTTTCTCCACGAACAGAACTTCCAGGCACGGATTGCTTGTGCACGCACTTAGCGAATTCTTTGGACTTCTTCCTGAATGTGCCGATCTTCTCTGGAAACCGTCACAGGTGTTAAAGATGGAATTGATTCCTCGCGCGTGTACTTCAGTACCCACACCACGCCCAGCCCAAACATTGCCAGGAAAACAAAAACGATGAAGCCGATCGCGTAGCCGCGCTGGCCGAGATCGTGTACCGCGAAACCCAGCACCGGCGGAATAATGAAGCCGCCGAGCGCTCCTAATCCGCCGACCCAGCCCACGGCCCCTCCTACCGCTTGGGGAACTTCCTGCGGCACCAGTTTGAAGACGGCCGCGTTGCACACACCCATGCCAATGGCCAACAGGATTGCGCCGGGGAGCGCAAGTTCCAACTGCGTGGCGCTGGTCATGATGATGGCTCCGTTCGCCATGATCAGCAGGGCGAGGATCGCCGTGTTTTCCCCGCCTTCACGCAAGCGGTCCGAAAGCATGCCGCCGCCAATGCGAATCGCTGAGGTCAACACGGAGTAGAGCGCGGTCAGCAACCCTGCTTTCACCGCGCTCACGCCGAAATAGGATCGCCAATAGGTCGGGAACCACGCCGTCAGCGCGATGAAGCCGCCGAAGGTTGTGAAGTAGACCCACACGAGCGCCCAGGTCTTCCACGTGCGTGCCGAAAGTTTCAGGCTCTGGATCAGACTCCCGGCTGGAAACAACGACTGTCCGCTTGCGCGCGCCAGGTTGCGGGCCTCCTCCGGATTCACGCCTTGCTGCAGAAGCTGGAAGAAGCACGCATTTCTGCCAAGCAGAGCGTAGAGAATCGTGCCTGCCAACAAGAACACGAACCACGCCGCATAGGATTTGGCCAGCCCCATGCTGGCAAGCGCGACGGGCAAGAGGAATGAAAACACTCCTGGAGCCAGGTTGCCAACGCCCCCGTAGACGGCCAGTGCGCGTCCCTGTTTGGCTTGAGGGAACCAGTAGGAAACCTGGCTGATCCCAACCGAGAAGGTAGCGATGCCGCAGCCGCAGAGGACACCAAGCAGGAGAAGAAGAGGGTAAAGATTGCGCGAAAGATGATCGGGATAGAGAGCAGAAATCACCGCGAGCAGGCCAGCCATTCCCACGAGAGAGAGGGTTAGCAACACCAGAAATGGCTTGCGTCCACCTGTCGTATCGACCCACGCCGAAAAAGGAATTCGGAGCAGCGATCCGGACAGGGCCGGTGCCGATACCAGGAATCCCACCATGATGGGCGAGAGATGCATCACCTCCTGAAATCGGCTGGCGGTCGGCCCGAACAGCGCGACGGCCGCGAAGCCGGCAGCGAATCCCAGGGTCGCTGCGAACAGGCTGCCATTGGGTGTCCCTTTGAATTGATTCACGATGCGATTCCCTTCTTAGCGTTCGTCAGATTCCTCATCGTCCAGAGCAGCCCGGCAAACGTCGCCATCCAGGCGGTAACAGCGATGTACACGAAGTAATGTGGAATCCACAGCAGGAATGGCAGGTCCAAAGCCTGTGCCAACTGAAAGGTACTGACCGTGTACATGCCCAGCGGAAACACGGCGCCCCAGTAAAGAGGGTCGTAGGTCAACCGGAATCGCTTGTAGACATGACGCCAGATAGCGAGCGTCACCAGCATCGGAATCCACCACGTTGCCGTTGCCCAGAAGAACACCGTGAAGCCCTTCAGAAACGGCAGCAGCGCCATCAGGAAGGGTGCGCGATTGGCATTCAGGATCAGGTTGGCGCCCGCCAGCGTGGAAATCGCCATCGCCCCCATGTTGATCCAGTAGGGCGGCATGAGATCGGAAGGCAGAAAACGGAAGAATGTATAGCGGTAGAAGATCAGCGAAATGACCCAGATGTAGAGCATGCCTCCGCACAGCCACATGCAGAGCGAGAAGAACAGCATCTCGGTTTCGTGCGCTGGAAACCGGCTGGCAAGGAGGGTACCCAAGCTGGACACGGCCTGGGTGGCGACCACCGCAATCAACCATCCTCCGTGAATGCCTTCCGCCAGCGATGGCTTGTCTTCCTTGACCGTGAACCCGGTGAAGATCGCATAGGTAAAGCCCGCCCACAGCGGCACAGCAAGGAACCACAGTGCGGTCGCTGCCCCATAGTGGTTGAAAATGATGATCTGTTGACGCCCCAACACGCTGGTTCCAGCAACGATGGTGAAGAATCCAGGTCCCCGCTTGTGATCGATCAAGTCATGAAAGAACTCTCGGGGAAATAGGATTGCCCGGGCGAGTGTGAGGGTCCAGAGCACAACAAAGATGGCTAGATTCAGCCAAGAGAGACCAACCGCGAGCACCCGGAAACCAGTCAGTTGAGCAGCGATGGCGACAATTCCCGTCGCCATCACCATGGCGAAGTAGGCAGGATGAAGATTCTTAATTGCATCTAGAATGGCGGCCCGCTGCAGGCTGGGAACTGGCACGCGGAACGCACCGGTTTCGGGCCGGTGTATTGCCGCGGTGGAACTCCGGGATTCAAGCTCCGTGGCTGCCATAGTTACTCTTACCGTTCTTAAACACCGAGTGCGTTTTCGGCCCGCCTTAAGCGTGATAGTGCAGGCTCTCTGCCAGATACGGATCCCTGACCGGAACGAGTGGAGCGCGACGAAGGGCCGCGAAAAAACCAAGACCGAACACGCCCACAAGACCCGCGATCAATCCAATCTCCCAAATTCCGATTCGTGGTTTGCCGCCCGAGAATGGCGGCATGATCATCAGATAAAGATCCAGCCAGCGTCCCGCGAGCAAGACGATGCTGACTCTGACCAGGATTCCAGCCCGTTGTTTGTTCATCCTCGGCAGAAGCGCGAAGAATGGCACAACCCAGTTCAAGAACAGGTTGAGCACGAACAGGGGCTGCCAGAATCCGTGGAGACGCCGCACGTAATAAACCGTTTCGTCCGGCAGGTTCGCATACCAGATCAGCATGTATTGGCTGAACCACAGGTAGGCCCAGAACGTGCTGAAGGCGAACAGCAACTTGCCCACATCGTGGAGATGTTGCTCGCGGATAACACTCTTCAGAGGACCGTGTCTTTGCAGCCAGACCAGTAATAGGGTGAGCGACGCCAAGCCGCTCAAGAACGCGCCGGCAAAATTGTAGAAGCCAAAAATTGTGCTGTACCACTCCGGCTCGAGCGACATAATCCAGTCGACAGTCGCCAGCCAGAATGTGATCCCGAAGAACACGAGAAACAGCGCAGCCAGAGTCGCGCTCCGCCGGGTGTGGCTAAGCTCGCCGTCGGAATCTTGCTGGCGAGAGAGCCGTAACATTGCCCACGCGAACCCAAGCCATCCCACCAGATAAACGACGGCGCGGATGCGAAAGAAGGGCAGGCTCAACCACATCAGCTTGAATCCTGGAGCATCTCCCTCAACATGCACGCCGCCGGTCCACGGATAGAGCGATGGATGGAGAATCAGAATACAGATGATCCCCAGCGCCCCCAGCGGGAGCACACCAGCCATGGCCTCGGGCACGCGTCGCAGTGCCGTGCTCCAGTGGGCGCCGCTGACATACTGGATCGCGATCCACGCCATCCCGGCCAGGGCCAATCCCAACAGGTAGTAGCTCACGAGCAAGAGGTTGAGCCAGGTTCTTTGTGGCGCGAGGAATAAACCTGCAACCAGGGTCGCTACACCGATCCCAGCCAGCACCTGCATTCGCGCGACAATCTTCGCGTTCGGTTCGAAGGTGAAGTCCCGTGCGTTCATGGCTGTCCCCCAGAAACCTTCGCGGCGTCACCTTGCGCAGCCTTTAGTGGGGTGGAGGTTGCAGCCGGCGCTGGTACCGGGGTGGCAGCGGCCTGCATGGTGCGTACGTAAAGGATCACGTTCCAGCGGTCCTCACGGGAAAGCTGGCTGGCATAAGATGGCATGTTGTTTTGACCGTAGGTGAGCACGTGGAACAATTGCCCGTCCTTCATCTTCAGCGCATGGTCGGCCAAGAGTGATGGTGGCGGCGGATACCCACGTTGTGCCACCGGTCCGTTCCCTGCCCCGCCGGCGCCGTGGCAAACGGCACAGAAATTGGAGAACACAAAAGCGCCACGCTCCCGGGCCCGCACATTGCTCACATCGAGAGGACTCTTGAGTTCTTCTCCCGCTCGGAGAGCATCCTGTGGCGTGGCTGTGTAGTGCAGTGGCATGGAACCGCGGGCGATTGTTCCCGGCTCAGGGCGTTGCAGCGTCGTTCCATCGGAAAAATTTGGATTGGGAGCAAAGGCGTTGTAGCGCGGGGAGTGCGCCATTTGAGGAAGAAACTCGAAGTTGGGCCTCGTGGGGTCCGAGCCGAAGATCCAGCTGGCGCCAACCGATGCGATCACGGCGAGAAGCAGAAAACCGTTCAATACCACGCGTCCTGTCACGCGACCTCCCCGGTGATCTGCTCGTCCACGTGTACGGCGTGGAGTTTCTCAAACATCTTCCCAACCTCTGCGGGATCGAAAGTCGAGTCGGTCTCTTCCAGAACAACGGCAAAACGGTTGTCGGTGACTCCCGCCACGGGCAGCACCGCACGCTTCGCGGGATAGAGCCGGCAAACAAAGAAGAAGGAGAGCACCGCTCCGACAGCCGCGAAGAGCACCATCACCTCGAACGTAACCGGGACAAAAGCGGGGAGGGAGTTGAACGGCTTGCCTCCCACATTGACAGGCCAGTCCACCGCGGTGGTCCAAAACTCGAACCACACTTTCAAGCCGCCCCCTAAAACCCCCAATGCGAAAACCACCCAGGGGATACGCGACGGTGCCAGCCCCATCGCTTCTTCGACTCCGTGAACCGCGTAAGGCGCGTAGACGTCCACCACCTTGAAACCGCGCTGGCGCGAGGCGCGGATCGCGGCCAATGTGTCGTCTTCGCTCTCGAAAACTCCGATGAGCAGTCGTTTACTCATGCGCGGACTCCAGTTGGGGCTTGCCGTATTTCAGAACTCCTTTGACCTCGGCTACGGCAATCACCGGAATGAAACGGCAGAACAACAGGAACAGGGTGAAGAACAATCCGAAGCTGCCCAGCAGCGTGGCCACTTCCACCCGAGTCGGCGCATAGTGGAACCAGTTGGCGGGGATGAAGTCGCGAGATAAAGAGGTAACAATAATGATGAAGCGCTCGAACCACATCCCCACGTTCACCAAAATACAAATCAGAAACACCGCCGGAACATAAGCTCGCACCCGGCGAAACCAAAGCAACTGGGGAATGAACACGTTGCAACCGACCATGGTCCAATAGCCCCAAAACAACGGACCCAGCGCGCGGTTCAGAAAAACAAATTGTTCGTAGGAACTCCCGGAGTACAGCGCCGTAAAGAACTCGGTCCCGTACGACAGTCCCACGATGCCGCTCGTGGTGATCACCAGCTTGCACATGCGGTCAATGTGGCGAAGGGTGATGTAATCCTCCAGCCGCATCAGTTTGCGGGCGATGATCATCAACGTCAGCACCATCGCCATGCCGGAGAAGATTGCGCCCGCGACGAAGTACGGCGGAAAAATGGTGGCGTGCCACCCCGGTAGCACGGCCGTGGCGAAATCCCAGCTCACGATGGTGTGTACCGAGATAACCAGTGGTGTGCCGAGGCCAGCCAGCATCAAGTACACGACTTCATAACGTTGCCATGCCCGGTAAGAACCATTCCAACCCAGGCTCATCAATCCCGCCAGCTTTCGGCGCCACTTGGCGGTCGCGCGGTCGCGGATCGTGGCCAGGTCGGGCAGCATGCCAATGAACCAGAACATTGCCGAAACCGTGAAGTAGGTTGAGATGGCGAAGAAGTCCCACACCAGGGGTGAGCGGAAGTTGATCCACAACGACCCGCGGGTATTGGGGTACGGAAACATCCAGTAGGCGAACCAGGGCCGGCCGGTGTGGATGACCGGGAAAATACCGGCACACATCACGGCGAAGATGGTCATTGCTTCCGCAGCGCGGTTGACCGACGTGCGCCAGCGCTGCCGGAACAGAAAAAGAATGGCGGAGATCAGCGTGCCGGCATGCCCGATTCCGATCCAGAAAACGAAGTTCGTAATATCGAAGGCCCAGCCGACGGTGCGGTTCAGTCCCCACGTCCCCACACCTACTGAGATCTGGTAGGCGATGGCGGCCGCTCCCAGCAGCAAGAACGAGGACGAGATCAATAGCGCTACCCACCAGAGCGCCGTGGGACGCGCCTCCATGGGGGCGCACACATCGTGCGTGACCTGCGCGATCGATTTGTCGCCCGCGATCAGAGGCGGTCGCAACGCTATTGCGGCTTCAGCCATGATGTTCTTCCTTGCTTTCCTCTTTTCCCTCTTGGGAGCAATTACGCACGATGGTCAGATATCCCACGGCAGGGCGGACGTTGAGTTCCTCCAGCACCCGGTAGCGCCGCGGGTTCGCCATCATCTTGCTGACTTGGCTGTTCGGGTCGTTGAGGTCGCCGAAGTAGATAGCCTGCGCCGGACAAGATTGCTGGCATGCGGTCTGAACCGCGCCGTCTGAAACTCTTTCGCCCCGCCGCTTGGCTTCGATTTTGGCCTCCTGTATCCGCTGCACGCAGAACGTGCACTTTTCCATCACACCGCGCGAACGCACGGCCACATCGGGATTCAACACCAAGTTCTGCAGCTGATCGTCATGTGCGTAGTTGAACCAGTTAAAGCGCCGCCCCTTGTAGGGGCAGTTGTTGGCGCAGTAGCGAGTGCCGATGCACCGGTTGTAGACCTGCTGGTTCAGGCCGTCCTCGCTGTGTACGGTCGCCAGCACCGGGCATACCGTTTCGCAAGGTGCGTTTTCACATTGCTGGCACATCAGCGGCTCGTAGGCAACTTCGATCTGGCCGGATTCTGCTTCCGAGTAGTAGCGGTCAATGCGCAGCCAGTGCATCTCTCGATTGCGGCGAATTTCATCCCGGCCCACGACCGGAATGTTGTTCTCCACCTGGCAGGCGATCACGCAGGAGGAACAGCCAGTGCATGCGTTTTGATCAATCACCATGCCCCAGCGCGGCCCCGGGTAGGGATGGTCCGTGGGCCACAAGTCTTCTTTCTCTTCGTGGTCTTCCACGCCCGCGTGCGGATCTTTGAGATATGCCGCCAGGGTCGTTTCCTGAACCACCGACCGAGCACCGCTGCCCGGAGGCGTGAGCTTCTTGGGGACAGTGAGCGTGTTGTGGGTCTGCGTGGATGCCAACTCGCGCTGCCTGCCAGTGCGGCTGACCTTGACCTGAGCGCTGTCATATTGCAGAACACCATCGCTCAATCGCAGTAGCGGAGCGGCGTTCAAGCCGACAACGCCTTTATCTCCGACGCTAATGATGGCATCGAGCCACTGCGGCCCGACCTTGGCGAAGCGAGCACTCAACTTGCTGCCGTAGCCCAGGGCGACGGCGATGACCTGGTCCTGCTGGCCGGGTTGAATGCACACCGGAAGCTCGAACGCCTCGGGACTGCCGCCGTCGTTCTCCAGGCGAACCACATCTCCATCCACGACACCAAGCCGCTGTGCCGCGGTTGGAGAGATCGAGGCATAGTTGTCCCACGTCACTTTTGTGATTGGGTCGGGAAGCTCGTGCAGCCATGGGTTGTATGCATTGCGGCCATCGAGCATGGCGACGGTGGGATAGAGCACGAGGGCGAAAGCGCCTGTCTCCGGCCGCTGAGCTTTCAGAATTGGCCGGACTAGCTGCGTATTGAATTCTCTTGTCTTGATCGGAAGTGATTCAACCTCGGCAACCCCATCGTGTACCGCGCGGTCCCAGAATGCGTCGAAGTTCGATTCTTTCTTCTGACGAGGAAACACTTCTGCCTTCCAGTGTTCTCGCACGAGGTCATAGGCCGGCTTCGGTTTCCCGTTCCAGGTTGCGATCGATTCCACGAGCGATCGCGCGTCTCCCAGCGGATGGATCGTTGGCTGAGACACACTGACCAGCCCACTGACCGGCTCGGCATCGTTCCACGATTCCAGATAGTGCTGCTCGGGCAGAACATAGCGCGCCAGGGCGGCGGTTTCGTCCACGCGCTGCGCGAAGCTGACCAGCAGGGGCACCTTTCGCAGAGCCCCTGCCAGACCGTCACCGCCCGGCAAATCGAAGGCCGGGTTCGCTCCGTAGACAAAGAGAGCCTTTACTTTGCCATCCTGCAATTCAGCGAGAAGTTCGCCCAATTCTTTGTCGCTTCCTTGCGCCTGCAGCGATGGCTTGTCAATATCAAGCGTTGAGCCATAGTTCCCCAATATGTGGTTAAGGTAGTTGCTCAGAAGCTGCTGCTGTAGATCGTTCGTACCGCACAGAATCAAGCTCCGTCCGCGTGCGCGACAAAGGCGGTCCGCCAGTTCCTCTAGAAACACCGAATCAACCGAACTAGCCTCCAACTCAGGGGACACGAAAGGCGCTCCCACCTTGCGGGCAACCCTCTGCGCCAGGTGCGTGAGCAGAAGACCCATCTCTCCCGGCGCAACCGCAAGGCGCCGGTCGGCCTTGCTGCCGGTGACGCTCATGCGCGGCTCGAACTGCACGTGATAAGAGACGCGCTTGGCATCCAGATCGCGTCCGGCACGATAATCCGCGGTGTATCCGACGGGCGAGATCCACGTCCCCAGAAAATCGGCGTCAAAGCTGACTATGACTTCGGCTTTGTCGAAGTGAAATCGTGGGAGGACACGCACGCCATGCGTTTGCTCGTGGGCATCGAGTAGGGCGGAGTTTGAGAGCGGGTCATAGACGACGTGGTGCGCCTCGGGGAAACCCGCGAGGAACTCTCGGATCTCGGCGCGTGTAGTTGGACTGGTGATGGTTCCACTCAGGAATCGAACCGCACCATGATCCCTGCGGACGTTCGCGAGTTCGCTCTGGATCTCGTGGTCAATTTCGGCCCAGGAGGATTTCTTTCCATCTTTCAAAGGGTGCTGCAGACGTTGCGAGTCGTAGAGGCCGAGAATGTTCGCCTGCCCTGTAGCGCACAATCCCCCGCGCGAGACCGGGTGCTGAGGATTCCCTTCCAGCTTGATGGGCCGGCCGTCGCGCACCTTGGCGAGTAATCCGCAACCGGCACTGCAACCCGCGCACGTGGAGGCATAGAAAAGCGAACGCCCCGGAACTATCTCCTCGGATTGTGAAAGCAGAGGAATCGCCCGCTGGACAGGAGCGCGGCTGCAACCGGTGGCGAAGGCCACACCCAGCGTGAACCCGGTCGCCTTCAGGAAATCGCGACGGCGGAACTGGCGCGGTCCACCTTCCGGAAACTCGTCCGCGCGTGCGTTCAAAACGTCGGGCGCAGCGTCCCGTTCTTTCAGGCTTTTCCAATACCGCTTTGTTCGTTTCTTACTCAAACAAACTCTCCTCAGTAATGGCAGGTCGAACAGTCGATGGACGCATTCACGCGATGTGTCACAGGCACAGGTCCCTGTGCCGCCGGGGCCGGTGCGCTGGTGAAGTTTCCATTGCCATCCAATCCCGCGCGATCTACTCCGCGATGGCAGTTCACGCACCATCCCATGCTCAAGTCCTCGACTTGGCGGACGCGCTCCATGGTCTCGACTGGACCGTGGCACTTCTGGCACGCGACTCCAGCATTGACGTGCGGGCGATGGTCGAAATAGACGAAATCCGGCAGGTTGTGAACCTTCACCCAGGTGATCGGGGCGGTCGGTTTGGCCGGATCGGGCTGCATCTTTTCGTTGAGCGCCAGCGCGTCGTAGATTTTCTGGATTTCCGGAGAAACCACTCGCCGGGGTTCGCGCTTCTCTTTCTTCGCCAAGTCGTCTTCCGCGTGGATTGCTCCCAGCGGAGCGGCAACGAATCTGTGACAGTTCATGCAAACGTTCGCGGCGGGTATTCCGCCGTGGCGGCTCTTCTCCGCTCCCGAATGGCAGTACAGACACTGCACTTGCAGCTCGCCGGCATGCAGGCGGTGAGAAAAAGCCACCGGCTGTGTTGGTTCGTAGCCTAGTTGATTGCCGGGCAAGGCATACGCATTGAACTTCGGCACCAGGATCATCAAGCTGAAAGCGAGTGCGGTCACAAGCACCAGGGTTACGAATGGGCTGCCGAGGTACTGCAGCAGACCAGACGGCTTTGGACGTGGCGCGGACATCTCGTCAGTCCCTCACACCGCTGGGACGGCGCGGCCACACCGGCAGGATTCCAATCCCGTACCAACGCGCCAACTGAGGTTTGCGCCAGAGGTAGGGCAACGGAGCCACCAGCGCATGCACCAGACGCGTGAACGGGAAGAATCCGACAATCAACCAGCCATTGACCACATGGAATTTCACGATGAGGGGCATGGTCACGAGATAACTGATGTCCGGCCGGAAGAAGAAAATGGAATGGAGATAGGGTGCCGCAGAAGTCGAATACCAGGAAGTTCCCCAAGGGTAAAAGATAGCGACGTAGATTCCCGCAGCCGCCTGAAGAATGAGCATGGACTCAATGGTCCAATCGGCGGGAGTGGTCACGGTCCTCGCTTTCGGATAGCGAATGCGCCTCTCAATCACACCTACGAAACCCACCAGAGCCATCAGGGCAAAGGCCAGGCTGAAGATTTCAAGCACGTAAAGCCGCAGCGGGCGGCTGTTCCACAGCAACACCTGGCGCGGAATCAGCAGTCCCATCAGGTGTCCCAGAAGGATCGCGAAGATCCCATAGTGCAACGCGGTTAAGCCCCAGAAATGCTGGTTGTTTTCCAGAAACTGCGACGACAAGCTGGAGTAGGTAAAGGGCGCCTTGCGATAACGCATAATCGTGCCCAGGAAGAATACGAATAGCGACACGTAAGGCAGCATCGCGAAGAGCAGCAGATTCATGGTTGGATTCGTCATCGCTTCGGTCCTTCAAGCCAACACTTTGAGTAACGGTTCAGTTTCCGGAGCAGTGAGCGGAATCTCCGGGAACTGGCGGCGAAGCAAACTACGAACCGCCAGCAGCACGTTTTCAAATGGATTCTTTTTGTCGCACATTGCCTGAAGCATCTTCTCCAGCGCCGGCAGCACGCAGGCCGCAACAAAGTCGGCGGCGGCTTCGTGCTCCATCCGCTCTACCAGCCGTAAGACGTGAGTGAGGTGGTCCGGAAGTTCCGTGGATTCTTCGAGCCCATGCCGCCGCAACTCCTCGCGCACTCGCACCAGCAGCAGCCCACGTTCGTAGTTCTCGCCGAACAGGTGCCAGCCCAATTCCAGGGAGCACATTGGGTTGAGATCGAACGTCTGTGTGAACAGCTCCTGGAGTTGGTCAGTTCTCAGTCCCCGCATCTGGACGGCGAACTGCTGCAGCTGCTCGCGGCACTCTTCCGGAGCAACCTGCACGCTCGCTTCAACCCGCTGCGAATAGTCCGCTTCGGGATAAGTCAGCAGTCCAACCAGCGCGTTGTAGATGGCGGCATCCTGCATCACATCCCCCGGTGCGGTGCGCTGACGAAACCGAAGCCCGCACTCGCTTTGTGCTCCAACGGGTCCTCCATCATCTGGATCGCTTCTTCGCGGTGCATCGGCGGAATCACGAAACGGTCTTCGAAAGTGCAGAGCGAAGTGAGCTTGTAGATTGCCTCGGCTTCTTCGGGCGAGCAGTCCGCTTCGGCGAGCATGCGGCTGGCAACTTCCATCGTAACGTCGCCAACGGTCAACGCGCGCCTGTACCAGCGCACCGCTTTCTGCTTACGCAGCGCGTAGCGCACTTTATTTTCCTGGCCTGCGCCCAGCAACTTGGCCAGGTAAGCAATGGGTACACGCGACTGTTCGATATCGTGAAACAAATCGCCCGAGACGTGGTCAATCACGCCGCCGTCCTGACTTGCCATCACAGGCGACATCGGCGGCACGTAGAACAGCATCGGGAACGTGCGGTATTCCAAATGTGGGGGGAGGGCGAGCTTCCAGACTTTTACAAACTGATAGACGGGGGACTTCTGCGCCGATTCAATGACAGAGTCGTGCACTCCACTGGCACGAGCCGCCGCGATCACTTCAGGGTCGAAGGGATCGAGAATAAGCGAGCGCTGTCCTTCAATCAGTTGATCGTCGGGCAGCTTAGCCACTTCTTCGATTCGCGCTGCGTCATACAGCAGCACTCCAAGGTAGCGAATTCGTCCGACACAGGAGTGGAAGCATGCCGGGGCTTGTCCGGTCTCGAGGCGCGGAAAGCACAGAATGCATTTCTCCGATTTTCCTGTCGACCAATTGAAGTAGGTTTTCTTATACGGGCATGCAGCCACGCACGCACGCCAACCCCGGCAACGCTTCTGGTCGATCAGCACGATGCCGTCTTCCCCGCGCTTATAAAGCGCACCCGACGGACACGCCGCAACACACGAAGGGTTCAGGCAGTGATTGCAAATGCGCGGGAAGTAGAAAAACACCAAGCGCTCGGTAGCAAAGAGTTGCTCGCGCTGCTCCGGTGTCAGGCTCTCCAGGTTAGGATCGTTCTGCGCGTACACCGGCGAACCGCCGAGATCGTCATCCCAGTTCGGTCCGGCCTCCACGTTGATGTACTCGCCTGTGACCATCGAGATTGGCTTTGCCGTGGGCTGGTCCGCGCCTTCGGGCGCGTTGAACAAATTCTGGTAGTCGTAGGTCCACGGCTCGTAGTAATCGTCCAGGGTGGGCTGGTTGGGATTGTGGAAGATGTTGAACAGCGCGCTACTCTTGTTCTGGGATTTGAGCTCAAGCTCGCCGTTCTTCTTTTCCCATCCGCCTTTGTAGCGCTCCTGGTCTTCCCAGCGCGTGGGGAAACCCGTGCCGGGCTTGGTTTCCACGTTGTTCCACCACATGTATTCCGTGCCCTTGCGATCGGTCCAGATGTTCTTGCAGGCGACCGAGCAGGTGTGGCAGCCAATGCACTTGTCGAGGTGAAACACCATCGAGACTTGTGAGCGTACATTCATGTTTGTCGTCCGTCGTTAATCGTTAGTCGTCGGTCGTTAGTCGTTTTGTCACTACACCTACCACTTCAACTCCGGCAGCTTGCGCACGAGCACGTGCGTGTCTCGGTTACATCCAGTCGGGCCCCAGTAATTGAAGTGAAAGGTGAATTGTCCGTAGCCACCGGCCATCAAGTTCGGTTTCAGTCGAGTGCGTGTGAGGCTGTTGTGTCCACCCGCTCGCCGATTGCCGCGCAGTGGTGAGGTTGGCACCGAGTAAGTGCGTTCGGGCGAGTGATACTGAATGCAAATGCCCCGCGGAATACGGGCACTCACGGCGGCACGCGTAACCACGACTCCGTTGTCGTTGTGGACCTCGACCCAGTCGTTGTCCACGATCTCGATTTCGGCAGCGTCCTTATCGTTAATCCAGAAAGGTTCAACCCCGCGCGACAGCGTGGTCATGCGCTGGTTATCGCCATACGTCGAGTGGATATGCCACTTCCCGTGCGGAGTCAGGTAGTTGAGCATCTTCGTCGGCCCAACTTCCTTGCTGAACTTCAGGTCGGCATACTGCGTGGGCAGCGGCTTTGGCTTATAGACGGGCAGGTTCTCGCCGAACTGTATATAAAGAGGATGGTCGAGATAGAAGTGCTGCCGCCCGGTCAGGGTGCGCCACGGCATCAGGCACTCCACGTTGTAGGTAAAAGGTGAGTAAGCTCGCCCATTCTCGGTCAGCCCCGACCACATGGGGCTGTTGATGAGGCGGTGCGGATGGGCCTGCAGGTCCTTGTAGCTCAGCCGCACGCCGCGGTTCTTCTCCGCCAAATGGACAAGTGGCACGCCGGCCTTTTCTTCCAGTTCCTTGTAAGAGCGATAGGCGAGTTCGCCGTTCGTCACGGTGGCGAAGCGGAGAATGAGGTTGCAGGCATGTTGATCTTCCAGCAGCGATGGGTACTTCTTGCCGTCCCACGTAACCGTGGGACAGGTCTTCAATGCCGCGTCGTATTCGTCCTCGATCCCGTAGTGCGTGCCGTGCGCTCCCAGTCCGCCGGACCGCGCCAGTGGACCGAATGAGATGTATTGCTTGTAAAGGTTCTTGTAGTCGCGTGAAACCACCTTCAGTCCGGGCATCGTCTTGCCCGGAATCGCTTCCACTTCTCCGCTCATCCAGTCCTTGATCTCAGGCTGCGCGATTTCCGCCGCCGAATCGTGCGCCAGGGGCGACGCTACCAGATCCTTAACCGGCTCGGGGAAATGCTTCTCCGCCAGTTCCGAGAACTTCTTCGCAATCGCCCGGAAGATCTGCCAGTCGCTCTTGGACTCCCAGGCCGGAGGCACAGCCTCGGACAGTGGGTGGATGAAGCTGTGCATGTCGGTGGTGTTGAGGTCTGCTTTCTCGTACCAGGTGGCCGCGGGCAAAACGATGTCCGAATAGAGCGCAGACGTGTCCATGCGGAAGTTCAGGTCCACCACCAGGTCCATCTTTCCCTGGGGGGCGGTCTTGTGCCACACGACTTCCTGCGCACTGCCTTCCGCCAGGTTGTCATCGGAGATCGCGTTGTTGTGCGTGCCCAGATAGTGCTTGAGAAAATACTCGTGGCCCTTGGCGCTGGCCATCAGCGCGTTGCCGCGCCAGATGTACCATATCCGCGGCCAGTTCTCGGGCGCATCCGGATCTTCCACGGAGAACTTCAGCCTGCGGTCTTTCAGTTGCTCGACTGCATAGTTCACGACCGCTTCGTCGCTCTTGGCCCCGGAGGCTTCTGCATCTTTCACGACTTCCAGCGGGCTCTTCTGAAACTGCGGATAAAACGGCAGCCATCCCGACCGCACCGCCCGAACCTGCAGGTCCATGGTGTGTCCATGAGCCAAACTTGCCGAGGACGACCCATTGCCGTTGGCAGGAGGAACCGTGTGGTAATCGGTGAAGTCGCGCTCGTAGCGCCATTGGTCGGTATGTACGTAGTGCCAACTGGGTGCATTCTGTAGGCGGGCCGCGGGAAACCAGTCGCGGCCAAACGCAATCGCCGACCACGGCTCACCTGGCGCCAGTTTCTCCTGACCGACGTAGTGGGCCAGTCCTCCGCCGTTCACGCCGATACAGCCGCAGAACATCAGAGCATGGATCGCGGCGCGATACATGAGGTTGGCGTGGTACCAGTGATTGATGCCGGCGCCGATGATCACAGTGCACTTGCCGCTGGTGAGTTCCGCGGTGCTCGCCCATTCGCGGGCAAACCGCAGCAATACTTGCCGGCTGATCCCGGTGTACTTCTCCATCCAAGCCGGTGTGTAGGGTTGGTTCTCGTCGTCGTAACTGGCCGGATACTCGCCCTCCAGCCCGCGCGATACTCCGTACTGCGCCATCAGCAGGTCGTAAACCGTGGTGACGGTTACGGTCTCTCCACTCGCGCTCTTCACACGTCGGACCGGAACCGAACGGGTGAGCGTGCGCCCGTCGCCGAAGTCATTCAGCACCACGGGAACTACCGCGTCGCTCTGCTCCAGGAAAGTCAGGACGGGATCGATGGTCGAGCCATCGACGCCATCTTTCATCAGCAGGTTCCACTTGCCTTTCTCTTTTCCCCAACGGAAACCGACGCTGCCCATCGGCATCTTCGGCCGGTTCGCAGCCGTGTCCCACATGAGAAATTTCCAGTCGCCGTTCTCCTCGCCCTGGTAGCGTTCCAACCGGTTGGCCCGAAGCAGTTTTCCCGCCTGCCACTTCCCATCGTGTTCGGTGAGTTCCACGAGGTAGGGTGAGTCGGTGTACTGCTTGGCATAGTTCAGGAAGTATGGAGTCTTTTTCTCGTGGTGAAATTCCTTGAGCAGGACGTGGTTCACCGCCATCCACCAGGCGCCGTCCTGTCCGGCATTGATCGCCACCCATTCGTCGGCGTACTTCGAGACTTGCGAGAAGTCTGGCGAGAAGACCCACATCTTCGAACCGTTGTGACGAGCTTCAGCGGCGAAGTGGCAGTCGGGCGTGCGGGTCATATTCAGATTTGATCCCACCACCGCCAGGAGTTTGGCGTTGTACCAGTCGGCCGATTCCTGTACATCCGTTTGCTCGCCCCAGGTCTCGGGTGAGGCCGAAGGCAGATCGGAATACCAGTCATAGAAAGAGAGCGAAACTCCACCCATCAGCTGTAGCATCCGGGCGCCGCTGGCGTAACTGATCATTGACATCGCAGGAATGGGTGAAAACCCTGCAATACGATCCGGCCCATGCTTCTTGATGGTGTAGATGTTGGCGGCCGCGATCAACTCCAGCATCGTGTCCCAGTCGGAGCGGCGGAGACCGCCTTTGCCGCGTGCCTTCTGCCAGCGTTGCCGCGACTCGGGATTCTCCACCAGCGATTTCCAGGCCTCGACCGGATCTTCATGTTGCGCCCGGGCCTGTTTCCACAAATCGAGCAGCGCTCCGCGCACATACGGGTACTTCACTCGCAGCGGGCTGTACAGGTACCAGGAGTAAGAAATCCCGCGCTGACAGCCGCGCGGCTCGTAGGGAGGCAGGCCGTTCTCCAACATGGGATAGTCGAGTCCCTGCATTTCCCAGGTGACGATGCCGTCCTTCACATGGATCTGCCAGGTGCAGCCGCCCGTGCAGTTCACGCCATGCGTCGAGCGGACGATCTTGTCGTGCTGCCAGCGGTTGCGGTAGAACTCCTCCCAGTTGCGCAGCTTGGGATCGACTTCGTCCCGGATCCACGAGATCGCGTCTCGGGTTTTCATCCTTCACCTCGATCATTCTTGTGGACCATGCTCCGGCGCACTCCCCGAAAACGCGTTTTCCAAAGCGCATCCAGCGAAATCAGGCCCAGCACCATACCGCCCACGCCAAGCAGGAAGAAATTGAGCAGCGAAGTGGTGTCATCCTGCCCGCCTCTTTTCGCCGAGTCTTCAAACAGGGCCACGAGCGAGAGGATTTCATCGGGCTGGATCGCATGGTCCTTGAATACAGGTGACATGGTGGGGCTTGCCGGCGACGACAACCACGCCGCCAGCCCCTTGCGCCCTTGCAGCCGCTCGTAAACCCGCGTGAGATCGGGGCCGAGACGTCCGCCACCCAAAAGCGCCAGTCCTTTGACGGTGTGGCACGAGATGCAGGCCGGGCCGCCGCCGCTCAGCCGCTGTTCGCCCAGAAAGACCAGTTTGCCTTTCGCAACATCCTGCGCCGTCAGTGGGCGGTCGCTGATCTGCATCCCCGCAAACTGCGAGTGCGGCAGCTTGGATTCGGCAGTAATCATGTCGAGCAGCGCCTGCGCCTGCTGCGGGTTCATGCCGGGGATGTTCGGCATCACCACGCCGCGCGCCTCCTGCTGCAACTTCATGGCGTAGGGGTCACCGCTATCGATCATTGTTTTCGGACTCTGCAGGAACTGGACGAACCACGTGCGGTCCTTGCGAGTTGTCACGTCCTTGAGATCCGGCCCGGTGAGACGGCCTCCGCCGATCGTGTGGCAACTCGTACAGTTCTGCTTGAAGAATGCCGCGGCGTCCTGTGCCGTCACTCTCGTCTCTGCGCACAGCAGAAAAGCAACCGACGCCATGATGACAAGAACTATCCGCGTGCACGGAAACACCTTCGCGTCTGCGGTGACCTGACTGGCTTGCAAGTGGCTTAATTTCACCTCTGCCCCCCTGTAGCCGACAGATTCACCGAGGGTGGTAATGTGGAAGGACTTGACTCATTAGGACCAGCCAGGGCTGAGAGCGGAGTGGAAACCAAAAAGCCCAGATATCGAGATTGCACGTCCCGCCATAACACGTGAGCACTGCACGAAGACGAAGTCGAACAGGTTTTCTGGTGACGGAGAAAACACGTTGGTTTGGTTCGAGATATACCGTCGAACAGTTCCACGATGTCGATCAGAAAGATCTCTTCCGCTGGCTTATGGAGACGGTACCCGCCCCCCGAACCACGAGTTGTATCTACCAACTCGGCATTGCGCAGCGTCAGCAGGATCTTGGATAGATAGTTCGCAGGAATGTCAGCCGCTTGAGCGAGATCTCTGCCTAGGAGGGCCGCCCCTTGAGGCTGGGCTGCCAGGTGAGCCAGAGCCCTGAGAGCATATTCCGAAGTGGTGGAGAGCATTGTTGATCTCTGGATGTACAAGTCTTTTTAGTCGGCCACGGGCCTGCGCGTCTGTGATCTTGGTCCTACTACAACGTGATTGGCGTCACAGAGTCATGTGATTACATCGCAACACGATATGTACGCCCTCGAAACCAGAATCCTTCCATGGGAATGTTGGGGATGGTCGCGAGGCTCGCGAATACGCTAGTGTAGAGAGCAGGTCTCACAAGACCGCTAGCAGGAAGGGAGCACGTCCGTGGCACAGAAACGATTACCTAAACCGGTACAGGACTTCCGAAAGCGCTATCCGGACGTGTGGACAGCCTTCAACGAATTGGGGGACCGGTGCCATTCGGCAGGTCCTCTCGATGAAAAAACCCGGCGCTTGATAAAAGTTGCCCTCTCGATAGGCGCTGGCCTCGAAGGTGCAACGCACTCCGCCGTGCGAAATGCAAAGAAGGCCGGAATCACTTCGGACGAGATCAACCACGTTGCCGTGCTGGCTGTCAGTACTCTTGGACTGCCCGCCGCAATTCGCGCCTTCACCTGGATCACAGACAAATCGGAACGTTAGTTATGGGACGAATTGCGGCCGTTCTTCACTGCGGACCGCATTCGGGAGATCTCTTGGCTCACCATTTCCATCGCCAGAAGACACAACCGCGAATTGGCCCCAAGAAGCTTGATCACTTGCTTTCGAGGAATGTAGGCCAGTTCGCAATCGTGCACTACCTTCGCAGTCAGGCTGTATGCAGCTCCCGAAACGGTCGCAGGAAGGCCAGCAACGCATCCGGGCCCTAATGTCCGAGTGGGGTAGATCGCGCTCGCAGGGTCCAACTCCAAAGCCACCTTGCCCTTGTGAATCAGGAAGGCACCGGACACTTGGTCCCCTCGCTGAAACAGAACAGCGCCTCTCGGCTTAGAGACACTCGAGACCCGCCGCTCCCACTCGGCTTTTAATTCAGCACAAACGACGAACGCCGCCGATCTCCGCTTCCCGTCGCATTGTGATTTCGTCATGGTAGACACAGTATGTACACGAGCCATGTACCGCCGGGCCGTGATGTTCATCACGCCTCTGCGTGACGGTCGAGTCATCAACACAGGTGTGTGGCGAGGTCTCGCGAGATGAAATCCGAGCACTCGGAATTGCTTCCGCGATACTGCCTCTTATCCGAGCTTTTAAAACACCCTCAGGACGGCATTTCGAGCGGGCGTCGCGCAAAGAAGCGAAACCTCCCAGCGCCAATTTCGATTGCCACATCCTTGAAGCCAACTGCCTCAAGTCTGGCAGGCAGTGTTGCTGGATCCACGAGAACCATTGTGTCGCGAATGTGAAAGATTCTCATCAACACAGAGCGCGTGCTGTCGATTCCGGCGAAAGCGCCACCCGGCCTGAGAACCCGGTATACCTCGGCGAATAACCGATCCTGGAGGGCCGGCGAAGCTACATGGTGAAGCATGGTGAAGGAGACGGCGCCAGAAAACGTGCCATCACGGTACGGCATTTTGGTTGCATCCGCGCACTGCACGCGAACGTTCGAGTCTGCCGTGCGTTGTCCCAGCGAACCCGCCAATTCTCGGTCCACTTCGATGCAGCTGAGGCTTTTGCACCGGCGCCTCAGCCAGTCCGTAGTCAAACCTGGGCCCGGCCCTACTTCCAGAACATCATTGCCCAAATTGACCCCACGCAACGACCACGGCAGGACTTCGTTTTCAAGTTTCTGCTTCCATTGAGCTGATCGACAGTACCATCGGTGTAGTCGGTTCATTCTTCATCAAAGAATACCTGATGCCTACTGTGCCGAGGACCGTCGCCGTCTTGAGCTACGTCTGAGCAAAGAGCGCGTCTTGGGTCTGCTCTATCGTTTCAGCGACCGACGGTTCTGTCTCCCGCGAAGGACAACCAAGCCATCTGGATGGCTTCGTCCCGGCAAGCCGCGATGCAATGCTCCTCACTTCCGCAAGTATCGGGGAAAGAAAGCACCGCAATCCCGTCCACCATTGCTAAAGATTTGGGGCCGCAGGCGTCCACACACAAACCACATCCTGTGCAGCGATCTGCGACAACGATGGGCATCCATTTGTACGCCACCGGATCTGTCTCCTGGCATGCCGCACGTTTTCAATCGATCATTGAGTGCGGCAGGACTGTACCGATCCAATCTTCTTGGTTGTAGGGTCAGGCGGCGACGACTTTAGTCACAGGATGCGGGGGAATCGTCGCGACGGCGGTCCGTAGCGAGATTCGTCGCCGGCTCCAGACTGGGGTTCACATCAGAGGTAGGCCTGAGCAATCTCTCGATTACGTCTCCCGCAGAGTAGGTTGTAGATCCATCGAGTAAGAACCGGTCGATTCCGTTCAAGTCATTTCCCGAGGTGATCAGAGCCTGCTCAGTGTATTTGCCATTTCGGACTTGCGGGTGTCCGATATTCGCCATTAGGGCGTTGCAGAGACATTTCTTTCTCACCGTATGCTCCAGCTTTCCTCCTTTTGACAAATACGTTGTCACGGGTTCTGCGGAGCAGCGGTAGTCGATCTCTCCCGAGGGAGTTCTGTATGCTTCACGCAGGTAGCCCAGATCGCAGATGCGCGGGCGAGCGGAATAGACTACCTCTTCTGAAAGCGATCCTTCCAATTCCGCAACTTTGAATGGGAAGCTGGTCGGCGAAGCCACGGGATCGGTGAAGACTCGCGCCGTACCGGAACGTACCTTTTCCAAGAGTGCGCGCTTGTAGCTGATCTTTAAACCCGACTCTTCGCAGAATGCAAATGCCGTCCCGACCTGCACACCTGCAGCGCCCGCCTTCAAGGCTTCCGCGAGCTTCTCGGGCGAGCCATATCCGCCAGCAAGCCAGAACGGGACGCCAAGCTCCCGAATTTTCTCGAGATCAACCACGTCACGCTCGCCGTAGATCGCCTCTCCCGCTTCGTCAAGCTGGAGCTTCCCGCGAGGCGGAGCATTGTGGCCTCCGGCCGTGTACCCCTCGATAACGAATCCGTCGACCTTGCCATCGGCCTTCTTCACCATGGTTGTCGCCAAGGTATTGGAAGCGATGATCGCGAAGAACTTCGGCCGGGTGAGTGGGGGAAGATCGCGCCCCACGAATTCCCTCGGCGTGAATACCATCGTTCTATCGTCGTCATCGTGCGCCCCTGTGACCTGGAGGAGGTAGGTTGCGGGCTCGTGTTTTGCGAAGCGATCGAGTACTCCCGGAATCCTGAGCGGCACCCCGGCCCCCATCAGAACGTACCCTACGCCAGCGAGCATGGCGCCGTAGATTGAAGGCAAATGCGGGAGTTGAACCTTTTCGAGGTAATTGATTCCGACTGGATTGTCGTGGCCTTCGCGCGCCAGAATCACTTCAACAAAATTGGCCACGACACACAGCTCCATTAGTTCGGGAGGGGCGCCCTTCGAATGTGTGGGCAGGCTCTTGTATGGCGCTCTTTCCGCCTTCCCTCCCGGGATGTAGTACCTGCCCCACACACGATCAGCGATTTCGGGAATTGGGAACTCATCAAGACCGCGGCGCATGTGGCCTCCGGGATCGCCGTCCTGCAAGCGCCTGGCAAAGATCAAATCCAAGGCTGTCCCAGAAACCACCCCTAGCTGGCCAAGCCGCGATACCGCCCTCGCCAGCCGCCAGTTGGAAACGGCCGCACCCATTCCGCCCTGAATGATCGTCGGAAGATTGCCCATTGCAGGATTGCTCATGATGAAACACGCGGAGCGAAAGCGCATTATTTCAGAGATGCGAGACTTTCATTGTCTGAGTTCTGTAATAGATTTCGGTTCCTAGCAGTTCAGCCAGCGGGGGAAACAACTCTTCCGCAGTTAGCGGGAGTAACTCTTTGGTTCTACTTACGACCTACGGGTATCTCGGTCACGACCCTGACTTTTCTCCGAGCCGCCATTTCCTCAGCGATGGCAATTTTCTCGGCATTGGACAATATTCGGGCTGCCAAAGGAAACACCAGGCTGTCCTCCACAGCGATGTGCTGTTTGTACATTGATGCGAGACTGGCAACGGCTTTGCGAAATTCCTCGACCTCGGGACTGGAGAGGTTGCCGCTCGAAAGATACTGCATACCTATGCGCTCCACTTTTGCATGCAAGGGAGCCGCCCAGCGATGCTCGTCCTCCAGATGGTCCAGCTTCGAGAACGCAGACTCGATTTCAGGATGGTGAATCTGACGCAACCGGGGAAATAGCGACTCCTCCTCGTCAGCCGTATGCCTTGGTGCGGCTTGCGCGAAGTAGCGCAAGGCAGACTCCAGCCCTCGGCGGGTCTCCTCCGTGGCGGGACGATCTATCACGTTCGCAACCGCCTCGAGTGTGCCGAGGAACATCTCAACCCGGCGATGGCAGTCGGAGAGCAGACCGGTGGGGTCAGTGAAGTTGTGAGTCTTGGCTCCAATCTGGACTGGCATAGTCCCAGTTTACCGGCCAGGTGGAATAACGCTGTGACAAAAGTCTCAGAGCGATGGAAGGAGTTTGCCCGGAGGCGGCATCCTTATGCCTCGCGTCTTCTTTCGGTTCCGAGGCCGCTCCCCAGGGCGACATCGAAGAATTTGGCAAGGATGCTTCTGCCAGCCTGCTCGACCACATATCGCCTCTGCTCTGCTCGCTCAGTTAAGTCAGGCGGTAAATGCGCACGCCACGCCGACCAGGTATTCGAGTCCGGCTCAATGTGAAATTGCAAACCATAGGCACACTTTCCAAAGCGAAACACCTGGTGGGGGTATTCCGCACTGGAAGCCAGTAAGGTCGACCCCTCCGGCAAATCGAAGGTATCGCCGTGCCAATGGAATACCGGAACGGACAGTCCGCTCGATCGGAACAACGGGTCTTGCTTCCCCGCAGTAGTCAGTTCGGCGAATCCAAAACCGATCTCCGGTCCATGCCCTCGAAAGACTCTCGCGCCGAGCGCGCGCGCAAGCAGTTGGGCACCCAGGCAGACGCCAAGCACGGGACGATCCTGCCGAACAAGTTCTGCGATGAGGTCACATTCTGCGGCCAGAAAGGGATGCTTGTCTGCTTCATAAGCACCCATGGGACCACCCATCACGACCAGGCCCCCAACCTCATCGGGCTGCGGAAAGCCAACTCCGAGGTCCAGGCGTCGGATGTCTGTGTGAACACCTCGCCTCTGCGCTTCGGCGGCAATCAGCCCCGGGCCCTCCCACTCTACATGCTGCAGTATTGTCCAAGGACCGGTCATGGAAGCGTAATTGGCTTTCAGTTCACTTCTTCTCCCAAGAGCGAATCATCACCCTCTCGGGGTCGGATACACGTGCGATGGCAGCCCAAAGCCCTCGGATATAGAGAAGCAACAATACAACGATGGACCCGAACCGATGCGGCCAGAACGCCGGATTGTGCTAACCACGTGAACAACAATGCGCAGTCTTTCTAACGACGAACGACAGGCTCCTCCTCCGACCGCACTTCCCACTCCCCTTCGGCCACGTATCCGCGCTTATCGTAGGAATGCCCGGTCAGCAGACCAAGCACAAACCAGCCCAAGACCACAGCGCCCAACGCAAAGACGGTGTCGCCGATCATTCGCATCCAGCGCAGCTGGTTCATGCCGCCCGAGTGGAGAAACTCCGCCGAGCGAGCGTACCAGGTGCCATATTCCACCGAGGCCCATGCCTGCATAAGACCGATGGGGAGCATACTGAGCAAGACCATCAGCGCGAGTCCGACATTGATGGCCCAGAAGGAAAACCACAACGGACCGTTTTTCCACGCCCTGCCGGGACGCAGAGCACGCAGGCAAAACAGCATCAAGCCCAGACCCAGCATGCCGTACACACCGAATAGGGCCGTGTGTCCGTGCACAGGCGTCGTGTTCAAGCCTTGCATGTAGTAGAGGGCGATGGGCGGATTGATGAGGAACCCGAACAGACCGGCGCCCACAAAATTCCAGAACGCGACCGCAACGAAGAAATAGATCGGCCACTTGTAAGCGGCGACCCAGATGTGTTGTTGCCGCGAGCGGGCCAAGCGAATGTTTTCCCAGGCCTCGAAACCAATCAGGACCAGGGGCACGACCTCCAGCGCGCTAAATACTGCTCCCAGGCCAAGCACGATGTTCGGGGTTCCCGCGAAGTAAAGATGATGGAAGGTCCCGATGATGCCACCCGAGAGAAACACGACCGTAGAGAACATCACCGCGCGAGTTGCAGTCGACACTGAGAGCAGTTTCAACCGTGTGAGGAGGAACGCAATGACGACCGTGGCAAAGACTTCAAAGAAACCCTCGACCCACAGATGCACAACCCACCAGCGCCAGTACTCCGCCGTCACCAAGTTGCTACGTTGCCCGTACATCAGCCCAGCCGCGTAGAAGAGCGGAATCGCGACACTCGAAAGCAGGAACATCAACAGCAGCGAGTGGTTCTCGTCCTTCTTCATGAGCGCAGGTTTCAGAGCGCGCCACATGAGCCACAGCCAAAAAGTAAGCCCGCCAAGCAGCAGAATCTGCCAGAACCTGCCGAGGTCAACGTACTCATAACCCTGCGTACCGAACCAGAACCACAGGTTGCCGAGCTTGTGCTGAATGCTCATCCACTCACCCGCAAGTGAGCCGACGACAACAAAGATCAGCGCGCCGAACAGGACATTGACACCGAGTCTCTGGCCTTTCGGTTCCACTCCGCTCACGGCGGGAGCGACGTACAACCCGGTGGCGAGCCAAGAGGTTGCGATCCAGAAAAGCCCGATTTGCAGGTGCCAGGTGCGCGTCACACTATAGGGAAGCCAGCGATCCAACGGGATTCCGTAAAAGCCAGACCCTTCCACGCCGTAATGGGCTGTGAGAGCGCCCAGACCGACCTGGACGACCCACAACGCGGCCACGACAAAGAAGTATTTCACCGTGGCACGTTGCGAAGGAGTCGGTCTGAGGCCGAGCAACGGATCGTTTCCTGGTAGGAATTCTTCCGCCACCGTCCGGGGCTGCGAGGCAAAGTACCAGACCATGCCACCCACGCCAGCCAGCAGCAATACGAAGCTGATGACGCTCCACACGATCGCACCACCCGTTGGCTGATTTCCGATGAGCGGTTCATGCGGCCAATTCTGGGTATAGGTAACGTCGCTGCCTGGCCGGTCCGTCGAGGCGGCCCAGGCAGTCCACCAGAAGAATGCGCTCATTTGCCGGAGCTTGACGGGATCGCTCAGAGCATTCCGCTGGATGGCGTATTCATCGCGCCCACGGCTGAATATGTTCGAGTAATAACCGTAGAGTTCGTCAAAGGCCGCGGCGCGCACCGGGATAACAGTGATCGTGCCGGTCTCCGCATTGTAGGTGTTCTCCCGCATGACCTGTTGCAGGCGGGCTCGCAGCGCGGCCTGCTGCTCCAGACCCAAGGACGCGTAATTGGCAGCGCCAGACTCCTTCGCCCAGTGGTCGAGAATGAACACACACTCGCGGTGCAGCCAGTCGGCGCTCCAGTCAGGAGCAATGTACGCGCCGTGCCCCCAAACCGTGCCCACCTCCTGGCCACCAATCGACTGCCAGGCTCCCTGGCCGTCGTGGATGGCGGCGCCGTCGAACAAGACGCGGCCATCGGTTGTGACCACTTGCGAGGGGATCGGCGGGGCACTCCTGAGAACCTTGATTCCAACCCCACCAAGAACCGCGAAGGAAATCACCAACACCAACCCTAAAGCAATCCACAGTTTTCTATAAGACACCGATGAGCACCTTTCTTAACAAACCTCTAATGAATTGTCCGTTGATGCATTTCATTTCGCGACATGTCACATCGGCGCGGAACACGGCCGCTGCGCAAAGGTAGCGAATAGATTCACTGCAAAGAGTGTAACGGCTGTCATTTCGGTAAGCGCGGATACCGGAAGCCACGACCATGCCCAATGGGCAAATCCCTGGTAAGCGAGAATTTCAGAACTGACGCGCAGCAGGCATCCGACCGTGAGAGTCAGCATCGCCAGAAACATCAATTTGGTGCTGAACAGTAATCGCATTCCGGAAAATGCCGGCAGGATTCTCTGGCCCACGCTGAATACCATCGTGGCCAGGAAGCCCACAGTCAACGCATGCCGCGACGCGCCCCAGATACCATGAGAGCCCTCGACTGAACTCGCCCAGATTCCGAGTGCCGCCGCGACGATGGCCCATACGTATGCCAGGCGTACAAATACCGGAAAGCTCGCGTGCACTCCCTTCACCTTCGCCGGCTGCTGCGTACGCTCAAAGAAACGGAGGGCCAAAACCGCCACGATGATTCCGCCTAGCAGCAGGAGGGCGGCTGGTCTCATCCAGCCCAATAAGGCAGCAAACACGCCAACGAAGTTCAATGCGACCGCCAGGAGCAGCGCGCGCCCACGGACCGGGCGCAGTCCCAGGAAGACCGGGAGCCACTTGGCGCTGAACCCCCAGACGAACGGAACAAGAAATCCCCAGGTCTCGAGCACCAGGAACCGCTGGTCGAATGCAGCGGGGAGATCAGGTGAGATGCCGCGATATGCAAGCCACACGACGGCGCCCAAATTGACAAACAGGGTGAGCAGCAGACCTACTGCGGCTGCGATCACCACTACTATCCATTCGTCCAACTTCTGTTTGCCGGAGTCCTGAGGTCTGTGACCGGAAACCGAGTGGAAGAAGATTACGAAGGCCACTACTTCCAGTGCCGCCGAGACGGGTAACACCGCACGCCATTGCCACTGGTAGACTCCCGTCAGCCAGCGCAAGGTTACACCCGACGTCCAGAGCGCCCAGCACAGGCACGCGGCCCACAGCGCGAACGGATTCATCCGCCGCAACTTGGGAATGGAATAGAAACCAATCCCCAAGATGAAGGTGCCAATCCAGCCGAAGATCTGCGCATGCCCGTGCGCCTGGATCCATCCGGCAGAGACCGAATTCGCAGCGTGGCGGCTGCTGATCGCGAGCAGGTTCCAGACCCCCAGGAACGTGCCCGGCAGGAGCATGAACGCCAAGCCGGTCGAGATGTAGAGCATCAGCAAGCGCGAGAGACTCTTTTCCCGCGCCCGCGTGATCTCGAAGATCTCCTCCGCCGTTAGGCTCCTTCCAGCTTGGGTCTCAATCCGTGTTGCCAGCGTTGCCATCGTTTTCGTTCCTTGGTTAGTGCTTTTGTTCCATTTCGATGGCGCGCGGGAAAAGGATATTGTTTTCCAGGTGAATGTGCTGGTGTAGATCAGTCTCGAAAGCGGCCAAGGCCTGATACAGCGTCTGGTAACTGATGCAGGCATCACCTGGAGGCGTATATCCAGCGCTCGCCTGACGCATCGCCCGCAAGGCATCGCCCGCCGAATCGTGTTCGCGCATCATCATGGCCACAGGATTCTGCACGGCTTCGAATGGCGGCGGCAGGATCGGTTCCTTTTGGATCACAGCTTCCTCCATCCGCACGATATATGGGAAGAGCACCATCTCTTCCTTCATCATGTGCGGAGTGAGTTCCTGAGCGACTTCCTGGAAGCTGGCGCGGACCTGCTGCAGTTCAGGATGGTTCTTGCCGTGTACCGAGCAGACCTTGTCGAACAGCGGTCGCAGCCGGGCGATCTCCTCCCGTGTGTACTTGTGGTGCGTGCTGGTGATGTGGGCAACCAGATCAGCCAAAGGCTCCGTCTGCCAGTTGCGGTCCTTTTGTTTCGCCCGTGCTGTCTGCTCTGCCAGTTCAAGGGAATCCAGTACCTGATCTACCGACAGGTTCGAGGCAGCGCAGGCCTCTTCCAACGATTTGTTTCCGCCGCAACAGTAGTCAATCCCGAATCTTTCGAATATGCGAGTGGCTTCGGGGAATTCCACCGCCACCTCGCGTACCGTCTTTGCAGTGCTCTCGCTCATGACGTTTCTCCTCGCAGCCCGCGCTCGTGCGCGAGTCTGCTACGTTGCGACACTATCGAAGGAGGCGTCAGAGAACGATGACTTTTGTCACAGGGCCGAAAAAGTATAGCCCTCTCCAACTGGCGGTAAGGATTCCGTTGCCAACCCACGCTATCTTTCGAGGCAGTTGTGACAAAAGTCATTGCGGTCTGAAATGGACGTGCGCTAGCGTGCCGCACACCAGGTTGGCTCGGCGGTTTCGCTCCATGGGCCGCGGTAGCCATGCACGGGGAGGTCTTGGTGGACACCTCTGTGTATTTCGGCGTGTGCTGCCGCCGGTGTGATAATCGCATCGCGCTGGTCGAGGTCATCTCCGGACCAAGGATCTACCAGTGGTTTGTGCCACGGATCCCTCCATTTGAAGTGCGTTGCGAGCATTGCGGCGTGGCCCAGACCTACCGCTACCGTCACATAATCGTTTTCGAGGCCCCGACGCTCGAGAACCTCGAGACGCACCCTGCTTTCCGATACGTCTGAGATTTGTTGGAAAGTCTTCGATGGGCTGGAGTTTACTCGGAGGCCTGGCTCGCTTCTTCCAAAGCTTTCAGATCGAGGATCACTACATGGCGGCCATCGAGTTGCAACATCCCTTCCGCCTGCAGCCGACTGAGATTGCGGGAGACGAGTTCGCGCACCGTTCCGATCTGCGAGGCCAACTCCTGGTTGCTGGCGGGCAAAGCAACCTGGATGCCTTCGCCGGTGCGTTTGCCCTCTTTTTGGACCAGCCTCAGGAGGAAAGACGCGAGCCGGTGACGCACAGTTGTAAACGAGAGCTCCTCGATGATCCCCACCAGCCGCCGCAGGCGTGCGCCTACCACTCTCAGTACTTTGAGTGTCACCTGGGGATGGGCCAGGCACAAAGCGTGGAAGTCTTGTTTACTGACGAACAGCAGTGTGGCGTCGTCGACTGCCGCCGCCGATGCCGGATAGCTTCCGCCGTCAAAGACCGGCAACTCCGCCACCGAACTGCCCGGCCCGTCCACGCTGAGCACATGCTCGCGTCCACCGGAGGAGCTCTTAAAGATACGGATGTGGCCGGATTCGACCACATACATGCCCAAGCAAGGTTCACCTTCGCCGAAAACAATCTCTCCCGCTGCATAGCGGCGCGGAATAGCGCGCTGCAGGAGGAAAGCGAGTTCGCCCTCGGTCATCCCGGAAAAGATCGGGACCTTCGCCAACGTCGGACCGTGATTGACTTTCGTTTCCGGCACGGTAGCCATTGTATCCGAGCAGATTCCAGCTGTGACATCAGTCACATGCACCCGGTCACCGGTCTGGCACTCTTGCCTACGAGACAAGAAGCAGGCAGGAGGGCAGCGTGGAACCGCGATTTGACTTCAATGAGCGCCCATTCATTGTGATCTGGGAGACAACCCAGGCGTGTGATCTCGCCTGCGTCCACTGCCGCGCATGTGCCCAGCCCCTCCGCAGCAGTCTCGAACTGAGCACCGACGAAGCCAAGCGCCTTATCGATGAGATCGCCGCGCTCGAAGCTCCGGTCTTTGTCCTCACCGGCGGCGACCCCCTGAAGCGCCCCGACGTTTTCGAATTGGTCGAGTACGCCTCAAATCACGGAGTCCGGATATCCCTTACGCCAAGCGCCACTCCGCTCCTGACGCAGGAAGCCATTCAAAAACTGAAAGGGTGTGGCCTGGCGCGGCTGGCCATCAGTCTCGATGGGCCAAGCGCCGACATTCACGACGCATTCCGAAGAGTTCCTGGCTCCTACGATTGGACACTGCGCGCAGTGCGCTGGGCGCGGGAGGTTCGGCTGCCGGTTCAGATCAACACCACGATCACCCGACACAACCTGCAGCACCTGGATTCGATGATCGTGCTGCTTGAGCAACTCGACATCGTGCTGTGGAGCGTTTTCTTCCTCGTGCCAACCGGCCGGGGTTCGACGGCCGACCTGATCTCGGCCGAGGAGTTCGAGAGGGTCTTTGAAAAACTCTACGAGACCTCGCACCGAGTGAAATTTGATATCAAGAGCACGGAAGCACAGCACTATCGTCGCTTCCTGCTGCAACGCCGGACGGAAGAAAAGCGCAAAGGCGGCGCCCAGTCACTCGCGCCGATGCCTGGCATAAGTACCGCAGACGGAATCGGACGCGCGCGCGGAATCAATGATGGCAAGGGCTTCGTCTTCATCTCTTACCTCGGAGAGGTTTTCCCCAGCGGGTTTCTGCCCGTCTCGGCAGGAAATGTACGCAAGCAGTCATTGAAGGAGCTCTACCGACATTCACCGCTCTTTGTGTCTCTGCGTGACAGCAAGAATCTCAAAGGTAAGTGCGGCATTTGTGAATTCCGCGAGATCTGCGGCGGATCGCGAGCGCGAGCTTATGCCCTGACCGGCGACGTGTTTGCCGAGGAGCCCTGCTGCGTCTGGGAGCCGAAGCAGGCCATTACCGGAGTCGGCGAAGGTACGCGTCCAGTGGAGCAAACACGCGCGTAGGATCCGGCGAACCATCCCACTGCTGTTCGAACACGTTTAGGAATCCAGACTCGCTATACATACGATGTTGCACGTCGCCTTCGAGCACGGAGCCGGCTGGCTTCCAGTCACGTCCTCTGGCGTTGCGTGCAGTGTCGAGCATTACCGACGCTCTCCCAAGGTCCCGTTGCTTCCAGGCGATGTAGCTGCGTAGAAACCATACGTTTACGGCGCGCGGATTCGCCTGACAGGCGTGGGCAAAGTGCTGTTCCGCGCTCGCGAAGTCTCCTTGCGCCAGTGCCACCTGGCCGAGTAGAACCAGCGTACCAGTCTCTTCCGAATTCAAGCGAAGGGCAGCCTCCAGTGACTGTCGTGCAAGATCGAGTTGGCTTTTTGCAGATGCGGAAGCGGCCAGAAGTTCTCCCTTGCGTTGAAAGGCGCGATGATTCAGCGGATTGATGCGAGCAAGGGCATCGAGTTCCGCAATCGCGGACGGAATGTCGTTCATTGCCGCCAGGCAATTCGCGAGATAGTAGTGCGAATCCTCATGGCCCGGATTCATCGCGAGTGCCTCGCGGAATAGTTGTGCAGCCTTCGCAAAGTCCCGCTCACGCTTCATGGCATCCATCGCCGCATGCTGCTTTTCCCAGAACTGTGCAAGCCCGGCTCTGTCGAGTTGGACGGATGGGTTGGCCTGAGCAAGGTCGGCAGGATGCGGCGTAAAAGGCTTCGCCTCTGGCTCGCCCTGCGTAATCTCCCAGATGTTATTGGCCGAAAGATTTGTCCACATCTCAGCTCGTCCACGCAGCCAATGTATTTCGAGGCGATCGATCTTGGTCGCCGTGCCCAGTCCTATATGTACTCGATGACTATCTTGCGACAAGTAAGAAGAACTGCTGACCGTACGGCGTATCGGAACCTTGCCCGTCCACGCGATCACTGTTGCACCATCGCCGAATCCCAGAGGGGCTCCAGTTGGGGGAACCCGGCTGTGCAACCTGAACTCGACCCAATTGCCCTGCGGGATGTCGTTGCGCAAAAGCCGCACACCTTCGCCTTGATCCACAATCGCCACATCCATCGCACCGTCGTTGTTGAAGTCGGCGACGGCCAGCCCGCGGCTCACATGTGGCTGCGAGAAGGAGCGGTTCCACGGCGCCAGATCGTAGAAGAAACTGCCCTGGGCATTCCAGAATAGGAACGACGGCATGGGAGTCAGACGGCGTGGAGATGTTTCCTTTTGTTCGAAGGTGCTCCCGTTGGCGACCATAAGATCAGGCCAGCCATCGGAGTCAAAGTCGACGAAGCTCGTGCCCCATCCGATGACCTGCATTGAGGGCTGACCGATGCCCATGTTTGCCGCCACGTCCGTGAAGTGCAACTCCGAGGCGTTCGCCATTCCTTTCTGCTCAGAGAGCAGTGATTGATAGAGCGCGAACCCCTGCGCGATCCAGTGCGAAATAAAAAGATCGTCGTCGCCATCGCGGTCGAAATCCCCTGCGGCCAAGCCCATGGAGCCACGGTACTCCTCGACCCATGCGCCTCTACCGGCATCGACGAACGTCCCGTGGTGATTCAGGTAAAGTTTGTTCTCCGAGATGTCATTGGCCACGTAGAGGTCGGGCCATCCATCGCCATCGAAATCGTGCCAGAGAGCGCTCAGGCTGCGGCCTTCCGGATTCGCGACTCCAAGCTCCTGAGCCACTTCCGTGAACGTGCCGTTCCCATTGTTGCGAAACAGCAGGTTGCGCTCCGGCTCGTAGGAAGCGGGGTTTAGCGTAAATGGGACTTCGAGTCCGAACTGCGTTGAGCTAGCAGACGCGTCACGCTCTCCCGGTTTGTACTTTACGTATCCGCAGACGTAGAGGTCGAGATACCCGTCCCGGTTGTAGTCGCCCCACGAGGCGCCCGCCCAAAAGCCTTTCGGGGAAGGAAAGCTCTTGTCTCGGACCAGATGACCGTGGTCATTGCGAAACAGGATGACCGTGTCGTAACCGGTGACGACCAAGTCCAGCCAGCCATCATTGTTGTAGTCGCCCCAGGCGGCGCCCATGCCGTGAATGCGGAGGTCGGGAAAATCCTCGACTTTCTCGAAACGGCCATCGCCTAAGTTGCGATAGAGCACGGACGGCGCGAGTTGCGAGGCAGGCACACCGAGCGGGCCTCCGCCACTCACCACGAACAGGTCATCCAAACCATCATTGTCGAAGTCGCCCCATGCCACGCCGGACCCCATGTCCTCCGGCAACTGAGAAGTACGCGCACCCTGAAACTGCCGGAAGGATGCGAGCCCGGCGGCGTTCGTGACATCGGTGAATCGCGGCTCCGGCGCTCCCGGCGGAAGATTTCGTCCGGGCTCCATCAACCGATCCACGACGCGAGAACTCACCGTGTTCTTTACAGTCTGCGGTAGGAGTTGAGTCGAGTGAGCGCCTGGTCTGCTCAGCGCACTGGTGATGTCTTTCGAAGCCTCACCCGGAGTGTACTCCTCGGGCGCATTTTCCTTGCGAATCCGCCAGGTGACGAGGGCCCCAATCAGCGCCAGGACAACGAACGTGGAAGCCGTCCACTTGACACGGCGCAGCCGTTTCGATCCGGTTCGCGGACGTTCCGGGGGAGCGGCTACCGGCATGACGTCCCAGCTCCGCTGCGCGTCACGCAAACTGTGGTCGTGGCGCTGGCAATATCAACCACCGGTGCAGTGAGACCCGACTTCTCCCCCATCGTGTAGTTGAGCAGGAATTGATCGATCTTGCGATAGTGCAGTGTGGCCTCGATACGAAGCACTCCGCTCGTATGGCCCAGCGGTACCGAGAACACGCGGCCACCGTCCGCCTTGGAGGCAGGCTCACGCGGATCGCCCGACGGACACATGATCTTGTACTCGACCGTGTCGGAGTATCCGGGAAACAACGAGCGGCGATACCGCACGCCGACCATCTCCCACAAGTTGTGCCGGTCAATGAGATTCCCGTATTGGTCGACTGGTTCGGCCTTGAACAGAAACGTACCCGGTTCGAGGAAGTGACGCGCATCGCGCTGCCCAGAAGCGAAGATAACGTGCCCACTTTCGTCCTCCACGCGCAGCTCGACCCAACTCTGGATCATGTCGAGCGGACCGGTCGGATAGTCATGCCCGACTTTGTTCGAGGTCATGATCACACGCACCGGCACCGTCTGGCCGGGTGCAACAATTTGCGGACTCTCAATGCGTATCTTTACCGCCGGCCCTTCCGCCCACTTGTTGCGAATCTCCGGGATATCGATATGTCCCTGCAGCCAACGGGTGGTTAGTTCCACCTGTTTATCCGCACCCTCCAGATGCAGGAGGGCAGGCACGAAGTTGTTGGCCGCCAGGAAGCGGTGACTGCGGTGCTTGTGATCATCGGCGGTGCGGTTGTAGTCGGTGGAGTCTCCCGCAGCTGGATCGTTCGAATCCGTGAGCGGCATGTGACACTCACGGCACTCGACGGTCGTGCGGGCGTCTCCCTTGTGGTTCCAGTGACTCGCGGCCCAGTTGTCATACTGGTTCTGCAACTGCACCCAGCCGACGCGATTCACTTCCTGATCGATAAATTGCTTGTGGCAAGCCGCGCAATACTCAGGCTTCTTGTACATGCGCTTGCTCAAGCGGTTGTGCTGCGAGGGCCAGGCGCGGATGAGGAAGTTGCGTGCCACCGCCCCCAGCGTGTGGTCCGAACTCCATTGCCAGAGATACTCGGTCGGCCGCGACATGGTGTAGTTCGCGTTGCCCTGGATGTCCGTCTTCTGAATGGAGTGGCAAGCCAGGCAGGAAATGCCTTCGTTGTAGCCCTGCAGTGCCGTCAGATTCTCGGCGAAGATGTTCTTGGTTCCCGAAAACAGCGAAATTGGGTCGTGACACCCACCGCAGTATCGTGTGGATTCCGGGCCATTCTGCTTGGCCATCACGTTTTGTATGCCCTGGAAGATCGGGTCCATGGCGGCGTAGCGGTGAGCGCTGGTTTTCCATTCCTCGTAGATCTCGGTATGGCATCCACTCGCGCCACAGGTTTCCGAGCCTGCGAGCGATCGCGCATCGAACGCGCCGTTCGTGGCAGTGTGCGCCAGACTCGGCGCAAACGGACGGTCCTTGCCAAACGCATAGCTGTAGTCGGACGGAAACTCGTTCCGATATTTTGTTCCGGAGTAGGCCAGGGTGAAGGCGGCAACGAGACCGACTCCCACAACTGTCACAGCCGCGCTGGCACCAAGCCATCCTGCTGCGCCTCTCGAAGTCTCGGCTCTGCGGCGCCGCCACCACGCGATGAAGATGTGAGGAACGGTCGCAGCCACGGTCAGCAGGGTCGAGATCAGGTGTATGTGCCGGAGCCACGAGGAGGTTTTGACGCCCAGTATTGCCTGCCAAGTCACCAGCAATCCTGAGACCAGGCAGATCGCCAGCGCGCCAATCCCGACGTAGCCAAGCAGTAACACGTCCGACAGCGCCTGGTCGGAGTAGTCCTTCCAATGCCTAACCAAGTACCACGCCAACGGAGCGATCGTTGCGACTCCGACGACCGTGTGCAGCAGCATGCCCCATTCCGTTGCCGGACGAAACGGACCGAGCGTGATTGCGAGACCCGAAACCAATTCGAACAGGAGAATCGCCCCTGTTGCTCTAGCCAGCAGGCTCGACCAACCAACTCGGGCACGGTTGGCCAATACTTCAGGTGATTGCATCTTCACGCTCCGCAGAATGGAGCAAAGCTACGGTTGCAGGAAACCCGCGGCAATAGTGTTTTTGCTCTACCGTCATTTTTCGCGCTCGACAAAAGCATTCAAACTTACGAAGCGGCAGCGCGCCTGGCAATGACTAAAGTCACAGGCGGGATTCCTCGAGGTCGATTCCAAATGCTTCGGTTCCCCGGTCGGAGGGAGTACGCATCCTTCTGTGACATAAGTCATCGTCTCCATCGCATCGCCCGCCTAGGCTAGCTCCAGGAGAGAACCGTGAGCGAATTGATTGACAATCGAGCGCATCGAATTTCCGTTCTGAAAGAGATCATCCAACACCTGCATGCGGGTGCATCTCCAGACCTGGTCAAAGAACGCCTGCGCAATATCGTCGGCGAGACCGACGCAACCGAGATCATGGCCATGGAACAACAACTTATGGCCGAAGGCATGCCTGTTGAAGAAGTCCGGTCCATGTGCGATCTCCACTCTCAGGTCACGCGAGACGCCCTCGTCCAGGTAGCTCCGCCTGTGTCCATTCAACCTGGACACCCGGTTGACACCTTCCGGCGCGAAAACACCGCGCTCAAACACGTAATCGCGACCATGCGAGGGATCTTTGCCGAGATCGCCAACCTCGAAGGAAGTGCCGACGTAAAGGAGGTTGTTCTTCGTCTACGCCAGTCGGCAAACGATCTGATGGACCTCGACAAACACTACCAGCGGAAAGAGCATGCGCTGTTTTCGTGCCTCGAACGGCACGGAATCACCGGACCTTCCAAGGTGATGTGGGCGAAAGACGATGACGTCCGGAAGTTGCTCAAACAGATGAATCAGGAGGCGCACGATTGTGGTCCGACAGCTGCCGAAGCCAGCCGGTTCTTCAACCAAACCGCCGCGCCAGCCCTGTCGGCTGTCGAAGAAATGATATTTAAAGAGGAACACATTCTCTTTCCGATGTCTTTGCAGATGCTCACGGAGAACGAGTGGGCTGAGATCTGGTCAGCCTCCCCGCAATATGGCTGGTGTCTGGTCGAACCTCAAACCGGGTATGCTCCTCCCGTCACCGCAGGCGCCACGACCGGGACCGTGCCGCGCGACGGCACCATCATGATGTCCACAGGCCACGTCAGCGTAGAACAACTAACCGCGGTGCTCTCAACGTTGCCACTCGACCTGACGTTCGTCGATGCGGAAGACCGCGTCGCCTTCTTCAGTGAAGGGCCCGACCGTATCTTCGCCCGCAGCAAAGCAATCATCGGCCGCAAGGTCCAACACTGCCATCCGCCGCGGAGTGCGGACACAGTCAACAAGATCCTGGAGGATTTTCGTTCGGGCCGTGAGAATGTTGCCGAGTTCTGGATCAACTTCCATGGAAAGTTTGTTCACATTCGCTACTTCGCCGTTCGTGATAAGCAAGGAGACTACCTTGGGACTGTCGAACTGACTCAGGACATCGCCCCGCTGCGAGGGTTGCAGGGCGAGAAACGGCTTCTGTCAGTTCAGTGAGTAACGTTCGTGAACTTCGAGAAAAAACACAAGTGATGAAACCAAAGATAGCGCTCAATCCGAAACACCCAGAGCGCGTGTGCTGGGGATGCGATAAATACTGCTCGGCCAATGATCTTCGCTGCGGGAATGGAACTATTAGGACACATCACCCGATTGAATTGTTCGGTGAAGACTGGCTTGAATGGGAACTAGATCCCCACCTTCCGGAGGCACAGAGTGATAACGGAAAGAGATAGGCCGCGACCCGGGGTTCGTAGAAGTTTCTTGATGTTATCCCTTATCTCCTTGGCCAATCAGGACATATCAGGCTTAGAATACCTGCACACCAATGTGGGCGCGAGAATCCGTCATTTGTCTGGCCCTAATAAGTGGTTGAGACTGACGTAAGTGTTCCTCCGCTCATTAGTTCCGGAGGTATGAGGAAATGTCATCGCTCCAGTCTCCGCAACCCCCGTTCTTACTCCCCGCGCCATCGTTTCAGTCGCAAGGTAGGCGACTGTTGTATTACGGCGTTGCGGGATGCGCATTCCTCCTCGCATTGTTCGCCGCCTGGTCGCACTTAAGACAGCAGGTCTTCTCCTCCAGTTATATGCCGCACTTCTATTGTTACCTTGGGAATCGCAGCCTGGTTTGGAGCCATGTGGTCACGGACTCTCTCATTGGTACTTCCTATCTAGCGCTCTCAGTTACCCTAGCGCATCTCGTCTACCGCGGCCGACGCGAAATACCTTTTCACTGGATGTTTCTGGCCTTCGGACTATTCATCGTCGCCTGCGGACTCACGCACTTTATGGAGGTTGTGACGGTCTGGGATCCGGTCTACGTCCTGTCGGCAATCATCAAGGGTTTCACTGCAGTAGCATCGGTTGCGACCGCGGCCACCTTGCCATTTATCGTGCCGAAGATTCTCTTGATGGTCCACAAGGCCAGAGAGTCGGATCAATACCTGAGGTTTCTGGAGTCGGGATTGTCCGAGAAGGAGGCCGCGCATGGAGAGTTGCGGAAGATCAACGAACTTCTGGAGGCCCGCGTTGAGCAACGTACATTGGAGTTGGGTAAAGCGAACGAAGAATTGCAGGTCTCGGAAAAGCAATACCGGCTTTTGTTTGAAGGCAATCCCATGCCCATGTGGGTGTTCCATCGGGACAGCTTGAGATTTCTTGCTGTAAATCAAGCCGCCATCCGGCACTACGGCTACTCTCGCGACGAATTCCTCTCAATGACGATCGCCGATATCAGACCGGATGAAGATGTTCCCAGGTTAGTGAACTCGGTGGCCAGGAAAGTGCCAGGGCTGAGCGAGGCCGAACTGTGGAGGCACCGGAAGAAGGATGGAACGATCATCCAGGTTGAAATCACCAGCCATCCTATCGTTATGGATGGACTGGACGCCGAACTGATTCTTTCCCACGACGTCACCGAACAGCGGAAGCATCAGGAGAATCTTCGGCAGTCGGAGGAGCGGTTTGCCACGGCCTTCCGCTCCAGCCCCCTGGCGATCACGATCAGCACAGAGAAAGAAGGCGAGTATGTTGATGCCAATGATGCCTTTGTCAAGATGATGGGTTACGAACGAGAAGAGATCGTCGGGAAAACAGCGCACGAATTAAGGGTCTGGGCTGATCCTGAGGACCGCGGGAAAATGCTGCAACCGCTCGGCCGGTCAGGACGGACGGAGCCTTTGGAAACCCGCTTCCGTACAAAATTCGGCGAGGAACGCCGCGTGCAAGTTTCGGCAGAGCGCATCCTCGTAGATGGGAAAAGATGTGTGCTGGCCAACACGCTCGACGTAACGGAGTCTCGCCTTCTGGAAGAGCAATTCCGTCAGGCGCAGAAGATGGAAGCCGTGGGACGCCTCGCGGGCGGGGTAGCGCATGATTTTAATAACCTGCTGTCGGTCATGATGGGCTACAGCGAACTCGCACAAGGCGTGACGTCCCCTGGCACTCAACTTCGTAAATACGTGGATCAAGTCAAGCTAGCTGGTGAGCGGGCGGCTTCCGTTACGCGGCAACTCCTGGCTTTTAGCCGGCAACAGGTGTTAGAGCCTAAGGTTCTCAACTTGAACGCGGTAGTGCGCAGCATCAGTCAGATGCTGCTGAGGTTGATCGGCGAGGATGTCAGACTCAGCCTAACTCCCGGAGAACCGCTCGGCAGCATAAAGGCGGACTTGGGTCAGATCGAGCAGGTCCTGATGAACCTGGCAGTGAATGCCCGGGATGCCATGCCGGATGGGGGAAAGATTCTGATCGAAACCGCGAACGTCGAGTTGGACGAGACTTACGCCCGGCAACATCAGAGTGTCAAGCCTGGGTCATATGTAATGCTGTCCTTCAGCGATACTGGCTGCGGGATGGATGCGAAGACCATGGCACAGATCTTCGAGCCGTTCTTCACGACCAAGGAACCCGGCAAAGGCACTGGCTTAGGACTATCTACCGTCTACGGAATCGTGAAACAAAGTGGTGGTTACGTCTGGGCCTACAGTGAGCCGATGCGGGGCACAACGTTCAAGATCTACTTTCCCCGGATCGATGGCCCAGCGGAGAAGCTGACTATCCCAAGGTCCGACTTGATATTTGATCGGGGAACGGAAACCATCCTGTTGGTGGAAGATGACGACGCCGTGAGGGCACTGATCGCTGAATTACTCCGGGGCGCTGGTTATACCGTTCTGGAGGCGAATGGAGCGAACACGGCGATCGAAGTAGCCGAAAGGCACCGTAATTCGATCCATTTGGTATTGACAGATGTGATCATGCCTGGCATGAGCGGAGGCGACCTGATCGTACATCTCCGCGCCCTTCAGCTGAATCTGGCGATTCTGTTCATGTCGGGATACGCGAGCGATCTTATCAGTCGGGCCGGTGTGACAGAACCTGAGAGGTTCTTGCTGCATAAGCCCTTCACCAGGAAGTCTCTACTCACCAAAGTGAGATCGATGCTGAACGAGGCTGCGACCAAGTTCTGAGGCGCATATTCTTCGCAGGAGGACACAGCCGGACCGTGCCTGTCCTGTAGTCCCCGCCCTGGGCTGTTCAGAATTGTGGTCCGGTTCGGGTAATCCTGAGATTCAAGACCGTGTCCCGTCCCTCAAGCCGAGCAACGACAATTGCGAGTCGTCTAACTCCATGCCTCCGGCAAAGGCGATGTAGGTTTCGGGAGTGTCCCTCACGGAAAGGGCGCTTTCATCGAAGTCTGGCGCCACCGAATGAACCGCTTTTAGCAGACGATTGAGTGATTCGAACTCTGCACTTCCGGAAATGTAGTCTCCACCTTCTCCGCCGTAGGCAATGAGACGATATGGGGACTGCTGATTTACACGGCTGTGCTGCACGACGACTCTGAGCGAATGGGTTTTCGGTGACGACATGTTCGGAATAAACGCGCCTGCTCTGATGCAACCCAACAAAACCAAGGTGGCGGGGCCCCGATCCTCAGAGTCCAAACACTCTAGCGCGGGTCGGCAGAGGAGATCAGCATTGCATCTCCAGGTACCCACCGGCCCTATCGCGGCCCATCCCAGCCCCAGGGGAGTCGATTGATAGCAAAGTGACCACAATTCACAATTGGTGCCGAAGTTGCCCGAGTATCCTTCAGAAAGTCACGGGACTATGTGATTTGGCTCACGTGCTGGCGTGATCCAGATCACAATTTGTGACGGCTTCTTTCTACAGGGCGTGCCCAAGTGGTATGCGCCAACCCTCCTCGAACGTTGCGCCGAGAGACACCTTCACTAAAAGCGATCCAGGACAAGATGGCCGCCGGAACCGACAATCAGACTCGCTTATTCGGGTCTGTCGTGACGATAGCCCCTCCACCGCAACGCCCCTAACGCCGGCACTCCTAACGCCGGCACTCCGTACAATATCCTCCAACCTCCAGCCGCGCGACGAGAATACGAAAGCGGCACTCCTGCTCCAACTGGCTCTTCAGAGAGTCAAACCGCTCGCTCACAAATTCGGTGATCTTGCCACAGCGCAAACACGCCATGTGAATGTGATCCCTGCCCAGTTTGCGCTCGTAGTAGTGTCCTTCACCGTTCAGATGCATCAAGTCGAGTTCGTCGATCAGTCCCTGGCGCTTTAGCAGTCCGAGCGTTCGGTAAACCGTGCTGCGGTCGACCGACGGGTCTGACTTCTGGGCCTTGCGCAAGATCTGGCTCGCGTCCAGATGCTTGTTGGCAGTTTCGATCACGTTCAGAATGGCGCGGCGTGGGCCGGTCATGCGGATCCCGCGTTGGGCCAGCAAGGCCTGCAAGCGTCCGGGAATTTCGGTTTCGGGAAGCGGCATGGTTCAACTCCCGCCCTGAGTCGCAACTGGTTGCAACGACGCTGCGACAGAATCTCACAGCCCTCATTGACAGTGGCTACTGAGGGTCCATAGGCTTAGATTGTAAGCCGTATTGCGACTGAGTTGCAACAAGAAATTGAGAGAGGAAAGATCATGACCGACGGACGACGCCAGTGTGCGGACGACGTTAGACCGTTTCAGTGCTTCTTCTGCCCAAACGGTTGTGTCTGCCTGCGGTGGCATCGCACTCTGCTTCTGCATTTCAGCCGGGACGACGTGTCACGCGCACTGGAGTGCCTGGAAGATGTGCTGAACCAACCGTCGACTTCGTTCTCTCTGGGTGCTGGTCCCTTTTGCGCTTGCCGCGCGGCCGATGGCTTCTGCTACCTGGTGTGTCGGGATCGAGTCGTTCTGCGACTATCGGCAGACGACGCGCACAGTCTGCACGCCACGCTGGCTCCGTTTGGCGCTGGTCTTGAGCATACGGAAGCGTTCTCAAAGGGGAGGTGATTGCCTTGGCGCTCCGAGCGTCTCACTCGTACTGCACTTGGAGAAACAGGAGACGCAAAGCCGTGGGAATGAACAAAATGGGACGAAGAAGACGAAGCCACCGCACACAAGGGTGTGATCGTGGTCACAGCCTCTCTTGGGGCGATTTGCCATTATGAAAATGAAATTCAGTTTCATCTAGAGTCGCGGCCGCCGCGATTTTATTTTGAATCCAATGTTGCGACTGAGTCGCATATAGAGCCGGAGATGAAGAATGAACCAGGATCAAGACTCTTTCAAGGCTTCTAATCGATTGCTCGGAATCATAACTTCTTGGGCAGCGGTTCTCCTCATCTCATGTAGCTCCGGGTGGGCGCAGATGGCGAGCATTTCCGGCACGGCTGTGGACCCCAGCGGCGCCATGGTCGCTGGCGCACTGGTCACACTTCGGGGTTCGGATGCCGCTCAGCAGCAGAATGGCAGGACCGGCGATGATGGCTCGTTTCGCTTTGCCGCTCTTGCTCCCGGTCGTTATCAGCTCCGAATCGATGCTCCCGGATTCAAGCCATATTTGCAGACCGGCCTCTTGGTGGACAGGACAGGCCAACTCCAGGTTCACGCCCAGCTGGCTCTCATTTCCGAGAGCACGACGGTTGAGGTCTCTGCCGATAGTCTCCAGATCGATTTGTCCACTACCCAGCAAGGAGAAATCGTCGCCGCGACCAAGATGACGAGTGTCCCGTTGAACGGCCGAAGCTTTACCGATCTCGTGGGCATCCAGCCGGGCATTGTTCCTACCAGTTCGCAGCAGCCGAACGCGGTCGTCATGAGCGGTGTCACCAGCACCCCGCCTTCCGGGGACCTGAACGCCGGGAACCTGTCGATTAGCGGCCAGCGAGAGACCTCGAACGGGTTTCGGGTCAACGGTAGCGATGTGGAAGAAGACGTAAATATGGGTAGCGCCATCGTGCCCAATCTCGATTCGATTGAGGAATTTCGCGTTCTCACCAGCAATTTCGACGCGGAATACGGCAACTACAGCGGCGGGCAGATTCTCGTCTTGACCAAGACAGGCACCAATCGGTTTCATGGGAATGCGTTCGAATTCCTGCGCAACACTAATCTCGATGCGCGAAACTACTTCTCCGCACGGCGGGCGCAGTTCTCACAAAATCAATTTGGGGGGACCTTGGGCGGTCCCATCCGGCACGACAAGATCTTCTTCTTTACCGATTACCAGGGAACCCGGATGACCCAGGGTGTGGACACTGGACGGATCTCCGTTCCCTCGCTCGCGGATCGAACCGGCGATCTCTCGGACGTGGCAGGCTCATTGACAGGAACCGTAAATGGCCAGTCCTGGGCCGACTCGCTTTCACAAAAACTCGGCTACTCGGTTTATCCCGGTGAACGCTACTACACGCCGGGTTGCGCGAGTTCCTCGCAATGCGTCCTGCCCGGTGCCAACATCCCTGAGGGTGCCTGGTCAGCACCGGCCAAAGCGCTCCTGCGGTACATCCCTATACCGAATCAATCGGGAAATGTGTTCTCCACTTCTGCCTACAACCAGACGCTCCGCGACGATAAAGCAGCCATCAGAATAGACGCGAACACCAGTTGGGGATCTGTTGCCGCGTACTACTTTCTGGACGACTATGCCCTGAATAATCCGTATCCGACCGGACAAGGCGGAGCGACGGTTCCCGGGTTTAATGCCATGACGCTTGGCCGGGCGCAATTGTTGAGCCTCGGCCTTGCGAAAGCACTAGGGGCGAATGCGGTCAACGAACTGCACTTCAGCGCCATGCGCTTTGCAAACAACGCGGGCTACCCGCTTGGCGGCGTCGGGCCGAGCTTAGCCTCGCAGGGTTTTGTCGACCCGACGGGCACACCTGCAATCGTACCGCTGGCCCAAAAGATAGAAGGCATCGAGAACGTTTCCCTCAACGACTTCACGTTCGGCGTGGACATCACTGGACTGACACAGGTCAACAACACGTTCCAGTGGATGGACAACTTCTCCAAGATTATCGGGAAGCACACGGTCAAGGTTGGCGGAGAATTTCATTTAGACGAGATCAACACCAACCCGGATCCCATCTTCAACGGCGCCTTCGTATTCCAAGGAACGGAGACCGGCGTGGATCTCGCCGACTTCGTGCTCGGCATCGCCAGCAGCTACAACCAGGGAGACTCCCAGCGGTTCTACAACCGCAACAAGTATGCCGGCCTGTTCGCCCAGGATAGCTGGCGAATCAAACCCAATCTTACCCTGAACTACGGCGTGCGTTGGGACGTGATCTCACCCTGGTCCGAGAAGTACAACCAGCTTCAGACCCTGGTTCTCGGCGAGCAATCCCGGGTTTATCCCGGAGCACCCGCAGGGCTCGTCTTCCCTGGCGATGCTGGCGTTCCGCAAACTCTTGCTCCGACGAAATACGACAAGTTCGCGCCGCGCATCGGTGTTTCCTACTCCCCCGATATCCAGCGTGGATTGCTGGCAAGAATCTTCGGCGGCCCAGGAAAAACAGATCTTCGAGCGGGTTACGGCCTCTACTACACGGCGTTCGAAGGGTTGTCCGCGGGCATTATGAGCGCCAACCCGCCCTACGGCTACGACTACACGAGCCTTGCCCCGCCGTTGTTTGCCACGCCGTTCGTGACGGCCGCGAGTGGGCAGGGTGTCCGCCAGCGATTTCCCTTATCGTTTCCTACGTTTGGAGCCTCACCTCAGAAGCCGGATTCCAATGTCAACTGGTCGCAATACCTGCCCATCACCGGCGTGCCGTCCTTTTTCCATGAGAATGTGCCGCCCTCCACGGAGGGTTACACACTCTCGATCCAACGGCAATTCGCGGCAAGCACGTTTCTCAGCGTCAGTTATGTCGGCACGCAGGCGCATCATCTCCTCGTGCTTACCTCCGCGAATCCAGGAAATCCCGGGTTGTGCTTGAGTCTGAGTCAACCGAACGAAGTCATGCCCGGCACGCCGACCTGCGGGCCTTTCGGGGAAAGCGGTACTTATACCACACCCTCGGGTACCATCATTCGCGGGACGCGAGGACCATTCAGTTCCCAGTTTGCCGCCGTCACCTACCAGAAAACCATTGCAAACTCAAACTACAACGCTCTCGAGACCAATCTGCGGCATAATTCCGGGCCCCTGGAGTTGATGGCCGGCTACACCTACAGCAAGTCGATCGATCAATCATCCAGTTTGGCGGAGGCAGTGAACCCACTGGACCCAGAGTTGAGCAGAGCCCTCTCCGCTTTCGACTTGCGCCACAACTTCGTGGTGAGCTACCGATATCGTCTTCCTTTCAGCAATGTCTTGCGGCACGAGAATCGTTGGACCGAAGGTTGGAGCCTCTCAGGTTTGACGCGTTTCGCCACCGGGTTCCCGGTGACTCTCTATAACAATAACGATACGTCCCTGCTCGGCACCATACCGAACGGCATTAATAACAACGGCGTGGACACGCCAAACTTCGCAGCAGGCAATCTCAAGATCAACACAAATCCGCGCAATGGAAACCCTGGGTTCAATACGGCGCTTTTCAGCCTGCCAGTCTTGGGTCAAATCGGCACAGCCCCAAGGCGCTTCTTTGACGGACCAGGAATCTGTAACGTCGACATGGCGCTCGAAAAGACTGTCCGGCTCACTGAGTCCAAATCGCTAGAATTCCGTATGGAAGCTTTCAACGTTTTCAACCACGCACAGTTCTACGGTCCTGCAGCCGTCAATGGCAACATCAGCAGCGCCAACTTCGGGCAGGTGGTCAATGCTGCCGCCCCTCGGCTCGTGCAATTAGCTGCCAAGTTCTCTTTCTAGACAGTCCGGCCGGTGGCTGCGCGACTTGCGGAGTCTCCGTTCCCCGCTACTCTCAGACCGCATGCTGGCTTCGATCACACCCCTGCGTGATGTCGATCACGTAAGAGAACCTCGATGACTACTTAGAATTTGGCGAGTGCTGGAGAAGGACTGGGCAGAGAATCCGATTATCCAATTCATCAGTTTCATTCCGCCTTCCCCGGCCTTGTCTAGCACGTTGCATCTTGGGCCGCACGTCCTAGTGCAAAGAATGAGGTTCGCGTGATGCGGTACGTTCTTTCTTGCATGCGCTGCGAGTTAGTGCAGACGCAACAGATCTCCGCGGTCTTGGCTCACAACTGATCACTCACGCCTTGAGTTGCCACGGCGACCCTTTGCTCGCACTCGAGGGAAAACAGGTTGAAGGAGGTTGCATGGCCGAAGAGCTTGGCAAGACCAATACGGCAGGCAATCGCGACGCATCTCAGGTTCCCCTCTGCGCTTGAGGCAATCGATGAGCGAGAATCGCAAACACTTTACCTTGCATTACCACAGCCCGGTCAACAGCCGATTGCACATACGTCACGGCGGGGGAGCCAGGTCACCAGCCAGCCGATGTCGTAGAGCGACGTGGGAGATTTCCAGCTTGACAACACCAGGATTGGGCATACGCTGTTAGACAGAGCGAATTACGCCTTCTCCCTTTCAGATCCTCTGAACTAAGGCAGTCCATCTGAAGTTCCCTCCTCTTAGTCAACGACAACCCAGCAGGAGGTTGACATGTTTGCTCGTCACGTTTCCATGCAGCTGAAACCCAATACCCGTGCGGAGTTTACCCACACGATCGAGAACGAGATTCTCCCTCTCCTTCGGAAACAGCACGGCTTCCAAGACGAAATCGTATTCGTCGCCCCCGGATCCGGAACGGAAGGGGTCGCCATCAGTCTATGGGACAAGAAAGAGGACGCGGAAGCCTATCACCGCGGAAGCTATCCAGAAGTGCTGAAGGCCCTGGCGAAAGTGGTCGACGGTACTCCTGAAGTCCGAGACTTTGAGGTGGCCAACTCGACCTTGCAAAAGAGGCCTGCTCTCGTAGCAGCCTGAGGCAAGGAGGCAAGGCTTTCGCGTTCGGTTGGGGCGGCCGAATCCCCGCCCCCTTCCGAAAGAGACAAGAAGAGATCCTTCTGGTGACGCCCGCTTCTCAAAGGTAATCCCGCTTTCCGAAACGCCCGCCTTCAGAAGGCTTGGAGGTGTTCTGTGCCCCAGCAATCACCGATTTCCTTTCCGATGGGCACGAAAAACGTGCTCATCATCGATGGCAACGAAGCGATGCAGAACCTGCGCGCCCACGTGCTGAGGAGCCGCGGAGTTCACGTGCACACGGCCAAAAGCGTCGCTGATGCAGCGTTGCTCTGGGTGCCTGATTTCTTCGATTTGGTACTGCTGGACGTGCGCCAGAGATCCAAAGAAGCAGTGGAGTTCTGGAGGACGATTCGGCGCCAGCATCCAGGGCAGCGCATCAGTTTCCTGGTTGGACCTCCAACGTACCTGTCTCCAACCTGCGCCGACGAAGTTGTGGCTCGCGACAAGGTTCCCGAAAACTGGGGGACGCAGAGGCTGAGACTCCTGCCTGTCGCGTAGGCTTCACAGACCGAGAGCAGCTGGCCGTATGCCACCTGCACAACCGAGTGTCTGACACTCCCAACCTACTTCGGAAGCGAAACCCGGGGGAATCATGAATACCGGCAGCTCTATATCTCTAAACAGCAGAGCCTGGAGGGATTTGTACAGGGCCGCGCTCTTTGAGGTTGATAAGACCAGGCTCCCAGACCGCATTGCGCGAGCAGAGGAGGCACTTGTGCTAAGGGCACGGGAGTTGTTTCACATAGCCGGAGACAACATCGAAGAGGAACAAGCCCTGGATGACACGATGTACGCCTTGCACGCTCTGCGGAACACATCGCAAACTAGCCACTGCATACCGCATCGCAGTGAGGCTGCCTAGGTCAACTCGCGGATGCCGCGCCATCTCTTTCCGGGGATCTCCCTGCGCGCACGTCTCGCCTGCGGCGTTATTCGTGCACGGTGTCGAGAAATAACCTGAGCTTGCCGGACCGTGACGGCTGGCGCAGCTTGCGCAGGGCCTTGGCTTCGATCTGGCGAATGCGCTCGCGGGTGACGGCGAACGCCCGGCCGACCTCCTCCAGCGTATGCTCCGAATCGTCCTCCAGACCAAACCGCATCTTCATGATCTTCTCCTCGCGCGGAGTCAGAGTGTGCAGCACCTGCCCGGTCTGCTCCTTCAGGTTCATGTTGATGGCAGCCTCGTCCGGTGCGAGCATAGCGCTGTCTTTGATGAAGTCGCCGAGATGGGAATCCCCCTCCTCCCCAATTGGCGTCTCCAGCGAGATCGGTACCTGCATGATCTTGCGCACTTTGCGCAGCTTGGCTACAGGAATGTCCATGCGTTTGGCAATCTCTGACGAGATAGGTTCGCGGCCCAACTCCTGGACCAGTTGCCGCGAGACGCGAATCAGCTTGTTGACGATCTCAATCATGTGCACCGGGAGTCGGATGGTGCGCGCCTGATCGGCAATGGCTCGGGTGACTGCCTGGCGAATCCACCACGTCGCATAGGTGGAAAACTTGTAGCCTCGGCGATAGTCGAACTTGTCCACCGCCTTCATCAAACCGACGTTGCCCTCCTGGATCAGATCGAGGAACTGCAGTCCGCGGCTGCCATATTTTTTGGCGATCGAAACCACGAGCCGCAGGTTGGCTTCAGTGAGCACTTTGTCTTCCTTTGATAATTAGAGGACACCCTCAACAATGTGCAATATTGAACATTCTTGTCGTCGTTCTTGTGCTCGAATCCTAGGTTGTTTCAATAAGGAGTGAAAGCTGTGGCCAAACACACACGCAACTTCAACCCCAAGATCTTCCTCTCAACGGTCGGCAAGGGCAGGGAGATGACGGCCTTTCGGAAAGGACAGATGATCTTCGCCCAGGGTGACTTGGCTGACGCGGTGTTCGTCATTCAAACAGGGATGGTAAGACTCAGCGCAAGGTCCCAAGGCGGGAAGGAAGCAACTCTCGATATATTGGGCGACGATGATTTTGTTGGCAAAGACTCGATCGATTGCCGGTCAGTCTATGCGCACGACTTCCGCCACCGCACTGACAGACTGCCACCTCCTACGAATTGAAAAGAAGTCTATGATGCTCGCACTTGCGAACGAAGTGACGTTGTCAAACACGTTTTGTGCATATGTGCTGTCGCGGAACATCCGATACCAGCAGGATTTGGTGGATCAGCGTTGCAATACCAGCGAGAAGAGACTGGCGCGCATTCTCTTGCTGCTCTCACATTTTGATGGGCAATCGTCGCCTCAGACCGTGTTGGCGAGGATAAACCATGAAACCCTGGCAGAAATGGTAGGTACGACGCGGTCGCGCATTTGTCACTTCATGAAGAAGTTCAAGGACGCCGGCTTCATAGATTACAACCTCAGGAGTCAGCCGATACGGGTACGTCGTTCACTGCTGGCTTTCTATGCTCGATAACTTCTGCTCATTCCACTTGCTTTCGAAGACTGAATAAGACGTGAAGCATCGCGATCTTCCAATCGGAGCCCTCGGGTGAACGGGGATCTTCTCAAAGGCCGGAGACACAGCGTGTTCCAATCGTTCCACCTCGTCGTGGATCTCGTACCAGGCCATGCCGAACATTTCCGACAACATTCGTTCGATCAGATGGTGGCGAACCATCGTCCGCTCGGCGATTTCCCGTCCTTGCGAGGTCAGGCCGATGTGCCCTTCTTTTTTGATGGAGACAAGCCCATCTTTCTTCAGGCGCTTCAGGGCGAACGTTACGCCGGTCTGGTCACGGAGAGCCAATGGGCAAGGGTCGCGGGTATCACGGTCTGCCCCTCAGCTTCCGCTTCCGCAATGGCTTTCAGATAGTCTTCTTTCGAGATCGTGATCATCGTCGCGTGAGAACTCCATCAAATGCGTGCAGTCTAACACTTCCACTCCGACGTTTCGTTTCAGTGCGAGTCGGCACAGAACCTACTCGAACCTCCAGGCAAAGCCAAGCCAGGGACGCGCGCGACGTCCAGTCGCCGCCTTAAGACTGAACGCCATAGCTAACCTGCATGGGCCCCTTCGGCGAAAGCGTTGGGAAAGTTGGCGAAATCAAACGGCTTCTAGCTGCCAAGGACGCGAAAAAGGACGTCGCGCCCCGGATAGCCCGTCGCTGAGAGCAGTATGATCGAATCCCTTGCCGTTGGTGTATATATGATTTTCGAGTGTGAGAGACGCCGATGCCCAAGCGAAAGATGACGTTAGACCCGGAGTTGGCAGCGGAAGCCAAGAGCCTTGTGGCATTAGCGTTCCGCAACGGCCCTATCGAAGATGTTCACGCCGGAAAAGAATGCCCCACCTGCGCTGGAAAATCGGAATACTCGCACATAACGCAAGCCGAGATGAAAAACATCATGAAGCAGGCTGTGGACACGGTCTACAAGTTGCTCTGGCTGAGACAGAACGATCCCGAGAAGTACGAGGCGACGCTTGAGTTTGGGAACCGATACTCGCGGTTTTGGGATGAGCCGAAAACAGACGTTGGCTAGTTCTGGAGGTCTGCTGATCTATCTGTAAAGGTATTGCCCGAGAGAAACCAAAGCCGTGAACATGGCTACCCGACCTCACTCGTGTCATTCAGTGATTCTCTGATTTTCTGTGCTAGGTCTTCTGGATCAAATGGTTTTTGAATTAATGTGATGTTTTGTTGAGACAGCAGTCGATTTTCTAGCAACGCATCCTCCGAATATCCTGACATGAAGATCACGCAGATGTCTGGATGAAGGTCGGTCACGCGTTTCGCCAGTTCAATCCCACGGATCTGCGGCATGATCACATCTGTAACCAAAACGTCTATCGACCCTGTATGGCGCTCTGCAAGTTCCAGCGCTTCGCCACCGTTCTGCGCCTCCAATACCTGGTACCCCTTGGACTCGAGCAATTCGCGCAGCACGCTCCTAATGGAAGACTGATCTTCGGCCAGGAGAACTGTTTCCGAGCCTTTTGTTACCGGAATCGGGACCTTGGCGGTCTTTCGTGGGCTAACCTGTCGCTCCACGATGGGAAGGTAGACCCTGAAAGTCGTGCCTTCACCAGGCAAACTATCTACTTCGATCGTGCCGCCGCTCTGCTTCACAATGCCGTATACCGTGGAGAGCCCAAGGCCCGTGCCCTTGCCAATTGGCTTGGTGGTGAAGAACGGCTCGAAAAGGTGAGCCTTGGTTTCAGCATCCATGCCGCAGCCGGTGTCAGTTATCTCTAAGAGTGCGTGGGCGGCGGTGGAAGAGCTCTTCACACGGGATTTGAGACCGATCATAGACACCTGTGAGGTCTTGATTCTCAATATTCCTCCCGAAGGCATGGCATCGCACGCATTGACGGCCAGGTTCATTATTACTTGCTCGATTTTGCCGGGATCGACTTCGACTGGAAGCGGCTGCGGACTGGGCGTCACCATCAATTGAACCTGCTGCGCCGGAAGGGTGGATAACATTTCCTTCACTTCCCCGAGCAGTGCATTCAAGTCCAGCACCTGAAGCACCAACACTTGCTTGCGCCCAAAGGCGAGCAACTGCTTCGTCAGCAAAGCAGCCTTTTCGGCGGCGGTTCGAATCCTATCGGCGTGCTCCAGGAGTTGTGCCCGGCTGGGTAAACTCCGTACCTTCGAAACCTGGGTGAGAATCACCATCAGAAGGTTGTTGAAATCGTGAGCGATTCCGCCCGCCAATCGGCCAACCACTTCCATTTTTTGAGCCTGCCGCACCTCTTCTTCCAGTCTTTGACGTTCCGTGATGTCGCGAAAAATACCCTGAACTATGCTTTTCCCTTCGAACTCAGTCAGGCTGGTATTGACTTCGACGGTTATTGAGCGCCCATCAGAATGACTCAGGTGTAATTGCCTTCCGGCAACTGCCGCCCCCTTCAAGGTGCCGTCCAACACTTTGCGGTACTCTTCCCGGTCGCCCTCGGGAACAATCTGCTCACCTCGGATACCCACAATTTCGCGTAGCGGTCGACCCAGGAACTGACTGCTGCGTTCGTTGGCGTCCAGGATGACTCCGGTCTCCGCGTCCAGCACAAGAATTACGTCATTGGCAGTGTCGATGAGATGCTTGTATCGTTCTTCAGTCTGGCGAATATGCCGCAACATGAAGAAAGTGAACAACAATCCCGCGACCAGGGACGTGGCGGTAGCACCGAATGTGACCAATAGAAATGAGCCTTTTGCCTGGCGTGCTCCTGCTCCTAGTGCATAGGAGAATCTGTCCTCAAGTGGGGTAAGCTGATTCCCGATGACGTCCACCTGCCGAGCGATTTCCGCCACCCTCGCACGATCCGCTCTTCCCGAGGAAATCTCAGCGTGCATGCTGTCGCCAAGTCTCTGTAGTTGTTCTATGAGAGCGTCGGCCTGCGCCCAGATGTCTACTGCTTCAGACATATACTGAGAATGACGAAAGCGTCGGAACAACGTCGCCATGCCTTCCACGTCTTGCGGGCTATTACGACCCTGGATGAAACCGATGCGGACGATGCGCATGTCGGGAACAGGCTTCTCGAGTTCCGCGCGAGCTTGTTTGTCTCCGAGAGGGACCAGGAGAGCCTGACCATAGTTTTGATAGTCCGCGTCGGAATGCGAAATCGAGTATTGCAGCAGGTCGTAAACAGCCTGCTTCTGAGCCTTCGACCAAAGTCCCTCTCCACCGACATACGCCCTCGCAGCGGAGAGGTTCTCAATTGTTACGTAGCTCAGGCCCAGCAAGCTGACAACGATCAGCAGAAAAAGCCAGAGAATTACAACCAGCTTCTTCGCGACCGGCAAATCGAGGAACCGTTTGCGAACAACAGACACTACTTCTGCTCCAATCACTGAATTCTGCCGGGAAGCCTCGCTTCTAAAATAGCAACCGCCACCTCGACTTTCATGAAGAAAATCTCGGTCGAGATGGGGTCGGCATTCATCGGGATTGTCGCGCGATAAGCTCGCAGTTTTGTCCAACTCTCGATGAGCCGCTCTTTCGGCGCCGGCACAGTCGCCATGTACGCATCGAGCTGATCCGTCAAATCTTCGAGGGGCAGCGCTACCACTCGTTCATAAATCTGGTGATGACAGGCAAGCATTGCCCGATCAGCGACATCTGCCGAGAACCGTTGAGCCACCTCGGGATGGTAGTAGTGACCCGAGTTGTTGTCGCGCAAGATCGCCAGGAATATCAGTCGGGACAGGTCATTGGGCAGAGATACGCGGAGGGCGCGTAGAACGTCCTCCTCCACAGCAGCCTGGTTATCCTCTTGATGGGGCACTGTCGTCGAGGTCCCACAGAGAATCCGTTGTTCGCTCAGGACCTTCGAGCTTGGTTTATAACCGCTCTCTGCGTCGACCAGCAGATTTCCTACGTTGGTCAGAATCTTCGCCGATACCAAGATCTGGAGCCGCTGTGGAATTCCAGTGCTTAACCCTCGTAATACCGCCAGGGCCACTCGGCCGACTGTGCAGACACCCAAGACCAGTGCGTCCTTCAGCTTTGACAGGAGGGACTGGAGAGTATCGGAGGATCCGCTCACAAAACTGCCATCGTCGGCCAATCGCTGAACGAGCACGGCGCTCGCAACCTGCAAGGACAAGCGGGCCAAGCGCTGTTGCTCGGTTCCGTAGGAACTCACGACTTCGGCGGGTGCATTGGCGGCAACGAATCTAAGACTATTGGTATTTAAAACACTGCGACAAACTTCTCTAAGCCCTAGCACCGACTCGAATTCCGTGCGATCCGAGCGCAAGTAAGGATCGAGCGTCCTTTGCGGCCGCTCGCTGCTTCTTGTGAGCGAACTCAGTACCAACAACGCGAGAATTGTGCCTACTAGAAGAGTCACGCTTAACATTGCCGCCTCACGTTGGCCACCTACGGCCAGTTATTATGACCCATTTCTTGACCAACTGCTGTCCGGTCCCGCAGGCACTTGGATCACTGAGACCGCTGGGATGCAGGAATCTCGGTGCCCGCTGTCGTCCCGTCGCCCCACACTGCCCGTTGAGAGCTCACAGAGGGCATTCTGTCTTGAGACTGCCATATTCTCCGGTACGCCTCGCATCCGAGAATCAACTCGTCATGCTTTCCGGAATCGACGATCGTCCCCTCGTCTACTACCAGAATTCTGTCCGCCCACAGTATTGTCGCCGGGCGATGCGAAATCACCATCAGGGTCCGAGCTTGGCGAAAGAGTTCCAATCCCTGAAGCAATCCGGCGGCTGCCGGTCCGTCCAGGGCGCTCGTGATCTCGTCGACAATCAGAATCCTTGGCTGTTGCAAAAGAGTCCGTGCCAATGCCAGTCTCTTCTTCTCTCCGCCGGAAAGCCGGCCGCCGAGTGGGCCTAATGGTTCGTCGAGCCCCCTCGGTAGCGTTTGAAGCACTCGGTCCAACTGCGTGAGAGCGGCGACTGTCTCTAGGTCTTTGCCCGTCGCTCTCGGATTCCCATACAGAAGATTTTCCCGGATCGTTTCATCAAAAAGAACCGGATCCTGTGGAACCAGGGTCAAGATGGCGCGAAGGCTCCGGCGCCCAACCTGCCGAATGTCCTGCCCTCCCACTAGAATGGAACCCGCATCTGGTTCGTACAATCGAGTCGCGAGAAGTCCAATGGTGCTCTTCCCGGAGCCGTTCAGGCCCACAACGGCTACGGTTTCGCCGGCTTCAATGCGAAAGTTCATATCATGCAAAACCGGGCGGCTCTCGTCGTAGCAGAACCACACCGAGCGGAATTCCAATTCGGGCTTGATATCGCACTGCAGAGGTGTCATGGACTCGCGTCCCGCAATTTGTGGAGCGCCACTCGTAATTTCGAGAATGCGACGGATGCTGGCGCCGACCCGCTGCAGCCGCGACTGAAGATCAATGGCAATGCTCACGGGAGCGAACAGGCGAAAGACATAGCCGTAGAAGGCCACGAGTCCACCAACGGTCAAAGTGTTCCGAGTTACTTCGTAGCCCCCGTAGCCAAGAATGAGCCCCATGCCAAGAACGATCACCGAGACCGAAGCTGCACCAAAAGACATTTCGGTGGCTCGCTGCTTAATTTGGGATTTTGCGCCTTCGGCCACGAGGCGCGCAAACTTTCTGCCTTGAGTACCGGTACGATTCAGCAGTTGCAACTGCAACATGCCTGCCAGGTGTTCCTGCAAAAACGCGCCGATCTTTCCCGACTGAGTCTGCACGTTGTCTGCTGCCTCCGTTAGCTTGCCTGTATACCTGCGTTGCAGCACATAGAAGATCGGGAGCAGCGGAACGACCACCAGTGTCAAGTGCCAATTCAGGATTCCCATGGTCACGAGGACCAACACGCCCATGATCACCATCTGAATGGTTAGGGGAAGAATGTCTCCGCTCAACTCCGCCACGCGGTCAACGTCTTGCTCGATCCGATAGAGTGTTTCCCCAACCTGAGCGTTCCCGTGATATCTTGCCGGCAGAGTTTGGATTCGCCGCAGCAGAGACACCCGGATTCGAAAGACCATTTTTTGCGTGACAACGCAGCTAATGAACGAGGATAGGTAGCTCACAATCACACTTGCCAAATACACAAAGCAAAAAACGAGCGTGCCAAACAGGACGAGGCGGAGATCCCGTTTTGGAAGAGCAACATCGATTAACCACCGTACGACCAAGGGATCGAGGAGTGAGAGTCCGCTGCTTGCAATCATGACGACGAGATTTGCGATAAGCAGCGACAGCACAGGACGGGCCTGTCGGCTAAGCCAGCTCAACTCAGAAGACATAGATTTCCCTCTTGTCCTGCGCGTTCACTACCTAGCGCAACTTGGAAGAGACTGAACAAGTATTTTTTTGCTGCTGCAATTTTGGCGCTGAGGTCCGGGCACAAGCCCTGCGTTCCGGCGCCTCCCCGTGCCGGTAACCCATTGCATGTCAGTGCTTAAGGAGGAGCGGCGATTCGTTTTCAGCAATAGAAGTGACGCGACCGGCCTAGCCGCGGCCGCGACCGGCCTGCACGAATTCCTGCACGCATTCGAGAACCGATCCAACCAGCGGGCGCCAGGGTGAATAGCGCGAACCAATCTCTCAAGTCGCAAGGCTGGAACTTCAAAGAAACGAATCTCAATCGGCGCAAGAACTTAGAGTTGCCGATTGAAGCTTCCTGTTGTTTGACACGCGAAATTCGCTATGAAATCCCACCTGCACGAATTCCTGCAGCAAAAATGTTTGTTTGTCGATAATCACGTTGCGAGGCATATTACCCAAGTGCGTGGCCTGAGCAACATCAGAATCCGTCGAGGGGAACTATGGAGGATCCGATCATTACTACCGAAGACATCGTGATTGCGCCGAGCGTCCGGGAGACTGCTTCGGAGGACGGCGCCGTCCTATTGGATATCGAGCAGGGGATCTGTTTCAGTCTCAATCCCGTCGGACTGAAGATTTGGGAGTTGCTGAAGAAGCGTTATTCCGTCGATCAGATCGCAGACGCGATGGCTCAGGACTTCGCGGTTCCACGATCCCAGCTCCTTTCCGATGTTGTTGAATTCCTTCAGGCGCTCGAAGCGAAGCGCTTGATTCATCGGGCCGGCCACAGGGTGGCTGCGCGATCATGGTTGACCAGGATTTGCCCGTGGGCAAAACAACACGCGTAACCCTATCAGCACATGCTCGGTGACTGTTCTACGCTGGTGTCCTTTCGATGATCAAAGGAGGCCATACGTGGATGATTCGCCCAATGACGGTCGCGGCGCGCGGCATCTTGAAAATCATCACTGGCCGGCGCGAAGTCGGATAAGGCACGATGAACAGGGTGTCCCGTACGACGTTGCACCAGGAGCAACTATAGCCGTCTTCGTGCCATACAAAGTAGATCGGCCGTTCCTGAATGGTTTTCCAGTCACGCATCTCGACCGTGTTATGCGATTTGTCAATCACAACCACGGAGCCGCCTGGGACGAGATTGTCCATCGTGTCGTCATTCAAGCCGATGATGCCCAGTCGAAACTGACCTGCATCCAAGCGCTGGCGGACAACTGCAGGCACTCCCAGTTCCTCCGCGCTCTCGGTTACCAGTCGGGTCTTGTCAAAGCTGATCTTGCTCTGAAATGTGAGGGAAAACGGCCGATCCGTGTCAGCGAAGGACCACTGTTTTGTGGTCGCGTCGGATTGTGGCGGGTCGTGCGGCACATCCCCGGAGTCTTCCAGTCTCACTCCGAAGGCCTGCAAGATTGCTGGGTAGGTTACCTTGTAGCATTTGCTAAGACTCTGAGCCTCAAAAATGTCCGGCGCAGCCTTGTCGTCTTCCATGTCCGCAAGTCGCCCGCGTCGAATCCGATAGTGCTCATCGTTGGAACTGCGCGCGATCTCGCTGGTGAGGCGCTCGACCGCCATCCGCGTGAGGTGAAGTTCCTCGCGAAGTCCTCGAAGCCAGCCCCCAGGGGTCGTCATGACAGCTACTCCGGCCGCAGAGCAGACTCGTTAGTGCATGTCTGCACTTGCTAGTCGATAAAACTGCGCTTCCCGGGAAATGTCGCAGAGGGCCCCCTCATGATGCCTCTTGGCATCAGCCATCTATGCGTGTTATCAGATTACCTCCAACTCCAGTCCCGACTTGCTTTGCTCGCGTCCCGCCTACTTTATTCGTACAACACAACAGCTAGCAGAAAGTTTTCTTTCATTCTTGTTCCCCACTATGAACAAAATGCGGCGACCAATGCCCAGCAGGGCTCTCTTTTCGCCTGAGTATAAGGGCAGAACCGCTTCCGTCAACAACAATCTTGGTTCTGTTCGGAAAGCAGAACAACGCAGGATAGTAATAAGGGCAACTCGACCAATCCATTTGGGAACTGCAAGTTGTGTTGACGCTTCCTCGTTTCGACTAACTAATTAGGTGTCATGACGTGAGCGCTGGCTTGGCTCCCGACGGGACGAAGCTGCGCTCCTGCAAGATTTCGTGCAGGCAATGCAGTCTCAACACATCGCTGCGGGCCTTCACAATCGTAGATGCGTGACTGCTAACTGGGGGTGAGCTTTTCTGACTCTTGTTTCAACTTCTTTCCGCTCATCACGTTCCAAGCTAGTGCCACGAACCAGCTGTGTCGAACGTGAGATCGTTTGATCGGATGACAAGCTGCACAATTTCTTGCAGTAAAAAAATTCTTGCAAAACAAGTTGGCTGTAGATGTACGGTCGACACATCACGAAACTCTAGATGTGGGCTAGATCCCAAGTTCCCAAACTGCCACCTCAGTCGACCAGCACGTTCTGGAAGGTAGCACATGCCTCCTGCAGTAGTCGCACCCCCGCCAACCCCGGTGGAACCCGTTACAGAGAGTCTACATGGCGTAGAGATCACGGATCCCTATCGCTGGCTGGAAGATCAGAACTCACCCCAAACGCGTGCATGGCTCGAAGAGCAGACAGCGTACACGCGTACATATCTGGGGGCGATTCCGGGTCGCGAGCAAATCAGAGAACGGGTTAGAGAACTCATGGCATTCAAGGAGGTTATCTCCGAGCCTTGGAACGTCGGGGACCGATACTTTTTCCTTAAGCGTCATGAAGACAAAGAGCAGCCTGTGATCGTGATGCGAGACGGGTTATTCGGAGAGGAGACGGTCCTGGTCGATCCAGCATCGCGTGCAACCGGGACTTCGACTGCCATTTCTATTGTCGCGATTTCTCAGGATGCTCGGTTCCTGGCCTATTCTGTGCGACAAGGTGGCACCGATCACTCGGCTTTAGAGATCTTGGACATCGAGCGGAACACCGTACTCCCGGATCGCCTTCCAGAGGGTTTCTGCACAGCGTTTGTTTTTGTGCCGGACGGCACAGGGTTCTACTACTCTCATCGCGCTGTGCGCGATCCGCGGCCCAACTACAAAGCCGCTTTCTGGCATGGCTTCGGCAGCGACAGATCGCAAGACGTTGAAGTGTTTTTCGCGGGTGAAGAACCGAATCTGTTCCTCGGAATTCTCGATTCCCCCGAGGCTAAGGTTCTGGCTTACGTGGTGTTTTCTTCCGGCAAGCGACCGACCACCTCACTCTACTTGCATAGCCTGGAGCCGGGAGCGGCTCCCAGGCTCTTGTTAGGCGATATCGAAGGCTGCTTCGCGCCGTTCTTCGCACATCGCCAACTCTTTGCCTACACCGACTTCACCGCTCCGAACTTTCGGATAGTTGGTATCGCCCTCGACGCTCCCGATCCCACACATTGGCGAGATATTGTCCCCCAGTCCGATCGCCGCATCCAGCAGTTCACGGTTGCCGGTGACCGAATCTTCGTGACTCGTGTCGATAATTTCTCAACTCAAATACAGGCATTCCGCATCAAGGATGGCGAGAAGAAGGAGTTTCCGTTTTCTCCGCATGGGACTATTGACCTCCTGAATCCCACGAATCGAATGGATAGTTTGTTCTACAGCTACACCTCAATCGCTCAGCCAACGGCCGCGTATTGCTATAGCACGCTAGAAGAAAGATCTTGCCTGTGGCAGGAGCCGAATGTCCCATTCGACTCTTCTCTCATCGCTGTCGAAGAGACTAGGTATCCGTCGAAGGACGGCACTTCGATTCCGCTCTTTCTAGCCGCCAGGAAGGATCTATTACATTCGGGACCGCTGCCAACCTTTCTCACTGGTTACGGTGGATTTGGAAGTTGCGTCACGCCCCGTTTCACCGCTTTTGCAACCTTTCTGATCGAGCAGGGACTGCTACTCGCGGTTCCTGCTCTCCGCGGGGGCTCAGAGCTCGGTGAAAAGTGGCACAAAGAGGGAAAGCGCGAGAACCGCCAAAACTCGTTTGATGACGTTATTGCCGCCGCGGAGTGGCTCATGTCGGAAGGGCGCTCTGCACGCGGCCGTATTGCCATAGGCGGCGGCTCTAATGCCGGCCTCCTGGTCGGCGCCGCAATTACTCAACGCCCCGACCTGTTCCGCGCCGCCATCTGCCTCGGCCCCTTGCTCGACATGACGAGATATCACCTCTTCGATTTCGCAGCGGGATGGGCAGAGGAATATGGCTCACCCGAAGATGAGCGGGACCTCCACTCCCTACTCGCCTACTCGCCCTACCATCGTGTGCAAGACGGCGCGGACTATCCCGCTGTCCTGCTGATCTCGGGTGACGCGGACACGCGTTGCAACCCGATGCATGCCCGGAAAATGGCAGCCCGTCTGCAAGCAGCCAATCGCTCAGAGTGGCCTATCTTACTCGATTACAAACCAGACTGGGGCCACATGCCAGTTCAGCCTTTGTCGGCCAAGATCGAGGCTGTCACCGACAGGCTTGCCTTCATCTGCCACGAACTCCGAATTCAGGTCCAGCACAGGAGGTCATTCTGATGTTGTTCTTCCGAGCGCTGTTGATGTTGATCGCCTATGACCTTCTGTGCACCTTCTCGACCTTCGGGAAGATCCACAAAATGGTCAAGCGCTGGACAGTGGCGCGGAGGCCTCTGGATGACGACACCATCGACCGTGTCTGCACGGCGGTCAACTACGCCTGCACCTGGTACCCGAAGCAGGTGCTTTGCCTGCAGTGCGCCTTTGTCACTACCTATTTGCTCAGGAAGAAGGGAGTTCTAGCGCACATGGTTCTGGGAGCGCAGAAACTTCCATTCAAGGCCCATGCCTGGGTCGAAGTCGCTGGGCGGGCCATCAACGAGAGATCGAATGTCCAGGCGACTTACGCCGTTTGGGACCGCTGCTAATCAGGAGATCGAAATGAGTGTCCAAGCAGGTGTTTGGAATTTCGACGGCAGGCCCGTAGACCCGAAACAAATCGAGGATCTCAGCGTGTTCTTGAAGCAGCAGGGTCCGGACGGCGAAGCGCGCTACGCGGAGGGTTGCGTTGCACTTCTGTATCGTCCGTTCCATACCACTGCCGAGTCACGCCGTGAGAAGCAGCCGTATTTCTCCTACCGGGGCTTCGTCCTCACTTGGGATGGCCGTCTCGACAATCGGCCCGCGCTGATTGCGGATCTTCGCAGCGATCTCGAAGCCAACCCGACCGACGTTGCCATCGTCGCAGCCGCCTTCGATCGTTGGGAGATCGATTGCTTCCGTCGTCTCGTCGGCGATTGGGCAGTCTCGATCTGGAAACCTCAACAGAGTGAACTACTCTTCGCCGCTGACTACATGGCCATCCGGCACATCTTTTACTACCTGAAGAAAGACCGAATCTTGTGGTCAACGGATCTCGGTTCGCTGGTGCTGCTCTCGAAGGACAAATTTCACATCGACGATGATTACATCTCTGGATACTTGGCCCATAACCCAGAAGCCCATTTGACGCCGTATCTTGAAATCCGCGAAGTGCCGCCAGGACAAGTCGTCCGCGTTCGGAATGGTAGAGCCATGACCGAACGCTTCTGGGGGTTCAGTGCGACGTCGCGCATCCGCTACAAGACGGACGCCGAATACGAAGAGCACTTCCGCCACGTCTTCCGGCAATCCGTCCAACGCAGGTTGCGTTCGGATTCGCCCATCCTCGCCGAACTGAGCGGCGGCTTGGACTCTTCTTCGATCGTCTGTATGGCCGATGACATTCTTGCGAAAGAGGGCGCGGAAACGCCTCGCCTCGACACCCTCTCCTATTACGACAAGACCGAGCCTAGGGGGGACGACTGTATTCACTTTCCGAAGATCGAACTGCAGCGCGGAAGAGTGGGCATCCACATTGATAACAGCAGACTCGGGAGTCTTCCTGCTTCGCTTGCATACACAGACTTTTGCCCCCTACCCGGAGGCCTCGGCTTTGGACAGAAGATTGACACCGAGCGCGCTGATGCCGTCCGCGGTGGAGGCTACCGCGCGGTTCTCTCAGGCATCGGTGGCGACGAATTCACGGGGGGTGTCCCCGATCCACGTGCGCATCTGGCCGATCTCGTCATGCAAGGCAAGTTTGTCAGCCTGGCCAAGCAACTCATGGCTTGGAGCTTGGTCAAGCGGCGGCCTTGGATGCAACTTTTGTGGCAGTCTGCAATCGATGGCCTACCGCCTTCCTTAGCTCAGTACTTTGCCAAGGAAGCTAAGATCGAGCCCTGGATCCGGAGAGATTTTGCGAAGCGCACTAGGCTGGCGATTCGTCAGTTGGGTGGCAACGACCATTTCGGGCTCTGGTTACCAACTCGCCGCTCTTACATCGCAGGAACCATGGCGATGGCGAACAATCTGGCGAAAGTTGCGCCCTCTCCCGAAACGTTGGAAGAAGCCCGCTATCCTTTTCTGGATCAGACCATGATTGAGTTCATCCTCTCGATCCCGGCCGACCAGTTGCTGCGACCCGGCGAAAGACGCTCTCTGATGCGTCGTTCCCTGGCTGGCATCGTGCCGGAGGAAATCCTATCCCGCCGTACGAAACAGGTGGGAGAGCGCACGCCTATGCTCATCTTGGAGAAATACCGGGATGAGTTGCAAAACATCTATCAAGCGCCTCTCAGCTCACGCCTCGGATACATTCATGAGGCTCAATTGCTGAAGACGATCGGTGACGCCCGCGTTGGAAAGAGTGTTCCGCTGGTGCGGGTGTTCTGGACAATTTCGCTGGAATACTGGCTACGGGACTTGGCCGCGCGGGGGCTCTTGGCCCCTCCAGCCGCCTCGGCCTTGCCCTTTGAGGAGCGGCAGGTGCCGATAAGTGCGTAGCCACAACCAGCAACGGTATTCCGTCCTGCAAGTATTGGGGAGGAATAATTCAACAAAGGAGAAAGACAATGAAGTACACAAAACCAGAAGTTGCAGCACTCGGTCAGGCAGTGCGCGTGATCGAAAACCATCAAAGCAAGATCCCCGCGCAGGTTTTCGAGACACTCACAACGAAGCAGGCCCCAGCCTACGACCTGGACGAGTAAGCCCTCGTAGTGCACCAATCAATGTCAGCGGTTGGTGCCTTGCCTTCCCGGCCGCCGCAAGCAGCCGGGAAGGATTTTATTCTACACCGACTTGGTGGGAGGCCGTCAGATCTAGGGTGGACCCAAGGTGGTACCGGCAAACCAGAGAAGAGCACCGGCTACAAGCAACTATTTCACAAAGCTGCGGAGGAGTCGCAAATGGGGGAAGGAAAACGAATGAACCAGTACTGCAAACCGGTTATCGTCGATCTGGGGAACGTGATGAAAGTGATTCGCGGCACGCTCATTAAAGGTCACAGAGGGATCATCGAAACCATCCATTGGAAAATGATCCCCGCTTACGACCTGGATGATTAGGAGACATCTCAGCAGGTTGAATCGATCACTGAGCGTGTATGCCTGGGGCGGCCTTGGTCGCCAGACTGCGGAGTTCGCGCCAGCGTTTATATTGTTCGGCCTTGGCCATATCAGGATCCTCCTCGCCCTTTAGCCAAAAGTCAAACCAGTCGACATCGCCCTGCTGGGAAGCTATACGATCCCAGGGCTTCTCCAGAATGTGCACGCCTTCTGGAATGTAAAGCAACTCTACCGGCTTGTTGAGACGGGATAGGCCGGTTAGCCAAGGCCACTCGCCGAGCAGTGAAGACGGTCCTATGGCCTGAACTCGGAGCGGAGTCGCGACCCTATCCATAAGAAAATCCGGCGCTATCTTCAGCCATTTACGCAATCCCTTTCCAAATGGGGGACCCCCATACTGCCGCTCAACTTCCGCAACCGCCGCCGGGTTTGCATTCGCCAAGACCATATACGGGGAAAAACCGTACGGACCGTCCGCAATCACCGCTGCCGCAAAGTGGTGCTTTGAATGGGTCATGGCGTAACTAACGTATACGCACGGCCGGCTGAAACCTATGATCCCCACGAGATTCGGATCGATCAACTCTCTTCGAGCGAGGAAGTCGATGGCACTCTCATACGTGGCCATCGCGTGCGGAACTTCCTTCGGAGTATCCATAAGGTTCGGGTCTATATCATCCGCCTGCAAAACGAAGTAACCCTTGCCAGCAAGAGACCGGGCGGCGAATGCGGTTGTATACAATCCGTCCATCCAAAATCGATCGGGATCCCACCCGTGAGTTTGTATGATCAGGGGATATTTCCGGCCGGCGACATAGTCCACAGGCCAATAGAGTCCACCCTTGATTTGCTCTCCGAACGAATTCTTCCAATTCACCGCTTCCACCTTCGCGAAAACAAGATTTTCGAATTGGGGGTTCAAGTTCATCAGCAACGATCGGCGGCCAGTCGGGGGATCGATGGCAAACATACGCGGAGGCGTGTTCACGTCCTCCTCAAGGACAATGTCGGGCAGGGGCGGCGTTGCCGCCTGCGCCGGGGCACTCCCTTTAGACCATGTCCCACCGCTCTTTCGAAAGTATGCTTTTGGAGTGGCCTTTCCGTTGAGGCTGTCGAGTCTTCCGACGTCACATGTGACAGTATTCGCTCCGGGATCCCATTGAAGGAGCCTGAGGTCGTCGTGGCTTATCACGATGAAATCGCCATTGGCAATATTGAATTCCACTAGGAAAGTACTCGCTTTTCTCAGGGCCCGTTCTGCGGGATTTTCAACGTTCAACGGAAGATAGATGCCAGCTACGACAACCGACTTGCTGTCTGCGGACCAGGCCAGTTCTGATCCAAAAAGCGAGATTGGAGCGTCCACCAACACGTGGCTTGCTCCCATGCGCGTGTCGGCCACCTCGTATTGATAGATAGCAGTCTCGGTGTCTGGCGAGGCAGCCTGCTGCGCAAAGGTCTGTAGAAACTTTTCCTGATATTCGCCCCATGCGGGTGGAATCGTTCTTACCTCTGTTTGAAGCAGGAGATGGGTACCGTCCGGGGAAAGCGACATTTCGATTCCCGGATTTTCGATTCGGCCTTGTGTCTCTATCTTGTTCTCGGCTTCATTTCCATTTTGCCTTATGAACAAAGTGTAATCATTGGACTCAGTCTCGCCTTTAATGAGATCAGACAACTGCTGGTGTTGGGCGACTATTCCCGTGCGCGAGCTGCCAGTGAAAAAAGTTGAAACCGGGTTTTCCGCGCCATATATGACTTTGTCGCCGCTCGCCGTGGCGACGAACGAGGTCAGACTGGTGGGGTGATTCGTAAGCTTTTTCAGCTCCTTCGAGCTGCACTTAACCGAATAGAGCTGCGTGTGTTCGCCGGGATGCTCCCCCAGAAACAGAATGGTATCGTTATCGTCTAGCCAGAGCACGTTCTGGATCGCAGGCCGGTTCGAAGACGAAGACATCGAAAGCAAGACGTTCGGCTCAGGGGACTGAAATGCGGTCGAAGTTTCGAACAGAATCAGGGAATAATCGTTGGTGTTGTGATCCAGATTCCCCTTCTTTAGGACCACGACGAAACGTTTCCCGTCAGGAGAAAATTTGGCTACGATCCCTTTCGACGGTGCACCACCGGCATAGGATGGGTCACCCAGCTGTGTCATCTCAATCGAATCAGCTACAGTCACTGGCCGCTTCACTGCGGCGCTTTCTGACTCCGTTTGGCTCGTGGGCGCCACGGCTCCCGGCTTTTCAGTGTGGCCAATGCAGAACCCATAAGTCGAGCAAACAATCAGGAGCAAGATACTGAGCCGCGAAAGACCGGGCGACGAGCGAGGCCCCATCTTTGCGGTTTGGTTGCGTTCCTCCGGGCACGGCTCAAGCATCTGATTCTCGTATCGCATCGCAAGCTCCTGGTAGATGTTCAGAAGGACAACTTCAGTGCAAACTGAATCGATCGGGGTCCACCGAGTTGATAGAGAGGATCGAACGCACCTGAACCGAGATTGCCTCCTGCGAGACTTTTCCCGAGCATGTAGAGGGACTGGCCGAACTGGGAGTTGAGTGCCCCAGGGGTGCCAAGGTCTGCAACCGGCGGCCCGAAATTTGGATGATTGAGGACATTGAACATTTCAGCGCGAAACTGCAGTTTCAGTGACTCGTGGATGGGGAACTCGCGATGGACTGCAAAGTCCCATTGGGCTGCTCCAAAACTTCGCAGCGCATTGCGCGGCAGATCTCCCTGGCGGGTGGGAAGGCATGGAAAATTGACTCCTGGAACACAACCAGGGGGAGTAAGCGGAGGAGACGTGAATGCTGCCGGATTGAATGCTTTACCACCCGGATACTGCGATCCCTGCAAGTAGAAAGGCTGACCTACGACGACGTCCGGCCTAACACTGGTTTGGAATCCGTTCGACAGTTGGGAAAAGCCGGAGTAATAAACGTCAATAGGAGGAGCGGATCGAGCCTGGATAATATTCTCCGTGGACCAGCCCCGAAGAATCGCGCTTGTGAGGGCATTGCCTTTTGGCATGGGCACATCATAGGTCAGCGCGATCGACAACGCATTGCGAACATCAAAGTCGGAGGGCCCCCGGTTGACGTTAGAATTGAGGGCTGACAGTAAATTGGATCCGCTCCCGAAGGAACCAGCTGAAGCCGTGTCGAGGGAATGTGACCACGAATATGAGGCAAGCGCTTGCAGGCCGCGCGATAATCGCCGTTGGAACTGAAGTTGCAGAGCATTGTAATCAGAAGTCCCTGCATTCATTACTAAATAGGCGGATTGCAAATTCAGATTGGGCGTTGCAACGCCCGCAGTCTGGATAAGACGTCGTCCAGCCGCGCCGAGGTAGGAGATACTCAGAGTCTGTTGCTTTCCCAACGCTTGTTCGACGGCGACGTTCCACTGGAGCGTGTAGGGCAAAACGAGATTCGGATCAAATGCATTAAGCGATCCACCATCGCTGGCGTTGGGCGGCGCGATTTGCGGCGGTTTTGCATTGTCCGGGCTCAAAGGAAACGTGGCAGTGCCGCCCAGGGGGATGCCATATATGTAGGCTTGTGATCCAAAAGGGTAGCCGTTGACACCGACGGCTCCCGCTTCTGAAGTCGCCAGACCATAAAAGAGCCCAAACCCTCCTCGAAGCACGGTCTGCCAGCTCTGGCTTTCCGACACCTGATAGGCCAATCCAATCCGAGGCGCAAGATTGCCCCATCTCGTTTTGTAGGGCGGCGTACCCGGGGGCAGCAGAGCCAAGTTGGATAGGTTGCTGAGATTGAAACCCGTAACCGCGTTGAACTTGGGGCCGTTCAGTGTTGATGGCACAAAGTCCACATCCCACCTCAGTCCGTAGGTTATGGTCAGACGTGGCGCTACGTGCCAGGTATCTTGGGCGAAAGCGCCCAAATTGCGAAACAGAAAAGTCACGGGAAGATTGGAATTCAGCTGGCTGAGGAGCGTAGTTCCTGTCTCCGCGGAAGGTATGTCGGAGAACAGATTTAGTTGTTCGTATGCCTCAGGAGAAAAGAGAGGCGACAAGCGGCGATAATCCGTGCCGACCTTCAGACTATGCGAACCCTTTTGTATGGCGACGCTGTCCACGACATTGAGTTGCCGTTGCTGGTTATGCACGCTTTCCCCCGCAATCAGGCTTTGGTTGGCTCCGAGCGTGAATACCTCAAAGTTGAAAAGCGCGTTCTGGGCGGTAAACGGACTAGGGAGCGGCAATGTCCCCAGCGGGACCGCCTTCCCGAAGTTGTCCAAGCGCCGCGAACCGGAAGCGTCCGTACTGCTGTAGTTGAAACGGAAGTCGTTGGCCGCAATCGGTGACATCGCCCACGTCGCGCCCACCGTCCCGGTTTGAGTGGTGATTGTCGTCGGGGAGACCGTACTTAGCGGTGTACCCCCGCTTCCGCGCTGACTGAGTTCTGAAGGGGAGTAGTTATAACGCCCGAAGAGATTCAACCTATCGTTGATTTTGTGATCGACTCGAATGCTGTAGGCATTGAGCGTGGCCGGATCGGAATAACTGCCGTTGAACTGTGCGACGCCAGGAATTGGGTTGCCTTGCGTATCCACAGCCTGCGGACCGTTCGGTTGCGGAAACGCATTAAGATAAGGCACGATGTCGGCGTTGGCGAATTGCCGCGAGTAGGGATCCATGGGATTCGTATCCGGCACGAGTGTGAGCGCAGTCTGCGGCAGTCGCAGTCGAAGCCCTTCGTAGGAAAAGAAAAAGAAAGTCTTATCCTTGACGATGGGGCCACTGAATGTTCCTCCAAAATCGTTCTGGCGTTCTTGCGGCTTGGGCAAGCCCTTCTGGTCTGCAAACCAATCATTAGCATCCAGAACATCGTTTCGGAAATAGTCGAACGCCGTGCCGTGAAACTGATTCGTCCCAGAGCGCGTGACAATGGAAATCTGGCCCCCAGGTGTCCGGCCAAATTCCGGCGCATAGGTAGAGGTCTGGATGCGAAATTCCTGAAGGGCATCCACGGAGACTAGGCTATTCGTACCTCCCAATACGCTTGCCGAGCCAAGAGTACCAGCCAGTCCGCTTCCGGGGTTAGCGTTTGCGCTGATCCCGATATTTGCGCTTACCCCATCCACCATCCAATAGTTTGAGTTTGCGCGTTGTCCGTTGACACTGAACTGGCCAGTGTCCACGCTATTGTTGGCGGTAAGCACCACTCCCGGGGTAAGCTGGATCAACGATTGGAAACTTCTGCCATTCAGAGGAATGTTTTCGGCGAACTGCCGGTTCACGACGGTGCTTACCGTGGCATCAGTTGTATTCACGAGGGGAGCACCTGCCGTTACCGTCACGCTTTCCGCCACCGAACCAACCTGAACACGAAAATTCTGCTCGATGTGGTCTTGCACATTTACGATCAGGCCCGTCACATTAACTACCTTGAAGCCTGCGGATGTGACTTCGATTCGGTAACGCCCTGGTCGAACGGCTGGAAATGTGTACAGGCCAGAACCGTTGGTGGTCGCACTGGTGCTGGTGTCACGATCAATATCGACCAACTTTACATGGGCTCCCGCGACGCTCATACCGGATGGGTCCACGACCTGTCCAGAGATAGTGGCCGTTTCGAGTTGTGCCAAGGCAGAGTTTGCAGCAAATGAGACGAGTAACAATAGAAGACAAAGCTTCCCCACAACCCGCAAGGAGAGACGGAGCATCGGTTCGTATTCCTCTGTAGAGTATGCGGACTGCTCGCAGGTTTTTGCCCAGCAGGAAATTGTTTATGGCAGCGAGAGTCGGAGAATAGGGGTTGGCTGGATCGAGGCTAGCTGCTTCCGAGGCAGAAAGTGCTGTTCAAGGATGGTTCGGTCTATCGCCCAGGAAAGCAAACAGTATCTTTCGTCCGCCGGGCTCCTTTATCGTCCTCCTGGAGGACTCAACCGTTACGAACACGGAATCGATTTGAGCCAAGACGTGGGGGTCGTCAAACGTAAGCACCCAGCGTCCATCGCTCACATCATCATTGTGAAAGATTCCCAGGCTACGAATCGGTTTCTCGGCTCCGAGGTGTTCGCCCCATACGTAGAACGAGACTTTTGCATCCACTTTCCGCGGATCTGCGAGGTCGTACGCATAAAAAATGAGGGACTTCCCTTCGGTGTAGAAAATGCGACCAAACGCGCGCTGGCTCTTGCCGTCCCCATCCCGGTCGTGCACGTCAATAATATGGAGATTGCGCGCGACGACGAGCTCTCGGACGTCACCTGCTTTCGCCGCGAACTCCTGTTGCTGACCCAACGCCTCTGTCTGATCGGCAACCTTTTTTCGAAGTTCTTGAATCTCGGTTTCCTGCAAAACCATGGCGACATCGCTCGCATTCTTTTCCGACTTGGATTTCTCAAGTTCTTCCTGAAGCTGGGTGATTCGACTTTCGAGCTGGGCTTTGTCGGAGAGAAGAGCAGCATTCTCCCGCTCGATATCAGCAACCCTGGAATTCAGAGTGTCCTCGGCTTTGCTCGTGGATGAGAGTTCGCCGGTCTGGGCCTTGATCTTGGCATCCAAGGCACTCAATTCGGCTCGTGCCGACGCAAGCTGCTCCCGCAGGTGAGCATCTGAAACTTGGGCAGGTTGGGAATTCGTTCCTGACGCAGCCAAGGAAGCTTGATTGGAGGAGATGTGGTCTCCCGCGGATAAAAAGGGCCTAGGCTTGCCAAACGTGAGGAAACTCACGATCAGGGCTGCTGCAGCGACGGCACCGATGGCGGCGAAAACTGCAAGCCGATTCCGCTTCGGCATCCTTGAGGCGGTTTCCCGACTCATCTCGATGCCCTCGGACCCCGCCCGCGCCACAAATCTCTGCGTCATTCCCGAAGGGAGTTGACAGTACCGGCGCTCCGCCGCAAGCACGGAGAGTCCCTGAGCACTAATCTCTGTAAAGTCGTACGCCATGCTGCGGCAACTCGGGCAGGTTTCGAGGTGAGACCTGAGATCTGCCAATTCAACCTCTGACGCTTGCCCGCTGGCAGCTACAGCGCACAACTCCTCATAATGTTCGTGGGTATTCAACCAGCATCCCCTTCGCGCTCGTTTTGCGCTCGGAAGCAGAGGTCACCCTAGCCCGCTTGGTCTCCAATAGGGCGTCGCGCACTTTCTTCATCCCCCGATACAGATGGTGCCGGACCGACGAGGCAGAGTCGCCTGTTTTCTCGGCGATCTCTACAGCGGTCAGACCTTCAAAATACGTGAGCTCGATCACCTTGCGCTGGTGGGGCTCAAGTATTGCGAGCGCCTGCTCGACCAAGCAGACGACTTCCTGCCGAGGCAAGCATAGCAAATGCCCGGCTCCATAGAACAGCTCGGTCGGCGCCAAGTCATCAAATTCATTCAGATCATAAAAGTGGTTTGCCTGAAGATGTGACCGTCGATCAAAGCTTCTGTGGTAGGCATACTGAAGGAGCCAGGTTGTAAAAGTCCCACGACCAGAGTTGAACTGCTTCGCTGCTCGGAAGATGTCCAGGAAGACCCGCTGGACTGTCTCCTCCGCCTCGCCGTCATCCCTCAGTATTGCTCTGGCTGTGTGGAACACTAAAGCACTGTGTCTTTCGAACAGGACGGCTAGCGCATCGTTACATCCTGCGCACAGCGCCTCCATGAGATCCGCGTCCGCAAGTGTTCGAAGCCGCGAGGGAGAACAAATCAGGGCTGCCAGTTCGTCATTCGTTAAAGACATCAGCTCTACCTCACCGCATGCGCCGACGATGACGAAGCCTTGGACAGCCGAGGCTGCCCAAGCGTAATTCGACCCGTCGTAATCCTTTTTGGGTGAGCTTGGGGGAAGCTCGCCAACAGCAGACAGCAACCTGGACGGCCGAACCCGAATCTTCCGAAACGCCGGTCAGTCCAAGCAACTAATTACTGCTAACGACTTACAGAACTGGTCCGTGGCAAACAGGCGCCTTAGGTGCGAATCCCTGATGTTGTTCCGAAAACCGAACACAAACTGCAAGAATCCGGCATCATCGCGTCTCGCCACGGCAAACTGTCTTGAACAAGCTTACGGCTGGACAACCTCAAGCAGCACAAGGTTGTAGTTGGCGAAACTTTACCCGCCGCCGGTCTCGTAGGGCAAGAGAATTTTCGGTTTGCGAATAGTTCTGGAAAATTGTTCTTGCGACCTCACGATCTGGCCTATACTAGACAGTTTGTTCGTTCCTGTACCCCACCTCCTAGTCACCCTGCTGCGCTTCAAGAAATCCAGCCATCCCGACTCTTATGTCTCCCGCCACCGCGCCTTTTCGCCGTACTATCCGACGTACGAGCGCCGTGGAGTACCCCCAGCTCGTCGTGCAACCCTATGAGAGAAGAGATACCAACAACCCACTGGCGCCTTCATTGCTGCCTCTTAGTCATAAGTGCACTTCCCGTTAACGAGAATCCCGGTTGACTTCGGTCCGTAAGAAGTGCCGGTTGTCCAAGAGGGTCCGGGCCCCACAATGGATACTATACTTTGTGGAACTATTCATTGACTGCTTGCACACTCCATGCTGCTCATGGCAGCTGGGAACAAATCCGTCTCGTGGGAAAAGCGTGCGTTCTCACGAGTACTGTTCGAATTGCGTCAAGAACGCCATCTGACCCAGGAGGAACTTGCATTTGAAAGTGGCTACCACCCCAAATACATCGGTCTCCTGGAACGTGGAAAATACAGCCCATCGCTGACAACCATCCTGGAACTTGCGGCTGCTCTGAACACCACGGGAGCGGATCTCGTAGAGCGGGTTGAAAAGCTGCTGCCTCGCAACCGATACCGTAGGCGTGATACACGCAGCCTCCGCTAAAACTACCCGAACCACAGCGGCTACAGGGCACTCAAAAAGGATAGTATACTTGGTGGAACTATAGTTGGTAAAGCGTAATTATTTAGCCGCCTATGGAGAAACAAGGCGGCAAAGAGCCTCGGCACCCGAAAGAACCCGTCGTGAGGGCCGCCTTCGCGAGGGTGCTTGTTGAGCTTCGGAAGGAGGCAAAAATGAAGCAGGGTAAGGTAGGAGAGGAGAGCGGCTACGAGGAGAAATACATTGGAGCTTTGGAGCACCGAAAACACACTCCAACGCTGACGGCCATGATCGAGATCTCCAGAGCTCTTAAAGTATCACCGGTGGAAACTCTAACCAGGGTGTTGGACTTGATGCCCAAATTTGCTCATCTCGAGAACAGTGCCTCGACACCGCATGGTGACGTTCCGTAGCAAAGTAGAATCCAGTCTGTGCCGAGTGGCTTGAGAGCGCACAGAAATTCGTTCAGTGAAACCGCCATTCAAAGGTGATGTCTATCACCTTGGTTCCCACATAAGAGAGAGATCATCTGTTCTGCCGAGTTGCCTCAACGCTGCAGACGTTTGATGACCAAGGCCTATGGCTCCTTTAGCAAGTGCTCAGCGAATAACCGATGGATTTCGGAAAACTGTGCCGAAAGAGCGGGGACTTCGTGAAGCGGCACCTGGTGCCGCTTCAGGAATTTACGCAACGCTCGCTGGGTCAGGCGGTTCCACTGGTTCCCGTCTACGAGTTGCGAGCACGTCCTGCAGGAAGCCCACGACCCTGTTGGCGATGACGCGAAGACTGGCCGATCGCAACATTCGAAGTTGCTGCATCTGTAAACTTTGAAAATCGAGCGGGAGCAACAGAAATCGCAATATTCGCCCCCAAGCGGGACGGCCTGAAAAACTACGGTCATGTACTGCGCACCTAACGGGACTTCCCGCGTCCAACGACAAAATCAGGTTGGCGTGGCCCTGCAGGAGGCTGTGCTCGGTGTGGCTCTTAATCCCACTACCAAACACCCCCTCGCGAGCACAGCCTCAGATCGAGAATTCTTCAGAAAAGCACCGTACCGGAGTAGCGGTACCGAGGAAAAACACTGTACCGCAGAATCGGTACGATGGCAAGGCCGACATCCCCCTCGCTGCAGATCCGATTCGGTCAGAGAATTAGGCGTCTGCGGGAGTCCCGCGGTTGGAGTTTCACATACCTCGCCATCCACAGCGGCGTTGCAAAGAGCACGCTTTTAGAGCTAGAAAAGGGTCGTACCGAAGCGCGGCTGAACACGATTGCCGCCCTGGCCGGTTCCTTCGACAAGTCCATTTCAGAATTGTTCAAAGGCCTTTAGGTTCGGGCCGCACCCGTGCCAGACAGTTCCCATTGTCTGAACTCTGAGCTTGTCGTCGGCGCCAGCAGAAGAATCGGCTCGCCGGAATTCCAAACGCAGGATCAGGGCTGTGGGCGCAAGTCGCACTGCTGATGTATGGGTGGTTGGGCACACAGTTCGCACACTTAAGTCGGACTAGAGCCGGCGAACCGACTTCCGCCCGCCCACCGACAGTCAGCCGTTCCGATGTCAAGAGCTTTGAACCTGAAAATGGCGGAGAGAGTGGGATCCCCAGCCGCGCTGATTCTAAAGGTAGTTGGTATTAGCCTCGAGAAATTTAGCTGGCTCGATGGGAAAAGTAAAGTTGAAAACGGTAGCCCAATCGGTAGCCGCTATTAGGGCTTGTGTACCATCTATTTTGTGGAACGCCTCTACAGAACCGTTGTCCAGCTTGAAGAGGCCAAGAGGCAAATCGAGCAGGGAGATGTTGCGCACCTACGGCTCGGAATGATCCTGTTGGACAACGCAGTCGAGGTGATGATGCACCGCGTCATCGAGGATGAATTTCGGCACGCCGATATGTGGGCACGGATGCTAAAGAATTTCCCCACCGATAATCTTGATGCGAAGGGACAGGAACTCCGGCGAGAGATGGAGAGTCACGTAATACCGCCAAAGCGACAGAAGGAGATACGTCGCGTCTTCGGCGAGAAGATCAAATTCCTAAGTGAAGACCACGACAAGATTCCGCTTCCCTGCGCTCGCGTTCTGAGGCACCTGCACGATTACCGAAACGAGACCCAACATAATGATGAGGTACGTGAGGAATCGATCATGGCGGCGAGCTTGCTGTACTTCGACATCGCAGTAGACTTTCTCGTGCGAGTGAATCCGGGCAGCACCATTTGGATCGGTGGCGAAAATTACGACTGGCTCAAGAGGTACGGCACACAAGAGAAGCACGCTCGACCAGACGAAACTCGCCCTCGAATCGCGGAGGCATTACGGGCGGGCCTCCCACTCGACATCGACGGTATCCGAACCGCCCTGGCGGCCCACTTAAAGGACCGTATTGAAGTCATGGAGAACCAACTGGTGTTCGTGGAAGAGTGCTTGCCCGAGAAATTGCGGGCCGAAACACCGCTGAAGGTCGTGCAGTTCTGGCATCAGAACCCGATGCCTCCAAACGCCTCGATTGAGCAAGTTCATGCCTTCGTTGCTCCGCACGGCCCGGACGCATTCGCCAAATGGCACACCGCGACCCATGCCCTCAATCAACTTGGGGATAAATTGGAAATGTTCGATCGCTTTGCAACTATCGAGGATGAGTTCGAGCCTCTGGAGAAAATGATCGACGACACTGTGGCGGATATTGATCGCGAGATTCAACACGAAATCGACGTGGCGCGGGGAAAGTAGTCTCAACGAGGTAGCCGGATCGGTATGCTGCTCGCAAACACACGTAATACGCCAATCGACCCGAGCCAAAGCAAGATTTGTGAGCGCGTTGCTGGTCGGAACACCCTGAGGCGATTCGTTGCGCCACGTAGTCAACCTCGTCAACAGACCAGCGGCCTCTGGCCCAAAACCGAGCACCTGAAAGATGCCGAGAACGCGACCGGGCTTGATACTGGGGAAGCACCGGGCTATGTCCATCTCGAAGACTACCGCCTTGTTAGTGTGCATCGCTGCGTTGTCGATCGGAGAGCTTTCCGAAACTCCACCCTTCGCACAAGGCAATAGCGGAACCTTGCTCAAAGTGTGATCGTAGATTTTCCGCTGCAAGACTCTGAGCTTCTCACTCGGAACGAACAGAACGCGGTTCGTCCCATCCCGTTTTCTTTCTTGGTCGCTTGGTCGCTTGAAATACTGTTTGTCGAGGTGCGGCGGTTTAGCGTCGAATCGCTATAAGAGACCGGTCCTAAACAACTGAACGTGTCCACAGTTGGTACACATAAGCGTCTGCACGTTCAGTCTGGGATCCGAACTACTACTGGACCAAGTTGTGACCCACGGTTTTTCTGGAGAACGCGCAGGTGTCCAAATTGCAAGGGAGCCCAGTTCATAACGACCACTACCGCACACGTGGCAGGGCCTCGGGACTTCCTCCTGTAGAAGCTGCCCGCCCTGCTCGATAAGACTCACAAAGGCAATGACCATCGCTCGCATGTCATGAATTCCCATGCACTTTTCCGGACGTTCAACCACACACCTTTTTAGGATCGTGTTGATCATGTAAGCGTGCGGATCGTCCCTGAACATCATCGAAACATCGTTTTGCGGTTCCTCGAACCATTCTCGCCGCAGGACTAGACGACCCGAGACCATGCACCAAAGGAGTTTCCCAAGCATGTAAACGTCAAAGTTGCTCTCGACATCATCGAGCCTTCCCCCGATGTCTGCCCAAGGTGGCATGTAATCGTGAGGACCGACGCTCTCGTTTGTCCGCGTTAATCGGGCAGGCTGGTCGGGAACGAACACAATGCCAAAATCGCCGAGAACAAGCTCATCATCTTGTTTTACGAAGACATTGGCAGGCTTGATGTCTCGGTGAACTATACCGTCATCGTGAAGTTGGGTGACCGTGTTTACCAGCGACAGGAAGGCTTTGAGGGCGAGAGCGGGTTTACCCCTATAGCGGGCAATGTTGTCTTCGACCGTACCGTTCGGAAACAATTCTGTCACAATCCAACGCTCAGATTCGTTCGAGTCCAGCAGTCTGGGCAAGCCGGGTCGGTTCTGCTTGAGAATTGCAAACTCTTGCTTGAGGCGATCGAGTGCTTGCTGCTCCGTGCTGTCCTCTCGAATCTTGAAGACCTTCTTTGCCCCGAGTTCAGAAAGGGATTCAGCGCGAGAGTATGACGTGATCGCATCGGCCAGCTCGGCTTGTTGGCTCCCCTGCAGTGCAGTCCGGATTTTCTCCAAGCACTCCGTGCGTTCGGATACCCGCTTGGGAGATCGCACGAGATACACGTCGCTCTGCCCGCCACTTCCGAGCGGTTTGATTTCTTCCCACTCATCGCTCGGCGATGTCACTACCCCATCCTCCGCAACCCGCTGCCTCGGATTGAGAGCCGCCATTACCCTGTCCCACTCTGCATCGGGGTTTGCCATGCTTATCGCTGCTTCGGAAATGCGAAACTGCCCTACCTCCTTAAAGTCGGAGGCGTAAACAGAGAGCACATTGAAATCCTTCGCCAAGTACAAACCCAACTTCAATTCCTTGGAATCGAACGTGTTGCCGGGATAAATCTCATTGACATGCCGCTGAAAATCCTCGAGGGTCAATCCCTCTCTCTTTCGTTCTCCCTTGAACATCTGCTTCAGTGTGTGAAGAACGATGGTGGTTGCGGCCTTCGCTTTCCTCAGTAGTTCCGGATTTCCGCAGAACTCAAATGCAGAAGCTGTTGGAAGATACTCCTCCTCGTCTGTGGTCTTATTGACATCTGCTTTCCGAAGTATGTTGCGGGAGGTGAGGTTCGCGATGGCTTGCCAAGCGGGCTTTCCCTCGTATTTGACCAGGAGCGAGAACCGAGACGTACTCTCCCAAGTATTCGCGAAGCGCGTCACAACATCCGCCATCATGGCGGTCTCCAGTTGCTCCATCGTGAAGGTTGGCGCGACTTGTGTGCTCATAATGACTACAGACTATCAATCCCTAGGATGATTTGCTCCTTCGATTTGGGCGTCTGAATTCAAGTCGGGGGAACCGAGCAGCTGTCTGAAACCGGGTACTTCCGCGCCAAGATTGCGCAGGAACGATGAAATTGCCTCGAGAAGATCCTACCGGCCGGATCGGGGAGATACCGGTCGCGACGGCAATGAAATCGAAGACCGCATCTACAGTACCAAGGATTTTGACCGTGCCCTCCCCGATCTTCCCAAACGCAAGATACTTCGAGTATTTTATTCGAACCGCAAAGGCGGACTTGCTGGAGTTTGCTTCGGCGACAGCACAGAAGAACATCAACCTTGAGATTCTGAACGCCGTATTGATCCCGCTTCCACCACTCGCCGAACAGCAACGCATCCTAGCAAAGGTAGACGAATTGATAGCGCTGTGCGACCGGCTGGAAGTGCAGCTCACGACTACCCAAGCCGAATCCAGCCACTTGCTCGAAGCTGTCCTCCAAGACGCTTTGGCGGCTGCGGCCGTCGCCAACGGGTAGCGTGACCGCGACAAGAGAGCCACCTTGCTTTATGCTGCAATACGCATTCATCGCCGCGCAAAGCCGGCACGTGCAATCATAGGCAAGCAGAGGAGCAGGCGGTAGCCTGGCCAAGTCCTCCCTTCGTACGGAATTCCCTTCCGCCTTTTCCCAAGTGACACGTAAAACAAAAAGAAGGTATAAACGTTGTGGAATCAATTGCTCGCCTGATATTTTGAAGCGATCCAATGCCAGAAAAACTGCCAAAGGGATGGGTTAAGAGCACGCTTGGAGAAGTCGTGCAGCCGTCGCGTGAGCGCGTTCTGCCAGCCCACGTCCCTGAGATGCCATACGTTGGCTTAGAGAACATCCAACCGCACACGATGAAACTGCTCGGACATCGGCGCGCCGGCGAGATTCGCAGTTCTTCGGTGCGCTTTTCAAAGGGCGATGTGCTGTATGGCAAAATGAGGCCCTACCTCAACAAAGTGTGGGTTGCGGAGTTCGACGGGCTATGCTCGGGGGAATTCATTGTTTTCCCGATGCACGACGGGCTCACAAGCGAATTTCTCGCCGCGCGTCTGAATTCTGAGGATTTCGTCACTTTTGCGAATGGACAGGTCAGCGGCGAACGTCCGCGCGTTGACTTCGATAAACTCTCGCGCTTTCCCATACTCCTGCCCCCGGCTGCAGAGCAGGAACGAATCGCGGCCAAACTGGGCGTTGCTGTGTCAGCTCTGCGCCGGGCCCAATCGGCATCCATCCGCGCCCGTGAGAGACTCCGCCGCTATCGAACCGGGGTGCTTAACGCCGCCGTGACCGGCGAACTGACTCGCAAGTGGCGTGAAACACAGCAGACCAACAGAGAACAAGGCATTGGAACCGGCGAAGCGCTGCTCAAACAGCTTCTCTTGGTCCGTCGCAATCACTGGGAGCAAACTGAACTTAAACGCCTTCGGGAAAGAGGCAAAACCCCAAGAAATGATCGGTGGAAAACTCGCTACCTCGAACCCGCCGAGCCGAACATATCAGACATGCCTGGACTCCCGAAAGCATGGGCGTGGGCATCTCTGGAAATGATTGCCGGCATCGGGTCAGGAATCTCCGTGAGTCAGAATCGTCGCGTCGAGAATCCGGTCCGACTGCCATATCTCCGAGTCGCGAACGTTTTGCGCGGATATCTGGATCTTAGCGATGTAAAGACGATTCGTGTGGAGAAGGATCGGGCGGCCGATTACCTCCTGCGTGTCGGTGACATCCTTTTCACCGAGGGGGGAGATAGAGACAAACTTGGAAGGGGATGGATCTGGGAAGGGCAAATCGACAAGTGCGTTCACCAAAATCACATTTTTCGTGCCCGCCCTTTCGATCCATCCCACGTGAATCCTAGTTTGATATCCCACTGGGGCAACACGTTCGGGCAACAGTTCTTCCTTAAGTACGGGAAACAGACCACCAACTTAGCTTCAATTAACCGTAAAGTGTTAGGCCGGCTGCCGGTTCCTATTGCGCCGACCGAAGAGCAAACCGAGATTCTCCGCGAGATCGACCGTCGATTAGCAGCCGCTGACAAGCTAAAGGTGGCTCTGGAAAAGCAGCTGGAACGGACCCGTGTCACGCGCCAGTCAATTCTGCGCGACGCCTTTGCCGGAACGCTAGTCCCGCAAAATTCGGACGATGAACCGGCCGCCGTGCTGCTCGAACGCATCCGCGATGAGCGTGTCAGATCGGAGACCGAGCGGAAGCGTGTCCGGCGAGAGATCCGACCAACAAGAACGAAGAGGAGTGATACTATGCGACAACCCCTACCGTCACCCGAATCGCTCAGCCTTGCCTGGGACAAGATAAGCCGTAAAACAAATGCCCGTCGCCTATTTGACGAAGCAGGTTTTGACGCTGATCACGTGGTGCAATTTTACGAAGCGATCCGAAGCATCCCGGAATTGCGAGCGGCCTTCCAAAAGGCAGCGCAAGAGACTGGACATCCGCAGAAGCCAGTGCGCCACACCGAAGCGACACAGAAACAGCCAACCGGCCGTTTTCGGCTCGTCGAGCTTTGGCTGGAGGATTTCAAGAACCTGAAAGACTACATCGTCCGCTTCAACCCCGCCGAGGGTCTGGATATTGTCCTGGGATGGAACGGGACGGGCAAGTCCAATCTATTTGAAGCTCTCGTAATTATTCTTCGCGATCTGCATGGGTGGTGGGAAAAGAACCGTTGGCCTGATAAGCCGATGAATGGTTTTCGTCTTGCCTACGAAATGGATGAGCACATTGTGGAGGTCACATGGCGACCTGAGCAAATGAAGCGCCCGGAGGTGAAAAGAGGGCCGATTTCGCCCAAGATGAAGGATGGAGCCGAACTGGCACCCATTAAGAGAGAGCAGTTGCCTTTACCACGCTTTGTCTTCGGTTATTACTCAGGTCCCACAAATCGACTGGCGGAACACTTCCTGCCGATGAAACAGGACCACTACGATCGCTTGCGTCTTGCCAAGGCAGACGATGCAAGGACGTTGGCCAAGTTGCTCGAACAGCGGCGCTTTTTTTGCGCAGAGACCCATCACGCCAAGTATGTGCTACTCGCATTCTCTTATAAGGAAGATCCGAGAATCAGCGAATTTCTGGAGAATCGTCTGAGGATTTTGAGTTTTGAGTCGGCCCTGTTCATCATTCGCCGACCACCTTGGGCAAAGCCGGGGAGTAAGGCGGAAGAATTCTGGGACGCGACTGGCATCATGCGCCGTGTAATGGAGCGGCTGCGCCGTTATGCTATTGCACCGATGATCCTGAAACAGAAGGTCAGCTCCGGCTACCGATCAACGAGGGAAGATCACTACTATTTCTTCTTACCAGATCTCAACAGCCTGCATTCGTTCGCGGCCGAATATCAAGACGCTCGGACATTTTTTCTAGCCTTAGAAAGCACGGACTTTTCGGAGCTGATTCACGATGTCAAAATTCAGGTCCGCGTCAAATCGACTAACACCCAACAGGTGTCGATTACCTTCCATCAGCTCAGCGAAGGGGAGCAACAGCTGCTTATGGTTCTAGGGCTGCTGCGCTTCACCAAATCGAATCAGTCACTCGTATTGCTGGACGAGCCGGACACACATCTAAACCCGCATTGGAGCGTCGATTATGTTAGGGATCTTGCGCGCGTGATGAGCGACAACGCCATTGAGTCCAAGGAACAACAGACCAGTCAGATTCTTATGGCGACCCACGATCCTCTTGTCATTGCGAGTCTCGTAAAAGAGCAGATTCATCTTCTGAAGCGCGATGCAGCAACGGGCGCCTGCAAATGGGAGCCAGCGAGCGTTAACCCACGTGGGCTGGGTTTTACCGGAATCCTGACCAGCGAGATGTTCGGCTTTCGGAGTGATCTGGACCCCGAGACCCTTGCTGACCTCGACAACCGAGTCCGCCTCATTGCAAAAGAGGGGGCACTAACTGCGCAAGAAAAGACGGAGCTGGAGAGCATCGACAAGCGGTTGGTCAACGCAGGTTTTTCAAAAGCATTCAGCGACCCCTATTACGCTGCGTTCGTCCGCGCATGGGGACGTAGACACAGTCAGTTGATGGCGGGGCAGCAATTCTTGACTCCGGAGAAACGGCACGAGATTGACCGAATCGCCAGCGAAGTTCTCAAGGAAGCGGTTGCAGAGGTGGAAAAAGGGGCGGAGAACTAATGCGCTTCGTCGATATGGCCCCCCTCCAATTCCCGGCCGGCTGGCAAGGTCGCGCTGACCAAGCGCTCAATGATCTGCGGACCGAAATCGCACAGGCCGACGCTGCTGCACGTGCAGGGGGAGGGGACCCAGTTGCCGCTCGGAAAGCAGCAATCACGGCGGGGCTGAATCAGCCGGGTCGACAACAGATCTGGCGAGATTTAGGTCCTCATTTGTCTGCCTTAAGTAAGGGGAAGTGCTGGTATTCCGAGAGTCTGAACCCTACATCGGACAAGAATGTGGATCATTTTCGCCCCAAAGGACGTGTGGAAGAAGATCCCACTCACGAGGGGTACTGGTGGCTCGCATTCACATCGCGAAATTTTCGCTATTCGAGCCAATGGTGCAACCAGCGTCGCGTGGATGGGGTGAATGGCACCAGCGGCGGCAAAGCAGATCACTTCCCTCTGCTTGCGAATGGTGTTAGGGCAAGGCTGGAAGCGGACAATCTCGAACTGGAGGACCCCGAACTACTTGACCCCACCGATCCTGATGATTGGAAACTTCTCACGTTTCTTCCCGATGGATATCCAACACCAGCCAAACCAACAGGCGCGCCTGAATACCAGAGGGCTGCGAAATCGATTGAGATCTATCACCTTCACTGTAAACAACTAGTGAATGGTCGGTTTTCAGTGGCGGGCGCAATTCAGCGGATTGTTCAAGACCTGGAGAGGCTTCGTCCCAAAATTGACGACTTAGAGATGCGAAGGGTTTACAAAGATCGCCACGTTGAACTTCTCCGGGCAATCCACCCCGACTCTGAATATTCTGCGGCCGCGCGGGCATACGCCCGAGCAGAGATCTACAAGCTCGAAGGGGGACATCAGGTTAAGCGTGACTGGTTGGAAGAAATACTGAATTGAAATAAATGACCAACAATCAAAATACCTCGGCTTCAGGTCTCATCCAAAGGGTGTGGAGCTATGCCCACGTTCTCAAGGACGATGGGCTAGCGTTCATGGATTACACCGAGCAGATTACCTATCTTCTCTTTTTGAAGATGATATGGGAGCAAAGGTTCGCTGGAGCAAGTGAAATTCCCTCACGCTACACCTGGGGCGCATTGAAGGACTTCGACGACAATGCCAAGCGGTTGGCTCGGTATCACCAGGCCTTGCGCAAGCTCAGCGAGTTTCCGGGCTTGATAGGCCTGATCTTCACGAAGCCGCAGAGCAAAATAAACGATCCGGCCAAACTTCACCTTCTCATACAAATGATCGACAACGAGAACTGGTCCGAGCTCGATCTCGACGTCAAGGGTGAAGTCTATGAGGGCCTGTTGGCCAGAAACGCCGATGACGTTCGGGGCGGAGCGGGACAATACTTCACGCCACGACCCGTAATCCGGGCGATCGTCGAAGTGATGCGGCCCGAGCCCATGATGCGAATTTCCGATCCGGCATGTGGCACTGGCGGCTTTCTCCTAGCGGCGTTTGAGTACCTTAGGACCAGGACCGCAAATGCCAAGCAAGATGTTCACCTGCGGACGGAAACTTTACATGGAGTCGATCTTGTTCCGAATGTGGCACGCTTATGTGCCATGAACCTATTCCTTCACGGGATTGGCACCGACCACACGCATCCGGTCATTTCGATTGCTGACAGCCTGGAATCGAAGGCCGAGCCGGTGGATATGGTCCTTACGAATCCACCGTTCGGAAAGAAGAGCAGTTTCACCATCATTGGCGCGGGCGGAAAAAAACAGACCGACAAGATCTCCTACGAACGAGAGGATTTCTGGGCAACGACGAGCAATAAACAACTGAATTTCGTCCAGCATGTTCACTCGATGCTTAAGGAAGACGGTCGCGCCGCAGTGGTTGTGCCGGATAATGTGTTGTTTGAGGGCGGTGCCGGAGAAAAGATTCGCCGGGCTTTGCTCCAGCAGTGTGAGGTCCACACCCTGCTACGCCTGCCAACGGGCATTTGGTATTCGCCCGGAGTAAAGGCGAATGTGTTGTTTTTCGACAAAAAGCCGGAAGCGAAGACGCCTGCAACCAAAGAAATCTGGGTCTATGATCTGCGCTCGGAGCGAAGCTTTTCGCTCAGACAGAATCCGATTAGCACTGCCGACCTTACCGATTTCATCCATTGCTACCATGCTGATGATCGCACCGGTCGCACCGAAACCGCACAGTTTCGGCGATTCACCTACGCGGAGATCATTGCACGGGACAAAGCAAACCTCGACCTTCAATGGCAGCAAGAGGCGACGAATACTGCTCGAAGCGAGACTCCTCAGGCCCTGATGAAAGAGATTCTCAAAGATCTGGAGGAGGCGATGAGAGAGTTTGCTGCGGCGGAGTCCGAGATTCAGCGATAGCGCACACACTATACTCCAGCACGGACGGTCTTCCCCGCGTGATGATCCGTTTGCGGCCCTCTCCAGCATCCTAGGGTCAATGCCATCACTTCTGTGTAAGCCCCAGTCAGTGGTGCTATCGTTGCCCTTCTGCTTAGGACGTGATAAACGGACAGGTAGAAGCCATTAGCTATTGGCCAGACGCTGTTCGCGAATGCAGAGAGGAGCCAGATGGCTACGCACTTGTCGGCTCGCCTGACCTGGCATGAAGACGCATGGAACGGTCGTATCTGCGGGCACCCGGCGCTGAATGCAGCGTGCATGGTTCACGAGCACGTCCGCAAGGCACGGAAAGCCGATGTTGAAGAGGCCAATCACGGGGAGGCGCTCGCTGTTGTGCGGACTAAGACAGGCTATCTGCCGCCGTGTCAGCGTGACGCCAATGCTTTCGGCAAAGAATGTTTTGTTATCCGGCATGACGATCCTCTTGAAGGCCGCGCCTTGCCAAGCACAGAAGAAGAGATACCGCCCTATTCCTGTTGTCCCACACCTTACCGATGGATGCTGGAGGACAATTTCCGCGCGATTTGCGAAGAGGAGAATCTGCAGATTTCCGAGCGTCGCAATCTCGATTCTTCACCGACTTGGGTGATGGAAGACAAGCGTCAGCGCGCTCTCCTTAATCATTTCTGGGGAAAGTTAAAGAAGCGGGAATCTCTCATCTTCTACTACTGCAATCGTGGCAACGCCGTCGACGATGAGGTGCCCCGGATGATTGTGGGGGTATCGCGCATCATTGAAATGGGTGACCAAGTTTATTTTGGCAAGCGTGCCGACCGGCCGGGTAATTTTCCGATCTGGTCTCGGCGGATCACGAGCGGTTTCCCAAGCGAAGGTGTCCGCATTCCATACCAAGAGTACATCGCACTCGGGAAGGACACCGATCCGATAATCTGCCGCCCGCCCGAAGGCTTGAATCTTCCGTTTTCTTACGTGGCTGAGCACCTTTCAGACGGCCAGGCGGTGTCGGCAATCCTCGCCATCCTTAAGTCGATAGAGCGCGTGCGCCAAGATGGGTTTATTCCAGGGGCGTGGAACGACGCCGTTGCATGGTGCAATGGCGTTCTTGACGAGGTGTGGGCCGGTCGCGGCGCTTTCCCTGGCCTTGGCTCCGTGCTTCGCTATCTCGGCAATGCGCAGGGCCATGCCTATCATGCAACCGTGCTTCGTGGGCTTGAACGCTCGCAGCGGAATCCGTGGGAATACGTTCAGGCTATCCTCTCGGGTCGGACCGCTCCCCCATCTGATCAGTACAGCGAAGGGTTGTTGGTGGCCGGGAAGCAATGGCGCTCGATGCCATCACGTCACAAACTGTTGGATGCGCTTGTCCGCTTTGAATTGACGGCGGACCAAGTCACGGGCGTTGCCAACGAAGACTTGCGGGAAAAGCGCGGCATTGCCGCCCGCGCCGACAAAATCGTCGAGAATCCTTACGTTCTCTACGAGCAGGACAAAGGGGAGGAGAAGAGCGAGCCCATTGGTCTAGAAACCATCGATCAGGGTATGTGGCCCGAGGGTAACGCTGCGCTCTTCCGCAAAGACCCGCCCCTTGCTCATGACGATCACAGGAGGGTCCGGGCGACGGCTTGCGCCGTTTTGCGCGATGCCGCGAACGCCGGTGATACGTTACTGCCGTTTGAGACTTTCATGCGGAAGCTTCACGAACGGTTTCCTGATAAGCGCCGCTGTCTGGCGGATCGCGAAGTTTTCTGGGACGGCGAGGACCGCAAATTTCATGATGCCATTCTCTGGCTAAAAGAGGAGCAGTATCCTGAGTCCTGGCGCATCACCGACGCAGTGGGATCAGCCCGTGCTGCGCAGGCAACCGTCGATGAAGAACTCGGGGAAGATCTTGGCGCCGGCCCGGAGTATGAGGAAGGTGCCGCTCAAATCAAACTTGTCGCGCTCAAGTCCCTTCGTCGGCAAGAAGTCGAAATTGGGGAGGTATTAAAAGGGCTCAGCAAGATCGCTGATCTGCCAGCGCCTCCCCCCGACTGGCGTGCGCTGCTCACCCAGAGCGTCGAAAAGGGTGGGTTTGGCACACCTACCACACAGCGTGAAATCGATGCTATAGACGAGAAGGTGAAGGGGCTGGAGGTGCTCTTCAGCAACCGGATTAGCATTCTCACAGGTGGTGCCGGAACGGGGAAAACATCCGTTCTCCGGGTCTTCCTGCAACAGCTCCGCGAAATTGAGGGGCATAGGACGACGCTCCTGGCAGCCCCTACCGGGAAGGCAAGGGTCCGGATGCAAGCGGCAACCGGCCGCGAATCACACACCATTCATCAGATTCTGTACAGGGTCGGCATGCTCGGGCCGCGATACCGGATTCTGGATGGGCCCCAGAAAGGCAGGGCCATTTATGAGAATGTGGTGATCGATGAGAGCTCCATGCCGTCGGTGGAACTTCTGGCAGCGCTGTTCCGCGCTATCGACACCAATGCGTTTCGACGTCTGATCTTTGTTGGCGACCCCTACCAGTTGCCACCTATCGGACCCGGACGCCCGTTTGTCGATATTCTCCGCTGGATGCGCGAAGAGCATCAGGAATGCATTGCGGAGCTCACGACATGTATGCGTGTTTCGCAGGCCGCCGGGGGAGAGATCAATTTTAGCAAAGGCTTGGAGTTGGCGGCGGGGTACAGAGATGAGGGCGGCCCCGGCGATGACGCCGTACTCTCGGAACTCGTGCAGAAGGGGGAGATAGGAGACGTTCGAATTTCCTTCTGGAATGATCATGCGCAACTTCTTTCCGAGATAGACGGGGTGTTGGAATCGGAATTCAATATTCGCGGCGACGATGAGGCGGCCTTCGACCAGTCACTTGGGATTGACAAAGAGGACTGGCGGGCGTGTGAGAAGTGGCAGATTCTCTCTCCAACCCGTATCCAGCCTTTTGGCACGGATGAATTGAACCGCGTGATTCAAAACAGGTTTCGCGCCAAGATGTTAAACCTGGCCCGCGATCACTGGTCAAAATGGCCATCGCCGATGGGCGATCAGGAACTCGTCTTCCACGACAAAGTCATGCAGACGGTAAACCAGCCGAAATGGCTTCCAAAGGATGCCAAGGGGCTACGTTTCGTCGCCAACGGCGAGATCGGAATCATAGCTAAGGCATGGAAGGGCAAAGACGGCTGGCCAGATAACGTAAAGGTTTTCTTTTCGACGCAGCCCGAAGCGGAATACGGCTATAAGAAGTCCGAGGTGAAGGAGGTTCTGGAACTTGCCTATGCGCTGACGGTGCATAAAGCTCAGGGCAGTGACTTTGAAACGGTAATCCTCATTGTGCCGCGCAAAGCCCAGACTCTATCCCGTGAACTTCTCTATACGGGCCTTACCAGATTCAAGGGCAAGCTGGTTCTCCTCGTTGAAAAGGACAGTCAGCCGTTGCTGGATTTGCGCCGTCCTGAAGCGTCCGACACAATGAGGCGTACGACCCGCATGTTCAAGCTGTTGGTTGGCCAGGATGCCGGAGATATTGGCATCAAGGGCCCGTACCGACCAGAAGGGCTTATTCACCGCACGTCTGATGGCACGCCAGTTCGTTCCAAAAGTGAAGTCATCGTCTACGATGTGTTGGTTTCGGAAGGCCTGTCGGTCGAGTACGAAAAGGAATTAACAGCCAAGGATTGCAATCCGAAGAATTTTCGCTTGCCGGATTTTACCGTCCGTCATCAGGGCCGCACCTGGTACTGGGAGCATCTAGGAATGCTCGATAAGTCCTCGTACGAACAGGATTGGAAAGCAAAGAAGAAATGGTATCAGGACAATGGCTATTGGAACCAAGTAGTCACGTCGGAAGACCATCCGGGCGGCTTTGGCGGCGTTGTCTATGCCGACGAGATACGCACAACTGTGCACGAACGGATTTTTGCAAGTGGTTGAGTGCGCGATAATCCAATTTCTCACACCCTACTATAAAGCGCGACACGACTGTTGGGTCTGTGATCGGAGTTCCCAGTACCCCTCGGGTGCTTTGCTTTGGGTGGGAGCGAAGTCCAGGGGGGAACTGAAGTGGCAGACTTGGCGCGCAGGCCCTAGAGCCAGTGAATGGAACTAGCCTCAGGCCGGCAGAAGGAGAGGTCGTCGTCCCACTTGGACTACGAACCTGGAGGATGAACCTTCATCAGGCCTGGAGTCGCATCGCTATACAGCGGCTCCATCGCTTGATTCAACAGTGCAAGAGCTTCGGGATTCGCGCCAGCTTGGTAGACGTTGGAAAAACTCAGCAGGGCGAAGTGGTCTCCATGTCCGACATCCGCCGGTAAGCTCAAATGGAACAATACAGCGCCGATGCTCTGGTCGAATCGGATGCGCGTCCACCATCGCCAGCGATTGGCCGCCAGTTCGCGTTCGATGATTTCTTGCAGCTTGGATTTGTCAGCCATTGAATCCGCCAAGAAAATCTGCTCACCGCCGGCGATGACGCGGCTCAACGAGATCGCAATCACGCCCTTCGGAGCACCGGGCTTCGTGCGTGCCCCGTCCTTCTTCAGTTGGCGGTTTGCGTCCTTCAGGCATCGAACGACACCGCTCCAGTCAAATGGCCGTTTGCACTCCACCAGAAACTCTTGCTGACCCAAGATCAGCTTCAGATCGGGCTCACCAATCGCAGCCTCGAGTCCCGCTCTCCGCCACTCGGAGGCCAAGGAAAGCTCGAACATCGTATTGCGTCCCACGCTGTTGCTGACGCTTTCTTCGAGCGGGTCGATGCTTCCTGAAAGAGCGCGAATGAGCTTGGGGCCAAGCACGCTCGGGTCTTCCTTGTTGAGCCAGGTAAAAATCTGATGGAATTCCACCAGTTCGGCGAGCGCGTACATGTACAAGCGCCGCTCTTCTCGGGTGATCTTTACCGCCGCTCCTATACTCCGTGGATTCAGTTCGGCGAGAACCTGTATGAGCCGGTGGATTCGGTCGCTGGAGCGGGCAGGTACGCCCATCGAAGCTAGCCAGGAATCGAGCCTAGCCAGGTCACCAAGCAGCGAATTGTGTCCCTCTATTGTGAATTCCATATCTACCGGAGTGTCGCATCCCGCATCGAACCCTCTGCGGAATGCATTCTGGATGAATCCGCGAGACCGAGCCGCAGTCAATTAGCCGTTATGGTCCTGGCGAATGTCCCGATTGTAGCGTCACGGCCCGGGCAAATTGACGAGGCCCCTAGCCTGCCAACCGTAAGCTCAATGACGGATGGAACTTGCGCAGCGCGCCGACCAGGTGTTCCTTCGTGACATGGGTATAGCGCTGGGTGGTTGCAATAGATGCGTGCCCTAAGAACTCCTGAACAACGCGAATGTCGGCTCCGTTCCGGAGAAGCAACGTCGCCACAGTGTGACGCAACATGTGTGGGGTCACGTGCCGTTGAATGCCGGCCTCTCGCCTCAGCTGCGCGATGATCTTCGTCATTCCCTGGGTTGAGAGCCTCTTTCCTGAAGCGTTCAGGAACATCGCGGGAGTATCTGATCCGAGTTTCGTTCTCAACGCGATGTGCTCTCTCTGAACCTGCAGAGTTTTCTCATGCACTGCAAAAGCCAGGCGTCGTCGCCCCCCCTTTCCCTCGACAGTAAACATCCCTTCCTGGAGGGCGAAATCCTCAACATTCAGCGACGACGCTTCCCCTACGCGTATGCCGGTCGCAAAGAGAAGATCGACCAGGGCCAAGTTTCGCAGCGCTCGATATCGTGGACCTATGACCTGCACAGGCTGCCCGTCTGACGAATTCGGCGAACTTCGTTTTCGATTCGTATGATTGCGTTGCGCTTGCACGATCAGCGCTTCGATTTCACCCTCTGTTAGACTCCGGGGAAGCTGCTGAATTCGTCCAACGCTCAGCTTCACCCGCCAGAAGGGCGATTCTTTTAGCTCACCCCTCCGGACCCAGTAGGAACAAAACACTTTCAGAACTGCCATCTTCCGTCGGATCGACGGGGGCAGATAAGCCTCTTCTCGTAGATGCGCGGCCCAGCGTTCGATGAGCGTTCCGCTTAACGACGTCAGGTCCATCTGTTCCCCCGCGAAATTGAGAAACTGTTTCAGATCCGTGGCGTAGGCGGTCCTTGTCTTTTTCCGCCTATCGTGTGTCGAGAAATATCCGTCCAGAAAGTCTTGCCCAGCTTGCTTCAGTTCCATTTTGGTTCTTCCCCCTCGTGCGCCCGGTTACTGTCTTCAACTCACAGAAATTAAAGACTTTCCTTATACAGCCAACGAACACGGAGGGACAAGGAGAGCGCTGCTCAAGATCCGGGGGCGGAACGGTGACGGAGGTACGGATAACTGAGAATTATCACTGCTGTCGCGCAAACGTGGGAAGCAAAAGTGATGAAAGTCAGATTGACGGCTGAGCACGGAGGTGGCTGAATTGGCTGGCCTTCTCGTTGCCTTTCTATTGATTGCCTCGCTGATTCTGGTTCAGCTGTCGCGCCGGTCGCAACCCTTGTCCGCGGCCAGGCCGCTCGACGTCGATTCTGGATTGCCGCTGCCGGAGATTGGGCAAGCGAGCACGGTCTTTTCACTCACAGCTCTCTTTGGAGCCTACTTCGGCGTTTACCTGGTGCTCGGGCTGCCGGCACTTTGTGGATTAGGGGTGGGGACAGTCATCGGTTTGTTGATGGTTAGGGGCTGGATTCGAAAGCAAGGATCGACCACGTTTGAAGAATTTCTGGTCAACATGCTTCGCGGAGACGACACTAACGCGAGTGCCTTTGCCTTCACAGTCTCTGGGGTCCAATTCGCATATGCAGCTTCGGAATTGCTAATCTTGCACGAAGTCTGTCGTGTGTGCCTCGGTATCAGGTCGGACCAAGCAACATTGGTCACCATATGTGTAGCGATCGTCGGCTATTTCTATGTATTGTTTGGAGGTTATCTCGCCGTTTACAGAACAGACATCATCCAGTTCGTGTTTGTTGCTGCAATGGCGATCTCTTTCGCGAACCAAGCGGCGCACCAGTCGGTCGTTGATTGGTCGAGGGTTTTGGCTCCGCGCCACGGATATTGGGAGCCTCCTTTCGGGGCGACAGGTGTGGGATACCTCAGGCTTACCTATCAGTTTCTAGTCGCCGTGGTTATGGGAGCCGGCTTCATCGCATCCGCTCCCGATGCTTGGAAGCGAGCGTTTGTTGTCGCGCGATACCGTAAGAAGTCGCTGTCTCGGTTCGTGTTGTTTGTCGCAGTGGGCATCTTTCCATTCCTAGTGTTGATACCTTTCGCGATGACTACGCCTGTTCTCCCTGATGGAATCGTAAATTTACGCCAAATGTTCGCCGGGCTCTTAGTGAACAGCGCTGTGTTTATTGCGGCCTCTACGGGATTGATCGCGAGCTTCTTGTCCGCTTTCGACAGCGCAGTGCTAGCAGGAGTTCACGTTAGCGTGATACAGCGGCGACTGGAGAAGACAGTTGCTATAGAAGTCCCGAGGTTCTATTGGAGGATGGTGACTGCCCTGCTAACCGCATTCCTTGTCTTCCAAGTGTTCACGTTGCTGGGAAATCCTTATCTGCTCGCAAATTTACTGCTTGGGCCTGTTGCGATTATCGCTGGCGTTCAGGCCGGATCGGCCGCTCAGCCAGCGCATTTGCGTCCGAAAAGTCTGATCTGGGTCATTAGCCTGGCGCTGTTGGCGTGGTTCTTGTACTTCATCTCCGCAGTGAACCGTCCAACGGTGCCGACTACGTATCAAATAAATACGATCCCCTTCGGTGCGTTACTGTGTTTGATAGTTGCACTGATAGCATACCTGTTGAAGGACCGAGGCAATCCACATGCTGGAATTCGTTAAGTGGGTTTTGGAGATCGCGAAGCGCATCGAACCTGGAGACTTCGCCAAGTTCTGTGCCTACCTTGTAGCGCCGGGGCTTGTGTTCGTCGCTGTTGTTAGCGGTGTCTTTGGAGGCCCACTCAGCTTCGACATGGAACGACCGATCGCGATTTCTGAGTTAAGAACCCAAATGACCGTTGCTGGACAACCCTCTTCGAGCCCGGGCGTTGCGTTGATCGTGGAACCGATCGCTTCAGAAAGCCGAATTCGCGTTGAGTCCGATCAGCCCAGCTTTTGGACTTCTCTCAGTCCAGAATCGACAATTGCGAACAAGGATCGCTTGGTGATCGACCGAAGCGGCATCACAGCCAAGCCGCCATTCTTAGGAGTGCCGGATCCCGTAACAATTGTTATCCCAGGCCAACTCGGGAAGGAGATCGAGGTTCCTGGCGGCACGATGCCGGTCGAGAACTGGCAGTTGACAGCACGACGGTCTGCCTCAATCCTGTCGGGTACCCTCCTCGCGTGCGTTTTCGCATTCGGAATTGCGCTGACTACCGTCATTCCCGTCGGTCAAGGTAATGATCAAGCTGCAAGCTAGCAGTGAACACAACCACATAAATACGAGGTCATTCAAGGGAACAGTGTGCAATCTTGGTCCCGGGTCGCGCGGATATGTCCAGACATTCAAATGGATCGCGAAGAAATCCCAAGGATAAGCCAGTACGGTTATGAGCAATGCAATTCGTGCCGCTTGTAGAACCCTTTCGAGGCGTCGTCCGCTGAACCAGATCACAAACGGTACGACAAGCAACGCCAAGCCACAGTTGTATGCGACATACACGTTCATTGCCGCTTCCGGTCAGAGAACCGCGTGACAAGGCTGACGCAAACAATGGTGTGCAGAAGAAACATCGCATATTCTTCGATTGGCAGGGCAAATATGCGCCCCGGCAGTGTCCCATGCGACGGAAATGCCCAGATACCCAACCGAACAGCGATCTGGTCCAACACAAACCAGAAGCACGCCAATCCGGCGGCAGCCCTAAGCAGCCGCCTTCGATGAAGCACGGCCTCGGCTAGTCGCTCCCACCCGAACCCTAGCGTGTAGACCAGTATGGCCAGTTCAAGAAACAAATATGCCGACGATTGCGGCAATACGCTCTCCTCAATGTTTGGATAATTCTCAGTTATCCGTACCAGTCGGCTAATGATAAGCCAACCTACGGAAGACGCAAGCGTCCCTCCACGATCCTCCGATGGCTGGTGGGATTCCTAATGGAGCATTTCCTTTTCTGCTCGACGATCTTGCGGTCCAGAAGTTTCCGCATCTCGGCCGCATCGAAGTTCCCCATCTCTCCTTCGGGTGATGGGGATCGTCTCGGTGGCGACTTCCCCTCGCAGAAGCGGGGACTCTCCAAAGGGCGGTAAGAAAACAGGACGAGAACGGTAGCGTTACCCATCCGCTTTGATCGGAATCCGAGTCCGGTCATCTTCAGATCGCGCCTGGCGCCATAAACCAACGCTCCACGAGATCAACCGCGTGCTGCCGCTGCACCCACACGGTCGAAAGACTCTAGGCCGACTTTCGCTCAGCGTCACGGAGACCAAGGCTGTAGAGAGCCTTGTCCGCCTCCTCCTTGCGAAGGAGATATCCCTGCTTCTCTGCAAGGCTGGAGGCTTGTTCCAGGTACGCGCAGCCTAGACGCCGTTGACCCGTGTGAACATTGGCCAGTCCTAACACAACCAGCCCGTGGGTTTGGCGCAGCCCCAAAACCAACTCATTCGCAATGTGTAGGGCTTTTATCGCACGATATTTGGCGCTGTGATAATCTCCGAGATCTAACGCTAGTCGTGACAGCTCCGACAATGCGTCGGCCTCCAAACTCCGCAGTTCCTGCTTTCGGGCAAACTCGAGAACCTCCATATACGCCCTCGTGGCCTCCGCGTAATCAGGTTCCGACCGGAATAAGTGCCCTTCCGAGAGTCGCGCCTCCCGCACCAATTCCGGGTATTCGGAGGCTTGCGCGAGGGCGCGACTGGTTTGGATACACTCGCTTGCTTCCTTCAGTTTTCCCTTCTTCATGTGAAGGTCTGCAAGGTGACCAAGGAACATGCTTTGGCCGCGGAGATTCCCGGCGTCAACTAGTCTGTCCACCGCTGCCACATAGAGCGTCTCAGCTTGGTTGAGATTGCCCTTCAAGTGTTCGATCAAGCCGAGGTAGCCTTCGATTCGCCCGCCGTGGTCAGGCTCATCGCCTAAACGGCAGTTAATCTCTTTCGCCGCTCGAAGATATTCCGTCGCCACTCCCAGCCGGCCGTATTGGATGTTAGCCGCGCCGAGATTGCAATTCGATTGGAACACGTATTCGCCCACAGATTCGTCACTGTCGACGAGCCGATTGATTTCATATCCTTGTTGCCAAATTCCGAGCGCGTCCGCAATCGACCCCTGCAGGTAGTGCGCCAATCCAATCTCGTTGTAGAGCCAGGCTAGCTCTTCAGCGCGTAGGATCGCATTCCTATCGTGGTAGAAGCTCGTGACATTGTCTTTGTATGCGTGACGCCATTGGCCGGAGTAGTTTCGCGCCAGATCCGCTATTCGAATAAGCAATTTGAGATATTCTGAATACGTCCCCCACCGAGGCACGGTAATGGCGGTCATCCGCGAGCGAAGGACACTGAAGGCATAGCGGGCAAAGGGCACTCCGGAATCGTGGGGAGCATCCTCTGCTGCCTCACACAGGATATCGAACAATCCCTTCACCACTTTCACTCCGTCCGCATTGCCTGGGTCCACTGTGGCGGTTGCCGCGGTGGCTCCGGCTAGACCTAGATTAGGCCAGATGCTTTTTCCGTGATGTATGCGGCGAAAAACATATTCGCGGACTATCGGATGTACCGCGTACGCGTCGGATACATTGCTAACTGACGAGGCTTGTCCCACCGCTTTCTCCTCCCCTGCCGCTTCGGAAGTCAGACTACCGCCCCGGCTCTTTGTCTCGTCCACCGGGTTCATGAGGACCAGTCCCCGGCTGACGGGCACGAGCAGCCCTCGTTCCCGAAGCTCTTCCGTCATCCGCGAGACTTGCGCGTCGCCAACGTGTCCATTCTCCTCTATGAGCGCCAGACACCTCTCGATGATTTGCAACGGAATTGGCTCCATAAACACCGAGAGGTTTCTTAGGAGTTCATAAGCAGTACGGCCATCAGGGTCCTCTTTGAGGTCTTGAAGGATCCAACTAAGCATGCGGAAAACACACTCGTCTGGCCGTCGTCGCGAAAGGTCGTAGAGCAGACGATCAAAGTGCTCGGCGACCTTCGTCGCCGGCATATTCTTTTTGTTCTCGCGGAGCACCGATTTAATGGCGAGCACGATTCCTTGGAGGTGGCCGTCAAGCAACGACACAACTGAAGCAAAGTCCTCGTCTCTTTTCAGAACGTCCTTCGGCAGGTTTTGCGAAGCATCCTTCAGCAAACAGGGCCCAATCTCTAATCTGCCGACAGAGTCTTTTTCTTCGTCCAATTCAGACGGCCAGACACGGCTCGTGAACACAACGGTGCTATCTCCGGGCACATCGGCAATCTTTTGCAAGAATGTTTGCGCTGCCGCGCTGTTCGCCACACCCTCGCCGGGGAGCTTTCCTGGCCGAAGTAGTCTTTCAATCCCATCGAACACGAGGAGGCAGGGTATCTCTTCGAGTTGCTTCATCAGCCTCGTGGCTCGACCGGCATCCTGGAAACCAGGTATCTCTCTTCCATCCTGAACATCGGCGGCTCGAGCGTGGGTGCTCAAGAAGGACAACGCCAAATCGATTCCTGTGACAATGTCGTTAGCGTAGTACGAACTCCAAAAGAAGAACCTTTGAAATGACCCCTCGCGTCTGTATAGGTGCTTGATCAGCTTGAGCGCAAAGGTCGACTTGCCCGAGCCTCCAGGACCGATCACTCCTAGAACCCTTGGGCGCGTGCCGCGGTCGCCGAGCTTCTGTATCCACGTCTTTGCAGCCGCGTCGACGGAAGGAAAGGTAAGCTCTTCCGCGGGAGAAAGGCTCGGACAGCAATGAAAGTAGGCGATGCCACCTTCGTGATCGAAGTCATTTTCCCGAATCCTGGGTTTACACAACCAGCGGTTACGATGGTCCCTCAGATCTTCGCCGATCCTCGCGAGTTCTTTGGTGAGTCCGTGATCATCGCCTTCATTTTTGTATGTGAGAACATTAATCCCGTATCGGGCACACAACAGGTCGAACTTAAAGATATCCGCGTCGCTGATTTCGTCGCCATCCCACGAACGGAGCGCGAATAGAGGGCGGCGGGGAATTCCTGGTTCGTTGGCGACGATCGTCCGCAACACTCGCATTAGGTCGTCGTCGTTCATGCCAAAGCCGACAAAAAGAATCGGATTCGAACCAAACAAGATCTCAAGCGTCTGGCGAAACTCGACAACATTGGGCTGATCTTCTGCGAGGTACCAACGGCGGTAGTCCGTCTCAGTCAGCACCAATGATTCTTCATCGCGTAGCCAGCCGTGACAGTGGAGAACCACGGGTTCTTGCGAGCTGAGTGAGGAAAGAGGGACCTTCGCGAGTCGTTCTGGGTGATCTTGAGCAAGGCCAAACTTCTTTATAGCGTCTTCGTCTTTGATCCTTTCTTTCCTGCCGAGCGCCTTTTCAAGCTCACAGTCATAGTTCGCGGTTACGAATCTATGCAGGTTGAGTCTAACCAGGGCATCGTACGGGTTCGAGTCTTGTGTCGCCTTCACAGGGACCTTCGCAAAAATGTCCCTTACGATCCGGGTAAATTGGCCTTTTTCTCTTTCTTCGAGGCCTTCCTTGCAGAGACCGAGAATGTGTAGGAGTTCCTCAGTTTTCAGAGTCCCAGGATTGGCACTGCGAGCGAACACGGGCAGGTCTGCGTGCTTGCGGATCTCTTCAACCAAGTTCGCCCAATCGGGATATCCAAGCGCGGCCGAGCACCCCGCTCCAACAAAAGCCACAGTCGTGCCCAGATCCAGCGCTCTAGACAGCATTTTCCGAGTATGTCTTTCTCTCGCCTTCCAGCTCGGCAGGTCGGGTACCGGACGCAGGCGATTGAGTGGCTCGTACAAGCCTACTAGCTCATCGGAAACACCCGATGAGCGGCGCTGCGGGTTTTCGCGATTGCTGTCATCTCTGCGTTCGTGTTGAAAGTCGAACGAATCCATGAAGTCGCCTCACAAATATCGCAAATCAGCATTTAGCAATTTGTCGGCGCCAAGAGTACAGCTAGTAAGACAGTGAAACAAGGAGATTTTGTAGAGTCTTTGAGCAAACCCGACAGCACGCACGAAGATTCCAATGTTGGGCCCCATAAGGAGCGCAGCATTCTACAAGACAACCGGACGATCGGTTGAGCGTTGATAACCACACAACGCGTGTGCGCTGGAGTGTACCGTTAGCGACTGGCGAGAGGACTCGAACCAAGTTACGGCCACGACCCGCTTACCCTTGACATAAGTCGGGGTACAGACGTACAGTTGCGTTCCTCAGCGGGTTAGCCTGTCGAGAGGTAGGAACTCTCGACCCGAGGGGGCTCCTACTCGCTGCTTCCCCTGGAAAACTAGTGAACCTCTTTGCACAGGCTTTCGCATGCCCTGGTGTGGTCTGCGAGGGCAAGCAAACAGAGTGCTTGCGCGTAGGCACCTATGGTGGGTTGTGCCGTGTCGCTCCGTTTACGAGTTTTCCTTAGACTACGAATTGAAAAAGGGAACTGGCATCCGGAGGATCAATCCGTGCGTGCAACGCACCTCAAACGATGGATTCAGATAGCGTTCTTACTAGTCGTGCTTGTCCAAATAAGTACAAGCGAGAGCGCGAAGGACAGAAAAGGCACGAAAGACAAGAACGTTGCCCCTCCCAACGGAATCAGCGTTGGGAAACCGAAGGTTTTTGACAATCGGACCCTGACGCTGATGCTCGAAAGCCTCAGTCAGACGCTTCAGAGCATGCAGACGCAGTTTGTTGATCAGAAGTCTGTGGCTGCTGCACTTGCTAACATCCAAGGTTTTCGTTCTACCGAGACTGCGTCCAATTTTGCGATCAATACATTGCCCATTCCGGGTTTAACCCAAGAAGTCGTGAAGAATACCGGTAACGTAGACAGCAGCGGCAACTCGTTACCCAACACATCCAAATCCACGACGACGACCACGCAGAGCGGGCTTACTCCGCAAGCGCCATCTCTTGACAATGCTCCTGCCTTTTCCGGATTTACCCCCAACTACGGAGAATCGGCGTCGGATCTCTTCAGCGATCAAGTCAATCTGAGTTATCAAGTCTTCAATCTCAGAATGATTCTGGAGCGCTCGCTTTCCGACCGCTTACAGGATCATAATGCGCGCCTGCAAGCGGTTCTAGGATTCAACATCACACTCGATCCTCCGCGGACTGCGAATGATGCCGTTGCGGTGGTTGAGATCACACTCAAAGCACAAAACGGTGATCTTTCGTTGGTTGCATTGATGCCCCAGGAAAAGACGTACAACTCTGCAGCATTAAGCACGAAGTCGAACGCCTTCGGAGGAAGTGCGGTATTGAAGGTCGTGCAGGTCGGCTACAGCCAGCGTCGTCGAGGGCAGACCTTTTACTTGTTCCGAGACAACGACACTATCTCCTACGAGCGAATGGATCCAAGCAATCCGAACGAGGTCATATTCGGCTGGATGTTTCGTCCGGTTCTCGGTCGCCGCTCTGTCTCGCCTGGCTTGCGACAGCTATTCGCGATCACATCGTTACCCGTTGCGGACAATTGCGCGGCAGACACCGCGCAACAACATACTTGTCCCGAACAGAAACTCACCGCCCATGTTCGTACTTTCTGGAAGAAGTATGATTCGGCGACGTTAACGTCATTTGAGAAGAAGGATACCAACCGGGCTGCCCGCTTTAAGTATGCTACGACCTTTGGCTTGAGCTCTCCGGAATTGTTCGACCTTCGTTACATCAATGAGGCGGACTACGCAAACATTACGGTGGAAACTACGGCGGCTTACCAGCAAGACCTCGGACCGACGATCTCAAGAGCGTCATGGGTCCCAACCGGGCCGAAGACAGCTTTGGTATCGGTCGTCGGCAACAATTTCTTTTCTGGCACTCAAGTTGCGCTGGGTGACAAATCATACGCGAGCGTGGCCGACGGACTTATCCTAAAATCGAATCAGGCGTTCGACTTGTCGACGAGTTTGGATTCGCTCGCCTCCGGGTCGGCAGCGGTCATTGGAAGGTACGGTGTCGCGATTCCGCTGCGCGTGAGCGATGACAAGACACAGACTGGTGCGCACCTCTACCAGGCTGAAATAGGTCCTTCCCTCTCCGGCCTACACACGCTAATCCTTCACCTCGCCGGACGTGATCCGAATGTTGCGGGTCAACCCCTGAAATATGAAGACCTTCCCAAAGACTCGGTGCCCCTTGTCACAGTAAACAGCAACACCGTTCCGTTGCCGTATTCGATCGACAAGGTGAGCGATCCGGGACCAGATAACGTAGTGGCCGATCACATTGTCGTGCGTGGTGCGATTCCCGACTCATTTCTTGCCGGCGGCAGTGGAACGGTACGAATCTTATGGCCCTTTCTCGGAGATCGTTGGATATCGACCACGCCATTCTCAGATCCAGGGTCGGCTTATCAGGCGATTCGCACAACTGACAAAAGCGTGCTGGTGATTTCGAAAAACTTCGCCGGCTTCACCAAGGATCCTCACAATCCTGCCCAAACTCTAGGAGCCAACTCTTGCTGGCAGATCTTTGCCAGCGACAAACCTTTGAAATTGAAAACTGCAGCATGTGGATCCGGCGATCCAGAGACCCAACCAGCGGGCGAGAACGCTGAGGGCGTGGTGCTCAAGAGCGCAGTCCCGGACAAAATCGTGCTGGTTGATCCCTATGGAGCTTCTTTCCCAATTGACGTTCCGAAGCTTGCGAGCAGCGATTCCTCCGGTCCGAAACCGATCGCGCTGAATCAGTTTGATGCCGTCTGGATTGAAATACCCATGGAAGATCCCTCTAAAGCAAGCTCAGTCGAGGCTGATCTGTTAAAACTGAAATTCCTGCTTAAAGCCGCGACCAAACCCGGGGAGAAATCGAAGGCCATTAAGGTTGAAGTGACACGGGAACTCACGGGCAAGCCGGGCAACGTCGATATCACAGTGCTTGACAAGGACGGCAAGTCGGTCGGCTCGGCGCGTCTGCAAATTGCGTGTGTGGAATGTAAGTCTGGTGGAGGCAAGTGATGGCTGAGAAAAACAGGCAAACGAGAAAGCCGCCAAAGGCCCTACTGAATGACGTGCAGGAACTCTTTACCAAACACAACTGGTCTGGGAATGCGGTCGGAAGACTCGCCGCCGTGGGCGGGTCTACTGTCTGTCCACCGGGCACAACGCCACATGACATTACTTACCAACTGCCGGACGGCACTTGGGTAACCAAGACTGTGTGTCTGTGAGGGCACGTTCTAGAGGGCTTGAAACCTGTGGCTCGAAACCAGGAGGGCTCAATGTCTAAGACGCTTGGATACGAAGGTAGTGTCAGGATTGTCACGCGAGCTCTAAAGCGGAGCGGCAGTTTCACTTTGCCTGCTCCAGAGACAAAAATCGGAGACATCTTGATCGAACCCTCGCAACGTGAACTCTTGCGCGAGTTGATTCGCCAAGAGGTCAGGTCCGAGGGCTTCGGAATCAAACGTGCCTCCATACCAGTCGATCCACATTTCACGATTCATCACATCACCACCGCAGTAAGCGAACTGGCTGGAGATGCGGGTACCGACGATGACTGAGGACCACAAATGGACGCCTCTCAAGAGAGTCAGAATTGAAGCGCGACCAACCGGTCTGTGGAGCGTCGTAACCGACTATGTGCCGGGATCGCGTCTCCTGCGATTTAGCCTTCTCGATAAAGATCCACAGAACCAACCGGTTCCGCTGTCTTGGAACCCAGCCGAGGGCGTCCGGTGCGGAGCCGACGGCATTGGCATCGCCCCTGGGAAATCCGGCCTCTTGACCGGCGGAGCATTGTACGGGGCACTGATTGCCAAGATCGGAGGCAGTTCCGCCGATATTCCGGACGCTTCGCAACCTACATCGCCCTACGGCAGCAAGCGAGTGTTCGGAGTCGGCTCGCATTGCGTGATCTCGCTTGCGTCGACCGAAGGGGGACCGCTCTTTCTCACGATGAACGATAATCCTGAAGGATTTGTAAATCATGCAGGAGCCTTGCACGTGCTTATCGAAGAGTACAGTACCTAGTTAACTTGGAGGACTGTGACGTCGCCATGACCACACTCCTGTCGTCCATCTCTGGTCAGTTCGGAAAGGCCATTCTACTAGGCACCTTGTTTCCCGTTCTGATCGTCTCCATTTTGAACGACTTGATCACCGTGCCTTTGCTGCCCTCCGGCCCCGCTCTACAGAAACAACTGAGTAGAATTGCGGTCGGCGAAGACAAGTGGGCCGCCATCGTTCTGATTTTCGTGGTCGTGGTCGTGTCCGGTTTTCTTTACAACCTCAACATTCCGATCATTCGGCTCTACGAAGGATACCCCTGGAAACGCTCGTACCTCGGCTGGCTTTGGATGTGGCGAAAGAAGAGGACGTGGCGGCGGATGGGACCATTGAGACTCTCTTTGCGTCACTTGCGACGCCAATTGGCCGCCAGCAACGCTCCAAGCACTGTCACGCGCCCACTTCAGTCCGCGCAGAACGATCTGGCTGGATACATTAACGCAGAGATGCCAGACAAAGAAGACTTTGTCCTGCCAACCCGATTCGGTAACGTCATCCGATGCTTCGAGAGATATTCTGACGTTGCGTACGGAATGGATGCGATTGTCTTCTGGCCTCGCTTGGTGGCGAAGATTGAACCCGCATTCGCAGTAACCATCGATGAAGCAAAGACCTCGGTTGATTTCATGGTGAACTCGTCTTTGCTGTGCGCGATCAGCGGATTGGCCGTGGGCTTTATCGGATTGTTCACCCATTCGCCTTGGTCTGTGGCCGCGGTCCTGGGCTGGGGCTGGCGCTTGAGTCTTTTCTTCGTCCTAGCGATCGTCTCTTATGCCTCTGCAATCAATCGCGCCAGGGCCTGGGGAGGACAAGTAAAATCAGCATTCGACCTCTATCGTTTCGATTTGCTGAAAGCGCTGGGATATAAGCAGCAGCCCTCCACTTATTTCGAAGAAAAGACCCTCTGGCATAGGATCTCAGTTCAGTTGTTATTCGCGGACTCGCGGGAGCAGCCCATCCCCTATCAGGTCGAACCCACTCGGATGAGCGCATCTCCTCCCGGTATCGTGCTTGAGATGGATCGAAACGTGACAAACGCGATTGTGGCTGGGACCTTGGTAGTGCAGATCACAATCAAGAATAAAGATAGGAAGCCGGCGAATTCGGTTGTCTTGATGGAAGCCTTGCCGGACGGCTATAGGTTTGTCCCGGGTTCGGCCTCCGTGTCGGCGGGGGTGTTGACCGTGATCGATATATCCCCTCCACGAATCAGAGTTGGGGAGATTGCGCCAAATGAAACCTTAACGGTGACCTATACGATGAAGTCGGCTGCGGCTTAGGAGATCGAACCGAGTTGCCTGCAAAGTCAACGAAGAGGATTAAAGGTTTGACACAGGAGGATCGAGCAATCCTCATAGGTCGTGGATTGTCCAATTCACAGAAGATCTGGAAGGCGCTGGAACAAAACCCAGGCCTCGTCAACTCCCTCGGTCTACCGGATGACGCAGCCAAAGACCGTGTAAGACGTGCTTTGGGGGCGCGGGCCAAGAAAGAGTCGGAATCGATCACGGGAAATCGTTTTATCGATCATATTCCCGACCTCTTGTTTGTAGCTCTGGTTACGGTCATCGTAGTAGCGAGCATATGGGTTGATCGCAGACATAAACCGGTGGTCCTCGCGTTGAAGCCGATCGCGCCCTTTCATGTCATCGACGCGACTGACGTACAGGTGCAATATGCGGCTGACAGCGTAACAGCGAGGCGCGAGCAAGATTCTGTTCTGGGCCGCTACTCGACTCAACAAATCCCGTTAGGCGGTGTACTTGAGGCTACCAACCTTAGCTCTGGAATGCGCCTAAGAGATGAGCTGGATGGTCTAGACATCTTCACCTTAAGGGTTCGCCCCACGTCCACTCTGGCCGGCAGACAGCCTCCATTCCGGCTCGGCGTATTTCTCTCTCCGAGCTCGACAGAAAATCGTAGTAAGGCCCAACTTTTCAGCGTCTACCTGCTGGATTCAAGACCCGAAGGAGACAATCTGTCCGTCGTGATCGCGGCAACGAAGGACGATGCCGCGACACTATTGTCGGTGCGTTCGGCAGGCGACCTTATCGCCGTTGGTCCAGTGCGGTGATTGTTGTCGCGCGTGTCGCATCGGCGCAAAGACAGCGCGGGGAGGAATGACAATGTACCTATACCATGCCAGCGCGTTGGCACTCGCCGGCGAGATCCGCCGTCCGTTACAACAGTTAATCACGAGCCAGGCGGCGGTCTCCTTACCTGTGATTGGCGGAGTCAGCAACGCCGAGGTTAAAGGCTTCGACTTGAAAGGCATTGTCAGCTTTCGGCGGGCCTATGCTGAGGCCTCAGGCAGTTTTGACACCCGTCGCAAATTGCATGATAGTTCGGTTCGCGTCGTCGTGGAGGGACTGAACGTACTCGACGTGGTCACCGTCGACCGGGTAGTTGCTCGCCTTTCTGGGCAATTCTTTGACGGGGAGTCCGAACCTCGGATCGTGCCAACCGGCACCTACTTCGAAAATTTTAGGATTTCAGGACAGCCCGTCGACATCAAGCTCTCCAAGTTTTTGGAGGAGCACAACACATTCGCCGAGTTTGAGAAGGCTTATCCAAAACTCGACAGCGATCTCTTTCGCAAGCGGCCGCACCGGCAGCCAGGCTCAGGAGGAGTGTATCGGGTTTCGCTGGTTGAGGACCTGAACCCGCCTGCTGCGCGAAGCTTAACGAGCAACGGTTCTGCGCTTCAGATCCCAGACTTTGGTCGAATTCATATTGCTGAGTGCCTTGTTGAACGCTCCCGCCGTCGACTAAACATGCTCCGTTTGGAATTGGGGTCGCCTGTCGGCGCAACGCTGCTAGTCGCAAGCAGCGAACTAGGCGGTGATCCTGGTACCGATGATGATTAGGGTGACTTGCGGGTTGTTCTGGCAGGTCTTGTGCGGGCTCCGTAAAACGGGCGCATTATAAAAGCTAAGGTCTGTGAGAGGCGTGTTCGCTGCGGAACGGATTCAGACAAGAACTTCGCGTTTTTCACAGTAGCTGCCCAAACCCGGTCCATTTGCACACCAGCAATTCGACTCCAACAGAAGCACACTTTCGGCCCACCGCACAAGTCGAACTTGCTGGGGTAATCCAGCTATAGACGAGAACGACTGATCGGCCGTGAGTCAGTCCATCCTGATTGATCCTGTTTGTTCATTGCACCAGAAATGTGTTGCCTGGATATTGTCTGGGTGGACGTGTTGGCATCTTGGAAGTGCCCAGCCATCACTGGATCCGTGGCGATGACGCCGACACAGCTAGGCCTGTGAGCTGATGTTCTGGTTACGAGTCCCGAAGTCCGCGACTCAGACATTCGGGTTAGGGTCCGAGTATGACTTTTTGATCGACCGTGTCATATCGAGCTTTGACGACCGCCAGTTCCGGTACTCGTTGCCTCGCCCAAGCCCGAACGACTTCCTCGCTTTGCTCCGATACGCTTTTCCCCAAGATCAATCGCTTGAGCCAGCGTGGTTCCAGCTTCACCTTGGAGCCCATGCCCCTCGGCAAGACGAGCCGGACCTCTTCTTCGTTGCTCCACTCTGGACGCTTGCAAAAGAACCAAAAACCATTGGTGTGATCCGGATTGTTCACGTCCATCTGTAGTGAGTCTTCGTACAGCACGTCCCTCGCCTTCTCAAACAGTGGCCCTTCGTTCACGAACTCCAGACAATACCCAGCATGATCCCCCGCATATTTGGCCCAGAGATTGAGGTTGTCGAAGCGCTTCGACATAGAGTAGATGCGATAGTCCTTCAACTCCGCGTGGAGAATCTCGGTCAGCATTCTGTGCAGGCCTTTGGTGCCATGCCGTTTAACATTGTAGTAAATGATTGCCCTTTCCTCCTCTAGCTTGGCAGGTAACAGGTGCGGGCTGCGCTGCACAAGCTTTTGGTAAAGGAAATGGCTCATCTCCTCCTCTGACAACGTTGCGATGCGCGGTCTACCGTCGGATGGATCGTTCAGCTGATCCAGATTCGGCAAGTACAGCTCATGCTCTTGAATAATGATTCGCACCCGTTCGAGGTGGTCGGGCGTCGCGAGACTTGAGTACTTGTAGAACAGAGGGACAGTCGCCTCGGGAGGGAGCGGAATTGCCCCTTTGTGGCTAGTTGTCGGTTTGTTCGACGTCGTCACGGGCACCTTACCTGTTCCAGTCTCAGCGGCCCGCACGTCCCACTGCAACCTGACCTTGGTAACTATTGCGTGGGCGCACTTCTCGCCTTCAGAATGGTATCGGTAGTCTTATGACCCCAGCGAAGGAAAAGATCGAAGTTGCAATCCGGACCTTGAGATCTGAGGGGCACGTCGTTGAAATTCAACTGGACCGCGGCAAGACGTGGTTCGAGATCGACCGTCGGATGCGAGCTTCGTCGGAAGAAATGCAGAACTTGGCGGACGGTGTTTACTCCCTAAGGGAATTGGAAGAGCTTTTTATTGAGAGACGCATCGAGAAAACGAGTCCCGATGAACTTGCCGAAAGCGTGATCAACGAATGGGCCATGTATGCTCAGACCGGCCACGCCGAAGATCTGACCGCAGAATTCCGGGAGTTAGCGAAGAGGGCCCTCGAGTTTCGGAGTGCTGCGCAATGGCTGGACAATCAACGCAGAAGCTTCGAACTGATTGCCGAGCATTCGGATCAGCCCGTGGCTGGCGTACTGCTCGAACAGCCCTCCGCTCGCGAACGGGCGGCGCGCGAGGCCTTTCTTACCACCTATAAGGAGTATTTTCACAAGAGGCTTGCATCTCAGAATCCGTGACCCAACCCTAGCGATTGGCATCTAAATACTCGAAAGCATCTAAATACTCGAAAGAGAGAGGTAGGACAGCTTTGCAAAACATTCAAGAATTGGAAAAGATTGAACTTGAAGAATTGGATCGAAGAAAATTCGAGAATTGGAAGCTGATTCAATCAGCCGTTGGTGAGCGCTCGCGAAACATAGGCGGACTACAACTGCTGGAAGTTCCTTCACGTTCTTTGTTTCTAAGGAAAGCGGAGTTTCCGGCTTCGAAGGTTACTGCTGACATCTCGCTGGATGGCCAAAGGGTCAATCTGCGCTGGGCAGTCCGCGAAAGGATTGGCGGGTTGGTTGAGGAAGCGTCGGACGCCGTTCAAGTCCGACTGGACCGGAATGGAAGACTCTACTTCAAGCGCAAGGATGATACGCTGACCGTGCAAGAGCTCAGCAGCCTTATTGTTTCCCTTGCTGACTGCTTTTGACGCGTAATGGGGGCGAAACTCTGTGCACGTAGTGAACCCTTAGCGTCGATGTCGCAGTCGGCTTGAGACGTTCATCGGAATCGCGACGCTCGATACGGTCATTTTCATGAGGGAAGGACCTTTGTAGGTAAAAATCGTCAACGCCTCGTGCCCGTTGTAAAAGGATTCGAGGTGGAACAGCTGCGATTCGCCCCGGTCGTCGACGAGCGTCACGTCGATATTTGCGATTGGCCCACCCCTTTTGAACGAAGAGTGCGCGCGAAGTACTGCGCAGGCTGCGTCCTCCGTTACATTGCCGAACCGTTCGATGAAAGCTCGGGAGCGTATGAAATAGCGGCATTGTTGTGCCGGGCGATTGGGATCGGCGCTGCCTCGTGGGTGGGACCCGACGATGCCGAGTGCCGGAATATCCAGAGCTTCAACCAGGCGCCACAGGGTGGAAGTCATCGTATTTCCATAGCGTTTGGTGGCGGCCTTGATCAATTCGAAGCTTGGCTCCGACCCGCTGGCAAATTCTCGAAACTGGTCCTGGAAGAACAACAAGCGCCCGGCGCCATAGTTGGCTTCGGCTTCGATTTGCTCGTGGCAGTCCGGACTCAGCGTGTATTCGGTGTCGCCAAACATCGCATCCTGATGCCACGGAACTCCGTCATGAATGATCTCGTGGGTTTCGCTCCAGCGCCATTTGAGCTTCGGCTGCGAGGAGTCAATCAAAACCCGCCTGCGATCAGGCAGATAGAGAGCTTTCAACGAGCGCTTGCGGACCACATCGAGAATCAGGGTAGGCCGGGAGAAAACCTGCTTGGCTCCGATGTAGGCTCGGCTGACGAACTCGCGCAAAGGCCCCTCATCCACGGATGAGTAGTAATGCCGATCGAGCTTTTGCAAGGCCCGGACATGGTCCAGAACCAGCGGTGGTTCCGGCCTCCCCAGTCCGCGAAGTATCTTCGCGACCAAGATATCGATGTCCCGGGCCGTGCGTTCATCCAGAAAGCGGTTTCTCATTGTTCATTTAAGAACTTCACATATTCCTCAAAAGCAGCGTGTTCCTCCGGGCTCACATCCTCCACCGGCTCCGAGCGCGCGGCAAATCTCACGCTGGCCTGTTGCAGGCCAAAGTCTTTGATTTTTAGAAGGCCAGCTAATGCCATCAATTTCTTCGCCGGCAACTTAAGAAATTCTGCCAGCTGGTGAATGGTTCGGGGAGTTGGCTTAAAGGATTCGTCCGACTCAATCTTCACCAGTTCCCCTAGATCGACATCCGCCCTCTGCGCGAGTTGTTCCAAAGACAGTCGCCGCTCCCGCCTTGCCAGCTGAAGCAAACGAACAAACGCCGTCTTCGTGGTCTCGACGTTCGGCATGCTCGATACGTCCGCCTGCCATTCCGGATCGATCCGCGAAATCAGGCCACCCACGGAAATGAAGTGCCGATCTTCTTGCTCTGCCCGCTTTGCCAGCCAATTCCGGTCCTTATTGAACTTCATGGTCATTCTCCTGCCAAGTATCTCTCTGCTTGTTCGGGCGTAAATTCGCACCAGAGCAGGTTTTGTTTGTGCGGGTCACGGCCAACCGGCGTCATGCCGCACTCGTTGATATAAAAGCCTTCCGAACCCGGAAGGGAATGCAGGCCCAGCCGGCCGCGGAATCCTTCCTCCTGGCTCTGCAGCACCGCCGCCTCGAAAAGACGCGTTCCCACTGCGCGAAAGCGTTGCGGTTGTCCCAGCGCCGCCATCAATTTCTTAATATTCCAGGGTGCCGATTCGATGTAGTCGATGTAGACCATCGGTTTCCCCTGTTGCTCAGGAAGTCGGCAGGAGTGGGCCACGGTCTCGACTTTCATAATGCCCTGGAGCTTGCCCTCGTAGGCGAGGCCATAAAACTTGACTGCCAGCAGCTTCAGTTCGGCTTCCTTCCGAGTCCAGTCCCAGTGGAAGTGCCTCGGAATCAGGAATCCCTGGTTCGGTTGCTGCGACAGGGCCCGTGCTGCCGCCAGGACGACGGGCCGCCACTCCGCCTGCGTTTCGATGAAATGCGCCAGCGCCACCTCGTCGAAGATCTCGGCCTCGACCGATTCGCCGGTCTGGGTGTCGATGATTTGGATCTTTTCTCTCACAAAACCATCAACTCCGCCTTCTGCTTGTCCTGGTCCTCAAAAAAGAGCTTTTCGCCGCGAGTGATACGGGCGTCAACTAATTGATAGAGCCTAAGTGCTTGACGGATAAGGGCAGTCTTGCTCAAGTCCTTCTGGACTGAAAGTTGATCCAGCACACTCATCTCCTGATCCGTCAGGTTAAGAGTCATAGTGCGCTTCGGGTTCATTTTCATTAGCCTCCCGACAATGAATATACTCCATTTAGCCAAATTTGCAAGCAGAAAATGTATATAAAATGATTATGTAATAGCTAAATTATGGCTAATTATGGTATAGTCGTTTTGAGCCCAAGGAGGGCTCTTGCCATGAACCACGTTAACCCCGCAGAAGAAATCCTCGAAGTTGTCGAGATCGAGATCTTTGCTCTGGAAGAAAAACCACTGCCACGTGCCCGACACTATGTCATTCGTGTGGACAAGGAGAAGGTCACTGTAGATCGGCCCGAGATAACCGGAGCCGAGATTCTCGCCTTGGTCGGGAAAACCCCGGCTCAGTTCAAGCTCTATGAGCACCGTCGGCATCATCAGCCGAAACCGATTCAGCCGGACGAGGTGGTCCATCTTCATGCGCACCACATCGAGCGTTTCACCACCATGCCGAAAGGGACGACGGAGGGCCTTGAGGCCCTCTGTCGTCGGCAGGACTTCCGCCTGCCCGAATCAGAGGAAGCCTATCTCGACCGGCTAGGTCTGCCGTGGGAGACGCTGCGCGATGGTACGACTCGCTGGCTGATCATTCATGATTGGAAGCTTCCGGCCGGATACAACCACCAGCAGACAAGCCTGGCACTGCTCATTCCGGACAATTACTCGGACAGCCAGATCGACATGGTCTATTTCAACCCCCATTTAGCCAGGAGAGATGGCCGGGCAATCGGCGCCTTGTCGACGCAGAACATTGCGGGAGCCGCATGGCAACGTTGGTCGCGCCACCGCACGAGCACGAATCCTTGGCGTTCAGGCATCGATGACGTCGCAAGTCACTTGGCGCTCGTGGACGAGTGGTTACAGAGGGAGTTCTCGGGGTCGATATGAAATTCACGCTTCACATGACCCAGCGGCATCACGATGCACTGCGCGAACACTTGTTCCCTGGAGATCGAAAAGAGGCAGTGGCCCTCCTTCTCTGTGGTCGTAGGGCAGGCGCGGAATGCCATGTTCTGACGGTCCACAAAATCGTGCCCATTCCTTACGAGGTCTGTGACCGGCACGCCGACCGTGTGACTTGGCCCACGGAACATGTCGATGCTCTCATCGCGGAAGCCTACGGACGCGGGATGGCCATTGTGAAAGTGCACGGTCATGGCGTCGATTACCGCAGATTCTCCGCCACGGATGACGCATCCGACAATGCGCTGTTTGCATCGATCGCTAGCCTCCTCAATGACTCGCTGCCGCACGCCAGCCTGATCATGCTTCCCGATGGCGAACTATTCGGGCGCGCCCTGGGCGAAGACGGCAAGATCATCGCACCGCTGGCATCCGTAATGGCGGTCGGCGATGACATTTGCATCTGGACCGAGCGCCGGTTGTCGCAAGGCAGCTTTGCGCTGCGTCACGCCCAAGCCTTCGGCAGCGGAACGACAGATCTGTTGCGCAGCATGTCCGTTGCTGTGGTGGGCTGCTCCGGAACCGGGAGTTTCGTGGCGGAGCAGTTGGCGCGCTTGGGTGTTGGCCGATTGGTGCTGGTCGATCCCGATATCGCCGAGGAGAAAAACCTGAATCGCATTGTGAACAGCGGCAAAGAAGATGTCTACTTGGCGCGGCCGAAAGTGCATGTGCTCGCATCCGCGATCGCACGTATGGGACTCGATCAGCAAGTGATGGCTTTACAAAAAACGCTCCTGACGCCGGAGGCGGTGAAGGCTGTAGCGGAATGTGATGTTGCGTTCGGCTGCATGGATGGAGTCGAAGGCAGGCATGTGCTCAACCGGATCGCCACTTTCTATCTGCTGCCCTATTTTGATGTCGGCGTTCGCCTGGACGCTGACGGAGCAGGCGGCATTGAGCGTATTGCCGGCGCAGTCCACTACATTCAGCCCGGTGGATCGAGTCTCCTCAGCCGCGAAGTCTACAGCATGGCCCGGGTCGATGCCGAATCGCTGCGCAGGACTAATGCTGAAATGTACCGCCGGCTCATCCGGGAGGGCTACCTGCGCGGCGTCGATGAAGACAGGCCCGCCGTCGTGAGCGTGAATGCATTCTTCGCCTCGCTCGTGGTCAACGAATTTCTTGCCCGACTGCACCCGTATCGCAATACCCCGAATAAGAACTACGCCTACGTGGCGGTCAATTTTTCCGAAATGCAGTTTTTTGCCGAACCAGAAGCGGCCCCGTGCCCATTGTTGCAGAAGCACGTTGGAAGGGGAGATGTGGAGCCGTTGCTCGAGAGGGCGACTCTGTCATGAAAAACTTCGCTTGGAGAGTTGTGAGCGTAGCGCGAAGAATGCTACGCCCATGGATTACCAAGAACTATTGGCGTATTCTCCGTGTCGATGAACTCCCCGACATCCTGCGGCAAAGATCGCTTTACCTGATCGGTGACGGTGCATCATGGTCGGCTGCGCTTCTGTGCCCGTGCGGCTGCCGCGATGTCATTCAATTGAGCTTATTGCACGGTGATTCTCCGCGCTGGAGGCTATTGCTCGACGGTGACGAACTGCCAACGCTCGTTCCTTCGATCCGGCGTACTCAAGGTTGCTGCTCCCATTTTTTTCTGCGGCATGGAAGAGTGGTATGGTGCCGAGGATGTGATGAACTCTGAACGAGCTCGACGTCGGACTCGAAGTTGCTGACCTCGGTAATGTGCGCGATGCCTGGTCGGCCTGAGACAATACGCGTAACAACTTGTTAGTCGAGATGAAGGCTGAGTTAGAAGGAGCTTCGCACATGCCCAACAAATGTCCTCTCTGCGGACAGCCGTTGCCCAAAGGTGTCCATCAGCACGAACTCGATACTCGCCTGAAGAAGCTCGCGTCCCCGGTCCTGGCCCAAGAGCGAAAGAGGATGCAAGACGATTATGCGGCTCAATTGACAGCTGAGCGGAAGACAGCGGCTCGGAGGGCCAAGGAACAGGTTCAGCAAGAGCTACGGGAGGCGAAGGCGCGCGCGGGACGAGCCGAGCAAGATAAGCAGAAGATACGCAGAGAGTACGTGGAACGGTTATCGGCGGCGCGAAAAACCGCTCGTCAAGCCGCGGAGCGCGATGTTCGGCGCGAATTCGAGGACCGCGTTCGCAAAGAGGTTGCCAAAGCCGTTCGCTCTTCGACTTCAGAGAGCGCGGCCCATCTAGAGAAGCTAGAAAATGAGCACCAGAAGGACAAGATGCGCCACGCGGCGGAAAAAGCCAGGCTGCAGGGGCAACTCCAGGATCTTACGCGCAGGTTCGAAGCCCGAAGCGGAGAGCGGATCGGCAGCGAAGCCGAAATCGAGTTGTACCAGCAATTGAACCAGGCGTTTCGCGGCGAGGGAGACAAGCTCGACCGAATCGGTCGCGGCGTCAGCGGGGCTGACATTGTCCACGTGGTCATGGACGGAACAAAAATCGCGGGCCGAATCATCTACGAAAGCAAGGATACCTTGGATTGGAGCCACGGTTGGATCACGAAGGCAAAGCACTACCAGAGCCAGTATGAGACGCCGCATGTCCTGATTGTCACCCGCGCCTTTCCTGGCAAGCAGAAGGGCCTCTGTGTTGAGAAAGGCATCCCCGTCGTCGAGAAACGGATGGCGATCTCTCTTGCAATCGTGATCCGAGAAGCCGTGATTGAAATCGCTCGATTGAAGTTGACCGACAGCGACCGCGATGAGAGATCGCAAGAACTCTTTGATTACATCGTGGGAGACAAGTTCGTCACGCGCTTCCGCGAAATCGCGGAAGGGGTTGCGTCGTTGCGCAACCAGCAACAGAAGGAGCGTTCCTGGCACGAGAACGCGTGGGAAGCCGAATCTAAGGTTCATGCGCGAATGGACGGATGCCATCGAGAACTGGGAGCGCAGATTCGGGCCATTGTTGGTGGCGCCTCCAACGGAAGAGCATTGAGACTCGCTGCCAAGGCGTAGCTGCAAGTACGAAGAGGAGTCAAGCGGCCGCCACGCTCTATCTTTGTTGCGGGTAATCGGGCCGTCGTCCGTCCGCTCTCGTTGATCCCTTTTCTTCGTTGCACCACCAGTGCGTTGCCTGAATATTGTCTGGCTGGTCGTCTCTCCATGCACCTCCCATACCTTTGGGATCTCTATGGTCAATATCGTTGTACTCGGTGAACTCTTGATGACGATGGCGCATTTCCCGTCCTGCTCGACAATCTTCCGATTCAATAGTTTCCGCATCTCTGCCGGTAACCAGCCCGGTCGCTCGATTTCTCGATCTCCCACGTTCGTCGCGAGCACAACACCGAGGCCAATGATCTGGCCAGTTCGGCCGCTCGCAGGAAACATTGCTAACCCTAGGAGCAACCGCTCGTGCTGCCACAAGTCATACACCGGTAGCAGGAGCCATTCCTCACCATGAGTGAGCCGCAGAATTGACATCCAGGCGCGTCTCCCAACTCTACGATCTGCCCCAAGCCCTCGACTACGCTGGTCACCTCACGCTGTGGTTGGGCCGGCTTCGGCAATTCAAACAAAAGTCCCTGCTCACCTTTCAAGAAGCGCAACTCAAGCCACCTGAACAGGTAGTCCGTCAGCGACTTGGCGTAGCCAATCTTTGGATTGCCGGACCACCCGCTTGGCTCAAACCGTGTGTGGCTGAATTTGTCGCACAGGACCCGCAACGGGACACCATACTGCAGCGCCAGGGAGACTGCTGTTGCGAAAGAATCCATGAGACCGGAAACCGTCGAGCCTTCCTTCGCCATCCTGATGAACAGTTCGCCTGGTAGACCATCCTCGTATAAACCAACTGTGACGTAGCCTTCCTGCCCACCCACAGAGAAGTGATGGGTCAGGCTGTGGCGCTCGTCCGGCAGACGTCGCCTCACTGCTGGAGGGCCATCCGCGCCCGCGGTATGCGTGCCGGTGAGGTCGCCTGACCCGTTGCTCCCCGCTTCCTTGCTTGTCTTCAGGGAGAGCTCTTTGCTGTGCTCGACGATAACGATTTCCTTTGCTGCTGACATCACGAACCCTAACCTTCCTGCCCGCCGTCTTCTTCGGAACCGCAGGCCGATTGAGACTCCGTGTTCGCGTCTGTCTCATCGCCTGCATCGTGCCTTTTGTACGTTCCTCTCAGCGACAGCAGTTCCGCGTGGCTTGGCGGAAACACATAATTCTGGACGAACCAAAGTGCCTCGTAGGTAAGCCGGCGGCTCGCGACCGCACGTCCATGCTCCTTCACGAACTGGCAGAAGTCGTCGGCATGGATGATGTTGGCTTTCGTTCCGGCAGTGATGAGAGCTCGCGACTTGAGCCAACCCAGGTCGATCCATTTTTGTATTTCGTCGGGGCGGGTGTGCAATGCCCGAGAGAGGGAGAACTTGGTGAACCATTCCCGTCCTGTTTTGCCGCCGATGCCGAGCCGATGCAACATCGAGCGCACGGACCCTGCGGGTCGCCGCAGGATTTTCGCGGCCTCTTCCACGGGCATCGCGGTGATCAGATCCAGGAGGCGTTGCTGCTCAGGCTTTGTCCATTCGCGATACGCTCGTTTTTGATTTACGCCAAGCTCGCGCAGGAAACGTAAACACGCGTCTCGTGGGTTTCCAGAAGTCGCAGCAAGCTTTGTGACCAGCATTCGCCGGCCAGTCTCAGTGTGCTCCTGGCTTCTGCTGGTTCGTTCCTTGTATTCTCTGACCAGTTCTCTTGCTTCTTTAGGCCAGCGGAACATACGGCGCTTATAGACACCGTCGGCTTCGCCCATACTGCTGCCTTCCGGGGGCTGGGTCCTTGTGGCAGTTGACGTCTCAGATTCGTGCACACACACTTGTCTCGACGCCTCCGGAATACCTCCTCTCCTGCTGCAAAAGCGCATGCGCCGATTTCCTTCGGAACATGCTGCGCGACGAAGGTGGCGGGTGGAGCTTAGCCCCACATGAGCCAAGTGGTAGCGGGCAGCCTACATCTATAGTCAAGCCGCTTTCCAAAAACTTTTTTGCTGCAGGAATTCGTGCAGGTGGCCACTTCCGGTGCAGAAAATCGGCCTGCGTGGCCGAGCCTTGACCGAAGGTCGAAACGTGCTGAGTACCAATCACTTGACGCAGCTGTCGTCCCAATTCCTGGGCGATGTGGGCCGAATCCAGCTATGGACAAGGAGACTCGGGCTGCGTAGAAGAGAGGTCTCTTTGAACAAAAAGTGACATTTTCCGCAACTAAGGTGATCGCAGGCGGGTTTAACCCTGTAAGAGCAAGTACCAGTCCTGGGCGCTGCAGGCCGGCGGACTGAGGACTGCTAGCCCCGGGCGGTTGTTATGCCAGCCATCCCCGAACCGCGCCCCCAACGAGAGAAAGTCGTATCCCCGTGTGGTGACTATTGCTCTCGTCTGAGTAGCCCACCTTCGTCTGAACTGTTTGGTCGTCCCACATATCTGACGCTATGCGATGAAATTTCGTGGCTCGTAGTTCACCAACCGGAGTTTGGAGAAACCTCGTCGCAAGCTTTCTCAAGAGAGTCGAACCCATGTTTGGCGCGCATCACAGAGGATTTGCTTGGAAGGAAATCGCCAAGGTGCTCCACATGACCCGAGCAGTGGCCCGGGCGGCCTTCTGGCGGGAAATCAAACGCTCGAGGTCGAAAAGTGTCAAAGCCCAGCCTCCTGCGATTGTCATCCAGGATGAGAGTGATCCGGATGCCCGGAAGCTTGGCAAGCCAACTGGATCACGCTAACCGCTGCCTTCAGGATCTTTATGGCAGGATTTGATGCCTCCAGTTGTGCCATGCGTCTGGGTACAGTCGCGACAAGGTTCGCGCTGATAAGACTTCGCATCGCGGTTGTGTGATAGGGCACCCAGATGGGGCAGCGGCGCTCCCAATAAAAACAGAACGAGAGTGTGGAAGGTCCCGTCTGCGGGGTTCAATATGCATCGATGTAGAACAACAATTCCCCGTGTTTTCCGATGGAACTCCGCCATTGTTTGGACAGGCTACGCATATTGTCGATCAAAGTGATCAGGTCATTCCTGTTAACAGCTATCCCTTGTTCTTCCATACTGTCGTGGAAACTGGCCGCACTGAAGCGCTCGTCCGCTTCCATATAGTCCAGAACCTGTCTGCCATTTTCAAGCCAGACAGCCTGCTTATCCCCGTATTCGTGCTCGTCGCTCGCCGTCCCTACTCTGGCGGCAAGGTCGTGCAGAAGCACGATCAACTTCTCCGGTTCAATGAAGCAGGACGAGTGTGCATTCCATATTTCTTTCACTGCCCGAAAGCTTTGGCTCATTGCCTGACCACCTTCCTTCTCTTGCGTCTGGGTAATTCGGATTCTGCCGGCTGCGTCCTCATCCGCTGCCATAGGACCGGATCGACAGCGAGCGAGGTGGTGCGGCCCGTTCGCAGGTTCACGAACCCGCCGTGGTACGAAAGCCGCCCATATCGGAATAGCCGCGCAAGCATTGCCAGCGCCTGGTATGCGAGTGTCTGGTTCACGAACGGCTCCTGCCGCTCCAACGCTTCCAACGCGCTGCACGGCGGAAGTCTGTCCTTCTTGTCCAGTTTCGCGTTGATGAGTTCCGGGAAGAGTTCGGGAGCCGTCGGCAAACGCAAGTCTCGCGCTTTATTCCTCTGGTTTTCGGGCTGGCCCAGCACGAATTGGCCGCTATCGGCGTTGTTGCCAAGATCCAGCCAATAGTGGCAGTTCCAGTAGGTTTGAGTGCGGGTCATTGCGTTCCGGGCGGCACGAGAATCCACGCAGCCAATCAGAATGTCGGTCTCGTGTCCCCAACTATCGTCGACGAAGTGCGGCACTCCTTTCCATCCCAGCCCCCAAAACAGATTGATCCGGGTGGCGAGCACCGTCGCCTTGTGCAGTCCGATCTCGCTCTCACTGAAAGGTTGGCGGACGCAGTTGGTGCGAGAAATCCGGTCGCCGTCGACCAAGGTCACATCCAGCCCATGCGGGTGCCCCAAGGCAACCATGGCCTGGTGCAGATACGGCAACCCGGCGGCAATGGCGCTTCCCGTCCCGCCGCAACCGACTACGGTGACCTGAACCTTTTTCTGCAGTAGTGCACTAGGAATCTGATGTTCAGTCTTCGTGGCGATTGTCGTTTCGATAGCTGTGGTCATCGTTCCTCACGAATTCCGCAAGCGTCTGCGGCAGCTTCACCAGGTACTTCTCTGGAAACGCTTTTTGTCCCGCGAGCGATTGCCACATCGCAAGAAACCCGCCGCGAAACCGAGTGTGTTTGCGCACGCCGGAGGCGTGCGTGAATTCGCTTTGGAAGAACGCCTCCTCCCACAAGTCAATGGCAGCGACCGACTTCTCCTGCGGAATCTTCATACTGCCGGTGCAACACACGCCGTTGTCGTAGCAATTCCAGTAGGGCGCCATGCACAGCTTGGTTTCTGCCGTCGGCCGCTCGTCTTTAGCAAGAGCACGAACCCACAAGTGAGTCCCGCACGCTTTGAACAGCAACGCCGAGTGGGGATAGAGCTTGCCATTCATGTTCTTCAAGACACGATCGTTGCCGCGGTCGCTGAAAAACATCGTTCGTTCGCAGGCTGGACTCCACCACACGATCATTTCTGCCGTGCGCACCAGCACCCGCGCCGGCAAGATCTCGGCTGGAACCGATCTTCCCAAACCGGCCATCAGGTCGATCAGCATCTGCGGCGTCATCAACTGGCCTTCCGCTAGCCGTGCAGCGTCGCCGTCATTGATTACTTCGTGGAGAGTTACAAAGGGATGGCGATACGGGTAGCCGTCATAGCTGCTCTTCCCGTACACCAGCAGTGCCCGGCTCAGCCGGAAGTCCTGACTCGAGCCGATGTTCACGGAAATATTCATCGTAGAGGTCCCTGACGAGTTCGACGATCTTGGCAGCGGAAGCCAACGAGCGGAGCATCGCGCCGGCGTGATCGAAGACTCGCCGCACTTCTTCATCTAGCTCTTCGTTTGGCTTGTCCAGGTGGATAGGGAGGGCAACATTCGGCTGGCAAGGTCCGTTTTCGCCCATGTGCTGCGCCTCTTCATCGAAGCAGGCGTTGATCGCATCATTCTCGTACCAAGTGATCAGGCATCCAGGCCTGGAATACTCAGCATCCGAGAGCCATGTTTCAATGCCTGGTACGTCCTTCTCATTGATCTGGCCGGGCCACGCGTGCTCGTTCCCTTGGCCATGAGCATCCATCTCAAGCAGGTGCCGGATCAACTCGCGAGCCACACTCGTGTGGGGTTGGATTTCCCGCAGCAAGTTCCGGGCTCTCCGGTATTTGAGCGTCTTAGAGTGCCTCTTGATACAGGCAGGGATCTCCAATTCCACTTTGCGATAGACCGACGCTTCCAATTCCTCGTCGCTCAGATCCTCCATCCACATCTCGGCGTGCTCCTGGGCGTCGAGGTAGTCGTACACGCGCATCCATTTGTACAGGTTGGTGGTGAGGACCTCGTAGAAAGCGGCCGGCAGAAGATCATGCTCGGCTTCAAGGCGGGCGAGCGTCGCGCCAATTGGAATGGAAGCGGCGGCCTCGTAGTCACCGACCAGATACAAATGATCAGTCATCCCTTCTCTTTCAGCTTCGACCTGATTTCGCTCTTGCTCGGTCAGTTCGAAAAGACTGTCCGTAATTCGGAGGTCGCCAACCCAGACTCTCTTCGCGTCAACTGCACGATTCTGGGAGCTAAACCTCCTGAAACCGCGTTCAACAAAGTCCACGGCGCTACCCGACCAGTCATTGGGCCGGCACATTCCCAACCGCAACAGGCTCATTCCCAAAACCGCGGCCGGCCCTTCGTCCCACCGCGTGCAGTACCGCCATCGAATTCCCTTGAGCTTCGGGAACGTAACGTCCAGCGGCAGGCCGATCACACGAGTGGTGGAATGACCACGCCGGGGGGCGGTAAGTACCGGTCTCCGATCTCGCCCCCGTCCTGGGCGTACTTGAGCGAGTCGAACGCCTTGCCGAGAATTTCCCCGACTTTGAATGCTTCTGGACATTGTTTCAATTGCTCCATGATCGGATCGTTTGTATTGACGTGGTTATGCGTGGCTTCTTCCAACGCCCTGTGGACTTGCTTCGCGTCTTCATCGATGGTTCGGGAGGTTGCGGCAGCTAGCTTCCTGCGCTTCATGGAAGTCACCTTTTATCAAGTCTGACTGGCCGTGGAATTGTGGCAATTGCGCAGTGCGGTGCGCCTTGATGCACGTCTGCTAGTCGATGGACTCGCAAATCGGGATGTCGGGACTTGCGCACGTGAGTCCGATGATATTTGTGCTCTCTGTGGATATTTGCGCTCTGGGCAGGCTGCTAGGTATGAGCTACAATTCCCGCCGAGGAACCGTATGATGACTGACCCAGCCTCCGCCATCAAACGTGAAGTTCACCAATTGGTTGATCTGCAGATCCAAACGCTGCGACAACCGTCGTGTTTGACTACTTCGGACCTGCTTGGCTATCGCGTGCGTTCCAAAAAACTCACGGTGTTGTACCAAGAGTTGGACCAGATACGAAGAGCGAGCTTCAAGGGGCAATTGCGCAGCGCCTCTTAGAATAATGGGCCCACAGAATGGGGAGCGCATCTTGGCCGCAAAGATTCTCATGGTTCTTAGTGCGAGCATTGTCCTTACGCTCGGAGTCGTCCACCTCGCCTATACGTTCTGGGGGCCAAAGCTCACGCCCCGTGACCCCGCGCTCGAAATCAGCATGAGCCAGATTTCACCTGTTATTACGAAAGAAACAACAATGTGGCGGGCTTGGGTGGGCTTCAATGCCAGCCACAGCATGGGACTTATTTTGTTCGGCTTGGTTTTCGGTTTTCTCGCATTGACTCGCGGCCAGCTCCTCTTTCATTCACCGTTCCTGCTCGTTGTCGGGCTGGCCATGCTTGGTGGTTTTGTTGTGCTCTGCAAGGTTTATTTTTTCAGTGTGCCTCTCGCAGGCGTCAGCATTTCTTTGGCTTGCTATATCGCCAGCATTGCGCTATCGCGGGCCTAACAATGCGCGTTGAGGCTGTAGAAAAGCCCTTTTAGACTTCACGGTGTGCGCTCTTGAGGGGGTCAGTGTCTCACCCTTTTGCCCCGATCGCGCGAACAAACTTGTAAACCAGTTTGCCACCCACGCTTTCAGGCCCCTCAATAGCAGCCGTAGCTATTTCTGGATACAAGTGCGTGTACGTCTCCCTGACCCGTTCAGGGGTCATCGTTGGGGTAGTGTCAGGCAGCTTGACCCCGTTGTATAGGAATTCCCGTTCAAGAACGTGTACTTCCATGACTACTCCTTTCGAGGATGTGTCCCGCCGCCGGAAGCAGCAAACGGGGACACGGACCAGGCGGTTGGACAACCTTCAGTTGTCGCTTTTCGGTTCAAGGTCGAACAAGCTTCCGGTACTCGCGCCGAGGCATTCGCCCTCAGCGCTGGCGGTCGTTGCCTGGGTTGGCGCCGGACTCAACTGTGAATCATCTGAGCTTTCTTTCGCGCCGGCCTCTATCTGCACTCGCGGCGAGCTTGGAGCCGGACTCCTGTTGGACCCGCTGTGAGATTTCGAGTTCGTTGGTTTCCTGGCTGCTTCTCTTGCTGCTTTGGCGGCAGCCTCTATCTGTTCTTTTGCACCCTTCAAGGTTGAGGACAGTCCCAGGTGGGCCTCCACAAACTCCACCAATTGTCGTGGTAGTTGTTCGTCAAGCTCTTTGGGAGTGCCAGTGACGCTCAGCGGTATGGTAAGCGCAGCGTCATCATCCTGCTGATCGGATTTCAGTGGCTTTGGGATGACGTTGACAGAAATCTTTTCGTCGCTCACACGCGAAAAGGTGAGAAGCAATATTCGTTGCGCGAGCAACGGCATCAATTCTTGAAACATGGTAGTTACTCCTTAAAGTAGGAAGGCGGGGATCCCCGTCTGTGATCGCGAAATGGCAAACGGGGAGACGGCTGGTTTACGCCGGCAGTTGGGACAGGAACGCGCCCAGCTTGGCCCTCGTCGTACCCCTCGCCGCAGTCTTGTTCGAGGTATAAACTCAATACGCGTTGTTAAGATTAGTTGCCCGAGGTCTAGGTGTTATGAAACAGCACGCTGAAATAGCTCTGCAAAAAACGAAGAATCTTACGCCAGCAGTCTTTGATTTTGGCGGACACTGGAAAAATGAACTCGGTTCCTATATGGATCTGACGGTGGACGGAAGCAATAACGTCACTGGCAAGTATGTTAGTGCAGTCAGCGGAACTGGTGGTCCGACACCGTCAACGGATCTGCGGGGAACGGTGACGGGCGACCTGATTGCTTTCACGGTCAACTGGGGTTCGGCGATCACGACATGGGCTGGCCACGGAGTCTTTGACGCAAACAACCAGCCACAGATTCTAACTCTTTGGCACTTAGTTGTATCAATCGCTGACGAGACTGATCCTCGAAAGCAGTGGGAAACTGTAATGGCGGGCGCAGACACCTTTTTCCGATAGCAGCGCACAATGCGGGATGCCGCAGAAGATGCAGTGGTTGAGGGTTCGCCTAAGCTACGGCCCCAGTTTGCGCCGGTGATATTAGCAGACTGGTCCGTTGGGACAGAAGACCAGGTACTCGTCAGAAGAGCCTTCACGTGCTGATATCCTTGGTGCAACGGTTCAATACTCATCTGGTAACAGCAGAGTGGTTGCAGACCGATCCGCTTCGGTGATTATCCATAGCTTCTCTCCGGCATTTGTCTGGTAGCTACTCAGCAACCGAAACCCGTGAATCAGGCTGTACTTATTCTCTGCGATATCGGTTGGCTCCAGCTCGCCCCAGTCCCCGATGGCATGACGGGCCAAGAAAAAGGTAGGCGGCTGCTTCGCTCTTTCCAATGCAGCTAGCGCCCCCGGCGTAGCCACAGTTTGCCCAAGCGGAAACAATGCAGACATGACGGTGACTCCTCTCTTCAGCCCATGCGGACGAGCCTCGCCCGCATGGGTCGTCTAAAGCAAAGTGGAATTGCTTGTTGGGAAGGCCGCCTCGCAGGCTAGAACGGCTGTGAGCACCGGGCTTCTAGGAATTCGCCCAGCTTGGCTGTAGCCTTGAATTGTGGGACGGGATCGAGTTCCTTGAATGCCGACGTGAACGCATTGGAGAGACTCCAGATCGTTCGCGGCCGGAATTCCTCGTACTTCGGCTCGAAATACAAATCATGCACCGTCCGGGCAAGATGTTTCGGAGCCTCGAGTTTGCCCTCGACGAAAGCCTCGTAGATGACCACCTTGGCGGTGACGTCCGTCAACTCACTTTTCTGCCAGGCTTCCACTTGCTTTCGCATCGGCTCAAAGTTTCGCTGCATCCGGTCGACGCCGACCGAGATGCAATCGATGAGCGAGAACGACTTCGAGTGTTTCGCGAGCACCGGCGTGAAATCCCCGGCGAACGCCATGTTCGAGCACACGAACACGCGATAGCCACAGGTCATCGCCAGACGCATGCTCTTGTCGTGGGAGTTTCGCAAACCGATGGAGAAACGGCACCCTGCCATCTCGGTTGCGAGATCGAGAACGCCAAAGGCTTTCATGCCGTCTGGCGAGACCGCGTACTCGTCGTGGACGACTCCGATGTGGCGAAACCCTAGCGTCTCGACCAGGGCTTGCACGATCTCGTGATGCGGGACCGGGCGGTGGGTTTCTGTTGCTGGCGGTGTGGGCACCAGGGCTAGTTCTTCGCGGCCAATCGTTCGGCCGCCATATCCAATGAGCGTACTAGTTTCTGACATGCTTCTTTCCTCCTTGTTGACTTTGAAACGAACTTCTTGGCGAGATAGAAGTGTGGACGTGCGAATATCGCCGAATTGCTGGCGAGGTGTGAACGAAGCTAAGAGAGCGGACTACTCCTGCTCCGCGAGGACCCGGATTAGCGATTTTGATGTGTCAGTTCAGTAAGTGGCGGATTTTCTACCTGCGCCGATTCGATCAATGCTCCAATTCCGGTTGGAGGGGATATGATGAGCCAAAACGTGTTCATGGCTGAGGCCAACAGAACCTAAGAAAGACGGCTTACACGCCATGGAACGATCAAACAATGCGCATGAGACGATCAAGGAGGCGCGGAAATGTCTGATCCCTCTCTGATTCTCAAAGTTCTGCAAGCGCTCTATTTACCGATGCAAAAGGGGCTCAGCAGACTCTGGCGCGGATTCGAGATCCGGGTCTTCAAGTTTCGAAACAAGAAATCGCCCCTCTCTGGGGCCGAAGCCTCGCAAGCGGCGACGTCGCTCCTCGGGGAAGATGTGCCCATGGCGATCTCCTTCCGGAACATCAGCACAAACCGCACACTCATCGCTGCGCTGCGCCGGAGTTCGGAGAGAGACTTTGATTGGAGGGTATTCCTCCTCCAACAGCTCGGAAGTACGTTCCAGATTGTTTGGAGGAGCGACATGCTGGCCTCACTCACAAAATGCCGAATGGAAGTCCACGATCTAGACGATGATGGGAACTGCGAGGTGATCTACGAGGACCAGAGTTTTGGGACTGGAGGAGGTTATAGAAGTCTGCACGTGTACTTCCCTGAGAGCAAGCAACTGCACTCACTCACAGAGACTCTCAACTGGCAGGATTTATCCGGACCTGTCTCCCCGAACATAACCATTCAACCCGAAGGTGAAAAGCGCTTGCGTAGTCAAATTGAGAGAATCGCGTCTCAGAGAGGGTTTCTGCAACCGCCTACACAGGTCGACTTTGACAAACCAGAATTTGCTTCGCGGAGGTGGCACAAGGAGAATGGGAAATTCCCTCAGGGAAAGATCAGAGTCCATTATTACGGGGGGACTCCACACATTCTGTCCACACTGGTGACGACTGTACGGGCCTCAGATCGAATCTGGTTTTCATTCTTTAAGGGTCCTCTAGTCGAATACGATCTCGTCAACGATCGGCACTGTGTCGTATATTCCCCGGCCTGGTATTACAACTGGGTTAAATGTGCCTTGTTTGACGGTGAGCGATTGTGGTGTGGAATTCATTTGATGAAAGGCTTGATTTCCTATGAACCTAAGACTGGACTCCTGCTCAAACACGAACGGTCAGAGAGGACCGACTTGCCTGAAGTCCAGACTATCGCCACCCGATCGGGTGCGCTAGTATTGAACGGAACTCTAACGTTTCGGGCACCCTAGCTGAAGCCGAATAATGACGCCTGCTCCGGGACAGCTAGCCGCGCGCGCCTCCGCCTACCTGACAACGATTGAGGTCGCTGTCCAAAGACGACGATAGACGCGGTGTCCATGGCGCCTTCAACAAGACTCGCTGGGGAAGACGGAGTATCCAGTAGAATACCCGGAACTTCGATCGATGAGGCATTGTCGTCGCTATGAGAATTCGTCGGGAATAGCTTTTGATGTTCGGTACTGAGCGCTCTCCAAACGGAGTCGGCAGTATCGCCGATGCCGTTTCTCTCCACCAATTCCCGCGCCATCGCCGAGAGCATGTCATCGTCTTCATCGATGCTCTGCAATCCCTCGCCGGCGAACTTGCCTTCCATCGTAAGAGCCACAAGGAGCTTCTTCCCCATCAAGCGGAGGCAGGAAGTCTGCATGGTCCCCTCAGAGCAAAGAAATTTCACGCGTACCGGTCGTCGTTGTCCAATCCTCCAGGACCGGCGGCTGGCTTGCCGCAGAGTGTGCAGCGAATATCCAGACTCGTAAAAGAGGATGGTCGGGAAGTCCAGCAAATCCAACCCGGTCTCCACGAGTTTGGGATGGCAGATCACGACTTGGACTCCGTCTTTGACCTGTCTGGAGTACCACGCCTCGCGCTTGGACGTGTCGACACTCGCTCTCAGAACTGCTGTGCGGAGCCCTTCGTTGCTGAGAATCCGTTGCAGTCGTGCTGTGACGTCGTGCTTCTGCGTATACACGGCAAAGACCTGACACCGCCGTCCTTCTGCCAGTTCCTTCCTGATCTCTTCGATCAGCCTGCGTTCCTTGGAATAAATACGGTCTTCGGGAAGGTCGCGGGGTTCTGCAATCACAAATCGGACCCTGCGCTTGAGTTCAGGATCGAACTCAGTACCGTATAGCGTCCCAATCCCGTACGGGTGATCGGGGTACAGCAACAGAGTGTTGAGCATCGTGCTCAGCACCGACCGATTACCCCTATGAGCTTTCAACGCCTTCCGCATGTCCTCTTCGAGTTCGCGGTACGCTTCCTGCATCAGAGGGTCCATCGGCACGCTGAGATAGGTTTCCTCGTATGGCGGAAGTTCTCCCGAGATGTCCTCCAAGAACACAAAGGCACACAACTGCATCAGAAATTCGCCAAACAATAGTGGTGATGCTCCGGGTTTGCGGCGAACCGTGCTCGTGGCTTTTGCCTTCGAGCAGGCATTGTTGGCGGGTTCGACCTTGGTGATGGTTTCGAGGACCCCGTAATCCTGAATAAAGGAACTGCGTCCGGTCGTGCCCCATTCGTAGCCATGCTCCTTCATCCTTCTCGCTTCGAGGCGGAACAGAGTGTTGAAGAGATCGTCCGCATAGCCACCGAGGAGCGTTCCGGTCAGCCCGACGATCCGGTCGGTGCATGAGGCCAGAGTACCCAGGGCATTTCCTTGCGCGGTGTCGCCAGCCAGTTGGTGAATCTCGTCGCAAATGGCATAGTCAAACCAGTCCGGCATGTAGCGCCCGATGAACTCAATCGGGGCCATGCGCCGGATCTTGTCCGAATCCGCCTGCCACAGTGGGCTGTGCAGTGGGCGACAAGACTTCTCTCCCCTGGTCTCGATGGTTTCGGCAATCTTGACCTTCTCAAACTCAACTGCTGTTAATCGGCTGTCATCCACGATTACTGGCTTGCCTGTATCTGGATTTACCACGCAGCCCAAATATGGGCCGGAATGTGGAACCCGGTAAGCGTGACGCCAGAAATAACCGAGCTTCGCACGCTCACGTCCGACGATAAACAGCGATGATCTCCCGCAGAGCGACAGCCAGTGTTTACGGGAACTCGGCGAATCCTTGCGCAGCCGCAACTCACTCAACGTAGTATGCAACCCTTCCCGCACGATGCGGCCCTGCCTCAAACGCACCTCGTTCACTCCGTGGGCTTTGTTCTCGTCTCCCCCATTTCGCAAATCATCGATCAGGAACACGCGTATTCCGGGCAATGTCAGAAACGCTTCGCGCGCCCACTTTTCGACCAGGTGTGGCGGAACCATCGCTAAGGCGGTAAACGGACTTCGTTGCCTGTGGACCTGGATTGCTCCCAGCGAGATCAGTGTCTTGCCAGTACCGCATTCTGCGACCACCATCGCGGTTCGCGCCTGCTGCCAGCGTTTGGCCACTCCCATAATGGCGATCGTCTGTGCAGGGAAAGGTGTTCGTAGCAGCCCTTCAACACGAGGCGAAACTGCGTCGTCAAATTGGTGGAGCGCTGGATACTCCTGCAGAATGCGGTCTCCCAAGAGTGCCGCGTGACGGCGCATGTAGTCGTAAATTGTGGACAGTTCAGGCATGGAAGTCCTCTGGTACGGGGAGGGATTTGCGGAAGAGAACGAGAGAACAAGGGGAAAGAAGGAAAAGATGGGTGGTGCGGAAGGCTAGTCGGCCGATAGGAAGAGGTCTTGCAGACTCAAACCCGGCCAGCGGATCGAACCGGTTTCAGCGGGAAGACTGATCGCTCCACTCTCCACGCCCCAGCTAAGCCAGGAAAGAAACTGCTCCTTTTCGCCCTTGACCAGCACCGGAGCACATCCGATACCGAGAGCACGGATCATCGCTTTATGCGTGTCCAGTTCGCCAGCGAACCAGTCAGCCCAGTCCGGCATTCCCGGGATACCGTGAATATGGGCGAGAGAGGCCCAAATGAATCGGTTTTCTGAGCTTGCCAGCAGAGTTCGTCCCGAACCTGTCGACACGTTGCTCGAAGCGAACTCTTCCGACAACGCGATAAGGTGACGCAGCGGTTTTTTGCGCCCAGCAAGCTGTACCGAACCTTTGAAACACTGTGCGTTTCGTTCGAGACATACTCGAATCGGCTGTACGCCTGGCCCTTCCGCCATGAAGCTGTCTCCCAGGGAGATTGCCGCGCTGATAGCAGAGATCTGTGTGTCCCCTCCAATCACGGATATGAGATGGGCTTTCGCCTGTCGCGGTGGATCAGGCAAAACCTCTCCAATGAAGCGATCCAAGCGCAGCTTGATGCTGGTGGTCGTCTTCTCCGTGCTCTTCACGTAACTCAGCCAGCCGAATCGAAGGTGAGCATTTTTCATTCCGGCTCCTTCTTTTCGTGAGTGAGAACCTGAGTCTTCCCATTGGCAAAGACCAGGGTCAGTTCATGCGAGAACCTTTCCCGGTCGTGCAGGATCTTGGTTCCGTCCTCTTCCTGTTCTTCCCAATGGTCGGTGAATTTCACAGAGCGCCAGTGGGCGATGTGACGGGCTTCTCCTTCGCCGAACACTCCATTCAGCATGCCGGCAGTGCAGAGCAACCCGACATGTCCACCGTGCAGCGGCGTGAGCGGCCGGCCTCTGACGTCATTCAGCTTAGGCAGAAGCACACGGGCCGCTTGACGATACGCGGCGGATTCCAGTAACAAGTCCTCCACTTCGTCAAGTGGAATGCCGATATTGGTTAGGACGGCAGGCTCGGAGGCGGGAACCTCGTACTGAACTTCAGGCATGTCGCCCAGAGGCTCAAGCTCGTTCTTCGTTGCCAGCGCTTCGAGGTAGCGCACTCCATCCAACAAGAGAGCATCGGAAACCTTGGAATGTCGTTTGCGGCGCGTTGCCAGCACTGCGATCTGTTTGTATTGCAGGCAAGCCGTCTCGGTGAGCCTGAACACTCGCAAATCCGTAAAATGTTCGCTTAGCAACCTCGCGCATTTCGCCAATCGCGGCTGCGGAATCACGAAAAGCAGTACGCCACCCGCTTTGAGCCAGCGATAGGTGTGTTCCAGGAAGACCGATTCCAATCTCTGGTTGTTGCTCTCCCCGGATTCCCAATCGTACGGAGGATTCAGATAAACCAGGGACACCGCTTCGGGCTGGCACCGGACATCCATCGCGTTGGCCTGCAAAGTCTCGATTCCGAGTCGTTTCGCTTGTTCTGCCCGATTGGCGTCGATCTCGATGCCATAGCGATGAGCGGTGACGCCATGCAGCAAGTGAGTGAATGCCGTTCCATCGCCAACACAGGGATCGAGCGCAGAGAATCGCTCCGGGAAGGTCAGCCAATTCTTCAGCCGTTTGGCTTCCGGCACGGGCAACGGGAAAAATCCCAGCTTGGTTTTTCCGTGCGGTCTCATCTCGCCATCCCATTGAGTGCCTGTGCCACGTGGTCGCCAACTCCGTCGGACTCGGGTATCTCGCTCACGGCGATGAACGAGCAGAGGCCGTTGACAGGGATCGGCCGCTGATCTTCAATTCGGTAGCCGCGCTCGATGTGTTGTTGTTTTCGTTCTTCAAACAAGTCAGCCCTCGTGGTCACACGAATTCTCATTGCCATCCTCATTTCTCAACCATTGGCGATCAGGTGGAGGTCCGCGCTTGGCGGGTCATGGAACGCGGGCACTAATCTTGGTGTGTGCGCAAGTCCGTTTGGGAACTCTGAGAGGCTGCCTCTGGCTCGTTTTCCTTCGCTGGAACGAGCCTCTCCCAACGGATCGAAAATCTGCGGCAGGGCTGTCCCCCGTCATAGAGCTCAAAAATGAGTTCATCGGAGACATAGAGCGCGACCGGCAGGGGAATCACTGAAGCGCGGGCGCTATCGGCAGAAGGGGGAGGATTGTACTCGACCATTCTCCTAACCCTCCTTTTCTAGTCCTTTGTGCCGAAAGCCCGTTGCTTGCACGGGTCGCAATTACAAACGCTGTGCCTCAAGCGATCGATCGCTTGCTGCGAGAGGCATGGCCGAATCCGCGGGCGATTCACGCCAGTTCGGAAATGGGTTCCGGCTCGACCTACGGAATTCGCCGATCAACTTCCGAATCGCCCCACGGCGATGGTGTAGCACCTCCACCAACCGATGCAGGCCGTCTCGATCTCCTTCGTACCACTCTTCCGGAATCTCAACCGCACACCGCCAGATTGTGTCCGCATCCATCTCTTCTGCTCTGGTCAGTGCTGGTTCGACTGCCTCCCATCCCGTGACACCCTCGTATACACAATTGTTCGCGTAGACACCTCGGAGCGGACAATCCGGGAAACTCCACTCGCCGGCATTGAAACAGTAGCCCTGGTCGATGAAGGTAGCGTAGTGGCGCTGGCTTCGCAGGGTCTTGCGACAGAAGATCGCCTGTCACCCATCACTGTTGCACGTCCATTTATCCAGGACAAGAACTCGAGGGAAGTCCTCAACATTAAGAACTCGCTCCAGCAGCTCGCGAGGCAAGTAGTCGAATGTCATGCCCGGACTCTCGGAGCCCACGTACAGCGATCCCAATTGTTTGCCGCTCCGGCACGGAACCTTGACACCGCCAAGCTGGATTCGAAGATCTTCTGCGTACTCAATGAGCGAGTTGGACACTTCAATCACTTCCACGCGAGGCACGGGCAGGCCGAGTGCCAACCCAGGCTAGTAGCTAGCATCTCGTTCGCCAGCACCCTGATGTGCTGTGGATTGTTCTGGAACTTGGTCACGTAGCAAAAACCGTCAGACGCCTTGAGCAGGTGAGCCTGCGCGCCACCCCGAAGCGGTCGCAGATGTTGGATGGCGGAGATGCATGTATTCACAAGCACCTCCGTTTTTCTTAACTTGGGGGAACCAACAAAGAACGAGTAACGAACCACAACGAATTGCATCGGAGAACGCGTAACGGGTGGTGGAGCACATGGCAGACTGCGCCTCACGGGGCGAGATACTCGTTACGGGGCGCCGCGGCCAAGGTTACGAATTTGCGGAGCCTTCGTCGGTTTGGCAAATCTTTAAGCCTCTCCCAACGAATGGGCGGAATGGTTGTGTGCGTTGCTTCATTCATTGCTGGCGAGTAGACTGAGTGTCATTCCTACGATTCCGCGCGACCCGCGTTGTTCTCGGATGGCTCCTTGAGGCGCGGGTCTTTGTGCCTTAGTTTGTACCCTTACTGCCAGCGGAGCTGCAGCCATGACGGAGCGAGTCGTTCGGTGTCCGTATTGTGTCGTGGGCAACGAATTCATGCCGATGATTGCGCTCGCGGACGGGGCTTTCGTCTGCGCCAAGTGCGGCCACTTGGAAATACCGGGCCACGACGACCTCAAATGTCATTGCTCCAGGTGCATCGAGTTACGGGCGCTCGGCTTCCGTCAATGCGGGTAAAAGTCACTGGCATGTCTCGCTACCCGAATCGGTGAAGCGTTGTCCGTACATCCAGCGAGCGGGCTTGATTTGCGATAACCAGTCTTGCGCTGTGGGTATGCGCCCCAGATCCTCGCGGACATGCTGTTCTCCGATGTAGCGCACCGGCACCTGCTTGCCTTCGCTGTTGGTGATGGCGACACCGAAGATGCGCTCGCACAAGAAAATTCCCTCCGCATGGTGCCGCAGAGCGCGATGCCGGAAATCCGGGAGGAAGGCTTTGGACTCATCAAACCAGTTATGCACCCGCAGGTAGTCCTCGGCCTTGCCGCCAAATTTTCTGGCGCTGCTTTCTGCGTGCTTGAATGGGTGAGCCATGGCTAGACCTCGTAGGTCGAGGTTGTGTAGTCTTCGAAGCGATCGTTGCGTTCAACCGTGATCTTGCGGGTTTTCACGTTCAAGATCACGTCGCCGAAGCCTCCGCGACCGTTCTCATATCCGTAGGGGACAAGCGCCTCAAAGTGTTCCTGTATGTGCGAGAAGTTGGCGGCCTCGACTTCTCTTTCTTCGTAAGCGTAATCCTCAGTGACATAGCACTTGATGTCCTCGTTCACGCCTTCATCGCCTGAACCGTCGAAGTGCACGGCTACAAACGTGATTCCCGCTTCGGCCAATCGCGCGCATTCGGCGAGGATAGCTGCTTTTGCCGCGGCTTGCTCGGGCGGAGGCGCTTGCTCTGCATTTGATGGTTCATTTTCCATGGGATTTTCCTTTCAATGTCGGAAACTACGCTGCGACCCAGTACCCCCTGGTGCGCCGATGAAGATGGTGAAGCGAAGCGGCCAGGGCAGGTGCTGTTTCCTTCCCGGCCCGGGGTTTACTGTTTCACGGCTCTTACTTCTGCGGCTGTTTCGAGCGCAAGCACTATCTCACGCAAGGTTTGAAGGTTGTCCACCCGGTCGATTGACTGCAACTTAAGAGAGCGGAGTATTTGTGTCAGCGCTTCCGGCTCGACACGTTCTAGCGCCGCATCCAGCCGGCGGAAGCCCCGTTCCGCGGCTTGCATGTGTGCCAACACCTTCTGTTGGAGCGCTGGGTCAGGAATATCCTTCGGATTCCACACTCTCGCTAGGGTCTTCAACAACCCGCGATACATGCGTTTCCCCAGCGCTTGTTCCATCTGCTCGATCTCGCGAACGAGGCTGGCACCGTGGTCGCTCGCACCGTTGCCGTTGCGTTCGCCATCGCCATTTCCGTCGTTCCCAACACTTCTTCGGTCGGCCGGCTTCGAATCCCCATCTGCGTAGGGCCGAAGACCCCGGCACCATCCTTCAGGTGTTGCCCAGTCCGCCAGTTTCGGAACCGTTTTGGGCCGCTTGCGGTCATCCAAGTCAACCCAGGTTCCGGTGAAGTAATACAGATACCGCCCGAGGCCAAAACAGGAACAGGCCCTTTTGAACGATTGCGCTTCCGCAGCCGTGGCAGCGTTATCATCGTCTGCCCACTCTTCTCCCGTGGCCGAATGCGAACCCAAACCGAAGATGGTCAGCTCACAAGTGACCAGCACTTTCGCGACGATCTTCTGATCCTTACTCCGCTCAAAATTCGCGCTGGTATGAATTGTGTACCTGCGTGTCCAGCCCGCCGGAGTAACCAGCGTATTTAGACGATCTGTGTAAGCTCTCTGGTCGGCGTAGGGCATAACCTGGCCACGCGGCGATCCGCCCTTGCTGGTGTTGGTGACCCGCCATTCGATCACCGAAGGATGGAAAGGTACTTCCAGACTAGCGATCAACTCCTTGATCTTTGCCGCGTTCGGCGTCAGCGCAGTGGAGATGTTTGTGTCGCTAGCCGGCGGAGCAATCTGCTGCATCGCCGTGGTGGGGATATTTGCCGAGTCATTGGCGTGTCCGTTGGCTGGGGTCATGACAGCTCTCCCTTCGTAAGGATGTGCAGGAATCTCCCAAAAGCTTCAGAATGGAATATCCTGGTCTACAATTTCGCCGGAGCCAGCGTGGGAAGGCTCGTCCTGATTCTCGTTGTGCGTCGGACGTTGGTGGTCGCCGCCGCTGTTTGCCCGCGGGCCGAGCAGCAGCAGGTCGCGGGCGACGATTTCGGTGCGGTATTTTCTCTCCCCGCTCTGCCGATCCTCCCAGCTTGTGGTCTGGAGCTTGCCTTCGACGTATACCTTGGAGCCTTTGGCAACGTACTCCCCAACGATCTCCGCCAAACGCTGCCAGGCCACGATGCTGTGCCACTCGGTCCGCTCTTGCCATTCGTCGTTTCGGTCTTTGAACCTTTCGTTGGTGGCGAGGCTGAAATTCGCGACCGGAGTGCCGCTCTGTGAATACCTCACCTCAGGGTCCTTGCCAACGTTTCCAACGAGGATGACTTTGTTTATGCTCTTGGGCACTTCTCTACCTCCGATCTAAGGACACCTGCAAAAATGAGAGAAGGTCGCTCTTCGCCGTCAGATTGTCCCGCGAGTGATTGTGCTGATCGACCTTTGTCGGGCCGGGATTTCGCATCTCCAGCGACTTCCAGCGTCAATCACTCGCACGGCAATCTGACGGCGAGAGTGTCGGGGATCCAGTCGAAGGAAAACAGTTGGAAGATGAAGATGAACGCCGCGACCGTGTTTAGGAATCGGTCGTTGGACCTTCGAAAGTCAGTTGCGCCTCAATATGTTCACGGCTTCGCTGGTCTCCGAAATAGCAAAGGCCGACCAGTTCCTCGCCGGCGCCGGCGACCAGCCGGACTAACTGTTCGCTGTTGACGGAATGGACCGGATAGGATGGCCCGGCGCGGAGCGCAAAGCGCGCGGCGGAATCGCAAGGATTAGCAGGAAATTCGATCTCAATGTGTTGTCTTCGGCGTCCCAGTTCGAGGAGGAAACAGGGCACCACAACATTTGAGACCCGCACGATTTCCTCCACTCGCGCGTCTTCGGCTGGAATCCCTCTTAGGCCGCTAAAGACTTCAGAGATCAGGCGGGCCCTAGTCCGCTCGCCCCATGAGTCCGGCTGCACCGCGAGTTTGAGGATGTCCTCGTGCAGCGGGGCCAGGAAGCGGGCGAAACTTACCTGCCGCAGGTTCTCAACGAAGACAGGAGAACTGTCCAGCAGGCGTTGACAGTGTGCAAAGACTCGCGCCGCCTCTTCCGGTCCGATGCGGGGGATTGTCTGTCTATTCCGTCCGCGATTTCCGGATGTGGTATCAGGCATATCGATCCCTCTTTCCCGGCGACCTGGGTGGTTCCGGGTTGTGCGGCCGCGAGAGCTGCCCGAGTTGTGGACGGCACATTATAAAGGACAACAGATTTGTGGATTTTGTGGACTGCGCTACGATCCCGACAATGCAACCGTGTGCAGAGGCAGAATAAATCGCGAAGCCGCGACCGGCGACTCGGAAAGACTGGCAGGATGAGCGAAACAGATGTAGTCAACTCCCAGACAGGATTTTGTCGCACCTTTCTTCCAGCAGTCGTGCCAGGATCTCCGAATCGTGGGCGGCATCTACGGGGTCGCGACACAAAGCGGAGCGAAGCGCCGTTTTAAGCCAAAAAGAAGCGGCAGGGTCGGCAAGAACCTCATCAATGCTGGGCAGGTCGCGTGCTGTAGGGCCCTCGCTCATCCAAGACTCGTCACGCCGCTCCGCTCGCAGTTGCATCGACGCTCGCGCTCCGCTCCTCGGTTACATCAAGAGCGTTGGGATTCTCCGTCCGGTCCGGCGCGGTCACCCTAGGTCCGAGCAAATGACAATGACGGCAGCCGAGGCAGCACACGGCAGACGTGGTTCGAGTGGCAGCATCTTGGAAGTCGTTTGGTAATACCACACGTTCCCCCGCCCGAGTGTAGAAAACCGGACAGACGGTGCCGCAAAACGCGGCGTCCTTTCCCCACAGCTCCATCTCCAGGCCGCCCCTTCGGCCATAAAAGAGGACCGAGCTTTCGAGCCGTGGCCTCTGGCTATCCCGCGATTTTGCCAGTTGATGCCGGGTAATGAGCAGATCGTAAGTCCGCTCTATCCGAAGCATTTGCACCCGGATCAGTACGGGCGCGACCACGATCGCATGCACGCCGTTTACGCCAATGCTGTCCACGCGCTGCAGCCAGGGCAATGCGTTGCCTTGTTCATCTACGAAACTCGCATACGCGCCAACCTCTGCGACCGCCCCGCCTGATTCGACTCCCCGAAGCACATACTTCTTCGCCAGGTGTTGATGCTCGATTGAAACCGAGGGCTGACAGTAGATGCCGGCAGTCCGCAGACACTTCAACGTGATCGGTGGGAGCCGCAGTCCCTGTCGTGCTAGGATTTCGGCCTCCACCCCCCTATTGTGCGTCGTGAGCTGAGATTCCATATTCAACCGACCTCCTGACTCGAATCGGGTGTCCTACAGCCGCGCGGATCATCTCCTTGGTGCACCCTGCCCAGCACTTGTACTTGCGCACATCCGAAACTGAAACGGCCAAATTGTCGCCGCTGCGATCACGTCCTTGCTCCGCACACGACGGGCAACGTGCCCAGTAGTTCCCGCCACGCTTTGACGTCGACCGAACGTGATCCAGAATGCGGAATTGTGGGCGGGTCGGATCGTATGGCGGCAGCTCTACTTTTGGCTTGGGACGAAATTCTTCCGGCATTTCGAGTCCATGAATGAACCCGTCCATTTCGCTCTCTGTGATCCTCCGCAGGCGCTCGAGGTACTCCATCTGCGCTTCGAGTTGGTAGTCTGCGCCATAGAACCAGTAACGCCGTCCGGTAGCACGATGGATTCCGAGCGGCCCCCGAATAGCATTGCCGAATTCGTCGGGACCGAGTTGATCCTGGCGCGGAAATACCTCGATTCCTTCCGCCAGACCACAGCCGCCCTTTACCGGAACTGTCAGGCGACGGGCCAGGTTGTAGATGTAGATCCGGCAGTGCCTTGCAAGCAATGGCTTGTCTGCGAAGATCCAGAGGTGAGCTCCGCGACGGGATTTTTCGAGCGCCGCCTCAACTCCATCCTGACGCAGTTCCCATTGCAACTTCAGAAGATCCTCCAGCGCATTCTCATAGTCAGCGTCGATTGCCACCCACTTGGAGCGCTGCGTCTTCGGGTTCAGCGCGTACAGGCCAGCGGTTAGCTGACCGTTCAAATGTTCGCAAATGGTCTGGAGCGAGATCCGGCGATCCTGCTTCGGGCGATAGTAGTAGTGCTTCCCGTTCGCGCCCGGTGTGTGGGATTGCAGGGTGTAGGCCAGGCGATTTACGAACAATGCAAAATATCTTTGTGCCATTTCCGCGCTCGCTTGGCCTACTCCTTTCATAAAGTCCCCTCTCTAAGCTCGCCGTCACGCCATCCCAGGTTTCCCAACGGCCCTCCGGAGAAGCGCCGGATGTGCCGTCCACGAGACGAGGTTGTACTCCGTGACAAGCTCGTCGAACTCTGCCGCGGTGAGGCTGTCGTCACGTCCTTCGTCGAAGACCACAAAGTAGAAGACTTGTAGCTCGCGGTCGTACAGGTAAATCGCACCGGACGCGGGATTGTCGGGCACGGTCTGAAGCAACAAAACGCCTTTCGGCATTTCAATCCAGCGAGAAGCCACGCCCTCGCCGAGGGTGATAAAGACCTTCATCACATGTTCGACATTGGCCTCCCTGCGCAGGCCAATGTCCTCTGCGGTAAACAGCGGTTCAAAACTTACTGCTCCTCTGCTTTGAGACATCATGTGCTCCTCCTTAGTTGATCTGACCTGAGTTGATCTGACTTGCCCTGCTGTCCACGAACAGGCACGCCAGACAGTGACAGACCCGAAGTGCACTCCTTCCGTCGAGTTCCGCATCTGAAAAGCCGGACAAAGAACTGTGGTTGTCGGCGAGTGACGTCCCGATGTGGACAGCATCTGGACCGCGACGACCGCATAGAGTGCTGAGTTAGGCGACAACAAGGAGAGCGTCAACGCGTAGGAATAAGGTCCACTGTTGCCGCGCGCAATTGCGCACCAATGTTCGACGAGATGCGCCAATTGCTCGTCGATGTTAAGCCGGAACTCGCGAACCAATGCACGTACGTGGGTCAATCCGCACGTCGATTCACTTCCCAATGGAGCGCTCGCAGGTAAGCAGAGGTTACTGCGGGATCCTGCATAGAGTCTGGTCCCAACCGAATGGAAATGGCGACCAATCGTGCCGGAGTTATGCTGAGCGTCGAAAGCACGATCCACAAGGGGCCGCGAAAGAAACCACCAGTTGGAGCCAATGAGCGAAACGGGGATCGCGCGAGCGGGGATCGCGCGAGCCGAGGGGAGTCCAGCCCGATAGGACTGCTTCAAAGCACACGCATACCGACGTTCTAACAAAGTCAAATTCAGGGGGTAGTCAGAACGTAAGTGGCTGAACGGAGGCATGTTATCGAACCCCCCAAAAAGGCAAACCTACGGCGTCCAGACCGCGTAAAGACGGCGCGCAAACGGCAACGACAAGCCAAAGAGAAGGCAATGCTGAGGCGATCGATTGAACCTTCATTGAAGCAGCTCCCGGAATCTGGTCCCGGTGGCGTCCCCGCGGACAAAGACCCTGGTTTCAAGAAGGGTCTGCGTAAAATCCTTGGCGTTGGCAAATGCCAGCTTCTTGGGCACGGATTCCAATTCATGTACGAGATGAACGAGCACTTCCATTCCAGACGTCAAATACAAGATGCAGGCGATTTGGCGCTCAGCCTGAAGTGCGGCCCGCACGCGCTCATATTGTTTCGAACTTTTTAGAGTGCGCTCGTATTCGAGTGCAAAGCGTGCTCTGTTATCTCCAACCCACACGTCGACTATGGCGTCATAGTCCTTCTCGTAAGGAGACCGCGAAATCGTATTGAAGGAAGCGATTTCGACTTCCGATTGCCAACTGGCAAGCTGGTTCTTGTGCGCAAAGGCGATCTGGATTGCGTTCAATTCGAGCGCATGAAAGACCTGGGAAGCGTGAGGAAGGTGCTCGGTATTCGAGTGCAAGACGGTGGTGAACTGGCCATGATGTTCGAGCAAGCCAAGACCGTCTTTGGTGATCCGATATACCGCCGAACCTGCGCAAGAGATGCCGGCACAGATGCTGACGTGACCCGACTTAAGTAGCCGTCTGACGCGCCAGTTAAAGCTGTCTCGCGAACGATCCGAGCCGCCAAACTTCATCAACTCAAACAACTGGTTATGGCTGACGAACCGCGAGTTGCGGACCTGACGTAACAGAGGGATGTCACGTTCCGGGTTAATGACCAAGCCGCCTTTGGCGTAGCGCATAAGTGTTAACCTTCAGTCCAGAACTCCGTCTTCGAGCAATTGCAGGGAAGCACCGTGCGGTAGATTTGGCGCAACCCTGAGTTGCCAGATGCCGAGTGTGCTTCGGACCCAATCGCCGGGTCTCATGAGCAACAGTGCTTCCTGTCTTTCACCGATATGGCTCACGGCGATAGGGGTCAGAGACTCTGATTTCCATTCAGAAGCTTCGAAGCTAAGGGCGCCGAATCTGTCGCTCGATACAACCAAAAGGAAGTAATCGGGCCGGCACGATTGTCGGGCTTTTCGTCGAAACAACACCCGATTCCCGCCGCATGCAAAGACAAGATCGGCGCATTCAAACACCTCCCCCACAGCCCGGTTCGGGAACTGTGGGTTAAAATCTCCGACGCCGTTGAACCGGATCAAACCGGGAACTATCCAGTAGCGCCTCATCTTGCTTCCGCAGCGCACACCCGTAGAATTGAAGTAAGCGGCATGTCTCGTGTACCGGTAACGGTCCTGTGGATCATGGCCGAACCGCGCCCACCAGTTACTGCCGAACTCCAGGATCTTGACCAACATCATTGAGGTACTCCATCAGTTCGCGATTGATGTCTTTCATGGCACGAATGCGATCCTTCACTGGAAGCTTGGAGACATTTCCAACCCTCTCGACGATGGACGGCGGGATATCCATCTTTTGCTGCGAGAAGTACTGGCAGAGATCGGCAAAGCGCGTGCTTTCTTCTGCCAACTCCTTTTGCTCAGCAGGCAACGAATTCAGCCGTTGTTGGTACTCGTTGCGGTCATCAAGCGGGCCCGACTCGCCGCCCGGCTCGAACCTGTCGAGACCGCCGGATTTTGGCTGCGACCGGTTCTTCTTTTCGTCTTTCGACATCTCTTTGGAAACTCCTTCTCGATTGCTGACGCCGAGCTACGCGCCTTTCAGACTGCGGTTCCTCTGTTGTTCCTCCTGAAGCCGCCGGTCTGACTCGTTCAGCTGACGACGCAAAAGCTTTGCCTCGTCCTGGGACCGGCCAAGCTGTTGCTCCAACGAATTCACCTTCATGACCAGGTCTACTTCTGGTTTGAAGAGTCCGATCTGATTGGCGGGCGGTGCCGCGGTCGCTGCCCGCGCAGAGCGGCTAGGCGCCGCGGCATTGCCATTCTTTGGTGTAGCTACTTGGCTGGCCGGTATGCTGGATGTCCGGCTGCTAACGGTTTGTAGTGCCGGACGGTCTTGCGCCTCTCCCGGTGGCAATGGGGATCGGAGCGCGGATTCTCTCAGCGTGGTTAACGCCTCCATCAGGCCGCGATTCCTGCTGGTGGCCTCCTCGAGCTGGGCATTGGCTCGCGAGAGGCTGTGCTCATACTGTGCAAGCATCTCCGCCGCGGTCCATTCCCGGCAGGTTTGCACTCTGTGCTGATAAACAATGATGACGAACAGCCCCGCTAGCAGCCCTAACGCAACCAAGTTCGACCAGAAGTAGGCGTTCCTCATGGTTTCTTCGAGCAGCAATTTGCGGCCCTCATCAAGACACTGCCCGTAGTCTGTGTCGGCGGGATTGATGCGCTTCAGGGCGAAATCGACGAAGCCATCCTTTGGTTTTGGAGACTGCGCTTCAGCGGCAGGATCGTAGCCCGAAGGGCGCGCCTGGGCGAAGCAAAGCAATGGCAGCATGGCCAAGAAGAGGCCGGCAACGACAACCCGGGATGTACGGTTCACATCCATGTCAAACGACCAGTGCGCGTGGCCAAACGCCCATTGCGACGAACAACTTCGGGGTCCTTGAAGCGCAGGTTCGCGCCTTCAATGTGAGAAACTGCGTGGAGCCGCGGATAGATTCTTGGCTCAAGTCCCGGGAACCGGTATTGGCGCGGCACCCGGACATGCAGATGGGAATGGAGTGTCCCGAGCCGGTTCTCGGTCATCAGGACTTCCATCTGGCCGACGGGCAGGTTCTTGATGTGCTCGTCCTGCGCCCGGGTGTCCTTGATGTCGGTCTCGCTGCCGAATCCAACGGACTCGTACTTGTCTTCAAACAGCCCGGTGCGCTGGACGGTCAAGGTGCGCCGCTTATGCGGAACGCGCGCCGATGCTTTCAGGAAATACTGCGCCGTCTCCTCATCTTTCGTGCGCAATAGCATGTTCGTGTTCGGCGCCGAGGACACGTCATCTCTGAAGCCGCGCCCCACAGTTAAAAGCTGCGGCAGCGCCTGCAGGGCGAACAGGAACGCGGTGTTGGTGCCGCGCGCAGTCTGCAGGATCTGGGCAAAGTTCGAATAAGCAAAGGGCGCAAACTCGTCGAGGATGACGCTGACCAACGGCCGGTTATCGCGGCGGCGCTCCTCCTCGTTCTCGTAACGCTTGCCAATCATCAATTGCATGTTCTGCAGGAGCATCCGGCCAAGGGCCGTGACCGCTTTCGAGTTCTTGTTGGTATTCAGCGAAACGAACAGAATCAGTTCCTGGTCAATGACTTCGTCGAGCGACAGCATCTCGTCGTAAGCACCAGTGATGATGGAGAGTTCGTCCTGGATAAAAGTCATCAGCTGGTTTAGCAGGCCCTGGATCTTGGTGATTCGCTCGCGGTCTTGCAGGGACTGCAGCAACATCTTCGCTGACATGTCGAAGTTCAGGCGGCGCTGATTACTGACACCCTCAAGGGTCTGAATTCTAGCGCGGGCAATCGCAATCTGTTCCCGCTGGACCACCGGGTCAAGCGCCATCACCATCACGTCGTAGAAGTTGTAACGCTTGCCGGTGTAGGTCAGAACGCGCGAGATGTCGGTAAGATAGTTGCCCTGATGGCCGCGGAAGAAATCTTCCTCCTGATCGAACGATTCGAACACGAGATTTGAATGCTCTTCGTACAGTCCAGCGTCACTGAAGAAGGGGTTATAGCGCACGGAGATGTCTGGCCGCGATGGGCTGAGCACTTTCAACTGGTGCATCCGGCCCGAGGCTTCGATGGCCGGCAGAAGATCGGAGAGAAACTCCTGGTCTCCCTTGCCATCAAAGATCAACATGGGAATGCGGTGCTGGTCTTCGGCAGGTCCGAGCACTCGAAACAGGTCCTGGGTAATGATGTTCTTGAGAAGCGTGGTCTTGCCGGAACCAGTTGCGCCGAGCACCACCGACTGCATCACCCGCGTCGCGTCCGGCCAGAACCAGGGTTTGCCATGGACGTCGTAGCCCAGCACGATTGCGTTTTGTGCGTACGCGGCCTCGACGGCCTCGCGGTCTTTGGCTTGGCTTATAAATAAAGGAGGGTGAGGCCAGTTTGCCTCCCGCCGGCGCCGCAGAGTGAGCAGATACCAGGCGAGGGAGATGCCAGCAACCAAGGCGAAGAACGCATAGAGGGAACCTTCCACCAGTTGCACCGAGCGCACGTGGAAACGGCTTACCAGGATGTAGGAGCCGCCGGCGAGCAGGAAGACTGCAACAATGGCGATGGCAACGGCAACGCTCTCTTCTTGGTTCTGATGGAAGGCGCGCCGCCCGAGCCGATATTCGTTTTCTGCGGTCATGACTGCACCGTGCTGAAAACCAGGAATATCCCGAAGACAAGCGCAAACACGATTGCCAGAAGCAGTAGAATCGGATTCACGCGGAGATGGCCGTGCTCATCTCGCGGCTTCAGGGGATCCTCCACCCACATCAGCAGCACATCGCCAATGCGCTCCTTCGGGTGACGCAAATGGAAGTCTACGAGCCGGTCATGCATCTCGCCGAGTTGTGCATCCGCTTTCATTTCAGAGCACGACGGTCGCTTTTACCCCATCGCGAAACACCAACTGCACGACTGCCGGTGATTTCAGACCCTGCCGAATGGAAACCACTCCCCGGGTAGTCTCTCCCGGGTGAAGATCGTCGGCCTCAGCTTCAGCAACAGCGACAGGCAGTGGGAGTTCCTGCTTACCGCCTAGCTTTTCGAGCATGGCTCGGTCGAGCTGCGTGTGGGCCAGGCTCGCCAACGAAATGGGCGAGTCGTCTATCTTTAGTTCGTACGCGCCTGGAGCATTTACGCGATAGAAAAGATTGCTGTTGTTCTCAATCGTGTAGTGGATATAGACAGCGCTCGGCGTGCGAAACACCTGCTGCACGCGCACGCTCACCTGGTTTTTCGCGGCACGTGCGCGAGTGTGTTTAATCTCCTCGGCCCCCAAGAGCGCGCGGGTCAGCGCCACGTCAGCAGACTGGTTTGTCTCGGGTTCTACGGCGGGCTTTGGAGGCGGGGCGGGAGCCGGCGGAGCATTATCAATAGCAAAATTCATGTTCTTTACTTCTTGGGTGATTTCAAGCTCATAAGCAAAGCGCCGGGAAGCCGTCCAAACGAACAGATCCGTCGCTGCCCCCAATTTCACAGGCTTGACGAAGACCTTGTTTGACTCTCGCTCGATCTGAAAGTCCGAACTGCCCGCGGCCGCCATTGTGACCGGTTCATGAAATTCCAGAACCGTCAGGTGGTTCAGGGCGGTCGCAACGTGCACGACGGCGTTTGGGTTCGGAGTGTCCGACTGCTGGCACAATGCCGCGATAGCACAAAGGCTATATATAAAGATGAGCGAAACAGATCTTTTCATAATTCCTTCTTAGGCCTCGAGCGGAATCCGAAAGGATTCCGCTCAAAGCGATTGCTGCCTCACATGACCCAGGGCACATCACTCGCGTCCTCATCGCTGAAGGTGCTGGGAAGAAACTCCACAGCTTCATCGACAATTGCAGCCGGTATTGCAGGTTCGGCTGCGATGTCTGTTTCACCGCAAGAATCGCCTGAAGGTTGTGCTTGGGACTGCTCGGGTTTGTCGTCGTCGAGGAGGACCTTTCCATCCCTGTACTTGAACAAGAATGTGTGTTTCTGTCCTCCTCCCTTGAGTGGATCAACCAGGAAGGTTCGGCCGGAAGAGTCGGTACGAACGAGTCCCTCGTAGAGCCTGGGGACGTGCACGCGAACCGGCTTGCCTCCCGTGCGCTCCGCAAGCTTCAGGATCAGTTCCTGAGGAAAGGCAAGAAAGAGAATCGAGCCGCTTGAGCGCTCACCGTTGCAAACCACGCGGTTCAGCGCCTGCAACCAGCCCATGCGGTTCTCTGCCTTGTTCTGCGCCCAGATGCGGATGTAGGCCAAGACAGCCTTCATCTCGTATTTGCCACGTTCCTCGTCACAACGGCATGTGCCGCGCGCCTGGTTCATGGCGAACAGCTTCTGTCGCCGCAGTTCCTTGTCGGAACTCTGCCGTACCGTGTCCCATTCGGCGTTTGTCTTCTCCAGTTGTTGTTTGAGTTGTTCTCGCCTCTCGGCGATCTTGCCGATCATCGCGGCATAGACCCGATTGATGAAACGGCAGTCCTCCAGCATCTCGCGGGTGAGCTGTTCGCCCACCACGAGCGCTTTAAATGCCTCAATCGGAGCCTTGTTGATCAACAGATCCTCGATCTGCTTGCGAACATGGTTGTAGAGGTGGCCGACGCGGTCGGTCTTCTCCACCTCCAGATGGAGTGGTAAATCAGAGCACCGGCGTTCGTTCTTGTAACGGAGCCAAGGCGCCTGACGTATCTGCTGGCGTATTTCGGCGACGAGTTTGAGATCGGGCTGGACCTGCCACTTGAGGCTGTCGAGCGCGTTCTGAAGTTCTTTGGCCAATTGCGCAGCAAGTTCTTCCTGGCCCACCGCGCGGCACGAGGTCATCAAGTCGGTGATCGAGCCGATGTGATTTCCTCGGGCCTTCATGGCCACATGCTCCAGATTGAACCAGGGGTCTTTAGCCTTGTTGGCCTTGTTCTTCCCCTGTTGCTGTCCGAGGCCTCGGGAAAACCGGTCTTTTACAAACCGTGGGAACCGGTCTTCTTCGACCACGCAAACCCAGTCGAAATCAAAGTCACCGCCGTTTTTCTTTGCCGTTTCGGAATGGAGAACATACGTGCCCTCGAATCGCAGCTGCTGCGTGACCAAGTCACGAAGTTCTGTCTCGATCAGAACGCACTCTTGTCGGCAAAGATCCTTATCGAGCTGTGCGATGATCTCCTCGTCTGAGAGGTTTACGAAGGGGAGAAGATCGTCAACCATGCGTATGGGGTAGCGGACACACAAGCCTCGTTTCGAAGCCAGTGTGACGATGGCCTTGTGCTCAGCAATCCAATCGGATCCGCAAAACACTTCGCCATCCTTAAGGAAGAGATAACCGTCGTCCATCAAAGCAAATGCCGGAAGACGAAAGCCCCCGCCGGTCGCTGCCTTGAACGCCCAGCGCGCAAGCAGTTTGTTGAGTTGATTGTTGACGTAAGGATGACGGACGATTTCGCCGCTGGCATCGGCCAAAAGCAGTCCTTCAACGACCCGGAATTCTTCGCTGGTGTCCTGCTCAAGTCCATCCGGCAAAGACCTCTCCGGATGGTGCCCGAGGACTTCGAGAAGATCCTCGTAGCGGCCCTCGCCCACCGCCTCACTCAGCTTGGCCACCTGCTTCATGGCCTGTGGTAAAATCTCCAGCTGAATTGAGTCTTCAGGTGCATGTTCTACGAGCGTGTAGCTGGACTCAAACTCGAGCTGGCGGGAGACTTCGCGAATGCCTACCACGGTATCACCGCGAAATCTTCTGCCCGGCCCGAAGATCGAATACATTACCGCCGGTATCTTCAGCCCTGGTTTGACCGCGCTGTCTGGCAACACAAAATCCGCTTCCAGCGCGTCGGCAACATCATCCTCCATGATTTTGAATGCGCCTTTTGCCTGGGTATCGGCGAAGGCCATGCGGAACTGATAGAAGCGCCCTTCCGCCAGACGTTTCCGGGCAATTTCCCGCTTCGCGTCTTCAAGAAGAGCTGATTGTTGCTGTCGGTCCAGGTCTTCGTCGCTTACCTTTCCATGCCGCTCGCGGCGAAGGCGTTCAATCTGGACCGAGAGGATTTCGCAGTCATGCTTTTCTTTGAGACGCTGGAACACGGATCGCCTGATCCAGCCACGGCAGTCATTGGTTCCCAGCTTCCTGTCGGGCACAACGAGCACACGTGCCTCGGGTTCCTCCATCATCACCTTGCAGGGTGAGACAAGGATCCCGAAATAGACAATCGCCGCCTGCGGCCAATGCTGAAACCGCTCGGCGATGGCCCGGCTGTGCTCGTGGTCGACAAAGTAGAACTTGCCCTTCTTTGCCGAGCCGCTTGCCCCGACCAATTTGTAGTGAGCCCCGTTCCAAACGAGCCGGGCGAGGGCGTTCTCGACCTGTGATTCTTCGTAATCGTCGAGAGGCTCAGCCGGCACGTTCACACTCGCCACCTTGATTCCGGGATAGAGCACGCTGAGCAGCGTGTTCTGAAGTGGATCAAGATCGTGCAACCGCGGAGTGACCCGTCCGTTGCGGTCGATCTCAAGGTTCTGGAGTTGATCGGCCGGAATTCTGTAGTTCTTCGTCTTGGTATTTTTCGTCATTTTCTTATTCTCCTTAACTTGTTTGTTCCGGTAGGCCCGGAAAGAGTTAAGGAGTTTGCGTGACCGCAAGCTTTCTCGCTCTCGCCTGGCCCCCATTTCGGGTTCGCTTGGCCAGGCCTTCAAGTGAAAAAAGCCCCGGTCAGCACATTTCCCCGCATAAAGCCGCAGGGCGCTCAAAGGACCAACATCATCGTTTGGTCATCTGAGAACTCTTCGTGCTGATCGTTTCGAACTAACTTTGAGTCGGCTTCTGGACGACAGCCTGTTTTACGATCACAGGACTACCGCCGCCATTTACCTCCGGAACGGCTTTCCATGCCGTCAACGTATAGAACGGCTGGCCGTTCTTGAACGCTTCGATTAACGCTTCACCCTCGCTGGCCATCTCCTGGCCCAACTCTGGCTTGGCCGGAGAAGACCCTGATTTGGGGAGAAAATAACGAAGATTCGGATCACTGCCGTTACGATGTCTGCGGCGTGTATTTCGACCACCGACGCTTGTCGTCGCTGGCGCCGCAGAGCTGTCTGGTGTTTTGGTTTCCATGTTTCCAAACTCCTTCCGTCCGCCTCATTGAGCGCTATTCAGACCGGCTTGCTGCAGCACCCAATCGCGTTTTTCGCCTTCGATCGCCCGCTCCCAATACTCTCCAACCAGCAGACCGCTGGGATTCTGCTCCGACCGCTTTTCCACTAGCAGCCTTACGCGGAATTCGCTGACGACCTTGTCGATGGTTTCGTTGTGTTCGTGAATGTGGTGGACTTCTTTGACCCCGAACGCCGTGTAAGTGAGCGGATCGTCCTTGGAGGCTTCAAGCGAGCGCATCTGAAACTCCGAGGTCGTCTGATCGTCTTCAATCTTTCCAATGAAGTCGTCCTTCTGCATGCCGGTGTATGCCGTGCGCCGCAGATTGGCAGTCATCATGTTCAGGCTGTCAGCCCAGTTACGGCTCACATTCGTCGGCGAGAAATTCAGATAACGTTCCAGGAACAAGCGGACAAATGCCCGCTTCTCAAACTCGGTCGGCTCAGATCCCAGGCCTTGGCTCACCGAAATACCCAGTTTCGTCACACCCAGAACTGTTGCCAGTCCGTTCTCATCGACACGAATGACTGTGGGCGGCTGCAGGCGAACGTAGACGGCGAAGGCGAGCGCCAGCATCGTCGTAGGAAGACACAAAAACGCCAGCGCCATCGCCCGGTTGGCGTACGCACGCAGGATCCCGTCGTGCTCGTAATAGCGGCTGTGGCGGAGCTTCTCGAGCGCATCGATTTCTTTAGACGGCTTTTTCTTTTTCAACCACATATTCGCGTACCTTCTTCGTGTTCAACGACAAATCAATGACGCCGGCCAAACAAACGACCGAAAAATCTTCCTATATAAAAGAAGATCAGAGTCGTGATGCTGTATGGTCGGAACTTCGTCCCTTGCGGCTCCCAGATCGGTGGCTGCCTCCACATAGAAACCTCCTCGGCCAGAGCTAATTGTTCTCGGCATTGTTCCTTCCCGCGGCTCTTCCGAGCGCCCTCCCCACGTTAAAACTGACGACCTGGGTTACCGAATGGGGTCGATAACTGGATCCATGTCGGCCACTGCTGCCCGACATGGCAGCGGCAAGATCTCGCTTGTCAGAACCTTCGTTGCTCCTTGCATTAGATGCAGGCACCGCTGGGCTGCTGTTGCTGTGCATCGCGCTCGCAACTCCCGAGCGAATGAAATCGGGCATCGAGGGAGTAGGAGGCGCTGTGGACGACGCCAGGACAGTAGACGTGGACGAAGCGCCCACACCGCCCGATGCCGTGACGCCCGTCGAACCCGAACTCGCTCCTGCCGCAAAGCCGCTGACTCCAGCCAAAGCGGCGCCGGCCGCAACCCCGCCTGCTCTCACCAGAGCAAAGACTGTTGACCCAACATCACCGGAGATGATTCTTTTCGCGATGAAGGGAATCAGCGCAATCGCTAGGGCGTAAAAGATGCTGACGAGCCCTAGGATGATCGAGTCCCCCGCCCCCTTCAGAAAACCAAGGAACCCGTTGCCCAGGATGTTGTTCACTTGGTTGACCTGAATGGCGGTAATGAGTGCGCCGAACACGGCGTAGAGAATTCCCCAGGCATTCCAGATCATCACGTTGACGGCATACGACTTCCCCAACTGGCCGACCCCCGGGATGGGAATGAGCGCGAGCACCAACGGGCCGACCACGTAGAGGATTGCGCCAAACAAAGTGTAGAAGAAGCAGAACACGATCATCGCGAGGGCATAGAGAAGATAAGCAACCACGAGCAGGACCACCGTGATGGTGCTCGCTGCATCGCCCGTGATGATGTCCGTGAGCGTCAAGGAAGGGTTGTTTGCGAACTGTTGTTGGAGCTGTCCCATCCAGCTCTGGAACATGTCGCCTGCACCGGAACTGCTGCCGATGGAATTTGCGATCGTGTTAAAGGAGCCGTTGACGCCGCGAAACACGGTTGCCCAGTTGGAAACGATCATGGCAACGACCAGATACTTGATCGCCGTTCCCGCCAGCGCCTGCAGATCGCCTCCACGAAACGCCGCCTGATAGAGGCCGATCAGGAAGCCAATCAGCAGGATCGCGAATGCGATGTTCGTGACCGTCGAGATGATCGCAGTGCCGTCGATCCCGGCTAGCGCCGTGTTCAGAAGTTGCTGAAAATAAAACACGGCTACTGGACCCCCGGTTGCAAGACCTGGTTGCCCGTAGTGTGAAGCGTTGACGCATGAGAAGCGCTGAACTTGAGCTGACCGCTCGAGTTAGCCAACTCAATCGAACGCACGCGCACTAGCTCGGCCATGGCGGATTGCGTGTATGCGTTGGCCCGCACCAGCCATGCCGCGGTCTCGGCTTCCAAAATCGTGGAACTGCCGGGCGCGGCGGTTTGCAATTGCTGATTGATCTGTTCGGCTGCCTGAAGCTCCAGGTTGGCCAGGGCGTCGATTTCAACCGCTTTTTTCATGGCAGCTTGCGCTTCCGCATCGGTCATATCGACCATGTTCCGGACCGACTGGGGCGCGTTCGCCGGCGGCATCACGTTCCCGTACAAAGCGGCGTAGTTGCTTGTGATTTGTGGCATTGCCCCCGGATTGCCTGAGAGCAGGCTTTGTTCGAGCAGTTGCGGTGTGCGCAGGGTCGCGCTAGTTATCGGCAACTGGAACAGTTGACGCATTTGAGCGAACTGTCCCTGGAACTGAACAGCCATGTTCCTGGCTTGAGTAATCGCAGCTAGAGGAAACACCACCTGTTGCTCGAAGTTTGCCGAGTCTTGTTGGTTCTGCTGAATTGAGCCCAGCGGCTTCGCTACGACACCCTTCAGCAGGCCCGAGATCGTGTTAAGCCCGACGGACATCATGGCGCAGCACGGATCAAGTCCAAGCTGGCTGCGGGCGTTGGAGGGCAGCAGCGCAACTACAATGGCCAGACCGCATACCGCGACCACTGCGTTCCGGAAAACTTTCCAAATACGTGAGAGTGTGGGCAATTTCATTTTTCGAACTCCTTAGGGATGAGCCAGAACTTGCTGGATCTGGTTGAAAAGATTCTGCGTGGTTGTGGCGCTGTGCTTGAGCGTCGCATTCTGGTGCGCCAGTTTCGTTGCTTCCTGGCGTAGTTGAGCGGCGAGCATTTTCGCGAACTGCGCCTGAGTCACAAGATCGGCGACGCGGGCCTGGGCGGTGACCATAGACGCCGACCCGGGTGCCGCAGTCATCGCCTGCTGTTCGAGAGAATCGGCGAGAGTCAGCATTCCCTGAGTCGTTTGGTCGGAGACCATGGAAGTCTTTAGCGAATCCATGGCCATTGCATCGTCGATGTCCATGAGGTTGCGCTGCCCCGGCTGAGCAATTCCAACCAGCGCGACCGGCTGGTAGACCTGCGTGTATATTGCGGGGAGCTGGCCAATGGACCCCGACTGGGCGCCTCGGAACATGGACTCCAGCTGCATGGGGAGAGCCAGGGTCGCGCTGTTGTTCTTGATGCCTTCAATCTGGGACATCAGGCCGGTGTAGTGCGCCCGGGTTGCACTGACAAACGATCTCGTCTGGTTGATCAGGGCCAAAGGCCAGATGATCTGCTGGCGAAAGTTGTTGACCGCCGCACTCACCTTCCGCATTTCGCTTAATGCGTCACCAATCGGGCCCTGGAGCGTGCTTGTGATGGTATGAAGCAGCAACAGAAGGTCTCCGATTCCTTGAGCTCGCGTGTTCGAGGGAATCAAGCACAACGTGATCACAGCCACGAACAGCCATCGCCTACTGCGGCTCAATCGGTGTTGAAAGTTGCGAAGGAGTTCCAAAGTTTTCATCTTCATATGCGTGTACCTCTTGCGACTTCTCCTGAGATTTCTTCGGGGAGTGGATCGACATCAGCCAGCCCCGCCGGGAACCTTTCAGCCAGCTCGCGATAGGCTTCAATCAAGGGTGCGGCTTTCCGCTGCTCCAGCCACCGATTTAGCCACCACGACCGGTACACACGTTCCCGCGCATAGGTCGTCATGATCCAGTAGTCGACGGTGGTCGGTGACATGCGGATCGTGTGCGTGGTGTCGGCTTTCTCCCCGATCACGATGAGCGCGTCGGCGCTCCTACCCTTGATGGGAGCGCTGAAATGCTTGATCTGGTTCAAAGCGGTATCGTTCAGGTGCAGGTGCTCCCGCAGGGCGGTCATATCTCCCGGCTGTTGGCCGATGATCTTGGTCGTCGAATTCTTCACGATGCCCGCCCCGTGCGGCCTGGGCTTCGATTCCGTCCCCACAAAGTCTTCTGCTGTTTGGCTCATTCCCCAGACGCTGGCATTGCGCTTGCGCGCCGTACGAAACAGTTGGACCACTTCGGGCGCCAGGACCGGAGAATCAAGCAGGAACCAGCACTCATCCAGAACCGTGATGCTCCGTCTCCCGGCCTTGCCGGCTGCCCGTTGCGCAGTGGCGTGAGCAATGAGAAGGCTCATTGCGGTTTCCAGCCGCCGGTCATCGCTCAATTGCTCCACGTTGAAGAACAGCCAGGGATTGTCGAGTGAGATCGTCGTGGGACGGTCGAACAGCTTCGAATACACTCCCTTCTCGCCGGTCCAACTGCGCAGCTTGATCGCTGCCAGGTGGGCTTCGTCCATGACGCGCTGGTTCTTTTCCTCGTCACGCCACTGTGAGAGTTCGTCACGAAGGTCGGAGAATGTTGGAATGGGAGTCGAGGGCCGAATCGCTGCCCTCTTATAAGTCCGAAGAATGGCCTCCGTGATGAGGTTCTCAAGCAGTTGTGTGTCTTCAGCTTCGCCCTCGCCGAGCATGTGGCGCGTCAGATTTTTCAGAAACGCGACTTGATCCTTGCTCGGCTCTCTTTCTCCTTCTGGCAGATCCCACGGGTTAATCGTTTGTTCGCTATCGAGCGACATGGTGATCATTCGCCCGCCCATCAACTCAACCAGCGGACGATAGGAATCGCCGCGCTCAAGAATCGAAATCAGGGGATTGCTCCTGGCCGCCATCAGAAGAAACTGCTGCACCATGACCGTCTTTCCACCGCCAGTTTTCGCCATCACCAGCATGTTCGCGTCGCTCAAGCCGGGATCAAACGGCGAAAAGGGAATGAGCTGGCGGTACGGAGTTTCAAGCAGGAACAGTGGTGACCGGGGTGTTCCGCGCCAAGGTGTCTCTACCGGCACAAGATCCGCCGCATTCGAGGTGAGCAAGTCTTGGTCTCGCTTGTCGGGCTCCGCCATTGCCGGAAGTGAACTAAAAAACAAGCGCTTCTTCGCCAACGACTCAGCCACCGCCTTCGCGCCGTTCATGCGCGAGATTGCGTAGAGAAGTTGCTGGCGCCGGTTGTCGATGGTTCGCTCTGATTGCTCCAGTTCCGCGGTCGTTACCGCCGGGCGTGAAGTGCGCGTTCCGATGACCAGGCTCAGCTTGGCCGTCTTAACCGAACTCGAAATGATGTCCTGTTGCACCCTGACCAGTTGGGTCTCGGCAACCTGCGCTTCCACGTTGGTTCGAAATCCTCCGTTTGAATCCCGTTGCACAGCCTGCATCTTGCGCAACCGGCTCTTATAGCCCTTGAGCACTTTCGCTTGATCGGGAATGGTGATCTGAGCAGTGACAATGAGAGGGAAATCGAGACCGACCAGTTCTCTCAGGATTCCGGGGAACGTAGCGTCCGGGAGTTCTTTCAGACTTACAAAGGAATAGAGGACGCCACCGACATTCAGATAGGAGTCCGTCTCATCCGCGATGCTTATGTCGACGATCTGCTCGCGGGCGCTCCTGTATTCCATCTGCTCCTCACTCCGCCTGTACGGCCGATGATCCGGGAACAAGGGATTGAGAGCTCGTTTTGCCTCCAGAAACAACTCATCGTCAGTCAGCCGGCGCGCGCCGAGTTCTGCTGCTTCGAGCGTCGTTTCTAGGCCACGCAGCAGACTCTCGAATTCTGCCAGCAGTTGCTGATGCTCCCGGGCGCTACGCTCAATGCATTTGCGAGCTGATAAGCTGAACGGATTGCCCGTGGGCTTGAGCGGCTTACCCGCAATGCGGCGATGAACGACTGGGTCCCAGATGAAGTACACGTGTAAGAGAGGACGCATGTAGTAGCCGTTCGCCTCTTTCGTTCGCCATCGTTCAACGCGCACCTCATCGAGTGCAATTACCTCTGCCCGTTCTGATTGCTGGGCTTCGGCATACTGCTCAAGTAGGGCTCCCAGATCCTCCACTACTTCGTAGCGGAACTGCGCTCTCATGCTCTGTTCCGGCAGAGAGCGCAGGAGCGCCTCCAGCATCAACTTCCCCCGGTCACGGCCTTCGTCGCTCGCGAAATACGAGGCCAGGCCCCTCAACTCGTAGCCCGAGACAAAGGCGCCATTAGTGCGAACAACAACGTTGTCCAGGTAGTCGCGGACGGGCAGTTGCTCACATAATGCCGGATCGTGGAGTTTTCGCTCGTGTTGTTCAAGCGTTAGCGGCACTGCTAGTCCTCCCTCAGGTACGCCGACCGGATTTCGCGGTCGCGTGCCAACGCGCAGTAGGCGTGGGGTTTCGTGTACCAGACGGCGAGATCGCGAACGTAGCCGCGCGGTTTACCATACTTGAAGGCCATCAGCACCGGCACCATCAGCAGCGGCACTCCGTACTGGAGGACAATGCTCATTGGCATGCCCGCGACCTCACCTCCAACGAAGTGACCGACCACGTTCATGATTGCCGCCGCGCCAAGCACGACGAACAGGTCCTCCAATTCCAGAAGCATGAATGTCACTCGCGTCTGTAAATTGCGATTCACCGGTGTCACCTGTAATGGCATCTCGTAACTCCTCCCTAGCGCACTCCGGCCGTGCCGTGTTGAATCCAAAACTCTCCTAAGCGCAACAGCCCCGACAAACCGAAACAGCACATCGCTGCGACCAGGTTGCGCACCCAGGCCTCGCCAATCGTCATCCGTTCCAGCAATCCTGCGAAGTGCACCGCCGCAAGCACTACCTGGCCGGCTCCGTACAGCGGCAGGAGAACGTTCCCAACCCAGTTCACAAGTGTCAGGAGAGAGATCCAGTAGCGGTCTGGGTTGTTCCAGGATGCTTGGTTGCTGAAGGACTCCATGGCACGCAAGAGCCCGGAGCACATGAGAGAAGCCAGTGCTGCGTAACCGAGATGCGAGTATGGGTGTGCCTTGCTGAATCGGTAAATCGCGGCGGCGGCGAGCAAACCGGCCATGGTCGGCATGATGACGTTGCCCAGCCAGTTCGTCAGGTTGAGCAAACCGTTTGAAAGATTCACAGGATCACCTCCAATCCTCATCAGCCGGCCATGGCCTGGACCAGCTTCCAAATGGCCGAAACACTCAAGAAGGCAAGACCCGATCCGACCAGCGGCATGAATGGCCGATGGCGCGCGTAATTGAAAATCGCTCCCACTATCGCCAATCCTGCTGCTTCCGGCAGGATCGTCCCGGCGAGAAAGTTCCAGGCCGCAGTCAGCATGTCCGTGGTTGCGAACTGGGACCCGCTATTCCAACTCTGGAAAAGCTGGACTGTGCCGGACGCGGACATTAGAAAAATGGCGGAGACGATGGACCCGAGCGGACTGTACCCCTCAGCCGCATCGAGCGCCGCTTTCAGCACGCAAAACGCGGCGAGCACGGGGGTCAACCGGGCAACCACGACGTTCGACACAAAACCGCTGAAGCTCGTCTGCAAGCTCGCGATCCACGAACTACTGATGCCTCCGCCTTGTGCGGGCATGGCGATACCTTGCGCCGCAAACCAGGAAAGCAACTGCGGAAGCGTCAAGAGAATTACCGACCAGAGGGCCCATCGCTGAAACCTGCCACCCGCCTGGAAGTTCACGCCGCCTTCCTGCCGCAATGCGATTCCAGCCAGCACCATCGTGCAGATGGCGGCCGGAACTGCCATGTCGAATAGCAGTGTCAACAGATCGACGATGATTTGAGGCAGCGTCATTGCCTGAGCACTCCGCAGTGAGCGTTCCTACTGCACGCCCGCCGTACCGTTCTGAATCCAGAACTCGATCAGGCGAGTGAGACCTGAGATCACCAGCAGTCCGGCCGCTGTTACCGCCCATCGCGCGACACCGCGTCCTTGGGAATAAGAGATGACTGCCATGACCACCGCTAGCGCCGCTCCGACAGGAGAGATCACATTGCCGACCCAGTTCACGAGATTGAGAACTGTTCCTTCGGGTTGGGCCGCCGTTTGACCCTGAACAGCCTGCCCTGTGGCAGGCTGCGTTCCCAGGTTCTGAGCATGAGACACCAACGGATACAACTGGAACGAACAAATCGCCAGGACATAGACGAGAGCAAGGCGAAGGCGGGTGTTTCTCCAATCTGATAATTTCATATGCTCCTCTCCTGCGGTTGGGTTGCGATCGCGCGTGAGTGTGATTTCCACGTCGCAGGCGAGAACATATGGGCATTTCAGATTTCGGGCAAATCAGGACGACCGTTTGGAACGGTCTTCAGAACCGTGTCAGAAGCCTGCAGCTTACAGAACAGCGATTCGAATCTTCGAGAGGATTGTGACGCCCAGTGATTTCAAAGGCTGGAGTTCGCACTGGAGTCAATCGTGCGCGCGGGAGCAAAAGAATTGTCAGATGAACAAATGTTTGAGTTTGGTGCATCTCACAAGCAGAATTGGATCTCAATCAAGCGGTTCGGATGAGTCCACTTCATGGCTCCTCCCCTCAACTCGGTATGTCTTCCTTTCTGTAGTGGTCCTTTCGGGGTTGTGGATGTGGAAGAGCCATGTCCTTCGACGACTTAGCTCGAAGAGATCGGCCTAGCAAGACGGTGCAGCGAACGCGGCGCCGGGCAGCCGCTGCCGGACCGCGCACCGGCGTTGCCCGCCGCCGCGTTGTCTCGTAAACGGGAGGCCTGAAACTGCGCCGCACGCGCTCCAAGGTTGCCTCGAAGATTTGTCGGCATGCATCCGTGGTAGACAACCGACGGAGATGGCAAGAGTGACGGAATGACTCTGCTGACGGTGGTGGAGACGGGTTAGTCTCTCTATGGCATGCGGACAATCTAGTTTGTTCGTCGGCCCAAGTCTGTGGCGTAGTGAACATCCCCACTCAAGCCAAAACCGGGCTTTGAGGGCCACCCGCCCGCCCTTCTCATAAAGTGCCTGGCAATCTAATATGCAATCAGAGACCAACAATGACTGAGACTCGCAAGCGCGACGATTTCGCCTATAGGACCAAACTGGCCCTTGCGCATCGCGTCGGAGTGCATTGTTCTAACCCGAACTGTGCGAAGTTGACTGCCGGTCCTCAGAAGGATCCGCAAAAAGCGCTGAATGTCGGCGTGGCCGCTCATATTGCAGCTGCTTCAGACGGTGGAGCACGCTACGACAACACAATGACAGCGCACCAGCGCGCATCAATCGAGAATGGCATCTGGCTGTGTCAGACATGTGCAAAGTTGGTCGACAATGATGCGGAACGATACACCGTCGATCTACTTCGTAAGTGGAAGATCCTTGCCGAAGAATCTGCTCGTCTTCGAGTTGAGGGCGCGGGAGCTAGGACTAGGAATCGGAAAAGGTACTACATAGTCACTCTTACAGACGAACAGCGTCTTGAAGACATCGACTGCCCCACATGCGGCGAGATCGTGAAGTTGGACCTCAGTACGCTGCCCGGCGCATCTGGCAGCCCATTGTGCCCCAAGTGCGGCTATTTCCACGCAAGTCGCGATCCAAACGGCGAAATCCTAACTCGAAAATGGGGAGGCAGTCTCCACAAGGACTATATTACGTGCCCGAACTGCTCGAATCGCCTCCGTGTACGCACGGACAAAAAGATGCTCTCCAAACCTTGCCTAGATTGCGAATCAATAATCCAGGTGAACACGGGAAAGGTTACGTCTGTCGCTCCAATGAAGGCAATCGACGCCGCGTCCTTCTCCAAGGAAGGTTGGAAACAGTTGCTGCTATGCCCAAAATGCGGAGTGCGAGGGATTACACTTGGCGCAAGCAAACACGACATGCTTTTCGCTCAGTGTCCAAAATGCAGGTATTATCTCAAGTTTCCGAAGCCGCTAGATCTTTCAGAGTCAGGGGAAACGACTCGATCTGACCTTACGTAGTGCGAACACCGTGTGACGGAAACTTTGTATTACGCCCCCAGCTTTCCAAGGCCCAACAGGAATGTGGGGACAGTCTGGTCCCCAGGTTTACGAATTTCCCGGAATTTCCTCCTAGTCTTCGCAGCCACTTGAACAGTCGGCCTTGGCCGTAACCGGCCACAGTTCCGGGTCCAAGGAGCCAATAAGCGCAGTGGCGCGCTCCCGAGTGTAGACATAAGCCCAAGGTGCAGCATCTTCGAAAGGCTCGTGTTCAACGAATCGGCCAAGGTAGTCCATGCAAAATCCACGGTAGTCTTTCGTGAAAAGAAGGAAAGTGTGCCAGATGGCATCGATCGGTTGAGATGTAACCTTTCGACCGGGCACGATCGCTGCTATTGCCAGAAACTGCTTGAGCCCTTCAAATCGCCGGGCGGCAACTTCTTGCGAAACGCCATGATCATGGGCGTGTCTTTCAACAACTCGTGGGTGAGTGTAGTTCAATATTTGATTGAGCGCCACTGGCGTTTGCCGACTTTCGATAGGTTGCATTTTGCAGCTCTCCTTTCATGACGATATCGCGATAGAGCATTGGATGGTAACATCTCGGAAGCTAGGATGGAAGCTATCACATCTGATTTTCGCGCGGGCCACGAGCAGGCACTAGCTCACATGCTCGCGGTTCTAGCTAAGACCGAAGTTAGTTCAGACCCTTGCGTGCACGGGGTAATTCAAGAATTGTTCCCCCAAACGTATTACGAGAGACTCCTCGAGGCCCTGCCAACTCCTGAAATGTACAATGCAATCCCATCAGCCGAAAAATATGAAGCCACGTGTCGGTCAGTGTTGATGGCGAAAGGGGAAAGACATCATCTTTGGCTGGCTCATCTATTTGAAAAGCCCGATAGCTGGCCGCTGACAACGAGTGAGGAGCACAAGATATTTTGGTACGAATTCGCAGAACACTTTGCTTCGCCCTCGTTCATTAAGGCATTGACAGGACGTTTCTTGGGCACGCCTTTTTCTTCGCGAGTTGACTTATCTATTCGATTCGTCCGTGAAACGGGTGGCGTTTATATTCTGCCCCATCTTGATATGCCCCATAAGCTCATGTCCATGATTTGCTACCTGGGACCAAACGGAATGCACACCGCATTGCAGGGCACCTCTATGTATGAGCTCGGCGTAACAGGGATACCGATAGTTAGAAAGAGCATACCCTTCGTTCCGAATTCTGCGTTAGTGTTGCCCCGTACGGAACAGTCACTCCATGGTGTTGAGCCTCATATCGCGCAACCCAATAGACTGACCCTTCATTTTTACCTTCAGGAATCTGGTACGGATGCAAGGGGGATCGTTCGCGTGACCAAAACACCTTGAGAAGGAGAGCGAAACCGGGGGGCTGGCCCACTTTTTTCTTCGACGAATCGCTGTCTTTTTGGCAAGGCACATTGTCGCGCAGTTGGCCCTCACAGTACACAGGCGAAGCTTGCCGATTTCCGAAGACCCTGGCGCGGACGAGCCAAACTCCCGCCGAACCTTCCTAGCTGAGAACCGCTCGTCTACTGCGCTGGTTGGTTGCTCGTGGACGGTTGGTTCAGCTCTTGCTGCAACTGCAACAATTGGCGCAGTTGCTTAACATTGGCTGAGTTGGATGTCGGAACGCCCCGCCCACTTGGTTGCAGGGAAACCTGATGGGACTTGGGTGTCTGCTCGAGGACCACGTAGATCGGAGTATCCGCCGAAATCGTCACCACGATGTGCTGGGTGATCGCTAATCGGGAAACCTCCTCATCTCCAGCCTCGCCGACATTGTTGCTGACGCGCTCCCGCATTAGGTCCGACTCGCTCAGCGGCTGGTTCAGACCGCCTTGTCCCACCAACATCGCACCCGCTTGGCCGATTCCTGACAGCGATCTGACCAGGACATTCTTTCCCGTGTTCTTCCCCTCAACTTTTCCTTTGAGCGGCCGCAAGTCCAAACCCGTGGCGGCGGCCTCGATGGGAACGACTGCACCATCCGGCATCAGCAGAGAATCGAACTGGACGTCAACGTAACCTGAACGATCTCCGTTCCGGATGTGGCCAACCGCCTTTGCGCCTGCAGGGACGATAATTTCTCCGTCTCGCTCATAGTTGTACTCGATCACCGCCAGGACCGGTATTCGCACTGCGGTGCTGGCCGCTGATTCCAAGCGTGCACGCAATCGCGTACCCGTGGCCAGACCCAATCCCAGTTCCGGTGCTGGACTATTAATTTCGCGGGCCTGAGCACTGCCCGAGTTGGCAGAGACGTTTCGCACGTAAATCAGCGAAGACTTCTCCATGGCCTCGCGTTCTGCTTTACCCCAATCTGGAGTCTCGGCGCCGGCGCCCGAACCTGGCTGATAGGGCGGTGCTTGCCACGGCTGCTGGTCTCCGAAAGGCGGTATCGATCCCAAAGTTCCCGCACCGGTCGCCACCGTCGTCCCCGCAGCCGGTTTGGTCGCAGTTCGTTGTAGATCTCGTTCGTTCAGGAAGCCTTCGTGAGATTCTTTTGTGACGGGCCGGCCAGAATCAATGATCGGAAACAGGCTCTTATCGTTGCTCGCGCTGCCGCTCTCCAAGGCCAAGTCTTCAGAAGCAGTGGCGCCACGACTCTTCACTTTCTGTGGCGCGCCCCGATGGGGCATAGACGTAGCAACGAAGATCAGCAGTGCGATGACGATCGCTCCCGCTCCGATGATTACAAAGCGGTTCTGTTGGATCTGCTGCCGGGCTCTCTGTTTTGCTCTGGTTGCGAGCTCGGGCATTGGAGCGTTAGCGTCCGGATGAAGAGGCAGGTCGCTGTTGTGAGCTTCATTTTCCTCTAGCTCCTGAATGACTGCAGCGTTGCCGTTGTCGCTGTGTCCGTTTGGATGAATCACTTTGCACCTCCCGAGACCGGAGCCACAAACGCAATCGGCGCCAGGACCGGACGGTCAACCTCTTCCGCTTGGGCAACCGCGAGCAAGAGCCGTTCCCTGGATTCTTTGAAAGTAGGACGATCGAACACAACGATGCCATCGGCTCTGGCGCCAGGCGCGAGTCTACGCGAGGTGATCCAGTAGTCTTTGATCGCGACCGGCTCGGCCTTAATCGCTTTTCGATGCTTGTCTTTCGATGTCCCCACAAGCTGTACTTGCGGCGGCAGTACTTCAATGGTCCGTGCAGAAGAGTTCAGAACGGCGAACGGCACGGCCATCTGTTGGTCTTTCTCTATCGCCTGTCCTACCGCAACCTGCAGTTGCTTGCCTTCCCAATGTGGATTCTCAATCCGTTCCGCCCTGAGCAAATCCTGCTCCTGTCTGCCAGGCTTCTCTGGGGTAGTGCTGGTTGGCGGATTTTCTGTAGCAACGTTTTTTGTTTCGCCAACGACAAACATGGGATGAGTCGACGCAATCAGAAAGCTACGCGGGCGCTCACAGTTGAGGACATAGTCCACGGGCTCACTACGGTCTGACTTGCCTTGGCTCACCAGGCTCAGCGAGATCTCATGGCCTCCTCTGGTGGTAATCAGGGCGTTGGTTTGCGCAGGTTTTGCGCTGGTTGCTTTGAAAAACACCAACTGCGGCTCGGCTTCGGAGTGGTCGGCCTTAAAGGCTCCGGGATCGCCCAGTACGACCGAACTCACCTCCTCCAAGACCCGCACCGAACTGACGTATCCTGGCCGCAAGTGCAAGACCACAACTTGTTCTGGGTCAATACTCAAGTTCACGATTCGTGCCTGCGGCAACTCGGTTTGCGCCGAGGCCATGTGGAAAGGCAGGAAACAGATCGTTATCAGATGCACCAAACTCAAACATTTGTTCATCTCACATCTCTTTTCGAACTGGTGTTCGTAGTTCTTGGTCTAATTCCGGTTTCGCCAAGGTAAGTCGTTCTGATTCCTGCCACGTAGGCAATTACGTCGGGATTTCGATAGGCGAGGTCTCGTCTGCCGATTACGTCTTCGCCAGCGTAGTAAGCCGCAGCCACGAGCCTGAGATCATTGTGAAACTGTTGCATCAGCCATGCGAGGTAGCGCACGCCCCCGGAAACGTTCTGATCGACAGTGCACCGGTCTCTTACTCCGAGTCGCTGAGCGGTTAGAGGCATTAACTGCATTAGTCCTGCAGCGCCTTTGGGAGAGACCGCGCATGCTTGCCAGTGCGACTCGCGGTCGACAATGGCGCGTACCAGCGCGACGGGCACCCGATAATGTTGGGCGTAGGCTACGACGTAGTATTCGGCTTCGAGCCGTGCCTGTGGTTTGGGGGATTGCGCCCAGCAGATCGAGATTGCACAGAACGCTTGGACCAAAATGAATACCAGCTTCATGCCGCTTTACCTCGCAGAGCCTCGGTACTGTACTGCTGTGCGTCAAAGATCAAACTGGCAAACCCATCCCGCAAGAGGAGCTTGCGTCGATCGGCCTCGGTTTTGGCCAGCAACGGCAGGAGAATGTCTCTCATCTCCGCCGTAATTTGTTCAGTTCCCAGAACTTTGAGTGCCTGCGCGAGGTCGAGAATCTCTGAGACCGAGGGCGGTTTCTCCATGCTCCAGCCACGCAAAGCCTTGGCGAGTCCCGCCATACCGGCATGGAATTCGTGTGTGGAATCCGGCGTTCTCAGCGCCACAATCTCTGCTTCTCGCTCCGCGGTGGGGTGTTCGACCCGAAGGTAAAAACTGCGCCGGCGCAGGGGATCGCCGATGCGCCTCTCTTCATTCGATGTCAACACAACGAACGGAATGCTCCTGGCTTTGATGGTGCCCAGCTTCGGAATGCTCAACTGCCACACGCTGAGCAATTCCAGCAACAAGGCCTCAAATGCGTGGTCCACTTTATCCAGTTCGTCGATCAGCAGGACACAAGGCCTTTCACACTGCAACGCGCGCAAAAGCGGCCCGGCACCGAAAAACTGCTGGCTGTGCAACTCCGTCCGCAGGGACTCCCAATCAACGCTGGCGGATTTGGCCTTGAGTTCAACGCAAAGCCTTTGAAGGGGTTCATCGAACTTGCCGATGGCCTTCTCTTCGTTGATGCCCTCGTAGCACTGCAGGCGTTCGACGGTGGTGTCCGTTGCGTCTGCAACTGCATATGCCAGTTGAGTCTTACCGCTGCCGGCGGGGCCCTCCAGCAGCAACGGCTTCTGCAGTTTCGCCGCCAGGTAAACCGTTGTCGTGGCTACCGAATCAGCAATGTAGCCACTTGCGCGAAGGCCACCTTCGAGTTTTTGAAGAGACGAAAACACTCGCTCCTCCTCCGCCTAGGACCATGCCAATTCCGGTCCTGACCGTGAAGAAGCTAAGCCCAAATGAAATTTCGGTCAAATCCGCGGCAACAGTGAAGACTAGTGGCGGTATTTGTTCGACTCGCATTACGCTTTTTGACCGAAAAACAGGGTTGTTCTAAAAGAACGAAAAGCAGGCACTCGGTTTTGTTCACGAGTAAGGATAAGAAATAAGAAATGTACGAATCAGACCGGGTTGCGAGAATGTTCAGACGGGCCCACCGGTGGCCGCGCGGGATAAAAAGACATGCAAATCATAGAAACGTTAGAGAATCGCAAAGACGCTGTTAAGGTTTCCGAACTCGCAAGGCTCTTGAGCGTGACCCCGAAGCACATCTACAAGACACGGGCTGCGGGGCGGATTCCGGGTGCATTTCGGGTAAATCGCGCACTTAGATTCGACCCACAAATCCTGGCAGAGTGGTTGAAAAGAGAGCTCATGCCTGACGTTGTCGCAAACCGCGGAAAACAGAAGAGAGCCAGGTAGGAAAGGGCCTCCCGTCGCCCCTAATTGGCGCTGGAGTCCGAGATGCATGGTGAAGTGAGTGAATAGATGGCGGCCTGGCAAATGCATTGGAATGAGCGGCAATCAACCTCGAGAGCTGCTTTCGGAATTGCGGAGGTCCGAGGCCGAATCCCGAATAGAAGCAGCTTAAAACGCGTTGTCGCTAGTTGCTGAAATTGTAAGCCTTTTATATACAGTTGTTTACAGAGTTAAATAAACTAGATTTGCTCGCTAAACAAGAGGTGTTTATTGTGCTATTCTAGTTTAGCGATGAGGGAATCCAGCGACACACTCTTAGTCAATTATCTCAGCACAATCGGCGGAGACTTGCCGTGGATTGAGCCGCTCCCGGAGCTCGCTTCGAAACTCCCTCCATTCCTGAAACAGCGATATCGGATTTCTCGCGCCGATCTATTTGGGCGAAAATACCTACTCGCGATTGAAGAGCCACGAGAAGGTGACCCGTCCCCGACGGAGTACGCCCGCGATGCTCGCACGATCAAAGAACGGCTTACCGCAGACGTCATCCTCGTCTTATCGAATATTCCTGCCTATGTCAGAAACCGCTTGGTACATCAAAAGGTGCCATTCATCGTACCCGGCACGCAGATGTTTTTGCCGATGTTGATGATCGACCTGCGAGAGCATTTCCCAAAATCAAAGACCAAGTCCCAAGACGTTTTGTCCGCCGTTTCGCAGCTCGTAATTCTCTATCACCTCTCGCGGGAATCGCTCAGCGAGACGCCTTTAGGACAGATCGCCTCGCGTCTTCGATATTCGCCAATGGCGATCAGCAAGGCGCAAGACGAACTGCAGAATGCTGACCTGTGCGAAGTTCATCGCTCGGGCCGGACGCTTTCCTTGCATTTCGATTTGAGGGGAAAAGATCTTTGGCAAAAAGCGGCACCCCTATTGTCGACTCCCGTGAAGCGGACACTGTGGTTCCGTTGGGGAAAACAAAATGTGCCTGCCGTGACTGCGGGAATGACAGCTCTCAGCAAATATTCAATGCTGGAAGACGATCCCCTCCCCACGTACGCAATGCGGGACAAGGATTTCGTCGCTGCGTTACAAAAAGGCGAGGTCTATGGCTGTGGTGGCCGCGAAGACGCGGAGGCACGGATGGAGACCTGGAAATATGATCCTTCGATCCTTGCCCGTTCCGGAATCGCTGATCCCTTGTCCCTCTACCTCACTCTCCGGCATTCAGCCGATGAACGGGTGCAAAAAGAAATCGAGAAACTCATCCGCCAGGCACTGCCATGATAAGAGGTTTAGACAAATTCAAGGCACACTTTGCCCAGCACACAAAATCGTTCGTCTTGATCGGCGGCGTTGCCTGTCATGAGTGGCTTGCGACTCAGGGTCTGGAATTCCGCGCTACCAGGGATATCGACATAGTGCTGATTGTCGAAGCTCTCGACCAGGAATTTATCGCCCGCTTTTGGGAATTCGTCGAAGCGGGGCAGTACGAAATCAGAGAGCGGGCTACAGGGAAGAGAGAACTTTGTCGCTTCTCGAAGCCCAAGGATGACACGTATCCCGCCGTGCTTGAGCTATTCAGCCGACAACCGGGAAAGATCGACCTTTCGCCGGAACAACGCGTAATATCCGTCGAGATCGACGAAAACTCCGCCGGCCTTTCCGCCATTCTTCTGGACGACGACTACTATGCTTTGATTCTCGAACACCGTCGCGAAGATGACGGCTTGCCGTTTTTCACTCCCGAGGCTTTGATCCCCCTCAAGGCTCGCGCTTGGATCGATATGACAGAACGCCAAAAGAAAGGTGAGAAGATCGACTCCAAAGACATTCAAAAACATCGAACCGACGTCTTCCGACTTGGCGCGACACTATCCGGAGAATCCAGCGGTCATCTGGCGCAAGGAATCGAGCAAGACCTTAAGACGTTCCTGGCGGCATTTCCTGAAGAAAGTTCCGAGTGGCCTTCGATTCTGGGTTCGTTGAAAACAACCTTTGGAAATAGCAAGTTGAAGAGCGCGGACCTGATCGGGGCCATTCGGCAGTACTTCAGAATTGCCTGACACCCAATTTCCAGCAGCCTGATTTTTCAGACGATATCCGTGCTGTGAAGCGCGATGAGGATTTTGGGGGACTGAATTTCGATCTTCATGGAATGCGCCGGAATGGGACAATTCCATGGTATGCGAAAAAGCCAGCTGATAATGCTCTCTCAGCTGGCCATTCTTTTGCGCCATGTGCGTGACAAAACAATTTAAGTAGGGCTCGGCCGATCGATTTCGTGCGAGCTCTGTTTGAGCGCTTGCGGAATTGCGAAACCGGCGAGTTCGCTATTGTCGAGTCGCTCTTGAACGTCCTTGCCACGAACGTATTTCAAATACACCATGGTGGACGCGAGGTCCTTGTGGCCGAGCCATTCCTGCAGTTTACGAATACTGCAGACATTGCCTTCCAGGTTGACGGTCGCAAATGTGTGCCGAAACTTGTGCAGGAACCAGTTGCTGCAATAAGGCCCCTCGGAGCAGCGGTTGCCGTACCGCGATGCACAGGTTCCGCAGTTTAGGCCGGCCCGCCGGGCGATGTTTTTCAGCTTGCTTTCGAAATTCTTGTCCGGGCGCCCTGCCTCGGTGGGAAACACCAGATTGTAAGGGTTCGGTCCCTGCTGGCGGTTCTTGTAGTCTTTCAACGCTTCCAGCAATGCAGATGGCACCGGGATCTCTCTCTCCTCCTTGTTCTTTGGCTTGAAGCCTAGCTGCGGCTTGGCCGTGACACGAACCGTGCCTCGCCGGAAATCGATGTCTCTCCAGGCTGTGAAGCGAACCTCTTTGTCGCGCTCACCGGTCAACAAGAAAAACAGGTAACGGACTCTTTCATGCTCAAGGCAGGCCGCAAACAGAGTCTTGAGTTCGTCCGCCTCGTATATCTTTCGAATGGCATCGACATATTCCGGCCAGTCACGCTTGTGCAAAAGGCCCTTGACGCCATTGAGCTTCAGGAACTGAACTACGATGTTGGCACGATTGTAGGCAGTACGTGCACCACAGCCCGATTGGTATTGGCCACGGATAAACTGGAGCAGATCCGCGCGCGCGATGTGCTCGATGGAGGACTTCGCGCAACCTTGTCGAAAAACATTCAGGGCATACTTGTAGGCCGCATACGTTTTGGGCTCGCGTTGCGGCGGCTTGATGTCGTCCAGATAGTTCTGAATCGCCAAATCAAGCGGAATTTCCTGAGTTACCTTTTCGTCGCGATTTAGGGCCTCTGATACAACCTCGAGTCCTGCTCTAGCGGCCGCTAGTGCAAGAGCCTTTCTGTTGGCAAGATCCGGAACGCGCGCGCGGTCGGGGATGGCTTCACGTTTGCGCCTGGGTCCCTCCCACCACTCTAGGTAATAGGTGCCCTCGGAATGGATTTCGATCGAGCCGCCAATTCTGACTTTGTCTTTCAATCTGCCGTTCGGCTCGAGAACGGCGGGCATGAGCTGCCAGGCTCCGTCGAGCTTGACTTTTTTGAGAATGTTGACGCGAGGAGTTTGAGGGTTCGAGGCCTGCCGTTTCATGGATGCTGTTGTCTCCTGAGATCGCCTTTCGGTCAAATCCCACGGATTACAGACACCACGACAGACACCAAAGCACTTAAGCTATTGAAAACAAAAAGTCTGGCGGAGAGAGTGGGATTCGAACCCACGTTACCCTTTCGAGTAAACACGCTTTCCAAGCGTGCGCCTTCAGCCACTCGGCCATCTCTCCGGCGTGAATCGGTTGGGAAGGAACGGCTCCTGGTGCGAGCTTGATCCGCCGCGAAAGCGCGGAATCCCGCGGATCTTTCGTTCATTTCAATTCTATGGGTGAAGTTGTCGAAACCGCAACTGGGAACCAAGCGCCAGCTACGACAATTTCTCGGGAGAATCTGAGGCGGCGATGGGTGCGGAAGGGGTAGCCACCGAACTGCCGGCAACCGAGGCTCCGGCAGCGGCAGCGTTGGCCGCGCCATTCGTAGGAGTTGCTGGCAATGGCGGCACCTTCGTGTTGTCTACTACGTGATGATTCAAGCAATAGAGCGCCAACTCGAGGCGGTCGGCGACTCCCAGCTTGTCGTAAACCTTGCGCAAATAGTTCTTGACGACCTGCTCCGTGGTACCGACCCGCAGCGCAATTTCTTTGTTCTTCATGCCCTGGGTTACGCAGGACACAATCAATGTCTCTTTCGGCGTCAGCTGCACCTTCGGACGCGATCCGGAAGACCGGTTATTTTGGTTGCGGTATGCGTCCATGACCCAATGAATCGCCTGCTGATCGAGCCAGGTTTCTCCGGCCACGACTTTGCGCAGGCAATCCACCATCAGTTCAGGTTCTACTTCTCGCGACACGATGCCGTGCGCGCCCCGGCGGAAGAGTTCGAGCGTCAGCTCTTCGTCCGCCCCGGGCGTGACCACAACGATTCGCAGGCTCGGATTCTGGCGGATCATTTCCGCCACGGTCTCCACCGGATTCGGAGCCAGCGCCGACTCGAAGATGAGCACATCCGAAGAAAACTTAGCTACCGCGGATTGGGTTTGCGCGAGCGTCTCGGCCTGTCCAACTACACGAATGTCGTCTTCGAGCGCGAAGATCTTGCGCAAGCCGGCCCGGAAAATGGCCTGGGTATCGGCCACAATCACCCGGACGAACTGGCCCTGCCCAGCGTCCTCGCCTGCTCCGAAATTTTCTTCCACGCCAACCGGAATGGTAGCCATTGGTCCCTTAGCTTTATGCCCGCTCGAAATGGTATTCGTCGATCACCACGCCAACACCGCGACGGCCGCGATCGTCGAAACTGCGCACGACGCGTCCCCGGCAATCGATCTGCACATTCTGTTTTGCGCCCACAACGTCCGCCGGCAGCAGGATCGTGAAATCCACGATTGAGCCCACGGGCACATCGCGGTCCATCGCAAACAGCACGCCGTTCGCCGAAATGTTTTCCGTCTGCGCTGAATACGCAGTACCGTCCGTCGTTACCGAGGCTGAGAGCTGAAGCGGAAATCGCGGCGCGCTCTGCAAATCTTCATACCGTCCTGTGGTCATCTGCGCCTCGGTCATTGGTGCTTTGCCTTCCGCTGCCACTTCGAGAGCCTTCCGTCCGGCGCTTCCTTGCCTGGTTACCGGACTGACTTTCGACTTCACAGGCAGCGTACACCCGTGAACCAGGCAAACAAAGTTACCGAAGTCATTGAACAAGCGGGGCTAACTGCTTTTCTTTGAATGAATTAGGGGATATTCTGAATGTCAGTAGCTAGCCGGAAATTGCCTGCCGGGAGCCTGCAATTTCAGCACAAACCGGGGTGAAGTTCCGTCAATTACCGAAGACGAAAAACGGGGAAAGCGGCGACTAGAACTTCGTCACTTCCGTGAAGTTGAAGTCCCTCACCTTCATGGCGGGAACCACCATGTCGAACGATTCTTCGCCGCAAGACCGTACCGGCAGGCTCATCGCTTCAACGTTCGAGAGCATGTGGATCAGGCTTTCGTTAAAGCGGAAGTTGCGTACGCCCCCCTGGACGCGGCCATTCTCTATCGAAAAGGTGCCGTCACGAGTCATTCCGGTGAGCATCTTTTCGAAGGGCTCGACCTCGCGGATGTACCACAGCCGCGTGACCAGAACCCCGCGCTCGGTCGACGCAATCATCTGCTCAACGGTTTGTGGGCTGCTGACGGGCGCAAACACAATATTGAGTGGCATTTCGCCCGTCTCGTTCGGCAGGGCAAGCCCGTGGCCGGTCGCGGCGATCGGGCCTACGCTGTTCTTGTATTCGGACTGCTTCATTCGCTCTGCGGTCGCCCGGGCGTACACCACCCGCTTCACGACTCCGTTCTCCACCAGGCCAACTTTTTGCCGCAAAACACCCTCTCCATCAAACGGAGATCCAGCCTGTAGCGGATGGGCCACATCGTCTGAGAATGTGATGTTGTCGCCGAATAGTTTTGTGCCGATTCGTCCCGTGAGGAAGGAGCGCTGGTCGAGAATCGCCATGCCCGAGTAATCCCAAAACATGAATCCGACGATGTCGAGCACCGCCGAGGGCTCCAGAATGACGGTACATTTCCCCGGCGGAATTTCGCGAGGATGCGCCGAATCCACCGCCTTCTTCGCAGCAACATTGGCGAGCAGCAGGGGATCAAGTTTGCTCACATCCGGCGAATTCGCCTTCTGCCAGCCGGAAGAATCGGCGCCAAGCATGGTAATGGAAATCTCAGCCGACGTCTGGATATGCCAGTTCGTCAGTCCATGTGAATTGAAGATGCCCTCGAAAGATTCTCCGCTGGAATAAACGCCCGCAGTGGTCAGGTTGTGCCGGTCGGCGACGCCGACGATCTTCTTGACGCCCTCGGCGCGAAGTTCCGGAGTGATAGCCGCAGTCTGTTCGAAATATCGGGAAGGTGATTGTGTGGCGCGGGCGCTCCCGCCCGCGTTTCCTGCAGCCTCATCAGAATTCGGCATGGGCAACAAATCCGGATCCGGATGCTGCACCCGAGCCAGATTCTCCGAAGCCTTCACCACCTGCCGCAAACTCTCCTCGTCAAATTTGTTGGTAAACGCCCGCGCGGTGCGCCCGCCGAACGCCGTCCGCACCGACACCACATGGTTCTGTTCGGCGACATTCTGATGAATGGTGTTGTTCGCAAAGCGCGTCAGCGCAAATTTGCCGCCAGAGAAGAGGACTTCGACCTCATCCGCACTCGACAGCTTCCTAATACGGTCGAAGACGTCAGTTGCTTGATCTTGATTTAACATTCAGGCTTCTAGCAGTTCTCCGTGCCTCTGTGACTCCGTGGTGAACTAATTGCCCTTAAACGCGCTCCCCACCTTAATCCCCCGAAACCTCGCCGGAGCCGCCCCATGTCCCGTGCCCATCACCTGCTGGGGCTGCCCCTTCCCGCAGTTCGGAGTGCCCCACAGCGTCCATTCGTCGCGCGAACAGATCGCATCCAGCGAATTCCAGAACTCCGTCGTGATGCCCGAATACGATGGATTCTTCACCATCCGCACGCGCTTTCCGTTCTTGATCTCCCATCCGATCTCGCAGCCAAATTGAAAGTTATAACGCTTGTCATCGATCGACCACGAGCGGTTAGTCTGCATCAGAATCGCTTGATCGGTTGCGGCGATCAATTGCTCCAGCGTCAGCGGCTTTTCTCCCGGAAGCAAGCTGATATTCGTCATGCGGATCATCGGCAGCCGGTTCCATCCTTCGGCGCGCAATGTCCCGCCCGATCGATTCTCGCCGATCGTGTGCGCCGTCTCGCGCGAACTCAAGTACCCGGTGAACAGCCCCTTCGTGATGATCGGCGTACACTGCGCCGCCACCCCCTCATCATCAAATCCGAACGTCCCCAGCCCCGGACCGTGCTCCTGCCGCGCATCAGCGACCACATTCACCAGGGCGCTGCCATAGCGCAGCGTGCGCAGTTTTTCTAGAGTGAGAAACGACGTGCCCGCGAAATTTGCTTCCATTCCCAGCACACGGTCCAGTTCAATCGGATGCCCCACCGACTCATGAATCTGCAACCCGAGCTGCGAACTGTCGAGAATGATGTCGAACTTCCCTTCTGGACACTGATCGGCCTTATGCAGCGCCACCGCCTCTTCGGCGATCCGCCGGGCATTTTCCACCAACTTCAACTCCTCGATCAGTTCATATCCCTTGTTTTGCCACTGCCCGCCGTACGAATTCGGGTATGAACGCTTCTGAATCTCATTTCCGGCAAATGCGTACGCGGCATATCCCGCCCCGGTCGAAAGCTTGGTCTGGTGGATGTCAGCGCCTTCCGATGAGACAAACCACTGCTCCTCGCGGTTGAAATTCAGATTCGTCTCAGCCAGAGTGATCCCCGCGACCGCCCGCAACTCGGCATCGATCTTCAACAGCAGATCAATGTTCTGTTCGACCGAAACCGTGAACGGATCGATCTTGTACGGCGTGCTCCACTCGGCCACCGCGGGCTCTTCCGGCGCCAGTCTTATGTTTTCCCGCTTCACCCGCGCCGAAGCACGCGCAATCGCAACCGCCTCGGCCGCAGTCTGTTCGACTGCACCCCGCCCCAATTCCGCTGAGGCCGCAAATCCCCAGGCTCCGTCGGCGATCACGCGCACGCTCATGCCCACCGACTCTGCATCGGATGCGCTGCCAACTTTGCCGTTCTTGGTGGTAAGCGCCCGGCTTCTTTGCGCGACGATGCGCGCGTCGGCGTAGCTGGCTCCGCGCAGGGCGGCGGCGTTCAAAGCCCAATTGGCAACATGTTTCATGCGAGGTAGTTCAATCTAACAAGGCCAAGCGTCCGGCGTCCACTGTCGCCACGCACACAATGACTTGTGACTACTGTCACAGTTTACGGATTCAACCCGCCGTCCAATGGACAAGAATGCCACTCGCTCAGCGGATTCCTCCCCCGCTGCCCGTTTTAAAGGAGCGCTCATTATGAGTTTGTTCTCTTCTGAACAGTTTGAAAATTCTCTGTCCGACAGTCTTGCTACTGACAACACTACGGCAACCTATGAAACAGGCGACAGCCAAGCCAGCAAGAAGGCCGACCTGGCCGGCCCCGGCATCGGCAACTACGCCGATCTGGAAGCTGTCCTGCCGCAGGACTACAACCCTTTGCTCACCCGCAAGGAAACGCAGAGGGCCCTGTTCCACCTGAGGCGCTATATCGAAGACAATCTATGCAAGGAACTCGGCCTGCAGATGGTGCAGGTCCCGCTCATCGTCGACGCGGAAAGCGGCGTCAACGACATGCTCGACCGTGACGGCTCCCGTACACCGATCCAGTTCCACATCTCCAACGACCGCGGCAAGAATCCCATCGACGCGCAGGTCGTGCAGGCTGCCACGAAGTGGAAAAGAGTGGCCTTGAAGCAGTTCGAGTGCCGCCCCGGCGAAGGCATCTGCACCGACATGCGCGCGGTTCGCAAGGACTACTTCCTCGACCACGATCACTCCGCATATGTGGATCAGTGGGACTGGGAGCGCGTCATCACCCCCGAGCAACGCAATATCGCATTCCTGAAATCGATCGTGCGCCGGATCTGGAAGGTACTGGTAGGCGCCGAGAAGTTTGCTCAGGAGATGTTTCCGGAGCTGCGCAATCCCCGGTATCCGAACTTGCCGGAGGAACTCACCTTCCTGCACGCCGAAGAGCTGCTGGCGATGTATCCCGACCTGCCGCGCAAGCGTCGCGAGACGTTCATCCTCCAGAAGTATCCTGCCGTTTTCATTATCGGCATCGGCTGGCCCTTGAAAGACGGCTATCCGCACGAGATGCGCGCCGCCGACTACGACGACTGGGTTACCGACACGAGTGCGCAAACTCACCGCGACACGCACGGACTCAACGGAGACATTCTGGTGTGGAACCCCGTGACCCAGCGCCGTCATGAACTCAGTTCGATGGGCATCCGCGTCAATGCGGAAACGCTTCACCGCCAGCTTGAGATCTCGAACCTGCTCGACAATCTCAAGTTTCCCTATCACCAGGGCATTATTAACAACGTTCTGCCGCTCTCGATCGGCGGCGGCATCGGCCAATCGCGCACGTTGATGCTCTTACTCCGCAAAGCGCACCTGGGCGAAGTCAGCGTTACCGTGTGGCCGAAAATCCTGAAGGAAATGTGCGCGAAGAAGAACATCTTCGTGCTGGAATAACTTGAGGCAGCGAAACGGGGCGGCGTAAGCCGCCCCGTAATTGTGGAAGAGCGGCGCCTTAGCGCCGCGTCAGGAGTCCCCTTCTAAAAGCGCTTCAGCGCTGCTGGCGTCGCTAACCGCTTACGGCGTCTCATGCGCCTCCACCAGCGCCTTCCGCACCGCCAGCAATTCCTTCAGCACCCCGCGCAGATTGGTCGACTCCAGCGCGTTCGCTCCGTCCGATTTCGCTTCCTTCGGATTGTCGTGCACTTCCATGAACACTCCGTCCACCCCAGCCGCAACCGCCGCTCGCGACAGCACCGGGATAAACTCCGGCTGCCCTCCGCTCACTGCTGGCCCCTTGTCGTCCGCCTGCGATGACGGCAACTGCACCGAGTGCGTTGCGTCAAACACCACCGGAGCAAACTTGCGCATGATCGCCAGCGACCGCATGTCGACCACCAGATTGTTGTAGCCGAAGCTGGCTCCGCGCTCGGTAAGAAATACTTGCGTGTTCCCCGCATCGCGGCACTTCTCCACCGCATGCCGCATATCCCAGGGCGCAACGAATTGTCCCTTCTTGATGTTCACGGCCCGCCCACTCAGCGCCGCCGCCACCACCAGATCCGTCTGCCGGCTCAAAAACGCTGGAATCTGCAGCACATCCGCGACTTCCGCAACCTTCCCCACGTCCGCGGTCTCGTGCACATCGGTCAGCACGGGCAGACTGAGCTCGTTCTTAATCTTCTTGAGAATCCGCAGCCCTTCCTTCAACCCCGGCCCGCGAAAGCTGCGGATCGACGTCCGGTTCGCCTTGTCATAACTTGCCTTGAAGATGAACGGAAGTCCCAGGGCCCGCGTCACTCCCTTGATAATCTCCGCCATGCGGATCGCGTGCTCTTCACTCTCGATCACACACGGCCCGGCGATGAGAAAGAGATCACCGGACCCGATATGGACATCGCCGACTTGGAAGGAAGTAGTCATTCAAAACATTAAGCCACGGATCGCCACAGATTTCCACGAATTCAAGATTCTAAATCCGTGATGATCGGTGAGAATCCGTGGCAAATGGTTTAGGCCCTCGTGCGCTCCGGCCGGTGGAACATCTCGACTTCCGCTACTTCTTTCTCCGCCCGCCGCTTCTGTCCATACTCGTAAGCCGCGCCCACAAACGTTTTGAACAGCGGATGCGGCTCAAGCGGCTTCGACTTGAACTCCGGATGGAACTGGCATCCGATAAAGTGCGGATGGTCCGGCAGTTCGATCATCTCCACATACGTTCCATCCGGCGTTGATCCCGAAATGCGCAAGCCGGCAGCAATCATCGGCTCTTCGTATTCGCGGTTGAATTCGTAGCGGTGCCGGTGCCGCTCGCTGATTTCGAGCGTCCCATAAATCTTATGTGCCAGCGTGTTCGGCTCAATCTTGCAAGGCCACGCGCCCAGCCGCATCGTTCCGCCCAACTCTTCCACGCCACGCAACTCCCGCAGCTTGTAGATCACGCGATGCGGCGTTGCCGGATCGAACTCGCTCGAATTCGCCTCCTCCAGGCCGACCACATTGCGCGCGAACTCAATACAGGCCGTCTGCATTCCGAGGCAAATACCGAAATACGGAACCTTCTTTTCGCGCGCATAGCGAATCGCGGTCAACATGCCTTCGATGCCTCGTTTGCCAAATCCTCCGGGGACCAGGATCCCGTCGTAGCCTTCGAGTTGCGCTTCGTAACTCTTGTCCCCGGTCTCCAGTCCTTCCGCTTCAATCCAGTTCAACTGCAACTTCAGATTGTGCGCCAGCGCTCCGTGAACCAGCGCCTCTTTCAGTGACTTGTAAGAATCTTCGTACTCCACGTACTTGCCCACAATCCCGATCGTGACCGTGTCCTTCGGGTTGTACACGCGATGGACAATGTCCTCCCACTTCGAGAGGTCGCGATCCTTTGCTTCCATGTGCAGGTTCTTCAGCACCAGGGTGTCAACGTTCTCATTGGCGAACACCAGCGGCACTTCATAGACGGAAGCCACATCTTTCGCCGTGATGACTGCCTCTTCGGGAACGTTGCAGAACAGAGCAATCTTCTGCTTCATCTCCTTGGCGAGAAAACGGTCGGTGCGGCAAAGCAGGATGTCTGGCTGAATCCCGATGCTCAACAGTTCCTTCACCGAGTGCTGCGTCGGCTTGGTCTTAAGCTCCTGCGCGGCCGCAATAAACGGCACCAGCGTCACATGGACGAACAGCGTGTGCTCGCGCCCCAGTTCCTGCCGCATTTGCCGGATCGCTTCCATAAACGGCAACGACTCGATGTCGCCGACTGTGCCGCCGATCTCCACGATGGCGACGTCGACTTCCTGCGCGACCTTCTTCATCGCCGCCTTAATCTCGTTGGTGACGTGCGGGATCACTTGCACCGTTTTGCCCAGATAATCCCCGCGCCGTTCCTTGGCGATGATCTGCTCGTAGATCCGCCCGGTCGTCCAGTTGTTATCGCGAGAAAGTTTGGCGTGCGTGAAGCGCTCGTAATGCCCAAGGTCGAGATCGGTCTCCGCCCCGTCGTCGGTGACGAAGACCTCGCCATGCTGAAACGGCGACATCGTTCCCGGATCGACGTTCAGATACGGATCGAACTTCATCAGGTTGACCTTCATCCCGCGGCTCTCCAGCAGGCAGCCGATCGAAGCCGCGGCTAATCCCTTGCCGAGTGAAGACACAACTCCGCCCGTCACAAAGATGTACTTCGCTGGCATCTCTTCCTCGCTTTAAATTGTTTTTGGAAAATGGTGCAGGTGGGGTGCACGATCAATTATGCCAGAACTCCCCTGTGGAAAGAAACGGAAGAATTCCCCCAGCCCGTGATAAATTTGCGGCGTGCGCCGGCTCCTTACCATGATCGCAGCCGTTCTCGTAGTGGCGCCTGCAGCCGCCCAAATTACCGTCTCCTTTTCCACCGACGACGGAGGCCTGGTGTATGCCGACGTTTACGGAAAAGGTGACCGGGCGGTCGTGCTGGCCCACGGCGGGCAGTTCAACAAGGAGAGTTGGAAGAAGCAGGCGGAAGCCCTGGTGACAGCAAAATTTCGAGTGTTGGCCCTCGACTTCCGCGGCTACGGCAAATCCAAGGGCCCGGGCGATTCCGACCCCATGGACGCTCCTCTTTATCAGGATGTTCTGGCCGCCGTCCGTTATCTGCGAAAGGCTGGCGCGAAAAGCGTGTCGGTAGTGGGTGCCAGCATGGGAGGATGGGCTGCCGGCGACGCCTCGATCGCTTCGCAGCCCGGCGAGATCGATCGCCTGGTATTTCTCGGCTCGGCACCCAGTGGCTCCGCCGACAAGCTCAAGTCCCCTTCCCTGTATATCGTGGCACGTGACGATGCCAGCGAAGACGGGCCGCGTCTCCCCGGAATTCGCGAGCAATACCAGAAGGCTCCCAAACCTAAAGAGCTGATCATCCTCGATGGCTCGGCTCATGCTCAGTTTCTATTCCAAACCGACCAATCCGACCGCGTGATGAGCGAGATTCTCCGCTTTCTCACCGCGAAATGATCTCCGAAGAAGACGTCTGAAACCAAAGCCTTCGTGATCCTTCGTGTCCTTAGTGGTCAAGATTTTTCAGTTGATCGAGCACCCAGGACTCGGGCGCGTTGACTATCTCCGCCCGCTCAGCGAGAATACTTAAGGCCGTCCGCAACGGACAGCTCGTAGTGTCCCCAACAGTGGGCCTGTGGCGCAGCTGGGAGCGCGCTTCCATGGCATGGAAGAGGTCGTCGGTTCGATCCCGACCAGGTCCACCAAATCCTACAACTACCCGCAAAGGAAATTCGGAAGATAGGGCGAAACGTCTCCTTGCTTCCCGGTGAAGTAGATGCGATTCTGCCCGTCCGGAACCCACACCAGCCCTTTCGAGACCGTCGCCTTCACCTGCCCGAATTTGCGCACCCTCACCCCATTTCCACCGCTGGTGGCGTTCGCACCACCGCTGGATTCCGCAATATTGAGATCCACCAGGTCGGTCCCGGCAATCGCCGTCACAGCCGACACCACGCCGATGTGGAAAGCTTGTGACCCCGTGCTAGGGTCGTACTTGCCGTCTCGCAGCTGCGCCATAATGTTGGGGTCGTTGTTCATCACATCCTCAAAGAACACAGCCGCATCGTCCACTTGAATCTCGCCTGCGCTTTTCCGCTGCAAGGTTGGCGCCAGCCCCCATATCATTCTAGGTTTAATCCCAGTCGCGTAGTCGGGTTGAGGTTTCTCCACCGTGGGACGCCCCATGCCCCAGTAGTTCGCGACGAACCCGTTGCAATCCAGCCCCATATTCGCGTCGGCAAACGTCGAAAGTGTCGCCTCGCTGACCATGCCGCAAAGCATGGCTAGATAGAGAACATCTTGTATTTCGTTGAGCGCTCCCTTGCCCTCGAACACCCGCTGCAGTGAGGTCAGCACATACTTCTCCTCTTCGACCTCGAAAATGGGTGTCAACGCCTTCCCCGTGAGCTTGGGCAGTGCTCTCTTCAGCTCGCTGAGTTTAGCCTGTGCGTTGTTCGATTGCGTATTGGATCCAGCCTGCAAGTAATTCCTGACCGCAAGGTTGGTAGTACTCGTCTTGTTTTTCCAAACCTGAAGTCTCAGATATCGATCGACATAATCGGCGGCGGTGTCAGGCATCATTCACCTCGACTTCACTCGCGGGAGACGTTACATTTTCGCCCGGGTGGCGAACCCGCGAGGCAAAACCGCAACATATTACCATCGTTCGGAGCGACTGGGCTGTCCCCAATCGCTTTAACCCCGCCGCCGCGCAAACCAGAAGTACACCGGCACCCCCAGAAGAATCACAACAATTCCGGCAATCGAATCCCTCAAATTGCTGGCAACCGTGTAGCAGAGCAGGAGCGCGGCTGCGCCAATGAACAGCACCGGGACGGCCGGATATCCAGTCGTCCGGTACGACCTGCCTGCTTCGGTCTCACTCCCGCGAAAAACAAAGATCGTGCTCGCCGCCACCATGTAGAACAGCCACTCGGCAAAGATAGCCAGCGAAAACAATTCCCGGAACGCTCCCCCAACCAGGATCAACAGGATCGCCAGAACACCTTGAATCACTAGCGCCAGAGCAGGCGTGTGAAACTTGGGATGAACCTCTCCCAAGGCCTTGAAGAAATACCCGTCCCGCGCAACCGCAAAAGGAACGCGCCCGCCGCTCATCACCGTGCCATTCAACGTCGCCAGCATGGAGACGATCATCCCAATCGAGACCAGAGAAATTCCCCATCGTCCCAGTGCCGCCTCACTCGCCGCAGCGGCCGGCACCGCCGCCTGCGCAATCGCCGTCGCTGGAAGCGCCCGCTGAATCCCCGCGTTCATTCCCATGTAGAGGACCCCCACCAGCCCAACGCCGGCTATCAACGCGATCGGAATATTTCTCTCCGGCCGCTGAATCTCCTCGCCCACCATATTCAAGTCATTCCAGCCGTCGTAGGCCCACAAAGCGGCGACCAGGGCAGCCATGAATCCCGCCATCCCGCCCTTCGCTCCGGCAAAGCTCGTTCCGAAATTGCTCCATGAGCCCGAAGCTGCCGTCAGCGCGATGACGGCGATCCCAATAATCATCCCAACTTTCAGCACCGTAAACGCAAACTGAAAGTTGCCAGCTTTGCGAATCCCGATATAGTTCAATGTCGTGATGAACACGGTCGCCGCAATTGCAACCAGATGCCCGTAGTTGACCGTCAGAACCCGGCTCGACGTGACGTGAACGACAAAGAATGCCTGCCCCAGTAAACTGAACGTCGCAAACGTTCCCAGCACCCGCACCAACCCCGCCGTCACACTCGCAATCGAGGCCGGCTTGGCAATCAGGAACCACGTCCAACCATACAAAAATGCCGGCAGCGGACCGTACGCATCCCGCACGTATACATACTCGCCTCCGGCAAACGGCCGCACCGCGCCCAGTTCGGCATACGTTAAAGCGCCGAAGAACGAGAGCAATCCTCCGACGATCCACGCCAGGTAGACCAGGCCCGCCGAACCGACTGCCTGCATCATCTCGGCCGGCACAAGAAAAATGCCGCTTCCAATAATCGTTCCGGCAACGATCGACGTCGCATGCCACACGTTGAGTCCGCGAACAAGTTCCGGATGGGTTGCTGCCGTGATGGAGGCGCGCGCGCGTTCCTGAGAAGTGTCGGACGGCATAGTCTCTGAGATGTGCAGGGAATTGTATTGCAATCCAGAAACGTTCGCTGCCCTGATTGCGTTTACAGGCCGCGGCCCTGCGACCCGGTCTCGGAATTCAGGAAAGAATGGAGATCAGCCGACAGGAGATCTCACACGCGGGATGGCGTGTGAAGGAACACAGGAACTCTCGGTTCAATCAGTCGTCCAGATCCTCTGGGTTAAACTTGGGCGCGTCCGCCGGGGCGGCCGGACATTTGCGCTGGTTCAACACCAGCGTCGGCAACGCCTTCTGCGAGTAGTTGAAGGCATCCTGCAGATCGTTGGCGATGGTGTCCACTCCGCCAAGGCTCGGCAGTCCGAACGTCTCCTCCATAAACCGCGTCACGCTCGCGAACTCGACTTCCGTGTGATACACCCCACGAACCGCCCACGGACTGATGATGATCATCGGCACTCGTATGCCCAGTCCGTATTCATCCCGGTACGGAGGCGGAGCGTGATCGTAGAATCCCCCAAAATCGTCCCATGCGAGAAAGATGACGGTGTCATTCCACTGCGAGGCCGGCCCTTGCATCACCGCATTGATCTGCTGCACGGTCCAGTTCTCGCCGGCGCAAGCTCCCGACGGGGGATGATCCGTCTGAGCGCTGGGCGGTGTCACCCAGCTCAGCGCCGGAAGATTTCCCGACTGCGCGTCTGTAATGAAATTGCTTACGGGAACGACCTTGGTTCCCCAATCCGCGCCGTAAAAAATGCTGCTGAAACTCCGATACGGGTTGTAGATATAGCCGCTCTGTCCGGAGAGCGCGGTGTACGCTTTCCAGCTGACGCCCGCCTGATCCGCGATGTCACCTAAGGTAGTGGCGCTGAAACATGGGAATTCGCTTGCCACCACGAAATTCGTATCCATGTACGGCACGCTCGAGCCGGCGATCGCGTCACAGCCCCACTGGGCTTCATGGGTGCTGCGGGGATTGTCAATCACCTCCAGACTGCTGGCGGCGACCATCGCCAGGTGTGCCGGATACGACCCCGACTGCACGCTGGCAAACGTCTCATCCGACAATTCGTACGTCTGCGCGTAGGACCAGTAGTTCGGAATGTCCGCTTGATACAGCTGCGTCATACACTGCAAGTCCCCGTTGATCGAGCAGGTCAACTCCAAATCGAACCGGTCCATCTGCCCGGCATCCACGTCGCCGTGACTGTCGGTCCACTCGTGACCCATATCGTGCTTCGGCGGATCAGGCGTATGCCCCAGCGTGATCACTTGCCCGGTGTGTAGCTTCCCCGTCGTCGCGCCGTTCGCCCCAGGGAATGTTCCAAAGTATTCGTCAAAACTGCGGTTCTCTTTGATGATGAAAACAATGTGCTTGATCTTGCCGAAAGATGTCGTTGCGGGGGGAACGCTGATGAACGGCGTGAACTGGTTCCAGAATGTCGCAAAGCAATGCTTACTGGAATAAGTCGCCTGGATCATTACCGAGCCGGTTCCTATCATCGTCACCAGGCCCGTTTTCGAGACGGTGGCCATCGTTGCATTGAGGGTGGACCAGGTTGCGCTATTCGTCACGTCCGTGACGGTTCCGTTCTGATAGTAGGCATAGGCATGCAGTTGCTGAGTTTCCCCCGGAGACAGCAGCACCTGGGGCGGCGTCACGAACATCACCGACAGCGTCGTACTCGCGGCGAATGAAGGCGCACACAACAATAGCAAGGCCAACAATTGTTTCATGACTTCTCCTCGTCCACCCTCATCGCAGGCTCGGATACAACAATCCCCACAGACCCGCGGATCAACGCACTGGGCCGCTAAAAACGTCCGGTAAGCCGCAACAGGGGGAGGGATTACGCTTGAAATACAAGCCTCGCGAAAGTCTGAGCGATGCGGTAGCGGAAGTCAAGATGAAAGCGGCGTCACGAATGTAAAGTCGCGTAATCGCCGCTCAAAGAGTGCATTCCGTCCATGGATGTTGCAAGAACTTGCACATCAGTCAGAGACATTCTTCTCATTTACACGCGTACTCTAGTTGTCATAAGCTCATCCGGCTTTCGGGCGATCCCCACGATCCGCGAGCGTACGTCTTTTCTGAGCTGAACACTCCAAAGGAACAGCCGCCATGTCACTTCGTTCCATGCTCCTCTCTGTTCGTGTGACCGTTGTGCTTTCCACCCTCACGTTTCTGGTGGCATCCGTGACCTCGGCCCAGGTCGCCATCACGACCTATCACGTCGATAACAACCGCACCGGATGGAATTCACACGAAACCGTGCTGACACCGGCCAACGTTGGCAGTTCTTCCTTCGCGTTATTGAACAACGTCACACTCGACGATCAGGTCGACGGCCAACCTCTCTACGTCCCCGGCGTGAACATCACCACGGGAAGCAGCCAGGGCAAGCACGACGTGGTTTACGTGGCGACCGAGGGCAACACAATCTATGCGATCGATGCCGAGAGTGGTTCCATTTTGCTCAGCCCGAACTTCGGCAAGCCCGTCGCTCGCCCGCTGGGTTGCGGGAACAATGGACCGAATGTCGGCATCAACTCGACCCCGGTCATTGATTCCACCAGCAATACACTCTACGTTTTGATTTACACCCAAGACACTTCCGGCCCGGCCTACCGCATTCATGCTCTCGACCTCGGCAGCCTCACCGACAAGGTCACTCCGCAGCTGGTCGTCGCGTCGCACACGTTGCTGGACGGCTCCACGTTTAACTTCAACGCCACCTATCAGCGTCAGCGCCCGGGCCTGCTGCTCGCCAACGGCAACGTGTACGCCGGGTTCGGCAGCTTCTGCGACTTCTCGGCGAATCTTTCGCGCGGTTGGCTACTCGGTTGGTCCACCGGTTCGCTCACACCGCTGCCCGCCAATCAGATCTTTGACACCCAGGTCTCCGCCCCCAACAGCTTTTTCCTCACCGCCATCTGGATGTCCGGCTACGGGCTCGCCGCCGATGACTCCGGCAACATTTTGTTCGTCACCGGCAACTCCGACTACTCCGGCACGACCTACGATGGAGTCAGCAATATTCAGGAGAGCGTCGTCAAAGTCTCGTCGAACCTCTCGACCGTCCTCGATCTCTTCACCCCCAAGAACCAGGCCAGCTTGGATCAGGGCGACATTGACTTTGGCTCCGGCGGCGCGATGGTCATCCCCGATCAGCCCGGCTCGACTCCGCACATGGCGGTCGCCGCGGGCAAAATCGGATCTATGTTTCTGATGAACGAAGACAAACTCGGCGGATACTCCACGCAGAAGAACAACGTCCTCGGAGGTTATGGCATCGGCAACTGCTGGTGCGGACCGTCGTACTTCGTGGATCCGTCCGACGGAATCGGCCGCGTGGTCAGCAGCGGAGGGCACACGGTCGCTGTCTGGAAGATTCAAACCTCGCCCAGGCCTGCGCTCATCAAGCTATCGAGCTCACCTTCGATTGTGGGCCTCCAGAATCCCGGCTTCTTCACCAGCATTTCGTCGAATGGAACTGCCAGCCCCATTATCTGGGCCCTCTCCCACCCGACGACTGGCTCGGGCCATCCACTTTTTCTCTACGCCTTTGATCCCGAATCTGTCTCCGGAGGCGTGATGCAGCAACTGCTCAAAATCCAGGCCGGCGCGTGGCCCAACACTGGAGGTAACTCCAACCTGGTCCCCGTCGTCGTCAATGGTGAAGTCTTCGTAGCGAGCAACAAGCAACTGCAAATATTCGGGCTGAAGGCAGCTCGCAAAAAGTAGCCCGGCTCACGTAAGGACGGACGCAGCTTGGAGCGAAGTCGAAGAGGCCGTCCCCGCGACAACTCACGTGGCGACGGCCGCCTCGGCTGTCCCGCGAAGCCCTGAGCCTGCCGAAGGCGAGCGGCATCTCTTACCCGCTGCCGAAATCTAAGGCCGAATCTCAATCGGAGTCCCATCCGCCACAGCCGCCCAGATCTCCTCAATCTCTTCGTCGGTGACCGCAATGCATCCATCAGTCCAGTCTTTCGCCCGGTGTCCTGCTCCGACCCATCCGTACCCATTGGGCAGCCCGTGCACAAACACATCTCCGCCCGGCGAAACTCCCTGCGCGCGTGCCGCCGCGCGATCGCGCGCGTTTGGATACGAAATGTGGATCGACTTGTGAAACTGGCTGCGCGCATTCCGCGAATCGAGAACGTAAACGCCCTCGGGAGTCTTGTGATCCCCTTGCCGCGTCTTCGCCCCCACCGGCTTCCCGCCCAGCGCAACCTTGTACGTCTTGATCACCTTCCCCTGACTCTGCAATTGCAGAGTGCGTTTCTCTTTCAGCACGACAACCCTGTCGGCATGCAGCGATTGAGCCGCCGCTTGCGCGAACACCGACGCACACAGCAGCGAGACAGCAGTGAGAAATCGGATGCGCATGCCCCGGATTATAGCCGCCGCAATCCCACCCAGTGCTAGGCTGATGAAGTGAGGTTCTCGAAAAATCGGCTCACGTGGCGACGGCCGCCTCGGCCGTCCCGCGAAGCCCTGAGCCTGCCGAAGGGCGAGCGGCCCGGAGCACGAACGCTGAAGGTTGCGCTCGTCGTGCTCTGTTTCAGCCTGCCAACCCTCGCCGCCCCGTGGTCGGTCAAAGCCGAACCCATCCGCCTACTCAACGGCGCCCCAGTTCTCTTTCGGGTGAAGCCCCCCGTCAAGCTCGACTCCCTCACCGCCACCTGGCTCAATCACAACTTCAGCTTCAGCTATAACGCCTCCACCAAAACCTGGTTCGCTCTCGCTGGCGTAAGCTACGACACAAAACCAGGCACGTATACACTCGACCTCGCCGGAGAGAGCGCGGCTACGAAAGCTCCACTGAAATTCAGCCGCACTTTCCGTGTGGCCCCCGCGCACTATCCTGAAATCAAAGTCGAACTCACCGTCGCAAAGAAATTCACGGAGCCCACTCCCGAACAGCTGCAGCAGATTGACGGGTCGAAGAAGATAAAAGAGGAATATCTGCCCCGCATCACTCCTGAACGCCAATGGGACGGAAACTTCACCGCTCCCGTTGATGCACCAACCTCTGACGTCTTTGGCTCCCGACGAATCTTCAACGGCGTAGCCCAGCGTGAACACCAGGGTCTCGACTACCGCGTCCCGACCGGCACCCCAGTCGCGGCGATGAATGAAGGCACCGTCCTGCTTGCGCGTTTCTTATATTTCGAGGGAAATTGTGTGGTGATCGACCACGGCCAGGGCCTGTTAACTCTCTACTTCCATCTCTCGGAATTCAAAGTAAAGGAAGGAGACCCCGTGAAGAGCGGCCAGCAGATTGGCCTCAGCGGAGGCACCGGCCGCGCCACCGGACCCCACCTTCATGTAGCCGTGCGCTGGCAAGGCACGTACCTCGATCCCGCACGCTTGCTGCAACTATCACTTCCGTAAGTGCACCAAAACCGTTGTCATCCTGAGCCGCGGCTCTTTGCGGCGAAGGACCTATGCAACATCTCGTAAGCTAACCGGAACGCCGCGAGGTCCGCTACGCCGCTCCCCCCGATACCCTTCCCCGCCCCCGCACCGCGTGGTTCAACTCTTCCTTAATCCCCAAATTCCGAATCAACCGGTGCAGGTAATTGGGATGCACTCCCAGAATTCCCGCTGCCTCCACATAATTCCCGCCCGTCTGCTCCACCGCATCCAGAATGAGTTGCTTCTTCAACTCCTTCACGCTGGCGTGATACTTGCCCTCGTGAATCTCCTCCGGCGGAGTCTGCTCCAGCAGCGATTCCGGCAGATCCTCCAGCAGCACCATGTCCGACGATCCCATCACCAGCGCACGCTCGACCGCGTTCTCCAGTTCGCGCACGTTGCCGGGCCAGTCGTAGTTCACCATCGTCGCCATGGCTTCGCGCGAGATCGGCTTCGCCTTCACTCGGCAGCGCTTGGCATGTTTCTGCACAAAATGCCGCGTCAGCATCGGAATGTCTTCGCGGCGCTCGCGCAATGGAGGCATCGTCAATTTCACCACCGCGAGCCGGTAATACAGATCCTGCCGGAACTCTCCCTTGCGCACCGCTTCCGTCAAATCTCGGTTCGTCGCCGCAATCAACCGGACATCGATCTTGATGGGATGCGTTCCACCCACGCGCTCGAACTCGCGCTCCTGCAAAACGCGCAGCAGTTTGACTTGCAGCGATGGCGCCAGATCTCCAATCTCATCGAGAAAGACAACGCCGCCGTCGGCTACTTCCAGTCGTCCCTTCTTCTGCGCCGCCGCCCCGGTAAAAGCACCGCGCTCGTGTCCGAACAACTCGGTCTCCAGCAATGTCTCGGGAATTGCCGCGCAGTTGATCGCGACAAATGGCTTGCTGCTCCGTGGACTGTTGCGATGCAACGCCTTCGCCGCCAGTTCCTTCCCCGTACCGCTTTCCCCATCGATCAACACGGTGGATTCGGTCGGCGCAACCCGCGCCAGGAATTGGAAGATCTCTTTCATCCGCCCGCCGTCGCCGACCAGGCTTTGCTCCTGCCGCACTTCCGTCGTCAGCCGCTGGTTCTCCTGCTCCAGCCACTGCAATCGCCGCGCATTGTCCAGCGCCACGGCGGAGATGCCCGCCACCGCCGCCATCAATTGCAGATGTTCTTCCTGAAACCGGTTCGTACCGCTCGTATTGTCGAGATAAATGCAGCCGATCATCCTCTGAAACACGCTCAACGGCACGCACAGCAGCGACCGCACTTCCGAAGCCACCAGGCTCTCCACGTCCCGCAACGAACCGCTCGCCGGAACATCCACACCTAGAATCGCAACGTTATCCGTCATCACCTGCCGGGCAATCGTGCGGCTGACACGCACCAACTGAGGCTGCCCACCCTGCCGCGTCCGCGCATACAAACAGTTGAACTCTTGCCCGGGTCCTTCCGACAGAAGAATCGCGCCCCGCCCCGCCGGCACTACTTCAAAGATCAAGTCGAGCAACTGCGCCTGTAATTCTTCCAGGTCACGAATGGCGTGGACCACCCGGCTGATCTTCAGCAGCGCATTCAGATTTCGCGCCACCTGCGAAGTTGGCGGCAGTTCCCGCAGCAGCCGGTCCGGCTGCAGATACACCGCTTCCCTGGGATGAATGAGTCTGGTTTCCGCCGCGGGCTGGCTATCATCGAATTCCACACGGCTCGCCATGGCCGACCGTTCGTCGTCTTCCAGCAGAAACAGGAACACGGAGTCGCCCGTCGCGATCTCATCTCCGTGGCGCAGCCACTGTTCTTTCACGGTCTGCCCGTTGACCATGGTTCCGTTGCGGCTCTCGAGGTCTTTGATCTGGAAACGGCCGTCCTCTTCGCGCTTGAGCAGGCAGTGTTTTCGGGAGACGGAAGGATCGATCACCGCAACAACATTCGCGGGATCGCGGCCGACAGTGGCTTCCCCGTCGGGCAACGGAATGGTCAAGTCTTTCGAAGGTCCCGCTATCACCAGTAGTCTAGGCCGCAATCAGGGTCTCCCACTCCGTGCTGAATTTCTTATCACAGCCAAAGCAGAAATGCATGCCCCAGATAAACCTTTTTCAATATCCGAACAGTTAGCCAAACTATCTGATCAGATAGCTCTAAGCCATTCCTGTCTTCCAAGAAATGCCTTGTAGAGTAGCTCTTCGAATCTCTAAGTAATAGCAGATACAGCCATTTTCGCGCACTGTACAACGTGGCCCCGCATCTCCCGACAGTCTGGAATCACGATTGCTTATTAAGAAAGCGCGGATACTCGGCAAAAGCGATGGGGGAAGCGCTTTCGATCAGTTCTAGCCGAGATCGCCGGGTCGGGAGCTCGGGGGACCCCCTCATCGAGCTCTTGACCTTTCTTCTTTTTGGCGGCAGGCCCAACCACCTCCGTGGAAGAGCGGCCCTTCAAGGGCCGCGTGTAGCGAATAAGAGACGACAGGGCTTTAGCCCCGGTGTCCTCTATCCCGCCGCCGCTTCGCTCGACACTGCGTGATCTGAACCGACCACCGCAATCCCGTCGCGATAACTCACCGTCCTGCCCGAAATCGCCGGCACTCTCTCCCCCGGCACAAGAATCCCCACGAGATTCAACGGATCCGCCGCCGACAACGTAATCGTCTCTCCACTCAACGGCAAGCTCCGCATCGCCCGCACCGACTCAACCGCAACCGGCAGCGCAAACTGCTCGCCCAGAAATCCATCCACGAACCGCCCGCCGCGAATCTCGCCGCGATCCTCGAGTCGGCGGAATGCCATGAGCAACTCGCGCCACGGAGGCAAGTTCGCTTCCCGTACGAGCAGATCGCGAATCACAATGCCATAGCGCCGCAACAGCATCCAGCACGCCGCCTCGACCGCCCGCGGACGCTCCACCGCCGCATCCGCATGCAGCAGCGCCCACCTTCCCGTACTGTGCCGCGGACGCGTGCTGCGCCCGCTCCCCTGCCCGGCTCGCCGCTTCGGATCGATCAGCGACCGTAGATTGTCAAACCCATCCGCAGTCACCAAGCCCGCCGCCACCAACTCCCACAGTCCAGTCTCGATCTCAGCTTTTAACTTCCCCGTCCCCCGAACAATGTCCGCAAAAAACGAAGCCCCACGCTGCCGCAAGAAGTCGAGAACAACCTGCGCCACGCCGCTGAACGCAGAACTCGTAGGGTGCCCCACTTCTCCCTGGTGTTGGGAGAAGTGGGGGTTCTTGCTCAGACCCATCCAATCCGCTTCCTCGCGCACAAAGAACGTGATCGGCGCAACGCTAGTCGGAATCACCCGTCTCTGCCGGGGAGCACTCGCTCCATCCGTGGAACCAGCCCCCGCGCCCCCCGACTCCAGCGTCGCCGGATGCGGCGACAACCTCCCCCATCCCACTGCTCCCGTCAAGCAAAGTTGATCCAGCCACTTCGGATCGTAGTCCGCCACCCGCCGCGCCAGAACCTGCCGCTCCCACGCATTCGCCGAAACCTCAAATCCCTGCAACTGCTGCAACACTTCAAGCGTGCCCCGCTCACCCGCCGCCTGCGACCCCGGAGCCACATGCTGCCACCGCAACAGCCACCGCAGAAACGCCGCCGCCGTAACCGGCTCAATCTGCTTCCGCAGCATCCCCACCGTCAGCCGATGAATCCGCGCCAGCAACCGTCGCTCACACCACTCAATCTCAGATTCAAGTTCATGTGGAGCGGGCACTCCTGCCCGCTTGCCTGCAGCGCCGCTAAACTTGCCCCGCAGTACAGTCCCCGAAGCCTCCATCCGCAGCAAACCCTTTTCAATTTCCGAAGCCGGAAGCCCGAGCACATCCCCAAGCTGCGAAGCGGTAGTCGGACCAACCGCCGACATCCACCCCATCACAAGCGAAAGCAAAGCGTCGTCGCGGGAAACCTCCCCGTTCTCGACGTCTGCAAGCTCCTGCTCAAAGTGAGCAGAAGGAAACAGCGCCGCAAACGACCGCGCCCGCTCCGCCGCCACCCAGTACCGCCGTCCGTCCACGGACACGACTCCGGCCCGCCCTTGACCAACAAGCCGCTCGAAATGACTGTCCCATTCTCCACTGCTCGTGTAGGGGCGGACGCCTTCGTCCGGCCCGCCGAGCGAAGCTCGGCGTCCCACGTCCTCCGGCATCCCCACCAGCGTATGCAGCACATCATGCAATTCATCCGCATCGCGCACATCCGGCCAGGCCTCGCTCCGCACCTGCGCAATCGCCTCCGGATCCAGTCCGCCCACCTCCTCCAGCACCGACTCCGGCAGCACCCGCCGCATCTCGACAGCGCGCGCCCGCCGCTCCTCCAACGGCGCGTCATCCAGATACGCATACGGATTCGCATTCAAAATCTCGTGCGAAAACTGCGACGGCACCGGCGTATCGACGGCAATCACGCGAATCTCTCCCGAAGCCATCCCGCGCAGCACGCTCTTCAATCCTTCAACGTCCATCGCCTCGGTGAGCACATCCTTCATCACCTCGCCCACCAGCGGATGATCCGGAATCTGCCGCTCTCCCTCGATGTTCTCGAAGCACGCCGCCGCGTCCGGAAACACCGACGCCAGCAGATCGTCCGACCGCATCCGCTGTATCTGCGCCGGAACCTTCTTGCCATTCTGAAAACGCAACAGCGCAAGCGCGCGGTTGGCATCCCACCGCCAGCGAGTTCCAAAAATCGGAGAATCGAGCGCCGCCTGCTCCAGGATCGGCTGCACCGTATCAGCCTGCAGAAAATGAAAGACGTCCCCCAGCGGAAAGCTGTGCTGCTCCGCCAACGCGATGTTCAGCCCGTTATCAGTCGCCGCAGCCTGCAACTCAAAGTTAAATCCACGGCAAAACCTCTTGCGCAGCGATAGGCCCCAAGCCTTGTTGATGCGCCCACCAAACGGTGCGTGGATCACCAACTGCATCCCGCCGCCCTCATCAAAAAACCTCTCGGCAATCACCCTTGTCTGAGTCGGCACCGCGCCCAATACCACGCGCCCTTGCAAGATGTACTCAATCGCCTGCTCTGCTCCGGAATCATCGAGCCCGCACTCTTCCTTCAACCACGAAACCGCGGCTGCCACCTCCGGGTGCGTCGCCGAAAATCCCACCGGGGAAGTCCTCGGCAGCATCTCGCTGATCCGCTCCCGCAATTCCCCAACGTGCGCGGACAATTCCTGCGTTCGCGCCGGAGCCTCGCCCCGCCAGAACGGTACGCTCGGCGGCGCCCCATGCGCGTCATGCACCAGCATCCGCCCGTTGTTGGTCTCGATGCGATGAATGATCCACGACGAATTCCCCAGCAGCATGATGTCGCCGCGATTGCTTTCCACCGCGAAATCTTCATCAACGGTCCCCACGACGGCACCGTCCGGCTCCGCCACGACGGTGTATAGCGAGTTGTCAGGAATCGCGCCGCCGCTGGTGATCGCCGCCAGCCGCGCCCCTCGCCGCGCTCGCAGCTTCCCATTCACCCGGTCGCGATGAATGTACGCTCCGTACCGACCCCGCCGCGCCGCAATCCCCTCGGAAAGCATCTCAAGAATTGAATCAAACGTCTCCCGCTTGAGACTCCGATAGGGATACGCGCGCCGGACAAGGGCAAACAATTCGTTCTCATCCCATCCGGAATCGTGTGGCGCGGGCACTCCCTTCGACAGGCTCAGGGCAGGCTCTGCCCGCGAACTCTCGCCACTCTCTGCCGCGCACGCCGCCACAATCTGCTGCGCCAGCACATCCAGCGGAGCCTCGGGAATCATCAGCCGGTCTAAATCCCCCAGCTTGATCGCCCGCACCAGCGCCGCGCACTCCATCAAATCGTCGCGAGTCGTGCAGAAGAACCGGCCCTTGGGTACCGCCCCGCGCCAGTGTCCCGACCGCCCCACGCGCTGCAGCGCCACCGCAATCGCCCGCGGAGAATTAATCTGCACCGCCAAGTCCACAAACCCCACATCAATTCCCAGTTCCAGCGAGGCCGTCGCGACCAGCACTCGCACCTGCCCCTCTTTCAGCTTCTTCTCCACGGCCAGCCGAAGTTTGCGCGACAGCGACCCGTGATGCGCCGCAACATTCTCCTCGCCCATGCGCACGCCCAACTCGTGGCACAACCGTTCCGCCATGCGCCGCGTATTCACAAACACCAGCGTCGACCGGTGCTGACTTACTAACTCCACCAGCCGGTCGTAAATCGTGTCCCACATTTCGTTGGTCGCGATCGGCCCGAGCGGCATCGGCGGAACTTCAATCCCCAGATCGAGTTTCCGCTTGTGCCCCACATCAACCACAACCGGATCCGCCCGCCCGCTCCCCGTCAGAAAATGCGCCACTTCTTCAATCGGCCTCTGCGTCGCCGACAACCCAATCCGCACCGGAACCCGATGTGTCAGCGCCTCCAACCGCTCCAGCGACAGCGTCAAATGCGACCCGCGCTTGTCGTCCGCCACCGCATGAATCTCATCAACAATCACCGTCTCCACGTCCCGCAAGATCGCACGGCTCTTGTCAGAAGTCAGAAGAATGTAAAGCGACTCCGGCGTCGTCACCAGAATGTGCGGAGGCCTCTTCAGCATCGCCCGCCGCTCCGGCTGCAGCGTGTCGCCCGTGCGCACCGCGGTGCGAATCTCCGGCATCAGCAGCCCGCGCTCGCCCGCCAACGCGAAAATCTCCCCCAGCGGAATCTCCAAATTTTTCTGGATGTCGTTCCCCAGCGCCTTCAGCGGAGAAACGTAGAGAACCTCAGTCCGATCCGACAGATGTCCCGCCAGCGCCTTGCGCACCAGCCGGTCAATACACGCGAGAAATGCCGCGAGAGTCTTGCCCGATCCGGTGGGCGCCGAAATCAGCGTCGTGCGCCCCGCGAGAATGTGCGGCCACCCTTGCTCCTGCGGCTCGGTCGGCGTGCCAAACCGCTGCACAAACCACTCCGCCACCAGAGGGTGCGCCCAGGCCAGCGAGGCAGGAAGGGACGGCATCGGGATATTCTAGCCCGAAACCTGATTTTCGCCAATCATTCGCCCAGCAGGTCTTCTACGCACGGCGAACTGCCGGAAAAGGCTAGCCCACCCTCACCGCTGGCTGTATGATGCCGACACTTTCACTCGACCCCTTTTCGGAGGTCCGATGCATTCCTTCTTAATCAATCGCAACGCAACATCTCGTCGCCTCCCTTTCTGCGTCAATGCCGTTGCGGCTGCTTGTCTCATCTGGGTCGGCCTCTGCGTCAAACCTGCTCAAGCCCAAACCGACATCGCGCAAGCAGCTACCAAGACTTGCGACGTGATGGCTGGCAAGCGCACCGCCGACAAGCAAACCCTCCAATATTTATTGCTGATCGATGAGGACGCCAGCGAGGCGAACCCGGTGGCGATCGCCCTTCATCGAGAAGTAGTCAAACAGTGTCCTAAGGCGTACCTGAGTTACGAACAGCGAAAGAAAGTAACGAATCCCTTTCCTCCTGGTTCGCTAGTCAAACAAACCCCAACTCAGCTGACGACCTCCACGCCCGATTCCCCGCCCGACTATGCGCTTCGCTGCCGCGGTGCCCAAGGCATGGCTTCCTCAAACGGCGGAACCCTCGTCGTCAATTTTAGAAAGAGTGACCATCTTGCTGACCAAGCGCTGAAGCCGGGCCAATGCTCCTGGTTGGATCGCGCACTGAACGCCAATGAGCCGACTCGCATCGTCGACCAGCGTCCGACCGCCGAAAGAGCGCGTAACACCGCGGCACGTCTGAATGCAGGGGACACCTGGACGTTCTGGGTCGTCAACGCCGGCACGTTCTTCAAAGTCACGGCAAGCGGTCAAGGCACGCTCACACAAAAACCCTGAAGCCGCAGTACGTCATCCCCGCGCGCACGGCAGCGCCAGCCTGCGCTACGCAACTGCTAGAATTCTTGCGATGCCCAAACTCTCCGCCCAGGCCCGCGCCCGCAGAATCAAACTTCTCCTCTTCGACGTCGATGGAGTCCTCACTGACGGCAAACTCTTCATCTTCCCCGCCCCGCCGGGCACGCAGCAGAGCGTTCTCGAACAATCGGTGAAACACGGCGGCCAGGGCGGATTCGGCTTCCAGAGCCAATCCCTGATCGAAGCCAAAGGATTCCACGCCCACGACGGCACCTCGATTTCGCTCGCCCGTCTCGCCGGCATCAGGACCGGACTCATCACCAAGCGCGTCTCCGAAACCGTCGCCCTCCGCGCCCGCGATCTGAAACTCGAATTCGTCCGCCAGGGCATTCAGGACAAGCGCACCGCCTTCGAAGAAATCGTCAAAGAAGCAGGCGTGACACTGGAGGAAGCCGCATTCGTCGGCGATGACGTCATCGACCTCCCCGCCATGCGCGCCGGGGGCCTCGCCGTAGCCGTAAAGAACGCGCGCGCCGAGGTGAAAAAAGAAGCGCACTACATCACGCCCCACGCCGGAGGCGAAGGAGCACTCCGCGATGCGGTGGAGTTCATCCTCAAAGCGCAAGGTAAGTGGAAAAAGATCGTCGAGTCCTACATAGCCGAGCGCAGCCCAGAGAAGATCGTGCAATGAGCAGTGAGCAAGACCGGTTTGCTCATAGCTCATAGCTCATTGCTCACTGCTCAAAAAAAACCCACCGGAAGCTTGCTTGGGGCGTGCTCGGGTCAGCATCCGGTGGGCTACCGTTTCTCCTTACTCACCCTGTTGTTTTCAGGAGTATGTGAAGAAATTAAACACCGGAACCCGCAGAAGTTCCGTCTAGTTTTGTAAATCTTTGTAAAAGTCCCGCGTCACGAACCAATTTTCCCAGTAACTGCACAACTTACATCACCGCATACACATAGCCGAGCTTCCCCACTCCTGAGAGAACTGCAGACACGTAGCGCCAGCGTCGCGCCGGCTGTCGCGAGAGCCTGCCCTGAGCTTGTCGAAGGGGCGTGTTCGCCCTCGCACCCGCGATCGAGAGGAATGATCCGGCCTATCGCCGAACTACAACGCGGGCACCTTCATCGCCACAAGCTCGGTAAACCGCTTATCTTTCCGCAACTCGGCGAACTCCACGTCCTTGTAGACGTTCTTGAAGTCCTTGTATCCCTCTTCCTTCGCCTTTCTCAAATACTCGAATGACCGGTCGGAGAATCCCATCTTGGCGTAGAGCTTCGCCACCGTATAGTCATAGCGCGCGCGATCCCCGGGGCTGGGCAACTGTGCCTGCACTCCGCCGCGCGAAGTCCGCTCAAACACATCCGGATCGAGTTCCACCGCCCGCTGATAAGCCACGACTGCGGCATCGAACTCCTTCTTCGCGAACAGCGCTGCGCCCAGATTGCTGTAGAACGACGCTGACGTGTCGTCAACGGCGATGGCGCGGTTATACTGCTTCACTGCCGGGCCATATTTCAGCTGTTCGTAATACACAACGCCTAGATTGTTGTACGCATCCGCGAACTTGCGATCCGCCTTGATCGCCTGCTCAAACGACTTCTTCGCCTCGCGGTAGCGCTGCATCATCAATTCCGAGATGCCGATCTTGTTGAGCAGGACTGCCGAGCCCGGCTGCTTGGCCAGCGCCGCGCGATAGTAATCAATCGCGTCCAGATACAGCTTGGCTGACCTCAGTTGGTCCGCGCGCGCTTCCAGATCAGCCGGCGTCGCGTCCGGCGCAGGCGGATCAATCGAGCGGATCAGCGGAGGCTTGATTTGTACGGACTCGGAATGTGAAGCCTGCGCCCATGTGGCAGGCGACAAGGCACAGACGCAACCAGCGAGAAGAGAAACGGTAACCAGCAACTTCGGGTAGAGGTACACAGCCCACCCCCAATTATTGCGGATATTGTGGCACAGTTCCGTGCGCCCGGCGAGGAATATCACGTAGGCCCGGACGCATTCGTCCGGGGCCAACTGAAATTGTCCGCAAGCCCCAAAGCCGGACGCCGAAAGCCCTCAATGCGGCGCAGTACTGTCTGCTGGCTTAGACACCGGAGCCGAGCTTTTGTCGTCCTTAAATATCCCGGCGATCTTTCCCAGGAACCCCTTCTTTTTCTTGGGATCGGCATTTGGGTCTGCGCTCTCCTGCGCCGGATTCTGGGGCATCGCCTTCTCCCCGCCACCGAACATGCGGGAAACAAAGCTCTTAAACCCCTGCTGCATCTCGCAGGTATCGCGTGGTTCGGTCCCGGCTACAAAGGCCGACGTATAGTCGTCGGTGCAGTTGGGCGTTGCCAGCCGGTTGGTCACCTTATCCAGCTGCACGTCGACCACTCCCGAAGGCTGCGAAAACGGCCTCATATCCTGATACTGGGGCAGTGCCGCCGCCTTCTTCATGAACTCGGCCCAGATCGGCGCGGCGGTCATCGCCCCGCTCAGCCGCAGGTCGCTGTAGTCGTCGTATCCCACCCACACGATACACAGCAGATTCGATGTATATCCGGCAAACCATCCGTCGTGCGAACTCCCGGTCTTGCCCGCCGCCGGAGGCGTGAATCCCCGCAGCCGCACCGCCGTATATCCCAGCCCGTTATTGATGACGCCTTCCATCATGTTGGTCATGACATAGGCGATCCGCGGATCGAGTACCTGCCGCTGATCGGTGGTGTAATTCGTCAGGACATCACCCTTCCCATTCCGCACCGACCGCAACAGAGCCGGCGACAGCCGCACTCCGCCATTAGCGAATGACGTGTACGCCCCGGCCATATCCACCGGCGAAGCATCATACGATCCCAGCGCCATCGCCGGAGTCGCTTTCACCGACGCGATCCCCGCCGACCGCGCCAGGTCTGCCACCTTGTCGTATCCGACCTCTTCCGCCACCTTCACGGTCGCGTTGTTCAGCGACATCGCCAGCGCGTACCGCAGTGTCACATCGCCGTGATATTCCTCTTTGTAATTCCGCGGCTCGTAGATCTGGTCGCCGTACGCGAAACTCGACGGAGCATCGGTTACCGTCGATGCCGGAGTAATCACGGTCGTCGAGCCATCCAGCGCCGTATTCATCGCCGCCGCATACACAAACGGCTTGAAGATCGATCCCGTCGGCCGCTTCGACACCGCGTGATTCAGCTGGCTCCATCCGTAATCGCGCCCGCCCACCAGCGCCAGCACCGCGCCCGTGTGCGGATCGAGCACCACCACCGCCACCTGCGCCTGGGGACCCGGCTCCACCTTGGTCTCAATCTTCTTTCCGACCTTCACCTTCTTGGTCCGCAGCTTCTTGACTTGCTCATCCACCAGCTTGATGCCCATCTCAACCGACTGCGCCGCCGCCTTTTGCAGGTCGGGATCAAGCGTCGTATAAATGCGGTAGGAAGAGTCATTCAGATCGCTCTCGCTGAACTTGCTGATGAGCTGATCGCGCACCATGTCCACAAAGTACGGCGCGTCACTCGCTTCCACGTTGGGTGCAGCTAATTTCAGCGGCGTAGCCTTCGCCTTGTCTGCCTGCTCCCTGCTGATCGCATGCGTCTCCACCATCGAGTCCAGCACCAGATTGCGCCGTTCCAGCGCACGCTCCGGATGCCGGTACGGTGAAAGCCGGCTCGGTCCCTGAATGATTCCCGCAATCAGCGCCGCCTCTGGCAAACTGACATCCTTCAGATCCTTGTCGAAGTATGCCTTCGAGGCCTCGGCGAATCCGCTGATGGCAAACGACCCTCGCTGCCCGAGGTTGACCCAGTTGGCATAAAACTCGAAAATCTGCTGCTTCGAAAACTTGTGCTCCATCTCCTCGGCGATCAGCATCTCCGTCAGTTTGCGCCTGACTGTCTTGTCCTCGGGATTCAGAAAGAACCCGCGCGAGAGTTGCATCGTGATCGTCGATCCGCCCTGGTCGAATTTCTGGTGCGTCAAGCCCACCCGTCGCGTCAGGTCGGCCAGCACCGCTCCACCGAATCGCACGAAATTCACACCGCTGTGCTCGAAGAAACTCCGGTCTTCAATCGCCAGCGTCGCCTGCACCATCACCGGCGGAATGTCGTTGTACTTCACCAGCTCGCGCTTCGACCGCTGCTCGGCGTCAAACAGCGCCGTCACCAGTTGCGGCTCCAGTTCGTAGGCCGAGAGTTCGCTGCCCCGGCTCGTGATCTGCGTGACCTGGCCTTCTTCAATGTTGATGCGCGCCGGCTCGGGCGCATGATACGACTCCGCTCCGGGAGTGATCTCGATCCCGCCCTTCACCAGGTGATACGTCCCGAGGTTCGAGTCGCCGTCTTTGTCGGAATATCCCGCCCGCCGCAGCTCCGCGGCGATCTGCTTCGCGTCTATCTGCTGCCCGTCGCGCACCACCCGCGGCAGCGCGTAAATCTTCGCCGCATTGGCGAACACCGGCGTCCGAAACCGCTTCTCGATGATCCGGTCGTACTTGATATAGAAGTAGGAGAAAGCTATGGTGAACGACACCGCTAGGATCAGGAACGCCACCACCGCCGCCCGCAGCACCGGATCTCGCGGCAGCCCGCGGATCCTCTTCCCTCCGCCGTCTTCCCCGCCGCTCTTCGGAATTTTGATCTTGATAGCCACGATCTGACTCGATTCGCCGATCCCTATTCAGACGATGTAACCCGCCAAAAGGTTTGAAGGATGCTCGCGGGTGCCCCATTTCTCGCGCGTTCTGTGCGCGAGAAGTGGGGATTTCTTCGTCCCCGCAACAATCCACGTAGAGGCGGACACATTCGTACGCCCCTCACTTACCAAAACTCAGCGGCGGTCCCTCTATTGTACCGCCGCCCCCTCAAACAAAAAGAGACCCGCAGTACATGCGGGTCTCCATATCGCTAACCCTCACTCCATCTATGGGATGTCCGTCGGCGCCCAGGCCCCGTCCACCCATCCCACGCTCGCAACCGGAGTTGTAAGCGCAGAATCGCCGCTGACCTTATATACGCTCAAATCCTTGCTGAAGAGGTCTCGCGCGAAAAGAAAGGTCCCGGACTGGTCAAACTGGGCCCAGTCACTGGCAGCGGCAGTCGGTGCCCCATTCGACGTGAGCGCGCCCGTCGACAGGTTCAGTGTAAAGCCTTCAACTGGGCCTCCTACCGCCAAGCCGGCGATCGTGATCGAATAAACCAGCGTCCCGCCCGCATTTGGCTGAACCGTGACGAGGTCAGGCGGGTTCACTGTGGGGACACTCCCGACTGGCGTGATCGAACCGTTTGCGGCAATGCTGAGAACGTAGAGATTGGTATCGGCATTCTGGATGGCGTCCTTCGTTCCGATCAAGTATTTGCCCGACGCATCGCCCTGCATCTGCATCAGCCCGAATTGGCTGTTGGCCGATGACAAAAACGGACTGCCGGTCACCGCCGTCAGAGTACTGATATTGTAAGCAGCGATTTCCGTGGTCGATGCGCCGCCCACAATGTTGCTTACATACAGATACTTTCCCTGCCCGTCGATCGCCATGTTGAACGGCGCGAATCCGGAGGGCAGGGCTACCGGAGAACCGGCCGCTTCCGTTAAGCTCCCACTGCTGCCAATTTGGTACACACGAACTTCTACGTCAACGGGATCCAGCACGAATAGCAGCGTGCCGGATGGATTGGTCATCATCGTCTGCGTGCCCCCGACCGTGCCTCCGACCAGGTAACCAACCGGGAAGGGCGACACACCCGAAATCGAGGCTAACGTTCCGTCCGCTGCAATCGTCCAGCCGAAAATGTCGCCGATCGAGGGATATTCGACGTACAGGAACTTTGTCTGGGCGATCACCGCTGCCTCACTTAGCGCGCTCCCTGGAATACCCGCTGGACAGGTCGAGGGCGTACAGTTGTCAACAATCGTTCCCTTGGAGACGTTTATCGTCAGGCCCTGGATCCCGCCGGGATCCGCGATGTAGATATACGCGTCGCCCGTGGGATTGCCGCCGTTGCCCTGATTGAGCCCGCCCCCCGACGCCGAGCAATTGGAATTGCCAAACGTTGCCCCACACGAGTAGTGCCCACACCCCACAAGCCACAGGGTCGCCAGCACCAATCCTGAAACCAAGAGCGCCCGAACCATGATCTTCATGAACCGCCTCCACCTCGATTGCTCACACCCGCCGAACAAGTCGCGTCACTCGACTCGCAGTTGAATCTTGAAATTTTGGGAAAATCCCTGGGGTCCAACCTTCGCGAGACCGCGAAGTAACTGCTATCCCAACGCCGATGTTAGGTCGCACGTAACCAGGTGACAAGGTTACGAACGTCATTGCCACCACCCGAAGTGCAAACAGGGCAAGCTGCGTCCGTCCCTACGCGAGCAAACCATCCTCTGCTGCTCGTGAAATGAAGAACCGCGGACCCTGTGAGCAACCGTGGAGGAGCGGCCCTTCAAGGGCCGCGTTCAAGCGCACCAAATGAACAGGGCTTTAGCCCCTGTGCCACTCTCGCCCCGCTCAAAATTGTTTTTGATTTTTCCCGCGACGACGCACAAAGCCTTGGCTAAAAGCTAAGAGCTAAGAACCAGGCACTACTTCCTACATCCCCTTGTTGCCGCTGGAAGGAGTGAAATGCAAGGTGAAGGAATACCCTGGCAGACTGACCGGGACACTGTAATCGGCGGCCACATACACCGCCGGCGCTCCTGGCGTTCCGATTCGCTGGATCGTGACTTGTTCCGGGGTCAGAGTGATCTGATGTTCCTGCGCCTTCCTCACGATGGAGTCGATAATCTCCTGGTCCGTCTGGTGCGGATTCGCTCCGCCCACCATCGCGATCTGATGCAGGTCGTCCTGAAACGAATAATTCGTGAGCTCCGGCGGAATGACCTGAAACAGGCAGTAGACCATCCCGACGATCGCGAGCAACCCGATGAGCGCTTTTACGGTTCCCATGTCCCACAATCCGCTCGCCCGGGGATTAGTGTCGTTTCATCCCGTCCGCGCGAGCACTCCCTGAAAATATTCGACGATCCCCGTGATCGTAACATCGCGCATTTCGCGCGTCTCGCGCAAAACGACTTCCACAGTACCTTCGGTAACTTTTTTCCCCACAGTGATTCTAAAGGGGATACCCACCAGATCGGCATCCTTGAACTTCACCCCCGGCCGCTCGTCCCGGTCATCGAGCACGACGTCGTAACCGGCCGCTTCCAGCCGCTTCGCGATATCCTCCGCTGCAGTCCGCACAGCCTCGTCCTTCACATTGACAGGCGCGACCACGATCTCAAATGGTGCAATCGCCGCCGGCAGCCAGAACCCGTTCTCGTCATTGCCCTGCTCGATCGCCGCGGTCAGGATGCGCTCGATCCCAATCCCATAGCATCCCATGATCGGCATCACTTCCTTGCCGTTCTTGTCGAGCACCCGCAGACCCATCGATTCCGAGTACCGGTATCCCAGTTTGAAGATGTGCCCGACCTCGACCGCCGTATCAATGCGCAGAGCCTTGCCGCAATTCGCACACGCCTCCCCTGCCGTCACCAGGCGCAGATCGGCAAATGCCGTCAGGTCAAAATCCTTCCCCGACGTGAGATTCTTCAGGTGATAATCTTCCTTATTCGCGCCCGCAATCAGGTTCACGCGCCCTTCGAGCGCCTGGTCGACGAGCAACACGGGCTTGTCGGAATCTTTCTTTAGATCGCGAGCCCAGTCGATCCCCAGCGGGCCCAAATAGCCGGCGGGAGATTTGAATAAACTCCTGATCTCCGCCTCATCCATCGGCCGCGGCGCCGTCGCCACCGTCGCGTTGAGCTTCGCCTCATTCAGCTGATGATCCCCGCGCATCAGCACCACCATGGGACGCGTCTTGGTCGTCTTGCCCGCCGCGTCTTTCTCTTCCGCCATATAGGCCAGTGTCTTGATCTTGTTCTTCGGCGACACCCCCAGGAATTTCGCCACATCCTCAATCGTCTTCTGGCCTGGCGTGTGCACCTCGAGAGGTTTCCCATCGCCCTCGCTCGCAAGATCCGCCACCGGCTCCAGTTTCGACGTCGCCTTCTCGATGTTCGCCGCGTAGTTGCACCCATCGCAGCTCACAATCCGATCTTCGCCCGCCGGAGTCCGCACCATGAACTCGTGCGATTCCTTCCCGCCCATCGCCCCCGAGTCCGCCTCCACCACCATGTACTTCAACCCGCAGCGGTCAAAAATCCGGCGGTACGCGTCATAATGCTTCTTGTAGGAAACATCCAGCCCCGCCGCGTCGATGTCGAACGAGTACGCGTCTTTCATCATGAACTGGCGCACGCGCAACAGTCCCGACTTCGGCCGCGGCTCATCACGAAACTTCGGCGCAATCTGATACCAGATCTGCGGCAGCTGCTTGTAACTGCGCAACTCCTTCAGCGCAATCGACGTCATGACTTCTTCCTCGGTCATGCCCAAGCACATGTCGGTGCCTTTGCGGTCTTTCAGGCGAAACAAGTTCTCGCCCATCAACGCATAGCGCCCGCTCGCCTCCCAGAGCTCGCGCGGATGCAGCGCCGGCAAAAAGAATTCCTGTCCGATCTTGTCCATCTCCTGGCGCACGATCGCCATGATTTTGTTGAACGACCGGTTGCCTAAGAAGAGATAGGAGTAAATTCCCGCCGCGAGCTGCCGGATGTATCCCGCCCGCACCAGAAATTTATGCGAAGCGACTTCCGCGTCCGCAGGCGCCTCGCGCAGTGTAGGAATGAAGAGCTGTGACCAACGATGCATAGTTGTGAGTACCGAGTCCCGAGTAGCGCGTACCGGATACAGGTATACGCCCGATTCAAAGGGGGAATTGGTTATTCTACGACATGGCAGGTTAAACGGTCGTTATCCAGAGCAAGTTAACTAGACGCTCTGGCCATTCCCATTAGAAGTCGTCGAATGTCTACGTATTGCGGTACACTTGTCCTTAACGGTTTGCGGCATGCCGCATCCCGAACGCAACCGATTTTAGGTATTTTGGACACGACTCAAGTTAGACAGCAATTCAGAATAGAAATGGCCAAAGCTCGCTACCGTTTCAACGTCATGCTGCGTCCGGAACCCGAGGGCGGCTACACTGCGCTCGTTCCTGCCCTGCCCGGCTGCGTTACCTATGGACGCACGCTGAAAGAAGCTCAAGAAATGGCAAAAGACGCGATCTCTGGCTACATCGCGAGTCTTCGCAAACATAACGAACCGGTGCCCACCGACGAAGAAACGCTGTTGGCCTCACTGGATCTCGACTACGTTCGTTGACGCCATTCGCGCAGTCCGTTCTACACCGTAAGGGTCAGCCATAATTCGCTGAAAGAGGGTGATTTGGCTGAGTTTCCCACATCTCCGCGGTGCCTGCTGTTACTGCTGGTTTTATAGGATTCGCAATTGGTATAACAGCAGGTGATGCCGAAGCTCCCCGCCATCAAGCCCCGCCAGATCATTCGCTTTCTCGAACAGAACGGCTTCGTCCTAGACCACGCATCCGGCAGCCACTACATCTACTACCATCCAGCATCGCGCCGCCGGGCAGTCGTTCCTCAGCACAATCGAGATCTGCCCAAAGGCACTCTGATGTCGCTGTTGAGGGAAGCAGGCTTTACTCGCGAAGAGTTGATTGCTTTCTGTAGGTAGAGAGCCTTCTCCGGACAAAAAGCCTTCTTAGAAACTTCTAATTCATTAAGGCCCCCAGTTTGCCCTCCGAAACGTGGCCCGCGCAAGAAACGTCAACACGCCGCGGCCAACGGAGCGCTCGTGAAACACGGAATTCGTTTCGCCCTGGTTCTAGCTCTTCTCGGCTTTCTGTTTGCCACAACCCCGACCCGCTGTCAGCAGGCGGTTCCACTGGCTACGGGTTCGGATATTGCGAGCCCGCCTGACGCCCCCTCCGCGACCCAGACAACCATGTGCACAGAGAACAACGGAAAATCGTGCCCGGAGTGGTTGCACAAACTGATAGGGCAGTATCCCCCGTTGCATGAATCGGGGAAACTGCAACTCGAACGGGACCCTTCATCCGTGCACTTCTGGACATACCGGGGCCTCCAGGAACCACCCCTGCGAACCAATAAGCAGGTTTTCCATTCGAAGGTATTTCTCGCGGCGCACGTGGGCGGAGCCATCGCCATGATCGTGGCCTGTCGCTCAAAAACTTCCAAAGAGGATTGGGGATCAGAAGTGCCCGCGGTGGCCGCAATGTTCGGGCTGGACTACGTCCAGTTCCGTTTTGTCGGCGGACCTAATGCCGTAGCACCCGCCGTTTACGAGATGGTTCACTACGGCCTGGCCAGCACGCGCTGATCACCTGCCGACACCGAAGTTGAAACGGGGGCCCCATTTCTCGCGCGTTTTGTGCGCGAGAAGTGGGACTTCGGAAATGAGACTATCCCACCAACTGCTTCAAAATCTCTTTCCCCAGTTTCTGCGCTTCCCCAAAAAACTTCTGATACTCCACAAACAACCGGTTCAGCTCCAGCGACTTGTCGGCGGTCAGCTTCTTGCGCAGAATCATGTCCCGCACATGCACAGGATTCGGCAAGGTCGCATCTTCGGTAAGCTCTTCCAGCGCCGTATTGGGATCGTAGTGATACATAGAATTCAGTCATTGAGAGATTGAGTCATTCAGTCATTTGGACTCTCTCGCTCACGCTCCTTTGCGATGTTTTGCCGTACGAAGCGACGCGGCACATATCGCCAGCAATTCATTCCCCTCTTTCAGTAGAAGTGCAAGCTTCTCCGCGGGAACAATCTCGGTATCAACCAAAAACTCCAGCCAGAAGACGGTCTCATCGGCCTCTTCGACCACAATGTTCATCTTCGAAATGAACTCTGCCTGTGACCGCGACCTGCACACCGCCCGATAATTTGCCGCAACCGCGGTCCCCGAACGAAGCAATTGTTTCGCGACCACGTCTCCTTCCCGCGTCCGAGGCAGTGATCGAACAACTGTGACAATCCGAACAGCAAACTGCCTGGTCCGCAACTTCATCGCCTCGGCTTTGTCCAGTGTACCCAAGGTTTAAATGACTCAATGACTCAATGATTCAATGCCTCAATTCAAACGAGTTCGGTGGTCCACAAATCGTGCAGATGCACAATTCCCTCGAGCTTCCTTGCTGCGTCCACGACCATCAGGGACGTAATCTTCTTCTCTTCCATCACCGCTAACGCCGTCGCCGCAAACTCCCCAGCCGCAATCGTCTTTGGATCCCGCGTCATCGCCTCCCCCGCCGTCAGATCCATCACATCTTTCCCGCGCTTCTCCAGCAACCGCCGCAGATCCCCATCACTGATAATCCCCACCAACCGTTCGCCATCCACCACCGCCGTCACACCCAACTTCTTCCGCGACATTTCGTAAATCACATCCAGCATTCTCGTGGCAGGAGCCACGCACGGCAGCGCATCCCCGGTATGCATCAGCGACTCCACCCGCGCCAGCCGCTTCCCCAACTTTCCCCCCGGATGCAGGTTCGCGAAATCCTCCTCCTTAAACCCGCGCCGCTCGCTCAACGTCACCGCCAACGCGTCCCCCAACGCAAGCATCGTCGTAGTAGAAGCCGTCGGCGCCAGCCCCAACGCACAAGCCTCCTGCGCAATCGAACAATCGAGTGCAACATCCGCCGCCGAAGCCAACGTCGAAATGGCACGGTTGGAACTTGTTTGTGTGGAACTTGCTTGGGTGGAGCGGGCACTCCTGCCCGCTGCTTTTGACTTTGATTTTTCGCCGTCACCCATCCCCGACGAGTCTGTCCCGCAAATCTCATCCCCCGTCATCGCAATCAGCGGCACCTGCAACCTCTTGATCGTTGCCAGCAGCGCTAATATCTCCTCCGTCTCGCCGGAAGCCGACAGCGCCAGCACCACATCCCCGCGCACGACCATCCCCAAATCCCCGTGCAGCGCCTCCACCGGATGGAGATACAGCGCCGGAGTTCCTGTCGAACTCAGCGTGGCCGCAATCTTGCGCGCGATCAGCCCGCTCTTTCCCATCCCCGTGACGACGACCCGCCCTGCACAACAGAACATCAGATCCACCGCCCGCTGAAACGCGGCCGCCATCGGACCGCCAATCCGGTCCGCCAGAGCACTCAACGCCGACGCTTCAATCCGCACCACGTTCTCGCCCGTATTTTTCATGCCAATATATTCATGCTCGCGGAATCATCCATTCTCGTCCCCGACCGCCCCCACAAAATGCAAAAGCGTACCCGCGAATAACGCATACAGTCCGAACGAACTACGCCAGGTGTGATCAAGTCCATGCCCGCCCTCCGCCAGAAAAGCCAGTCCCAGCAGCACCGTAGAAGCCAGAAACAAAATAGATCCCACAGACTGCACGCACCACCGCCACAGCTCCCTGCCGGGCACGAGATAGAGTCCGAGCAATGTGTTGGCGACCGCGCTGCCCAGAAGATAGATATGCCGCGACCGGTACATGAGTCGCACACCATCGCCCAGCTGATCCATCGGTGGAATGTGCGCGCGCATCATCCGGCCGGTCGCAGCAAAAGCCAGCAGCCCTAAAATGCCGAAAGCCAAATGTATGCGGCGCATCGGTTCTCGCCAGTCGCGGCCATGTTAGCACGCGCCACTTTTGGGTGGCGCAGCGCTTTAAGCGCTGCGATAAAGCTTTCTTTTATTCCGGGAATTTAGCCTATGCGGGTGGCGTGCGAGTTTTTCAGCAAACTTTCTAGCACCCGTGGTCGGACTTGAATTCCGAGCCCTCGCAATTCCGGTGACGAACGCGAAACCGTTCTTGCCTTGAACCCTTGAAACACTGCAATCCCAAAACTTTGAACTTTCAAAAATGCTCCAAGTCCCCACCCTGCATTTGCGGCCTCCCCTTCTGCCCCAGGATCGCCAACCCCCGCGCCTGAATCAGCCGGTCCCACGGCCCGGCCTGCCAGTTATCCCGCACCTTTTCCGCATGCCGCCACAACGGCGGTGTCAAAAACAGATTCTGTCCCGTAGCCTGCACATACGGTTCATACATCGAACGCAACTTGGTCAGCTTATCCCGCCCATACTCATCGCTTCGCAGCTTCAGCCCCGCCGCCTTCAGCGCCGCGCGCAAAGCTTCATACTCCGCGTCCGGCAACCGGTCTGGCGCTGCCGTGTCGTACCTCGCATTGACCACCTGCGCCAGATCCACGGCCGCATGCCGCGCCATGGCAAACGTCAGTTTCGCCTGCCCCGGATGCACTCCCTCAATTCCTGTCAGCACCAGCGAACACACATCGAGCATCGTCGTCAGCGCCCCCAGCCACGACTGGTTGCTGTGCTGCGACCGGAAAAACGTGAGCACCGGATACGAAATCTGCGCCTCCAGCAGTTCCGCCGCCCACCGCTCCCAATCGCGCAGCACCTCATCGAGCACTCGCTGATCCACGCCCGGATCTTCTGTCCTCCCTGCCAACCGCACCAGCAACTCCGCCGCCGACGGAGGCGATCCCGCCCGCGCATCCAGCATCGATATCTGAATCTCGCGCCGCGAAAATGCCGAATACACCACCGGGATATACCCGATCACCACTCCGAGGAACGCAAATCCCATCCCCGCTTCAAATACGGAGAGCGCCCGCGCTGCCGGCGACGTCGGCACAATATCGCCATACCCAAGCGTGAAAAATGTCTCGCCGCTGTGATAAAGGATCTTGCCAAAGGTGAGCTTCTCACCACTAAGCTGCTCGTGCCCGCCGATTCCATACTGAATCAAACCGAATCCAAAAATCAGTCCCGCCGCCCAGAACCCCAGCAGCAGAATCAGTGACAACGGCCCGAAGTACCCCAGAAAATTCTGTTGCCGCGAAGTCTTCTTGATGCGGCCGGCAATCTTGCGCCACGGAATCCAGGTTCGTCGATAAAAATAGGCGGTAAGCTTGAAATTCCGCAGCACACGCCGCGGCAGCACTACAGTCTCAAACGCATCCAGCAACACCACCCACAGGATGGCCACGCCTAACACGATCGCGGCGATGTGCACGTGAGAGTTCATGGAAATGCGGACCTTAGACGTCGGGCGTCAGACCTCAGCACAGACAAGATTCAGATGTAGATGCGTTGGGAAGGTTATCAGATTCTGTCGGCTTCCGAGAGATCAGCAGCACCTCGTCCGGCGAGTGAGTCCGCACCAACTTTAAGTTTGCAACCAGATTCTCGTGTGCTAGGATGTGTGTCCGCCAAAAATCTTTTGGACACACGGGCCCATGCTGAAAGATCCTTTCGCTCGGAGGGAACATGGCTTGTGCAAATAAGGTCCATCGCAGCAGTTTTCACTTTTCAGTAATAAGTCATCCTGCAAGGGTCCGACGCTTGCTTTGGACCCTGCTAGCTACTTGCAGCCCGGCCGCGGCTGCAAACCTTGGAGCCCCAAACGACGCATCAGGCTGCGCTGCGTGCGGGAGTTGCGGGCTCTTTGGAGGATTCCTCATCCTCATCCCGATCTGCATCCTGGTGCTGAACATCGCTCTATTGGTTTGGGTTGCACGCGACGCAAAATCGCGGGGCATGGACAGCGCTGTATTGTGGATGGTGCTCGTGATGGTTACGAGCGTCGTTGGGCTCATCATCTACATCTTCTCAAGACCGCAAGGAGTCCTTATAAGATGCCCGTCTTGCGGCAACGAGAGGCTTCAAGCGAGCGCAAAATGCCCGCACTGCGGCAATGCCTGAAGCGTCCAGAGACGTACCTGGCAACACTTGCGGTGTTGCTGGGCCTGTTCATGCTTGACTCGTACCGTAGTCCAGCAAAACAGATCAGCGGGGGTCTGTACGTTCGAGGCGTGCTCCTATATCGGATCGTCGGGCACCCCTTGCTCGAGGGCCGCATCCAATGTCGTTATCGTCCGACATGCTCGGAGTATTCCATTGAGGCAGTGAGAGCGTACGGAATTCGACGCGGACTTGTGCTGACCGTAAGACGAATCCGGTCATGTCAAAGGACAGTACCCATGGGGACATTGGACCCGCTCCCTCCCCCAGGTGCGAACCGTTGAGACTGGACCTGCCCTCTGAAATCCGAAGGCTGGATCTCCTACTGCGGTTTAGCCGGAGCCGGCTGCGCCGGTGGCGTCGTCGTCCCGGCCGCTGGCTTTCCCGTCGCCGGTGTCGTAGTCGCCGGCTTCGCGGCAGGCTTCTTCTTGACCGCAGGCTTCTTCGGCGGCTCGTTATCATCTACCACAATTTTCTTCGGAGGCGCCGCTTCCACCTGCGTCTGCAGCGTCTTCAACTCCGTTCGCAACCGCGTAAGCTCGGCTTCCTTCGAGGCAGCCAACGTCTCCATCCGCTGCGCAAACTGCTTGCGGGTGCCATCGAAGCCGCTCAGATCATTCGAGAGCGTCTGCAGGTCGTCCTTTGTTCCGAACGCGCCCGTGTCCTCCGTCACGCTTCCCAGAACGTCACAAAGGGCCTCAAGATTGCGGTAGAGCTTGAATGTCGCAAACAAATCCTCGGGAGCCCCCCGCAACTGCGAGATCACATCCGGCAGGGTGTTCTGCAGGTTGCGCTGAATCGAATCCACCTTCGCGAGCGTTTCCTTCTTCGAGGCGCTGCTGGTCTTCCAATGCTCGATGCGCAGGGTTACAAGATCGGCCTGCGTGTTCTTCGACGTCGCCTCCAGTTGGGCCAGCATGCCGTTCAGTTGCGTAACGGACGCATACGAAACAGGCTGTGCCTGGCCACCATTGGCGGGACTCGCAACCGGAGCCGGACCTGACTGCCCCAGCACCACAGCCGTGCAAGTGAGATAAAAGAAGTGAGAGAGTAGAAAATTGCGTTTCATTTTTCGGATGTTCGCGTTCGCGGCACAAGGATACTACAAGCGCCGTCACCCGTGGATCAGGTAAACCCCTCACGCGCCGGTAACACCGCTGGATTGGCGGCTGTCACGCGGGCGTTCCGGCCGCACTCGCCCGACAGTGACACCCGCACGCGAAGCATTCGACGCCACCGGCCCGCGAGGCGATAATAAAGCCAATGCGCTCGACCATCATTTCGCGAACCGTACCCTGCGCGGCCCTCTTCCTTCTGCTCGCCCTCCCCGCCCTGGCGCAGGACACCTCCCGCCGCCTCATCCTTAAAGACGGCTCCTATCAGGTCATCACCAGGTACGAAGTCAAAGGCGACCGCGTCCGCTACTACAGCACCGAGCGCGAGGAGTGGGAGGAGCTTCCCAACTCGCTGGTCGACTGGCCTGCCACGGAAAAATACGAAAAGGACCGCGCCGCGAATGCGGCCTCTCCCGAAGCCGCCGCACTCGACAAAGAACTGCAGCGCGAGAGCGAACTCGAGGAAGCCCGTCTCCCGCAGGTCGCTCCAGGACTTCGCCTCCCTGAAGACTCCGGGGTCTTCCTGCTCGACAACTTTCGGGGCGAGCCCCAGATTGACGAAATCAACCAGACGGCCGGCGATGTCAACCGCAACACTAAAGGCAACATCTTTCGCGGCGCCATCAACCCTATCGCTGGAATCAAACAGACCATCGAACTCGATGGCACTCACGCTTCCGTGCAGTCCCACGTCGACATTCCGTCGCTCTACATTAATGTCGACGAGAAACAGAGCACGCCTTTTGAATCCGGTCTGCAACCCGATTCCGTTCGCGGCGCGCAGCCGCAGCAGCCTCAACAAGCACAGCAGCCGATCGTACCCTTCGATCGCTTTCGCATCCTGCGCATGGAGATCAAAGGCAACAAGCGCATCGTCGGAGACGTCAAGCGCCAGGTCACCGGCAAGATCAGTCACGAGCAGCATCAGGTCAAGGCCACCATCACCGACATCCGCGGAGGCTGGCTCAAAGTCACGCCCACCGAGAGCCTCTCGCCCGGCGAATACGCGCTGGTGGAGATGACCGAAAAGGAAGGAATGAATCTCTACGTCTGGGATTTCGGCGTGAATCCCAAAGCCCCCGCCAACGCGAATCCCTGGAAGCCCGACGTAAAGCTCGCGACCCCGCCGCCACCGAAGTCAGAAAAATAGATCACGTCCCCGGACGCATTTCGTCCGGGCCAACTAAGTTCTGAGAAAGAAAGTCTGAGGTCCGAGGTCTGAAGTCTGAGGTCTGAGGTCCGAGGTCTGAGGTCCGAGGTCTGAGGTCTGAGGTCGAGGCCCGAGGTGTGAAACCGGAAAGCTACTCCTTCAGCATCCCTCTCTGCGCCACTCCGATATTATCCCGAGTAGAGTTCTTCACCATATACATCATGCCGTCGGCCTGCCGGATCACATCATGCGCCGAGCGCGCATCATGCGGATAGGTCGCCACCCCAATCGACGCCCGCACATTCAGATTCAATCCTTCTTCCCGACAGAAACAGCTCGCGCGCAACCCGTCGCGTAACCGCTTCGCCACCACTAGCGCCTGATCCTTCCCGGTCTGCGGCAGCAGCACAACAAACTCATCCCCACCGTAGCGGAACGCAAAGTCGATCAACCGCAACTGCGCCTTGATCAGATATCCAATCTCCGCCAACAGCTTGCTTCCGATCAAATGCCCATGCGTGTCGTTGACCGTCTTGAAGTGATCCAGATCGATGAAAAGGACGCTGAACTCATACCCAAAGCGCGACGAGCGGTAAACCTCGGTTTCGAGCGTCTTATAAAGATGGCGCGCATTATAGAGCCCGGTGCAGTCGTCGGTGATGGTCAGTTCCTGAATCTTCTCCACCCAGCGCGCGTTCTCAATCGCAATCGCGGCGTAATCGCACAGCGACTGCAGGAAGAAGAGCTCCGGCTCTTTGAACCGCTCCATGTCGACGTTGACGAGCTGGATGACGCCCAGCACCCGCAACTTCGACCGCAACGGCACGCAAATCACCGACCGCGTCTCCCATTTCGTTGCATCATCCACGCGGCTGGCAAAGTACGGATCGGTTCTTACATCCGGCACCACCCGCGCTTCCCCGTGCTTGGCAACCCATCCGGCAATCCCCTCGCCGACTTTCAGCCGGACATTCTTCAGCGCTTCGGCCTTGTCCCCGACCGCGATCGCGAAATACAACTCATCGTGGCTCTCGTCCACCATCAGCAGCGACCAGGTATCCGGACGGAAGTATTCCGCCATCTTGTCCATGATGGTCTGCAGAATGGAATCAAGATCCAGCGACGACGTGAGCGCCTTGGCCACGTCGTGAAAAATCGTCAATTCCTGGCTCTGGCGAGTCAATTGAGTGCCGGCCTCAGGCATGGATATCCCGTCAGTCCTCACTTGGTGGGTGGCGTTCTAAAAATTATACGGTTCCGTTTCGTTCACGGGCAATGAACGTTGGTAACGGTACCCGTAACGCCAATGGCAGCTATCAAATAGCTCGGTATCGACCCGCCTTGACTCAAACCGACAAGGAGAATCAGGGAGTGGGCCCGTCTTGCTGACCCACTACTCCCCTGTGGTGAAGGTTTTATAATCTGATCCTGATGAGACTCCTACTACTCGCACTCCTACTGGCAACTCCCGCCTTCTCCCAAACCCCTGACCCCCACTCCGTTCCCGTCATCGATGCTGCGCTCGGCCCCTGCACCGCTGACTTCACCGTCACGGATGCCGACGCCAAGCCGATCTATTCCGCCAAAGTCAAAGTCCACATCGCCTATGGATTCGGGGGGTTCCACAAGCTTGACCTCGAGGTTGGCACCAACGTCGACGGCAAGGCCCGCTTCACCGGACTACCCGACCGCCCCAAGCGCGGACTCTTCTTCGAAGCCTCCGACGGTGATCGCACCGGCAACGCTTTCGACGACCCCGTCAAGACCTGCCAGGCCCAGTTCACTGTCGTCCTGAGGAAACCTACAACTCCGAATCCTCAATAACACTGAAGCAGGTGGTCGGAATCGTGTTTCCGCCTCAGCGCCTGAAGGCGCATCTTTGTTGGCGCTCGCGCGGCGCGGCTAAAAGCCGCGCCCTTTCAAAGCATTCCACGATTGGGACTCTGAGGCCTGACGCCTGACGCCTGACGCCTTAGTTACCCCCCTCTAGACCTCTGGTCAGTAGCCACCTCCTCCCTCTTGTCCTATCATGGTCCCAACATCACACCCGAAGGGTCATCACAGCGTGGGCGAGTTCGGAGACAAATTTCGCAAAGCGCGCGAGAAGAGAGAACTCTCGCTCGATGACGTTTCCAACGTCACCAAGATCGGCTCGCGGATGTTGCAGGCCATCGAAGAAGAGAACTTCGATCAGCTCCCCGGCGGCGTCTTCAATAAAGGATTCATTCGCGCCTACGCCAAGCATCTCGGCCTCGACTCCGAGGAGGCTGTCACCGACTATCTCGCCTGCCTGCGCCAGGCACAAATCGACTCCCACGCCGGGTGGGACACCGAAAAGCGGACCGATCCCCGCCCTGGCGTAGCGGCCAACAGTGCGGCCGCGCCTGACAAGCCTGCAGCCAAAGTGCAAACGCCCATCCATGTCGAAGAACTGCCCGACTTGCAACTTCCCCGCGCAGAACACGTGCGTGCGGCCCGCAAAGACTACGTCGCAAGTTCATCGTCCGGAATTCCGTGGAAGTTCGTCGCCGTCGCCGCCGTCATTTTGATCGCTACGGTGTTGCTGTGGAATCGCCACTCCCGCTCCGTGCACACAGTCTCCGCGAAGGCGAACGCTCCTGTTTCCACCGCGCCCGCGACTCCGGCGCAGGCTCCAGTGAATCCGCCCCAGTTGAAGCCCGTGGCCACTGCATCCGCGTCACCGCATCCTTCAACTACGAACCCGCAGCCGTCTCAACCTGCCCCGCCGGTCGCGAGTCACGCACCCACGACAGCCCCGGCAACTCCGGCTAGCATAGAAGAGAAGAACGACGTCACCATCCGCTCCTTCGGCGATCCCATTTCCAAAACTTCAGAAAAACCGGCCGCGACTCTCACGCTGGTGATCCGCGCTACCGAGAACTCCTGGATATCCGTCTCCGCCGACGGGCAACTTGTCACCCAGGAAACTCTCATCGCCCCTGCTCACACGGTCGTCCACGCCCACAACGAAGTCGTCGCCCGCATCGGCAACGCCGCCGGCGTTACCTTCCTCTTGAACGGCGCAGAACTTCCCGCCCAGGGCGCCGAAGGCGAAGTCAAAACCTTCACCTTCGATTCCCAGGGCATGCACGTCGCTCCTCCGCCCCAAACTCCCTGACACGTCCGCGCACGCAGACCCGAAGAACGCGTTTTCCAAAAAGCGAAACCCTTGCGATACATGCTTCAATCCCGAGGGTTGATGATAGAATTGCCGCCTTTTTGGAGGTCTGCCGAGACATGTCAAACGATAAGCCAGCTGTTTCCTTTGGCAAGTTCATTTTGTGGACATGTGCGCTGCTCGTGCTGAGCTTCCTCATTATTGAGGGTTGGTCAACCTGGCATACGACTAGGGATTCTGCCGCCCTGCTGGATGCGCTGGCCAAGCTGCCTTCCACTTCGCTGAGCGACGAAAAGACCCGTCAAGAGGTAATCGCTCTGCGATTGAAGAATGAGCAGCAGCGCTTGTTCGTCTCTGCCCTGGTCTCCAATTTCAGCGTTACCATCGGGTTGATCGCCGCCATTTCAGGGGCGTGGATCGCCTTCCACCAGTATCTCCAAACCCGGACTCGAGAACGCCTGGACCGCGCCGCGCTTGACTTCGCGGCGTTGTGGGAAGGGCTTTCCAGCGGACAGTCTGACAAGCGGGCGGGTAGTGTCGCCGCGCTGGCGGATTACATCGGAGACGATAAATCCGACTTCCACGGGCGGGTCGCCTCCGCGCTGGCCTTGGTCGGCAGAATGAAGAACGATCCCGTGGTGAACCGCACGATCACCCCGGTGATCGAACTGACCATGAGTCGTCGTGCCAATTCTGCGCGCGCGGTGTCGTGGCAGGGACTCAAACTTTTCCGGGCTAACTTTGCGGGGTTGCAACTGAAGGGTCTCGACTTTCGCGACTCCGACCTGCAAGAGGCCGACTTTCGCGGGACGAATCTGGAATCGGCTCGTTTTGATGCCGCCCACCTGGTGGGAGCGAACTTTGATGCGGCGAAGTTGGCGGGAGCCAACCTTGCGTATGCCGATCTTGCCCGCGCCACGATGCAGGGTGCAGACCTGAGAGAGGCCGACCTGAGGAACATTCAACTCCTCGATCTCGATATCAATGGTGCGGACTTGCGGGGCGCTCGCTTTGCTCCTCATGCCACCGACTGGAGACTGGTCAAGAACTGGCGCAATGCGATTCTCGACCCTAAGATGCGCGACTCGCTGTTGGAACTCTATGGGCCTCCATTGCACGCTCCGAAGATATTGATGCTTATGTGGGAATATCCTCCCATCATCTCGGGCGGAGGATGGACCGCGGTATACCACTTCCTGACAGCTCTGCGGCGCCGCGGCGCGGATCTCGTGGTCGTTGTCCCACTGCCCAAGTCGGTCTTGGACCGGTCGGTTTTTGGAAATGAGATTGAGACGATCGGCGTGGGCACCGAGGAGGACGTCGCCAACCTTGCTGAGATCTCCGCCTACACGTCCTACCGGTCAGAATCAGGAATCTCAATGGCGAGGAGGAAGTTCCAATACGATCGCGCCGTTCCTTCGTTAATGAACCTGGTCAACGAATTTCAGCTGCGCGTGGTTCGCGCCATCGATGAACTGCGATTGGATTGCGACGTGATTCACGCCCACGACTGGCTGACCTTTCCTGCGGCTGCCGCCGCCGCCAAGACCCTTTCCCGTCCCTGGGTCGCGCATTTTCACTCGACCGAGCAGGATCGTCAGCCGGGCGAGCCCAGCCCCAAAGTCCTGCGCATTGAGGCCGAGGCATGTCGAAAGGCGAACCGGCTGGTCACAGTCAGCCGCGTGACCTGCGATCGCGTGGCCGACGAGTACAAGGTTTCGATAGACAAGATTGACATCGTCCCAAACTGTCTGGCCGAAGAGCACGCTGCTCATACGAATCTGGGATCCTTCGCCACAAAGCGTGTCGTATTTCTCGGTCGCCTGGCAAAGCAGAAAGGAATCGATCGCTTCATCGAGATTGCCGGCAAACTGCGCAAGATTCATACCGACGCGCAATTCGTCGTCTATGGAGATGGACCGGAAAGGGACCGCGCTACCCAGAGCGCAACCGAAGAGCATGAGGAGATCCCGGAAGATCAGATCATTCCGCCCCTGGACGCGCGCGAACTGAAGCTCGGGGTCCGGCACGTTGAGTTCAGCAAAATCGTCCCCGTGTCGCGCGATCACGACGGCAAGTTCAAACCGGTGGGCGTGTCGATGAACGAGAAGAAGAAGGAAGCACTGGAGGAAGAGATTTTCCGTCTCGGTTTCACCGCCATTTCCCTGCGAGACGACACCTACACTCACATCATCCACGTGGAGAGCGACTCCGCCGAGCTGTACCCCTACTATGCCGTCAAGGTCTACGACGGATTGAAACGGATCCGAAAATGGACAACCAGTTTTGTCAAATTTAACGGCGCCTTGTCCTGGCCAAACCGCTTCGACGCATTCGAGAGGGCGTCTGTCGTCATCGTTCCTTCGCGTTTTGAGCCCTTTGGGCTGGTCGTGTTGGAAGCCATGGGCCATGGCGTTCCCGTTCTCTACCCCAGAACCGCTGGCGTCGCCGAGGTGCTCCAGTCGGGCATCCCCTTCGACACCATAGAAGATGCGGTTCGTGAAGCTTCATTGCTTCTGTCCGACAAAGTTCATTGGGAGAAAACCGTGGAAGCGGAACTTCTCGAGATCAACCAATATCCACGACGGAAGTTCGAGTCTCAGCTAGAGGATGTGTGGAATCGTGTGCTTGGCGTTCCGGCAAAGGACGTAGCCCAAAAGGCCAGTTAGTCTCGCGCGAAGCTGGACGCGCGTAGGCTCAACCCTAAAGACCAAAGCGGCCCGAAACTTCACCGCGCCCCGTGATCTTCCGGGGGTGTGATGACCTAACTCTCCTCCGACCGTCCAAGGGATGTAGTTATGGAGACAACGGTTACCATGCCCATCCCTATGAACATGCTCCGAAGGAATACGCCCCGAGGTTTGCCGCTGCTGGTTCTCACACTGACGGTGTGTCTGTTTGCCGCGCCCCTGTTCGCTGCTCCGATGACTAATGCGGACCGCGAACACCTGCTGGTGCACTTTGAGATGACCACGCAAATGGTGGCTGAGTTGGTGCACGGGTTGTCGCCGGCGCAACTGGAGTACAAAGCTTCGCCGGACCGCTGGAGCATCCGGGAAGTGGTTTCCCATCTGGCGGTGGCCGAACCGGACTACTGGCGCGAGATCCAGAAAGCCCTCAAGGCGCCGCCGGATATGGCGACCAAGAAATCGGCGGCCACGGACGCCGACATCATGTGGTACGGCATCGATCGCGTGGTGCACACCAAGACCGGCGGTGGGCACGAGAAGGTCGATACCTACAAGGATCTGGGCGAGGCACTAGGAAAGTTTCAGGCGCTGCGTGCCACCATGATCGAATACATCAAGACCACCAACGACGACATGCGGGCGCACAGCTTTGGAGATTATGGAGAGGTGATCGATTGCTGGCAGTGGATGCTGGAGATTTCCACACACGCCGAGCGGCACATCCAGCAGATTCGCGAGATCAAGAACGATCCGAACTTCCCGAAGAAGTGAATTGCGGGCAGGCGGCACGTCTGCAACTCTGCCGAATCAGAACCGTGGGGAAAGCGACTCCCCGGCGGGTACCCCACTTCTGGCCGGTGTTGCCAGAAGTGGATTCTTGCCCGAGGTGGCAAGCACGTGCATGGACCGTTGATCATCTGTCCAGCGGCTGCGTGCGGGACGGGCGAAACGTAAGTTAGAGTTGTCCCGCAACCCGCCCGGCCAGATCCTTGACCTGCTTCTCCATCGTCGGCGTGAAAGAGCTCACATCCAGCTTGAGGAAGTAACGAACTTTGCCTTTCCGGACATGCAGTCCATGGTCCTTGTCGAAGTAGGCTTCATCCGCCAGCCCGCTGACGGGAGTTGGCGGAGCATAGAACTTGCCCAGTTTGGCGAACAGCTCGGTCGCAGCCGCCGGAGACGGATCCACATAGGCTCGGAACCAGAGCTTTGGCCCGTTGCCCGCATGGTAATTGCAGTCGGTTCCGGTGGCGGTGTTTGCGAACGGCCTCGGAGCCTCGCTCTTGTCGGGCGCATTGTAGGAATGGCCCAGGGTTTTACTCACTTCCGCAGCCGGAAGCAGCGAGCAAAGATCGGCAGGCGGTTCGGCCGCCATGGCCGGGCGCACCGCGCAGGTAGCGAGCAGAAAAACGGAGGCAATCAAAGACTTCATCCAGTCAGTCATCTTGGAGCTCTCCCGTGAAGCGGGAAAAGGAATACATCAGACCGAGGCCGATGTCAAAGGATCACGAGCTGAGTTCGCAGTGACTCCTCGATATTGACACCGACTCCCTGTCTGCTAGACTGCGGCCATGCAAGTCCACTTCACTCCCGAGCAAGAAGCCCAACTCTTAGAGATCGCTACGCAGGCCGGTACGGACGCCGAGCACCTGGTAAAGAATGCGGCGTTGCGCCTGCTGGAGCGGGATGCGCGCTTTCGCGCCGCCGTCCGTAAAGGGATCGAGCAGGCGGAGCGTGGAGACTTCGTGGACGAGAACGAAATGGAATCTCGCATTGACCGGATGCTCCAGTCCTGATGCGCATCCGCTGGACGCTCGCGGCCGCAGACGATCTGCAACAAGTCCACGACTATCTCAGCGAACATGAACCCCATCTTGCACGCTCCACGGTCATCGCCATCCGTGAGTCCATCCATTCCATGAGAAAATTTCCAAAGCGCGGACGGCCCGGAGCCGTGGAAGGTACTCGCGAGTTGTTGCATGGGCGACTCCCGTACATCGTTGCTTATCGCGTGGAGGGAGACGCCGTTGAAATCTTGCACATCTGGCATACCTCGCAGGACCGCCCATAGCGATCCAAGACGAAACCAAAAACAAAGCGGCCCGAAACTTCCGGGCCGCGGGCGGACGAGGCGTCCGCCCCTACATGGGCCTTGCTGAGGTCTGACGTCCGACGCCTGACGCCGATCTTCCGAAAGCCGAAAGCCCGCCCTACGTTCCCTCGTTCCACCCCGCCAAATACTCTTCCTGTTCCGCCGTCAGCTTGTCGATCTTGATGCTCATCGACTCCAGCTTCAGCTTGGCGACGCGCTTGTCGAGTTCGTCGGGAACCTTGTAAACCGTCTTCTCCAGCTTCTTGGCGTTCTTCACCATGTACTCGACCGAAAGCGCCTGGTCGGCGAAGGACATATCCATCACGGAGGCGGGATGGCCTTCCGCCGCCGCCAGGTTGATCAGGCGGCCTTCGCCCAGCAGGTTGATCTTGCGGCCGTCTTTCAGCGAGTACTCGTCGACGAAGTTGCGAGTGGTGCGCTTCGATGACGACATGTTTTCGAGCGCCGGGATGTCGATCTCGACATTGAAGTGTCCCGAGTTCGAAATGATGGCGCCGTCTTTCATCAATGCGAAATGATCTTTCGTCAGCACGCTCTTGTTGCCGGTGACAGTGCAGAAGACGTCACCGAGCTTGGCGGCTTCGTTCATGCTCATCACGCGGAAGCCGTCCATTACGGCCTCAAGCGCTTTCGTCGGATCGACTTCGGTCACGATGACTTCGGCGCCGCAACCACGCGCGCGGCTGGCGAGGCCCCGGCCGCACCATCCGTAGCCGGCCACCACAAATTTCGATCCCGCCAGCAAGAAATTCGTCGCGCGGATGATCCCGTCGATCGTGGACTGTCCGGTGCCGTAGCGGTTGTCGAACAGGTGCTTGGTGTCGGCGTCGTTGACGGCGACGATCGGAAACTTCAGCACGCCTTCCTTCGCCATGGCGCGCAGCCGGATCACGCCCGTCGTCGTCTCTTCCGTTCCGCCGATCACATCGACGAGTGCGTCCGTGCGCTTGGTGTGCAGAATGCCGACCAGATCGGCTCCGTCGTCCATCGTGATGTGCGGCTTGTGATCGATGGCAGCCTGAATGTGGTTGTAGTAAGTCTCGTTGTCTTCCCCTTTGATCGCGAACACGGGAATGTTGTGGTCGCGTACCAGCGAGGCCGCCACATCGTCCTGAGTAGAAAGTGGGTTCGAGGCGCAGAGTACGACTTCGGCTCCGCCGTCGCGCAGGCAGATGCCCAGGTTCGCGGTCTCGGCCGTCACGTGCAGGCAAGCCGAGATGCGGATGCCTTTCAGCGGCTGGTTCTTGATGAATTCTTTCCGGATAATCTGCAGCACCTTCATGGACTGGTTCGCCCACTCGATGCGTTTCTTCCCCAGATCGGCCAGTTCTATGTTCTTAATGTCGCAATTGACGGCTGCAGTTGACATTACCTCTCCTATGGGCTTCTTTGCTGTGCTACGTGGCGCGCGTGAAGCGGCGGAAAACTTATGATTTGATTACCTGTTGTCTTGAGGGCCCACCAGCATTTTCGCAGAATACAAGGTTTTCGGGAACCAGTCAGGATGCCAAATTCCTGGTGGCCGTCCGGCTTTGGGACGACGCCGGAATTGCACTTCTGGTTTGATATTCTCGGTGTCCTCCGGCGGATCCTCTCAGCGTCCTCTGCGGTTAAGAGCTTTTGACCGCAGAGACCGCTGAGAAAACCACGCGGAGAACGCTGAGAGATCCAGTTACTTGCGTGCGGCTACGGGTTCCCGCAACCCGGCATCGCTGGCCAACTTCGCTGCCTTGTCGGTCAGTTCCCAGGTGAAGTCGGCGTCGCTGCGTCCAAAGTGGCCGTAAGCCGCGGTCTTCCTGTAGATCGGACGGCGCAGGTTCAGCGACTCGATGATGCCACGCGGCGTCAGCTTGAAGTGCGCGCGAATCAGGTCCGGAATAATCGCCGGATCCACTTTCTCGGTTCCGAAAGTTTCTACCAGCACGCTGACCGGATCGGCTACGCCAATCGCATAGGCTAACTGCACTTCGCAGCGGTCGGCGAGTCCGCCAGCCACCACGTTCTTCGCAATGTGCCGCGCCATGTAAGCCGCCGAGCGATCGACCTTCGTCGGATCTTTTCCGCTGAACGCCCCGCCGCCGTGACGTCCCATGCCGCCATAAGTGTCGACGATGATCTTGCGGCCGGTGAGTCCGGTGTCGCCCATCGGCCCGCCGATGACAAAGCGTCCTGTCGGATTGATGTGGTACTTGGTGTACTCGTCGAGAAGCTGCGGCGGAATCACCGCTTGAATCACGTGCTTCAAGATGCCGGCACGCAGTTCGTCGTTGGTAACCGTCTCGGCATGCTGCGTTGAGATGACGACAGCGTCCACACGAAGGACCTTGCCATTCGCATCATATTCAACTGTAACTTGGGATTTGCCGTCAGGCCGGAGGAAAGGAAGCGTACCGTCTTTGCGCACTTTCGAAAGCCGCAGCGTCAGCTTGTGCGCGAGCGAAATGGGAGTCGGCATCAGCTCCTCATTCTCATTCACCGCATACCCAAACATCATGCCCTGGTCGCCAGCGCCGCCGGTGTCTACGCCCATGGCGATGTCGCCGGATTGTTTGTTGATGCTGGAGATGACGGCACAGGTGTTGCAGTCGAAGCCGTAAACGGCATTGTCGTATCCGATGGCGCCGACAGTGCCGCGGACGACGGTCTGAAAATCGACGTAGGCCTTGGTGGTGATCTCTCCGGCGATGACGACGAGGCCGGTGGCGGTAAGAGTTTCGCAGGCGACGCGACTGGTCGAGTCTTCGCTGAGGCAGGCGTCGAGGATAGCATCGGAAATCTGGTCGGCGATCTTATCGGGATGGCCTTCGGTGACGGATTCCGAGGTAAACAAATAACGATTCTTAGATGGCAAGGTATGCTTCTCCTTTAGTCGTAGCGCGCATTTTGCTGCGCAGCCCGCCGCGAGTCAGGATGTTGGCATCGACCGGCGAGCGGAAATCCAACTGGCCGCGTTCGGCGCGGCACACTGGGAGGAAGTCCTCCAAAAAGGCTAACAGAGCGCCTGCGGGCACGCAACGAATTTGGCTCCAAACGACCGAGAGTGAATTGAATCGCGGATTTGGGTGGGTGGACGGGAGGAAACGGCGGTTCAGCGGACCTTGCGGCTGGCGAAAGAGTGCACAGATCTCTCACGGCAAAACCCACCGATCCAGGGTGACACGCGGAGCAAAGGCTCTGACTAGATGTATTTGAGCCACCATTCTGCGCGTTTGGCCTTCACGTCTGCGAACCAGCGGCACGCGAAATAGAGCAGCACGATGGCGATCGCCCAGACCAAATAGAGAAGAGGAAGGCTCCACAAGTAGCCGTCGGGAGGTTCCGGATTGCCCATGGGATGGTTGGTGAAGAGCCAGGGGCTGATGAAGCCCAGGCGGATCTTCGAGACGACAAGCGCGAGCGCGTGAATCAGCGGAATGTGCAGCACATAGAAGAAGAACGGGACGCGTCCAAACATGACGAGGGTGCGTGAGAGAAATCCTGAGGCACGGTCGAGCCACGGAATTAACACGATGATCGGGCCGAGGGTCATCAGCAGAAAGTCGAGCGAGGCGGGATATTTCGCGCAATTCAAGAATGAAAAGAGCGCAGGCATGGCGGGCCCGCCATCGTGCGAAATTACGGAGCGATGCCAGGGGCGCGGGTCGCCGTATAAGTTGAAGCCGCGGAGCAGGAGAAACAGTGCCACGGCTCCGAGGCTGATCGTCAGGCATAGGCGCGTGCGCCGCGTGGGTTCGAGCATGAGGATCCTGCCGAAGGCGTAGCCGGCGGCCATGACGCCGATCCACGGCACGATCGAGTAGAGCACGATGAGGTTGGGGCCGTTGGCACCAAACTGCACCGGGCCTGCGAAGAATCCGATGTAAACGATCTTCCAGAGGGCGGACAGCTTGTTGCCGTCCATGCCTTCGAGCAGGCTGCCGATGTGCGGGTCCATCAGGTTATGCGCGGCGATGATGATCAGGCCCAGGACGCCTGTGACCGGTAAGGGCAATTTCACCAGGCCCGCCATCAGGATCATGCACCAGCCGATGACCCAGAGCACGCCGGCCATTTCGTAGTGGGCGAAATCGAAATTGAACGTCCATGCGAGGCGGAGCACGGTGAGTTCGAGAATGATCAGCCAGACACCGCGTGTCAGAAGGAAGCGGGATACGCCTTCGTGTTTGCGGGCATAGAAGAAGATGCCGGTTCCAGCGAGGAAGATGAATGCGGGGGCGCAGAAATGCGTGATCCAGCGGGTGAAGAAGATTCCCGCCGTGGGTCCGCCGGCGGGGAGACCGGAATAAACACGCACGTGGTCGATGGCCATCAGGACCATGACGGCTCCACGGATCAAGTCGATGGATGCGATTCGGGATGTGAAGGCGGGGACGGCCACGGCTGAGGGCGCGGGAACTGTGGTGCTCATGGGATTCTCCGAACGGACCCGGATGCGCAGATATGGAATCATAACTTCGACGGAGTTGGGAGGAAAACGTTTCGTTCGGGGTGCCGGGGCCAAAAGCCCCAATCTTCATCTGCGCCTGCTGACGCGGCCCTGAAAGGGCCGCTCTTTCACGGTCAGGGCAGCGGTTATTCGAAACTCGCACTCCCCGCCGGGGCAAGCGACAAACCTGTTGACATCCCCGGCAGGTTGCACTAGTTTCACTGCAAGTGACTTGAGGGAGCTTCCCCTCCCTGTTCCGTCCCGTTCAAGCACTCTTCCTCCGAAGCTTGGTGCCAATGCAGACAACGTGCAGCTTGTTGCACGCGGCGACTGCTGTTGGCGGGGGGTTTTGGGATGAACACAAAGCAGTTTCCAATTCTAGGTTTGATCCTGGCAATCCTGTTCGGGCCCCGCGCTGTAAATCGCGGGGAGTCTCCGACACCCGCGCGCCGGCCTGCCGCAACCGTGGAAAAAGCTCAGCCGCCGAAAGAAAGCAAGGGCACCGCGCACCCGGCTCCGGCCGCAGCCAGTGACCGGTGCAATGATCCGCGCGATCTGCAGCGGCGCTGGTGGCTGTCGCGGAGCGCGCAGGGTTGTTCTCTCGTGGTGTCACCGGTGTGGAAAGAGATCTGCAAAATCAACCCTCGACATCCCGACGACGAGGCGCTGCTCGATCCCAACCTGAAAAGCGAGGAGTTCCGCAGACTGTGTCTGGGGGACGCGGGGCCGATCCGGTCGATGATGGCGGCGGTGCCAAACCCGCAGCATACGCATCTGGGACTGATGACAGACCGGGCGATTGAAGCCATTCACGTGGCAGCATCCGAGGCGCGCTTTCTTCCGCTGGCTCACTATCTTCCATGGCCCACCTCGGGGTCGGGTGGAGGCGCGGCTTCCGCGTCTGAGAGTCAGGCGGACTCGTCGACCCCCGGAATACTGGTTTTTCAAGATATCGACACGGGAGCGACCCTGCGGCCGAAATACCTGCTGGTTTTTCTGATTCCAGAAATGCCGACTGAGGGACTGGATCGAGGCGTCTTCCTCAATGCGGGCAAGATCATCGCGAAGGCGTCGCCCGGGATGAAGGTGATCCGTCTGGCGGGGCCGAATTTCTCCGGATCGGTAGCTTCACTGGGAGAGTTGCAAACGGGGCTGCAGGATCTGGAATTGGAGGAACGGCGAGCAACCAATCGACCACAGAATCCGCAGGAACGTCCCACGCCATGCATTCATGCCATCAGCGGGTCGGTCACGAACCCAGGAAACGTTCCCGCAAATTGCCTCACGTTCGAAGTGATGCAAACGAAAGACAGTCAGGCGCTCTGCCAGTTTGTGAGGAGCGCACACACTTTTGGTTATCTGAGCTCAGAGATCGCCATCCTGTCAGAAGCGGGCACGCAGTATGGCATGCAGAGTTCGAAGGACCAGACTGCGGCAGAGCCGGGGCCAGCAACCCAGGGCCCGGATGCCGACGGATGCTATCCAAACGATCGCACCAGCCTCTGGTTTCTCCATTTTCCGCGGGAAATTTCCAAGCTGCGCAATGCCTATGGAGCCGAGCAAGGCAAGACGGCCGCCTCCGACTCGAGCGCTTCGACAGAATTGGGAATGCAGTGGCAGGATGCCGAGGGCTCGCAGCGCGATGATATGCAGACTTATGGAGACCGTCAGACGCCGCTCTCGCAGGAGGCGGTGCTGTCGTCTCTCTCCATCACGCTCAAGGCGCAGGGCATCAAAGCGCTGGGGATTCTGGCGACCGATCCCATGGATGAAGCGTTTCTCATCCACTCTATCAAGGTCTCATCGCCGGATGTACGGCTGTTCGTGCGTGATCCTGACCTGTTGTTCCTGCGTACACCGGATGTGGGTTCGTTGAACGGAACGCTGGTGGTCAGTAACTATCCGCTGATCCCCGCGAATCAGTTTTGGAGTTCGACCGGGGAGCCCTCTGCCGAGCACCAGCTGATCACATTTCCCAGCGCCTTCCAGGAGGGCGAATACAACGCCTTCGTGAAGTTGCTGGAAGACAAGGATGAGAACTGGACTCCGGCAAACAAGACGCTCAAGCGTCTGGAATGGGAATGGCCGGCTGGAATGTCGGCCAACTCACAGGATACGAACAACGCCAGCGCTGGGAACAGGCCACTCTGGTTGGCCGTCATCGGTACAGCGGGCCACTATCCGATCAAGGTATTGAACTACCAGGATGTGAGGCGCGACGAACTGCGACTGCACTCGCTGAATGTCGGGCGTCCGCAGTTGCTGCCCATGACCTTGTGGGGGGCAATCGCGATGCTGGGTCTGCTGCAGATCCTTGGCCTGTGTTTCAGCCAGGCCGTGCCTTCGATGTTTAAACATGACTTCGACCTCAGCGACAAGACCAGCAGCGTCACGCTGGTTAAACTTCTCTGCCACACGATGCTGATCCTCATGATTGGACTGACACAACTGATTGTCGGATCCAGCTACCTGTTTTTCTACGACTCCAAGCCGGGCTATCGGGCGCTGGCGCTGTCGATTGCGATTACGACTGCAGTTTTGCTGGCCGCCGCAGGGGTACTCCTGCAAAAGATTTGCGTGCTCGCGCGGCTGCAACAACGCCAGAAGGACGCGCCCGAGGCCAACCAGATCATGAGCCCGCTGAGGATTGTGCTGAGCGCGATCTTCTCGACCGCGGTTATGGTGGGCGCGGGAGGTTTGTGGTGCTGGATGACGCTGGGGAATCGATTCGAAAACACGTTTCTGCACTTCCGGAACCTTAATCTTTCCAGTGGAGTCGCTCCCACGTTGCCGCTGGCTGCGCTGCTGCTGGTGCTGTATTTCGGAATCTGGGCGTATTTGCGGCGCCTGGATTACTGGCAACACCGGTACGTGGAGATGTTCAACCTCGAGCTGGATCCCGTGATTCGGCAGGACTTCGGGCCGGATTTCCGGGCCATCGACGCGTGCCTGCTCGGTCCGCTGGAGAATGGACGGTGGACCATCGCCCTCCTGCTGGTATTCGGGTTTTCCATGTTTACCTTGCGTCCCGGATCGACTCTCGACATGATCGAACCTTCGCGCGTGTCCACCTTCGTCCACTGGTTCATTGCGTTCGCGTTGCTGAGCTTGTGGCTGAACTGGTTCCGGTTTGTCAATGTCTGGGTTCACTTGCAAAAGATCCTGGACCATCTGGAGAATCTGCCGCTGCGAACTGCGTTCCAGCGGTTGCCCAAAGAGAAGTCTTTACCGCTACTGCAATGGAGTGCGTCGCCGAACACATTCCTGCTTCGGCAGGTTCTGGACCGGCTGCGCGCGCTGGCCAAGGCCGACCCCATTCAGGAAAACAAGGATCTCGAAGCCAACTTCGAAACACGGCTTGAAAGTCTTATGTCCCATGGAGCGGTCAAATTGGCAATTGTAGAAAAACGGGTCGTAGGGGGATCCCCGTGGCCGGGGCCGCCACCCAGACCGGCGCGGAGGCGGGAGGACCACCTTTTCGCGGCGCGGCAGGAAATGACGAACGTGATCCAGACTCTCAGCGACCGTTTGCGAAACGATTATTGGAGGCGCGGATCCTCCACCGAACAAGATCAGAAACCCGATCCTGCCGACCAGAAATACCTGCTGGCCGAGGATATCGTCGCTTTGCCCTTCCATGCCTACATTCGCAAAGTCATTCAGGAGATGCGCAACATCCTGTTCTTCCTGGGGGTCGCAGTCTCTCTGCTGTTTGCCGCATTGCATACCTACGCCTTCCGCGCTGACCAGTCCATTGACTGGTGGTTTTTTGGACTGTTCGCGGTCATGGGGCTGGGAATCGTGGTGGTGATTGCCCAGGTCGAGAGGAATGCGCTGGTGAGCCGGCTTACCAACAGCACTCCGGGAGAACTGGGCACCAACTTCTACGTGCAATTGCTGAAATACGGAACCGTGCCGATTCTTACCATCTTCGGATCGCAGGTTCCCTTCATCTCGAACGTCGCGCTCAAGTGGGTGCAGCCCGCGCTGCAGGCGCTGCGCTAGGAAGAGAAGCACGAATGCCTTAACGCAGCGGCAGATAGGTTTGCTTTTCCGCGGCGGGAATCCCGGCTTCGCGTTTGGCTTTACGCCAGACGCTGGCAACGGCGATCGTCCAGAAAGGAACCAGATCGACGCCGGGGATAAGTTTGGCGAAGAACGACGGCAGGAATTCCCAGTGCCAGCCCAGCAGACGAACCATCATGGCGGCTACGCCGAGATCGAGGAGATCGTCGGCCGGCGACAGCGCCCCTTCGACAAATAAAGGAATGATGGCGAGTTGAAGCGCGTCGGCGACAATGGCCAGCAGCATCGCGCTGCGAAACTTCGGCCCGGGGGAGATGGTGATGGAGTCGTCAGGCATGAGGATACTCGTGCTTTGATTCTAGACGAGCGGCGCGCAGTTTGCAGAAAGGTTCGTTACAGAGGTTCAGATTTCTCTGCGAGGCCGCTCAAAAAACTTGCCGCCTGATAAACCTGGGCCGCCGGACGGACGAGGCGTCCGTCCCTACACCATCCTTCCGCCGCCGGCCGCCTTTTCTCACAGACCTGGAATTCTTATGGGGGGAGGGCTTGCGTAGTTGGGTACACCAGTATTATGTATACGGCGTCAACATCATTTCGCAGAGATAATACTGCTGAAGGCAGGAGGAACCATGCCGCGGCATCCGGATCCAGATCTCGAAGAGCGCATTTTGAAGGCAGCGGATGGGCTGTGGAGACGCGGCGGCGCACGGGCGCTGACCATGCGGGCGGTGGCGCGTGCGGCAGGCACGAATACGCCCGCCGTCTACCGGCGCTTCAAGGACCGGCAGGATCTGGTCAAAGGAATCCTCCGGCGAATCGCGGCCCGAATCCGCCACCATTTCGAGGAGGGCGAAACGCTGGAGGAAATGTGCGAAGCGTATCTGGAATACGCGCTGAAGAATCCGAACGAGTATCAATTGTTTTTCACGGAAGCGCGCCTGCTGAATGCGCCGAAAGGACGCGGAGCCCCAAGACCGATCCGCGAATCACGGCCCAATTTTGACTTTGCCGAGAAAATGGCGGCAAGGGAACTGGGAGGCGCCCCGGAAGACTACGCCCGCTTTGTGCTCGTGCTTTGGTCAATGCTGCACGGGACAGCGGCCCTGTTGCTCACCAAATCGATCCCCGAGGGGCACGAAGAGGAGTTGCGCTCGGCGTGCCGGGCAGGAATAAAAGCATTGATCGGACGAGCGGACGGATTGCGAACTCGTTGACCAATGAAACAGGGCAAGGCCCGGTGAAGTAAGGACTGCCCGAGCAAGAGGGAATCTGACATCCCCCGCGTGCGCAACGTGTGCGCAATTAAGATAAGAAATATCTCATCTATTCGACCCGCCACTGGTCTGCAGCGACAATTCCGCCGATAGAACAAATTGACAGTCTGGCGCGCGCCCGAGGGGCAATCGTGGGGCGCGAGCTGTACGAGTTCGATCCGGAAAGCTGCGAAAGCAATGACAAAGATTCTTCTTGCCGAAGACAGCAAGTTCCTGCGCATGGCGACCGAGAGGGCCTTGGCGCGGGCGGGGTACGTGGTCCTCACCGCGGTGGATGGGGTGCAGGCCATCGAAGTGGCGCAGAAAGAAAAGCCGCAATTGATCCTGCTGGACATGCTGCTGCCAAAAATGACGGGGCCGGACGTGCTGAAGGCTTTGAAAAAGGATCCGGCGACGGCGGGAATTGCCGTGGTGGTGTTTACAGGCCTCTCCCAGAAAAATGAAGTGCGGCTGCGGCAGGACGGGGCTTGCGCATTCCTGGAAAAATCGGAACTCGGGCTGGACCGGGGATGCGAGACTCTGCTGAATTCTGTGGCCGGGATTCTGAAGGGGCTCGGGTTGGAAGTGCCTGCGGGAGCAAGATCGCGGCCAGCTGGCGCAGGTTCCTAACGCAGGAAACACTCCCCATTCCCTTCCGTTATGAAGCACCTTGGTAACGGAGGCTCATCACTTCTGCGACGTTGACGGGGTCGGAAAACCACCTTCGCAAGTTGCCTCACGATTGTCTCTTTGTATCCTCCTGATAACAGGCAACATCCCGGCGGGAACTCCTGACAGCCCCCCGGAGTCTATGTTAGGTGTACGGTTGGGCTCCGCACGGCGGTTGGCATCACTTCGTGGTGGTGAATTTTCAGGGCGCGATGGGGTGGAAAATCCTATAATCAGGGGACGCCACTATGGCGGGAGCAACCACCTTGGGAGATTTAGCGAGTGCGATCGGCACGCGGTCGCAGGAAGAAGCGGGGATCGTCGCCGAGCTGAAGGCCGGCTCGGAAACCGCTTACGCGTGGCTGATCGGAGAATTTCAGCAGCCGGTGTACGGGCTGGTGTACCGGATCGTGAATGATCCGGCGGACGCTGCCGACACAACCCAGGACGTGTTCCTGAAAGTGTTTCGCGGCATGAAGCACTTTCACGGCGGATCGAGCCTGAAGACCTGGATTTACCGCATCGCGCTGCATGAGGCCGCAAACCGGCGGCGGTGGTGGTTCCGGCACAAAGCCAAAGAGACTTCGATTGAGCCGGCTGAGTCGGAAGGGTCGGGCGCGGCCGAGAATGCGATGCAGATCGCTCTGACGGATCCAGCCGACTCTCCGTTCGACAGCGTGGCGCATCGCGAAGTGGCGCATCGCGTCGAAGAAGCGTTGAGGAAAGTTCCTGAGCCGTATCGCACCACCTTAATTCTGCGCGATCTGGAAGAGATGTCGTACGAAGAGATTGCCGAGGTGCTGGAGATTTCGCTGGGCACGGTGAAATCGCGGCTTACCCGCGGAAGAGACGCTCTGCGGCAGAGGCTGGCGCCGTATGTGCGCGAGGTTGGAAACGAGTTGGGGTTGACCGCACCGGAACAGAACGGATCGCGGCCACAGGTAGCTGGAGGGGGTAGAAGGGTTGAGGTGATGCCATGAAGGCAACGGGCACAGGGAAAATAGCAGGACTGCAGTGCCCCAAGGCGAAGCGGTTATTCTCGCCCTATTTGGATGGAGCGGTGACGGGCACCCAGATGCTCGCGCTGCAGGATCATTTGTCGGAATGTGCGGACTGCAATTTGGAGTATCAGGCGCTGCGCCAGGCGCATCGGTTGCTGCTCGCTGTGGGACGTCCAAAAGTTCCGGCGGACCTTGGTCTCAAGATGCGGCTGGCCATTTCGCGCGAGGTGGCGCATGCCAAGCGACCCCGATTTGAAGGGCTGATGGTTCGTTTGGAGAATGCTTTCCAGGCGTTCATGGTTCCGGCAGCAGCCGGCTTTGTCAGTGCAGTGATTCTTTTCGGGATCGCGATGGTGTACTTCGTGGCCCCATCGTCATTGCGCGCGGATAACGATGTCCCGCTGGTCATGGTCAACACCGGACCGGAGTTACAGCCCAGTACGCTTGGCTTGTCGATGGACACGATCGATGACGACTCGCTGGTGATCGAGGCGTATGTGGATGCGAACGGGCGGGTGCAGGACTACCGCATTCTTTCCGATTCGAGCGAGTCGAAAGAAGTGCTGCCCAAAGTAAAGCAGATGCTCATTTTCACGACGTTTCGGCCAGCGCTGTCGATGGGGCGGCCGACACCCAGCCGGGCGGTACTGTCGTTCTCGAAGATCAGTGTGAAGGGGTAGGTCAGATCTTAGCCATTAGCTCTTAGCCATTAGCTTTTAGCCATTAGCTTACAAACACGAAGGGCGGAACTTAAACGTTCCGCCTTTTTCTTTTCGCGCTTCTACAGCTTGAGAATAGGGCTGACGCTTCGCAGGACTTGCCGCCCTCGTAGAGAAGCCCCCACTTCTCGCGCACTCCCCGCGCGAGAAATGGGTTTGGTGCCTGATGAATCCCGCTACTGTCCAGACCCGGTTGTGTTCAGGGTCTCCGGGCTGTAGGGCAGGTTGTTGTTCACGGTGATGACGCCGGTCTGCGTGCCGGTTTTTGTGGGAGTGAACGTGACCGTCAAGGTGCAGGAAGCTCCGGCGGCGAGAGAACTACCACAATTGTTGGTCTGCGTGTAATGGCCGGAGATCGTCACGCTGGTGAGACTGGCCGCTGCACTATCGGTGTTGGTGAGCGTGGCCGTCAGCACAGTCGAGTTTCCCACCGTGGTATTGGGGAACGTGAGCTTGGTTGGACTAAACACCAACGGCGCTTGCCCGCTTCCATAGGTATTAATTTCCTGAGGATTGGTCGAGGAGTCGTCGGTAATTTCGACCGTGCCGTTCTCGGATTTGACGGCATCGGGCGTGAAAGTAATGGTTACCGTGCAGCTGGCATTCGCCGCCAAGGACTTGCCGCACGTGTTGGTGCTCGAGTATTGCGGTACTGTGGGCAGGATGCTGGTGATGTTAAGCGTCTTGTCGCCGGTGTTGGAGATGGTCCGGGTCAAGGCGGCTGAAGTGGTTCCGACAGCGACACTGCCGAAGTCGGCGTTGTGATTGTCGATGGAGACGATCGCGCCGTCATCGGGGCAGGTTCTCTGCTGGAGCACCAGCGGCGGCAGAGGAGTCTGGGTGAAGTTGAAGGCGTCGGTCATGTTGGCGGCGGTCTGATCGCGGTCCGTCAGGTTGGTCAGGTTGAACCGGCGTTCAATGAATTTCAGGACTGACGAAAACTCGTATTGCGTGTGCGTGATGTAACCAGGGCGGGCGTAGGGCGAGATGATGAGCATGGGCACGCGCGGCCCGAGACCGTAGTAGTCGGGTTGCGGAGGATAAACCGGATCGTAGAAGCCGCCGAAATCGTCCCAGGTGAGGAAGATCACGGTGGAATTCCACATGCTTGAGTTCATGATCGAGTTGATCTGATCCACCGTCCAGTTCTCGCCATTACAGACGCTCGCCGATGGATGCTCGCTGTAGTAGACGTTCGTGGTCAGCCAACTGACCGCAGGAAGCGCATTGTTCTGGGCGTCGGTTTTGAAGTTGCTCCAATCGGTGACGCGCTCGGTCCACAGAGAGCTGTTGCGTATGTGGTTGATGGAGTTGTAGGTGTTCCAGTCGTAGCCGTCCTGGTTATAGGAGGCGGCGTAGCTCTTCCATGACACTCCGGCTCCTTCGAGGAGATCGCCCAGCGTCTCGCTGTCGACGCAGGGGAAGATGCTGGTATGTGCTCCGGTTGTGCTGGTGGTTTGGACGGTGCTCCCCGGCTCGGCGTCGCAGCCCCAATCCGGCTCCTTGGGATGGCCGGGGTTGGTAGGATTGGCGGTGATGGTGGCGCTGTCAGCGGCGATGGTGTAGAGGTGATTCGGAAAGCTGTCGCCGTGCAGGCCAGAAAACGTCTTGTCGGAGAGAGCAAAAGTCTGCGCGTAGGTCCAGTAGTTCGGAATGTCGGATTGCAGGTACTGTCCCATCGACTTGTAGTCGCCGTTCACGTTGCCGTACTTAACCAGATCAAACTGGTTCATCAGGCCACCGTTCATGGCGGTGATGGCGTCGTTCCACGTGTGTCCCATATCTCGGATGCGGTCGGGCAGATGCGTGAGAGTAACGGTGGAACCGTTCGAAACCGGACCGCTGGTGACCCCGGTTACGCCGGGATAGGTTCCAAAATAGCTGTTGAAACTCCGATTTTCTTTGATGATGAATACGATGTGCTGAATCTGGTCGATGCCACGTATCGCCGTTCCGGTCAGGCTGATGGTCTGCGGACTGCCGCTGGCGCTGTCGGTCACGGTGACCGATCCGCTAAACGTTCCCGTCCCGGTTGGTGCGAAGCTGACCGAGATGGTGCAACTGCTGCCGGCGTTGAGGCTGGAACCGCAAGTGTTGGTCACAATGTATTTCGCGCTCACGGTAATGCTGGTGATCGTGAGCTGCGAGGTGGCGGTGTTGGTCATGGTGACGTTCTGGGCGGGGCTCGTTGTGTTGATGATCTGATTCGAGAACGTCAGGCTCTTGGGAGAAAAAGTCACGGTACTTCCTGAAGCCAGCAGTGGAGACACGAGCAGAGCGAAAACGAGAAGTGCTCGAACAAACTTCATACACGCCTCCCAGGGATGAGGGTCTTGAGTCGTACGCTGGCTGGGGGAAACCAGGCTGCGGAAGCGAGGTAGGCCGCCCACCGCCACCCTCGACAGGCTTCCGCTCAGGACGTCTCTTTGAGACTCTAGACTTCAAGAACGGCGGCCAGTTTACCCTCATTCGCCTGTGGGAAATAGTGTGAAAGAATTTTCATGGTGGGTTTGCAGAGAAGACGGCGCTAGTGGTTGGCACCCGTGAGCGACTGCGCTACTTCTTATATGGCCACTGCGCCTTGGTGAAGAGCGCACCGTCGATCCAGATGGTCTGGCCGCTGATGAACGCACCGCCCTTGCTGGCAAGGAATACGACGATGGGGGCGATGTCGGCGGCAGTGCCAACGCGGCCGAGCGGGGTCAGTTTGGACCACGTTCCGGCGTAGTCCGGATCCTCTTGCCGGGTGCGCTCTGACTCGATCGAGCCGGGAGCAATGCAGTTCACGCGGATGCCGTACTGTCCAAGTTCGACGGCGGCCTCCTTGGTGAACATCTCGATCCCGCCCTTGCTGGCGGTGTAGGCCACGAGCGAGGGGAAGGCGAGTTTGTTGCATCCGGAGCCGAGGTTCACGATGCAGCCTCCGCCGTGGTCTTTCATGGAACGCGCGGCTTGTTGGGTGCACAGGAAACAGCCCTTCAAGTTGGTGTCGACAACGAGATCCCATTCTTCTTCGGTTACGTCAAGCAGCGGCTTCCAGGTTTGGACTCCGGCGTTGTTAACCAGCAGATCGAGGTGGCCGAACGTTGAGATTACTTTTTCGAACATCGCACCGACTTGAGTGCTCGAACGGATGTCGGCCTCAACGGAAAGGGAGTCTGGCTGGAGCGCCCGAATCTCGGCCATGGTGGCGTCGACCAAAGACGCGGGATCGTTGTAGGAGTTCACCGCGACGCGATATCCGTTGCGCGCGAGTTCGAGAGCGATTTCTTTACCGATCCCCCGGCTGGCTCCGGTCACCAGAGCGGTCTGGGCTTGCATGGTCACCTCGGCTTGGCAGAATTGCTGACCGGGAGATGATAACGGAGGGCTGGCCGCAGCAAAGGGAATCCTTCGTCACGGGGCCACTGCGCCACGGAGAAGAACCGAACCCGTGACATGTGTTATTCGGAAACCAGACGGGCCCTGGAACGCCCGGAACTGGTTTTCACGCCCTTTCCCGCAAGGTTCGCTCGACAGCTTGCGATGAGGAAGCCAATGCCTACAAGGGTACAAGAGTGGCCCATTCGCTACCAAACCTCATAGAGGCTTTGCAAACATATCCGTTTTTCTGTATTATGGCGCAACATGCGCCACATAAATGATAGACAGCGTATGGTTTAGTCAAGTTATGTTTTGGTTTTAGACTTGCACAGGACAATCAGGGACTGAAGTGTTGTCCCAGGCTTGCCAAGGTCAGCGGTCGGGCACTTCTCGGTAGGCCATTCCTAAGGTCCCAAAGTTCTTCCAGTGTTCAGGAGAAAACAAACTATGAAACAAGGCGTGCGGAATTCTAGGTTCGTAGCCTTTGTGCTGGCAGTGTTGAGCGTGATGGCGCTGGCTTCGCTCAACGTGCTTGGTCAGACGATCAGCGGAAACGTGGTTGGAACGGTAATCGACGCTTCGGGCGCCGCAGTGGTGGGAGCTGACGTAGAAGCGACGAATGTCGCCACGAACGTCGTCACCAGAACCAAAACCAACGGAACGGGCGAATATCAGATCAACAACCTGCTTCCGGGAACTTATCGCGTAAGCGTGAAGGCTCAGGGTTTCAAGTCCTTTGCGCAGACAGCTGACATCCAGTTGAACAAGACTGGAACGATCAACGTGACGCTATCGCCCGGAGCCACCACGGAGACCGTGGAAGTCTCGGGCGCTCCGCCGATCATCGACACCACGACGGCGCAGCTGCAAACCACGTATGAACCGCTGCAGGTTGGTGATGTTCCCACTGCTTCGGTAGGACTGGGAGTTATCAATCTGTCCCTCCTGCAAGCCGGAGTGGGCAGCTCGGGCGGTCTGGGAGCCGGAACCGGTCCAGCAGTCGGTGGACAACGGCCTCGTGACAACAACTTCACGATTGAAGGCATCGACAACAACGACAAAGGCGTAACGGGACCGGTCGTATATGTCGCGAACGACGCGGTCGAGAACTTCACCGTCATTCAGAACCAGTTCAGCCCTGAATTTGGTCACTCGGCCGGTGGACAGTTCAATACCTCGATCAAGAGCGGCACCAACAGCTGGCACGGAGTGGCGTACGAGTACTTCCAGAACAAGAATTTGAACGCCATTGACAACCTGGTCGTGCTCAACACGGCCGAGGGCTCTTCGCCGGCAAACCCGCGCTACGACAACAACCGTTTCGGCGGTTCGATCGGCGGTCCGATCCTCAAGAACAAGCTGTTCTTCTTTGTGAATTACGAGTACAACCCAATTGGACAAACAGCTCTGCCGGCTTCGCTGCAAGCGCCAACTGCTGCCGGATACTCCACGTTGTTGGGAATTTCAGGAATTTCCACAGCGAACGTTCAAGCCCTACAGAAGTGGGCCCTGGCTCCCACTTCGAACGGTTCACAGATAGCTGTCTGCAATTCGGCGCCCGATACGTCCAGTGGAGCTGCGGTCTGCCCTGACGGGACAGCCGCAGTCGACATCGGAAACATTCCAATTCAAGCCCCGAACTACAACAACTTCGGAGCGTTGGCTTGGTCGGTGGACTTCAACATCAGCGATCGCGACCAACTGCGCGTTCGCGATGTCTGGAACAAGAACTCGCTGATTGACACGGCTCCGTCCCTGCCGGCTTTCTATACGCCGTGGTCGTTCCCGTATCATCTGGCAAACGTCACCGAGTTCCACACCTTCGGTCCTTCGCTCAGCAACGAATTCCGCATTGGCTTCCATCGCTCGGCACAGAACTTCCCGATTGGAAATCAGACTTTCCTGCCGACGCTGGATGCGTTCCCCAACCTCACGATCGACGATCTCGGCGGAATTAATGTCGGCCCCGATCCGAATGGACCGCAGTATGCCATTCAGAACCTCTACCAGGCGGTCGACAACCTGAGCTGGATCAAGAAGAACCATACCCTGAAGTTTGGCTTTGAGGGTCGCAAGCACATCTCGCCGCAGAAGTTCATTCAGCGCTCCCGCGGCGATTATGAATTCACGATGAGCGATTTTGCGTGGGACCTGGCTCCTTCGCAGGACGGCCTTTTCGCCGAGCGCAGCTTTGGCAACGTGGGTTATTCGGGAGACCAGTACGGGCTCTTCTGGTACGTGAATGACATCTGGAAGATCCGTCCAAACCTGTCCCTCAATCTAGGCCTGCGTTACGAATACACCAGCACGCCCTACGGCTGGACGCAGCAGTCTCTGAACAGCGTTGCGGACGTTCCCGGGTTGATCACCTTCGGTTCTCCGCAGGCGCCCAAGAAGGACTTCATGCCGCGCATCGGATTTGCGTACTCGCCAGGCACGAGCGGCAACATGTCCATCCGGGGCGGATTTGGAATGGCGTACGATGTTCTGTACGACAACATCGGCGTACTTTCCCGCCCGCCGCAGATTGGCTCGACGGTGGATTGTCCGAATCACTGCACCGACAACGCTTTCCTGGCCAATGGCGGAATTCCTCCGCAACCGTTGAGTGGAATTTCAGTCTTGACGCCGGCGCAGGCAAGACTCACCACGTCATCGTACCTGCCGGATAAGGTGAAATACCCGTACGCAGAATCCTGGAACCTGGGGATTTCGCGGATCTTCCACAAAGACTACACGGCGGAAGTACGGTACGTCGGAAGCCGCGGAATTGACATGAACGTGCAGAACCGCTTGAACATCGTTGACGTTGCTAACAGTTCAAACTATCTGCCCACTTTCACCTCGTGCGACGCAACCTGCCAAGGGCTGCAGAACTCGAGTGGCAACACCCGCACTCTGGACGCCTTGGTCAATACGAATCCCAATGCCTTCAACAATCTGGGCTTCCTGGATCCTGCCTATCTGAATGCAGGTTTCGGAACCATCAATCCTACTGCGGACTGTCCAACCGGTTTCTGCTTCCCGGAAATCGTGGGCTTCATGCCTTGGGGTTCCTCGACCTATCATGCTCTGCAAACACAGCTCGATCGGCGATTCTCCAGCGGGCTGTACGTGCAGGCGGCTTATACCTTCAGCCACACCATCGACAACAGCACGGCGGACTTCTTCTCGACCGTCATCGCTCCCCGGCGGCCAGCTGACTTCCGCAACCTGCCAGCGGAGCGGGCGAACTCGGTTCTGGATCACCGCAACCGGTTCTCTCTCTCGCTGGTGTATGACACGCAGTGGTTCAAGCACAGCTCAAGCTGGCTGGCTAGAAACGTTCTCAGCGGATACGAAATCGCTCCCGTTTATATCTACGAGACCGGGCAATGGGGAACGATTCAAAGCGGTCGCGACGCCAATCTGAATACAGACAACGCCGGCGATCGAGTAATCATTAATCCCGCTGGAGTCGCAGGACGCGGCACCGACGTTACCTCGATTGTGGACCTGGACGGCAATACCGTCGGGTATTACGCAAAGGATTCGACCGCACGTTTCATCCGTGCAGGTACTGGAGCCTTTGCCTCGGGTGCAGCCAACGCGGCGGGCCGCAGCTTGGTGGCTTCTCCTTCCATCAATAACTTGGATCTCACTGTAGCGAAGTCCATCAAGATCAAGGAGCGCTACGAGTTCAAGTTCCAACTGCAGGCTCTGAATGCGTTCAACCATCCGGAGTACACTACGGGATCGGCCAACCAGGCGAACTCGATTGGTGCAGCCGGCACGGCTCAGCGCAACGTGCTGGTTCCGTCGACGGCTAACTTAACCAACAAGACGATTGGCTTGGTCAACTTCCCGAACGGCGTGTTCGGTCAGTGGCGGTCGTCGTTCAGCAGCACTCCGCGCGTGGTGCAACTGGGAGCGAAGTTCATCTTCTAACCCGGTTGTTCGCAAGAACTCAGGGAGGCTCGAATCGAGCCTCCCTTTTTCTTTTGGTGACGATCCCAGAAACGCGGGAGTGGGAGGTCGTTCGGATTTCGTAACGGGGCAAGATTCTCGTCGAGATCATGAACGATCTGCATACACTAGCCGCGATGAAAAACTAGTTCTTTGGTTTCTTGTTTCTCCGATCTGACTCCCAGGAGAAGGATCTGCGGAGGTGTTCATGGAAAAGAAACTCACGATGGCAGCGAACATAGCCATCATCGTTGTGGCTATCGTCGCCGTAACCGTTCTCGTCCGAAGTTGGAAGTACTCAGGGGCCGGGAATGGCCAAGGCGGCAGTCCTAAGGCCCTTATAGGGAAGCAGTTCCCTGTAGCTCAATCGTGGGCGGCAAACCACAAAACTGTGGTCCTGGCGCTGTCAGTCGGATGCCACTTCTGTACCGCCAGCGCGCCATTTTATCAGCGGCTGATGACGTATGCCGGGACGCATCAAGCGAACGTCGTGGCATTCATGCCGCAATCCAAGGAGGAAGGTTCTCAATATCTGAAGCAGTTGGGACTGAACATCCCTGTCGTTGGACAAGCGGATTTTCAACAAATTAACGTCTCTGGAACTCCCACGCTGTTCTTGGTGGACTCTGAAGGCATCGTACGGGAAGTCTGGCAGGGGCAGTTGGAGGAGAATCGAGAGAAGAAGGTGCTTTCGATGCTCGGGTGATCCCGAGTGTGAAAGGAGTGTCATGAAGGAACTGTACGTTAGGCTCGTGTTGTTGTGCGTGCTTTGCTTCCTAGTAACGACCGTTCTCTTGGGTAAGGCTGGCTCGGCCCGACCTTCTTCGTGCTTAAGTTGCGGTAGCAGTTGCTGCGGGATATGCACGGATCAGGCATGTAACAGCGAGTGCAAGACGGCACGTACATGGTGCGCCTCCCATCCAAATCAATACTACATCGGACAGTATGTGGATGAATATTGCGGACCTCCCTTATTCAGCGTTACGAAATGCGACCAAGACTATTGCAACTACTGCAATCCCTACTGGGATTGTCCTTGTCCTCACTAATGTAGCAACTTGGGGAGGCTCGAATCGAGCCTCCTTATATCTTATGTTGCCCAGATCTGCTCGACGGCTAGCCGAAGGTGGCTTGTCCCACTTGACCCACCCCTTGCGGTTTGACCCTCTGCTGCTAAGCCCTTAAACTTAGAAGTGTTCTCCGCTTATCTTCACGTGTGGCCGGCGGGTGGCCATCCTGCGGGAGGGATTCCTGAGTCGTTTCCTGGGTAGTGGGCTTCGAATTGCCATTCTTGCGGCCGTGGTGGGGCTGCCGGCCGCGCTGTGCGCGGCGGACACGCAAACTCCGATCACGCTCGATACCAACGAGACGCTGTTCGCCGTGCTGACGGCGATGAACGCGTGCGGGTACGACGTCGACGTGGCCGTCTCGGACGCGCAGCGGGTCAATGTGCGAACCGAGGTGGCGAGAAACCTGCGGAATTCCGACGAGGCGCAGGTCGCGCTGACGGCCATGTGCGACTGGTATGTGGCGCACCGGGCGAAGGACCCGCAGCACGAACTGTCACAGTTTGTCTCGCTCGCACTCTATCTGCAAGGGCCTCCGCATTTCCTGCCCCGGGTCAAGGAGGACGACATGCCTCCAGACGCCGCTCCCCTGACGGGTTTTGGGGCCCTGCTGGAGCGCTTCTACGATAAGGCGGCGTTGCATTCGATTTGGGAGGCCCACCGCGCCGACTACGCCGCGCTGGTGGCGCGCTATCACGTGCCCCTGGCCAAGATGGTGTTCGACACCGATATCTATCTGAAGTTGCAGTCAGGCGGATACCTGGGCCGCACCTACACCATCTATCTGGACTTCATGGGCGATCCGAATGAGGCCAACGCCCGCAATTACGGCTCCGACTATTACGTGGTCGTGTTCCCGTCGCCCGATCCGGCTTCAAGCCAGCCGCTGAAGATGGAGCAGATCCGGCACACCTATCTTCACTACCTGCTCGATCCCATGGCGGAAAAGCACTTTACCGCGGTCAAGCGCCTTGAACCGCTGCTGCAGTCGGTGAAGCGCGCCCCGGTCGACGAAAATTTTAAGACCGACATATCGCTGCTGGTAACCGAGTGCCTGGTGCGCGCCATTGAAATTCGAACCACTGGCCCGAAGCAGACCGCGGAAGCGATGCGGTTGCAGGCGGTCGATGACGCGGTGAAGCAAGGGTACATCCTCACGAAGTACTTCTATACTGCGATCCTCGCTTTCGAGAAGGACCCTGCCGGTTTGCGGACCGAGTACTCCGACATCCTGGATGGGATCGATGTCAAGCAGCAGGAGAAGGCAGCGAACGAGATACAGTTTGCGAAAGTGACGTCGCCGGAACTGGTGCAATTGTCGCGGCTGGAAGACCGCCGGATGCTGGTGACGGCGGAGAAGCGGCTGGCGGCCGGGGATCCGAAGGGCGCCCAGGAACTGGCGCAGCAGTGCCTGGAAAAGAAGATTGGGGATGAAGGGCGCGCATTGTTCATCCTGGCGCAGGTGGCGATCGCGAATAAGAACCGGGACGGAGCGACGGAGAATTTCCAGAAGGCCATTCAGTCGACGAAAGATCCCAAGGTGGTGGCGTGGTCGCACGTGTACCTGGGGCGGATGCTGGATATGAAAGACCCTCCGGACCGTGAGGCGGCGCTGAACGAATACCGGGCGGCGCTGACGGCGGGAGCAGAACTGCCGGAAGTCAAAGCGGCCGCCGAGCGCGGGCTGCAGCAGGCGTACGAGCCTCCGGCGAAACCGAAGCAGTGAAGACTCAGGCAAAGGCCCCTCTTCCCGTGCACAAAACGCGCGAGAAATGGAGCACCCAAAGCGAGCCTATCCTGGCGTACTGCGATAGAATGCACGGTTGCAGAATTCCACTTGAGATTCAGCATGGGGTGGGTCGAGGAGAACGCATGAAGCGCATAGCGATAGTCGTGGCAGTGCTGGGAATGTGCGTTGGGAGTTGGGGACAGGACAAACCGGCGGCGCAAGCCGCGCCCGCCGGGCAGGCTGCGGCGACAACGCCTCCCGGAAAGCGTCCGCCAAAAGTGAACAGCCAGGAAGAATTTGCCGCGTACAAGGCGGCGATTGCGATTACCGACGGGGCCGAGGAGGAGAAGGCGGCCAACGATTTCGCGACCAAGTATCCGGCGAGCGAACTGCGCCCCCTCATCTTTAAAGCAGTGATGCAGCGCTACCAGCAGTCCAACAACGGCGGCAAGATGGTCGAAATGGCGAAGAAAGTTCTCGCGATCGATCCCGATGATCCCGAGGCCCTGGTCGGCGTGGCGCAGGTGGAAGCGGAGCAAACCAAGGATGGGGACCTCGACAAGGACGTGCGTCTCGAGGAAGCTCGGAAAGACGCGGAGCGCGCGTTGGTGACCGTGGATACGGATGTGCCAACGTCAGGCTACCCTCCAGAGCAGTTGAATGCCTATAAGAATTTCATCCGCTCGCAGGCCTATTTCGTGATCGGGACAGTGGCGTTCAAGGCGAGCAAGTGGGCCGACGCCGAGACCAATCTGCGAAAGTCGATCGACGCACTGCCGCAGCAGCCCGACGTGGTCGCCGTGTACCGTCTGGCGCTGGCGCTGGACTTTCAGAACAAGATCCCAGAGGCGCTCAAAGCCGTCCAGCAGGCCGTTGATCTCACGAAAGACAATCCTGACTCGCCCGCAGGCAAGGCGGCCCGGCAGGAACAGGACCGCCTGATGAAATATGCGTCGGGAAGCACGCCGGGGCAGGCAGCCACGCCTCCGAAGAACTAGCCCGCCACAGGGACGTTCGCGCGAGACGTTCGAAGCTAGACGTTGCAAGCAACGTCTCTACCTATGAAGGAACGGGAAATCACAGCGCTGGAGGAAGGGCTCGGCTACCACTTTCGCCGGCGGGCGGTGATTGAACAGGCGGTCACCCACAGTTCGCAGGCGCGCGAGATGGAGGCGCAGCAGGCGGGCGATAGCAAGTACAAGGTCAGCGACAACGAGCAACTGGAGTTTCTGGGAGACGCGGTGCTGGCGCTGGTCACGAGCGAGGAATTGTTTCAGCGCTTTCCGCAGTTCCGGGAGGGAGAACTGTCGAAACTGCGGGCGCATCTGGTCAGCGAAAGGCATCTAATCCGCGTAGCCCGGCAGCTGGAGTTAGGGCACTATCTGCGGCTGGGGCGAGGTGAGGAAAAGAGCGGCGGGCGCAGCAAGACGGCGCTGCTGGTGGACGCGCTGGAGGCCATCCTGGCGGCGATTTATCTGGATGGCGGGTTCGAGGTGGCGCGGGAATTTGTTCTGCGGAATGTGATCGCTCCCGAGCTGGAGCGGATGGAGCGCGGCGGCGGAACGCTGCCCATCACCGATTTCAAGTCGGCGCTGCAGGAGGCAGTACAGAGCCTGGGTCTGCCCCAGCCCGCGTACGTGCTGGTGGAGGAAGCAGGCCCCGAGCACAGTAAGACGTTTACCGTCGAGGCACGGTTGCAGACACGAGAAAACAGGGACCCGGAGTTTGTAGGACGCGCACAAGGGTCCACGAAAAAGACCGCGGAACAGGACGCGGCCCGGCAATTGTTGACGTACCTGGCTTCGCGGCCAAAAGCATCGGATGGAAGAGCGGCCCGGACCTCGCAGGCTGCCGATCAGTAGTGGTCATGGATCCTTCAAACCAGCCCGTCGTTTCACCCGCCGAGCCCCCGGCGTTGCCCGGCGAGCCGGAACCCGCTACGGCAGCGGCATCGCCAGGCGAGCCCGCGGCTTCTCCAACCCCGCCAGACTCCACCTCTGACCGGCACAATGCGACCAGCCTGGGCAGCGACTTGATTAGCTCGATGCAATCCCTCATGGGCACAGTCGTGATTGCGATCTTCGTCATCACCTTTATTGTGCAGGCATTCCAGATTCCGTCCGAATCGATGGAGAAAACGCTGCTGGTTGGCGACTACCTCCTGGTCAACAAGCTTTGCTACGGGGGATCGGGATTGGGCGATCATCTGATGCCGTATCAGAAGATCGCGCGGCGGGACATTATCGTCTTCCATTATCCAGTGGATCCGCAGCAGCATTTTGTGAAACGAGTCATCGGCCTGCCGGGTGATCACCTTCGGATGGTGAACAAGAAGGTATTCATCAACGGAAAGCCGATGGAAGAACCCTACGTCATGTTCCTGGAACCGGCGAACAACCTGTTCCGCGATGACTTTCCAAGAACTGACATTCCGGCGTCAAACCTGGAAGGCTCGTGGTGGCTACAGATGCGGAAACTGGTGGAAGATGGAGAGCTCATAGTCCCAGAGGGACATTACTTCGTAATGGGCGACAACCGGGATGACAGCCAGGACAGCCGGTATTGGGGCTTTGTGCCGCAGGAAAACATCATCGGGCGGCCTCTGGTCATTTACTGGTCGGTGCAGGACTGGGACCGGAATCCGCCGTCGACGCTGAGCGGCAGGCTGTACCACTTGGCGTATGCGGTCACCCACATCTTTCAGATCACGCGCTGGAACCGTACGCTGCGGCTGGTACACTGAATGGGCTTGAACCGCGGGGGCTAAAAGCCCCAGTGTTGGATGCGCTCAACGCGGCCCTGAAGGGCCGCTCTTCCACGGCGCTCTTCCACAGCGTTCTTCCACGGCAAGACAGAGGCATTCGAAAGTGGCGAAGAAAGACGACAAGCTAGAAGAAAAAGACGCGGCCGACGAGAAACCGAAGGAGACTACGGTCGAGTTCCTGGCGTCGCTGGCCGCTGTGCTGGTGACCGGGCTGTTCATCATTACGTTTGTGGTGCAGGCCTTCGAAATCCCTTCGAGTTCGATGGAAAACACGCTGCTCATCGGCGATCACGTTTTCGTGAACCGGATCCAATTTGCGCCGAAGACCGGATGGGTCGGCCCGCTGCTTCCCTACCGCGATGTGCACTTCCGGGACATTGTTGTCTTCCTTTCCCCGCAGACCCCGGGACTCTACGTGGTGAAGCGGATTATCGGTGTTCCGGGAGACAAGATTCACCTGCGGAACGGCGTCGTGTACCGGAATGGCCAGCCGCTGGATGAGCCCTATGTGCTGCATGACAGGGACACATTCGACCAGTACCGCAATAGTTTCCCTGCGGTACCGCCGCCTCCCGATGACCCCAATATATGGGTCAACTGGGCAATTGATTTACCGTCGTACATTCAGGGCGAGGACGTTGTGGTACCTCCTGGCCACTTCTTTGCCATGGGCGACCACCGCGGCGTGAGCCTGGATAGCCGTTACTGGGGTTTCATTCCGCAGGAAAATGTCATCGGGCGGCCCATGTTCATCTACTGGTCGTTTGAGACTCCCGAAGGCCAATACCTCAAGACTGCGTGGACCGATCGTCTTAAGTTTATTCTGGGCCATGAGGTGCTGCACTTCTTCGACGAGACGCACTGGAAGCGTACGCTGCAGCGCGTGCAATAATCGCCTCGACTTTCAGAGAAAGCGCAGTGAAGATCTTCTCTTCCAAGCGACGTGTCGCCGCGGCGGCAGCATTGCTGCTGCTGGCGCTGTTTCTGGTGCGGCCGGGCGCGTCCCGCCTCAAATCACGCATTATTTCCTCGCTTAGCGCCGGTGTGGGACGTCCCGTCGATATAGGGTCAGTTCACGTTCATCTGCTGCCGCGGCCGGGATTCGATCTGGAAAACCTGGTGGTGTACGACGATCCCGCCTTCGGGGCCGAACCCATGCTGCGGGCCAGTGAGGTGACTGCGGATTTGCGTCTCACGTCGCTGCTCCGGGGGCGTCTGGAAGTCGCGCGCCTCAACCTTACCGAGCCTAGTCTGAACCTGGTGCACAGCCAGAGCGGACGCTGGAATCTGGAGGCACTGCTGGAGCGCACGGCGCGCATGCCGCTCGCCCCGACGGGCAAAGCCAAATCGGAGCCGCGACCGGGCTTTCCCTATATCGAGGGCACGTCAGCCCGGATCAATTTCAAGAGTGGATTTGAAAAGAAGCCGTATGCCCTGACGAATGCGGACTTCTCTTTGTGGCAGGACTCGGAAAATGCCTGGGGAGTCCGGCTGAAGGCACAGCCGTTCCGCGGCGATTTGAACTTGAACGACACCGGCCTGCTGCAGGTAAGCGGCACCTGGCAACGCGCGATGAATCTTCACGATACTCCTCTGCAGTTCCAGGTGGAATGGAGCCGCGCGCAACTCGGCCAGGTCACAAAATTCTTCACCGGGAAAGATAAAGGCTGGCGCGGGACAATCCGCTTCGATGGAGTGCTGACGGGAAGTCCCGCGAAGTTGCAGATTACGAGCACGGCATCGGTGGAGGATTTTCGCCGCTACGACATCGCAAACGGGCCGGCGCTGAGTCTGGCCGGGCGCTGCGACGCGGAATACACCACGGTGACCCAGGAATTTCATCAGGTGGTGTGCACCGCGCCGGTAGGTAGCGGCGTTCTCAATCTTACGGGGAGCATGGGGCTTCCCGGCAGCGGCCGCTATGCGCTGGCCGTGACTGCGGACAAGATTCCAGCCGCTGCCCTGGCGATGCTTGCGCAGCGCGCGAAGAAGAATCTGCCTGACGATCTAGTGGTGGACGGAACGCTGCAGGCGAAATTCGCGATGCAAGCGGACGCTGCCGCTGGCTCGAAACCTCGTTTTGACGGCCGGGGAGAGATCGCGGATTTCCAAGTCAGCTCTGCTTCCAATAAGGCGGAACTGGGTCCGGAGTCGATTCAATTTGTGCTGGTGAACAATTCCACGAACCGCGCGGCGCTGGGAAGGGCCCTGGCCGGGAGCAACCCGGGAATGCAATTTCCCGAGGGAGCGCATCTCGAGTTTGGTCCATTTGCGATTGCGGCCGCCCGGGCCGGGGCTCCGACCGTTCGAGGATGGATGAATCGCAGCGGATATGGCGTGAATGTCGTCGGTGAAGGCGAGATTACACGGACCTTGCGCCTGGCGCGGCTGGCTGGCGTTCCGGCGCTGGCGGTGAGCGCCGAAGGGTCGGCGCAGGTCAACCTGCAGATCACCGGGTCGTGGGCAGGCCAGAACGGAGTGGGCACCGGATTTAGCGGGCCGCAGGTGACTGGGACCGCGAAGTTGCGAAACGTTCGCGTCCCTGTACCCGGCGCGGGGGGAGCGGTGGAGATTTTGTCGGCGGAGATGCTGTGGGCTCCGGACGCGGTCCACGTCGGGAAGTTGTCGGCGAAGGCTGCGGGAACGAACTGGACCGGCTCAATGCAGATGCCGCGCGGGTGCGGAGGTCCGGAAGCATGTCCCGTCCGTTTTGCGCTGAACGCGGACGAGATCGCGCTGGCGAGATTGCACGACTGGGCCAGCCCCGCGACCGGGAAACACCCGTGGTACCGAATGCTCGAAGCCAAGGCGCAAGCTGGATCCCCGTTGCTGGCGCGTTTGCAAGCATCCGGACACGTGACCATTAGCCGTCTGCTGCTCCACACCGTGACCGCTACTCGCGTGTCGACCGATATCAGCCTCGATGCGGGAAAACTGGAACTCTCGGCGCTGGAGGCCGATTTCCTTGGCGGGAAACATCATGGCAAGTGGCTGGCGGACTTCAGCATCAGGCCGGCAGCCTGTGGTGGGAGCGGGAACCTCACGGGGATTGCACTCGCGAACCTTGCGGATGCCATGAAAGACCGCTGGATCGCGGGCGTAGCCAATGCCAGCTACGAAGTGAACGGGCACTGCGCGGCGGATTTTTGGCCCTCGGCAGAGGGGACTCTGAAAGTCGAAATGCGCGATGGAGTTTTACCCCACCTTCTGGTCCGCGAAGATGCCGAGCCGCTGCGGATCACGCGGCTGACCGGGCAAGGGCGGCTGCGCGGCGGCAAGATTGAGATCAGCGACACGAAACTCGATTCGCCCGAGGGAAAGTACGAGCTGAGTGGAATCGCCTCGTTCCAGCGCGAGATCAAACTCAAGATGGCTCGCATGGCAAATGGGGCCACGACGGCGGGATACGCGATCAGCGGAACGTTGGCAGACCCGCGGATTACCCCTTTAAGTGGGACGGAGCAGGCACGACTCAAGCGCTAAGTGGAGTCTTGGTGGCAACATATTTGCTATGAGGAATGCCAACCGCTTTACCATTAAGGCTTTTCTTCGATGCCCTTTGGTACCCGGCTCGGTCGCGGACAGAGCCCTTATATTCACTTGAATAGAACTTAGCAGCCTCGCGTTCCAGCCGTTCGCCGCGCTCCATTTCTAGATCGCTCTCCGGTAGGCTCTTGGCCGACCCGCTTATGTCGGAGCTTACGCGGGGATGACCGACCGCAACGCCCACACTTATGGCACGTACCCCGGCCCACGCAGAACTTTGCCCGGGAGCGCGCCCGTCATCTTCCCTTGCTCGATCACCGTAACGCCGTTGACCAGCACGTATTCCATTCCTTCTGCAAGCTGATTCGGGTTGTCGAAAGTCGCTCGATCGCGCACGGTCGCGGGATCGAAGATCACGACATCGGCCCACATCCCAGCCTTGAGCACGCCCCGATCGGTGAGCCGCATACGCTGCGCGGGCAAGGCGGAGAACTTGCGGATCGCATCTTCCAGCGTGAGCACTTTTTCCTCCCGCACATATTTGCTCAGGATGCGCGGGAACGTGCCGTAGGCGCGGGGGTGAGGATGCGCCTGCCCGAGAATACCCTCAGGCGACGTCCCTTCGGAATCGTTGTCGATAGCAACCCACGGTTGCTGCAGCGCGAGGGTCACGTCGGGCTGCGACATGCCAAACACGGCAACGCCGGTATTCGGATCTTCGATCAGGAAGTCGAAGAGCGCTTCCATGGGATCTTTGTTCCAGAGTTTGGCGACTTCCGAAAGCCGCTTGCCCTGGACAGGCACTAACTTTGGATTCTGGACTGCGCCGATCATGATGGCGTCGGGGCCGGGAATTTCCTGCCACTCGTTGTCCCAGTCTCGCGAGGGTGTGAGCATATCTTTGCGGATGCGCTCGCGCGTGGCCGAATCTTTCAGGCGCTCGACCATCTTTGCGGTGCCGCCATCGTGGGCCCATGACGGGATGAAGGCGGAGAAGTCGTTGAACCATGCGGTATAGGCGTAGGTATCGGCGGAAACATCGGCGCCAGCCGCGCGGGCAGCCTTGATTTTGGACACAACTTCGGGCATGCGCCCCCAGTTGTTCTTGCCCGCAACCTTGATGTGCCAGATCTCGACTGGGAGGTGGCCTTCGCGGCCGATGCGCAGAGCCTCGTCGATCGCCTCGAGAACGGAGTCGCTCTCGTTGCGCATGTGAGTCGCATAGATGCCGCCGGACTTGCCGGCCTCGGTGGCGAGGGCGATCAGTTCGTCAGTCTTGGCGTATGGCGCGGGGGCATACTCGAGCGAAGTGGAGACGCCGACTGCGCCATCCTTCATGGCATCGCGGACCAGCGCCTTCATCTGATCGAGTTGGGCGGACGTCGGCTGCTTGTCGTCATCGCCCAGCACCACGCGGCGGACTTGCGTGGCGCCCACATAGCTCGCCAGGTTGATGCCCATACCCTGTCTTTCGAGGCGCGCGAAGTACTGGCGGAGAGTGCGCCAGTCGGGCGTGATCTTGTAGTGGTCGTACCCGGAGCGGTCGGCCTGAATGATCGCGTCGTTCAGAGGGGCGATCGAATTGCCTTCCCCAGTAATCTCCGACGTGATGCCCTGATAGATTTTCGAGGGCAGGCGTGGGTCGACGAGGATGGTCAGTTCCGACTGGCCGAGCATATCGATGAAGCCGGGGGCAACGACTTTGCCGGCGGCGTCGATGGTGCGTTTGCGCGGGGCCGTCGAGAGATTCCCGATGGCGGCGATCTTGCCGTCGCGGATGCCGAGGTCGCCGGAGTACCAGGGTGATCCTGTGCCGTCGATGATGTGGCCGTTGGTGATGACGAGGTCGAAAGCGGGCGGAGCCTGGGCGGGAAGTTGGACGGATGCGATCAGGACAAGGGCGAACAGAACTGTGAGCCAGATGTTCTTTGAGAGCATGGATGACATGTTATCCCTTCATGCCGCTTTCTGTGCGGCGTACGAGTCGCCCGCCGGACAGCCGCCGGGACGACGGCGCTACGTTTTCTGTCCGCGTGCAGCAGTTGCTGCGGCGGCCCCGAGCGCGATCCATGTTCCCAGGGCTAACCACTCGTACACCGTGAAGTGTCCAGGAACCATCGGGACTATCTTCATCAAGACCATCGCAACTGCCACTACGAGTCCAAAGGCTGCCACGGCGCGCTCGCTCATCGATAGTTGGATCACATCCGGCCGGGAGCGCGCTAACGCCAGGCCCGCGGCACAGGTCGCGGACCATCCGATGGCGCAGGCGACGGATCCAACCTCGGTGACGGGAACCAGGATGGCGTCGCCGAGCAGCATGCAGGCGGCGGTCGCGAGGCCCACGCACAGCACGGCTGACGACGGAGTCTGGAATTTCACGTGGATGGTTCCGGCACGCGAAGGGATCAGGCCGCGGCGTCCGAGCGCGAAGAACAGGCGGCTGGCGGCGACGAAATTTCCGTTGAAGCACTTGAACAGCGACAGCAGTGCGGCGGCGAGGATAATGTTGACGATCCATCTTCCGGCAAAGCCGCGCGAACCGAGCGCCTGCTGGAAGGCCACCGCCGTCATGAATTTCTCTCCCGTCAGTTGGCGCCAGGGGGCGACGAATGCAACCGCGGCGACGATGCTGGCGTAAAACAGAGTGCCGATGACGATGGCCATCCAGATCGCGCGGAAGAATCCGCGGGCGCCGAAGTCGGGGTCGGATTCCTCCGCAGCTTTTCCGACCGACTCGAATCCCGTCATAAAGTAAGGGACGATCTGAATCACCAGCAGAATCGACACCAGCGGCGCGTGCGTGAAGAGCGGCGTGAAATTGGCCGGAGAGCCTCGCCGCACACCCAGGACAACGAAGATGACGAAGAGAACGAGCGTGCCGAAGCTGGTCCAGTTCTGGAACGTCGCGCTGAGTCGAACGCCGCGGTAGTTGAGTACGGTCAGCAGCGCGGTCAGCCCCAACCCAACGGCAAGATGGGGAAGGTACACAGGGCGTCCGGCGATGCGGTAGAGTTCAACGGAATCGAGCACGGGAAAAATATAAGCAGCGATGCGCCCGACGGCGACGGCCTCCCACGGGCAGACGATGAAGTAGGCGAGAGTCATCATCCAGCCGGTGGAGAAGCTGACGAGGCGCGGGAAGACGGCGGAGGTATAGGCGATCTCCCCCGCGGCATCGGGCATGGCGATGACAAGTTTGCCGTAGACCCATCCGACGGGCAGCAGAAGAGCACCGCCGATCACGAAGCCGAGGACCGTGCCCAGAGCGCCGCCGCGCAGCAGCCAGTCGTCCATGATGACCAGCCAGCCGACGCCGACCATGGTGCCCCATCCCAGCGTGAAGTAGTCGGTGGCGCGCAGTTTGCGGGCGAGAGTGGGCACGTGGTTCGGGTTGGTGAGAGGGGCGGCGCGAATTATAAAGCATTTGCGTTGTGCTATGGTTGGAGCTTTGACTGCACCCCGGACACTTCATAAAGAGAGGCTGCAATGCCCCGATTTGAATATCGAATCCTGAGCCCAACACCAGCGGCGGAAAAAACGTTTCTTCAGTGGATCGAGGAGCTCGATCAGCAGTTCATGAACCGCGATCCGGAGCATCGCAGCAACGTGGTGTGCGATGCTCTGCACCAGCTGTATCTGGGGCGGCCATACGCGCCTGCGAGCGGCGGACTGGCGGAGCAGGCGTTGGTGCATTCGTTCGATCCGCGGAATGCGACGCTTGAGCCCGAATACTATGGCGATGCCGATGCCGCGAAATACGCCGAGCGCAAGCCGCTGATCTGGTTCTGGATGATGTATGACCGGTCGCCCGCTGGATTGAACCACTGGCTGGGGTACCGCGTGCGCGCGATGCTGGCGCGACACATCTTCAAGCATTGCGGCAAGAACGTGAAGATCTTTCATGGGGTTGAGTTCTCGTTCGGCTACAACCTGACCGTCGAGGACAACTGCACGATTCACAAGTATGTGCTGCTTGATGACCGGGGTGAGATCATCATTCATGAGGGCTGCTCGATTTCCGACTACGCCAATGTTTACTCGCATTCGCACGATCTGAACGATGGCATGATTGTCGACAATCACACCACGGAGATCGGGCCGCGGGCCCGGGTGACGTATCACGCGACCGTGCTTAGCGGAGTGCGGGTGGGCGAGCACGGGATTGTGGGGTCGGTGGGCGTGGCCTCGAAAAACGTGGCGCCCTACCACATTGTGGGCGGAATTCCGGCGAAGCCGATCAAGGTGAAGTCCATTGCGCCGGAGGAACTGCAGCGGGCGCTGGAGAAGCGGTAGGACCGGGCTTCCGGCTTTCCGCTTCCGGAGGCTTGACCGGAGAGGGCTTTCCGAAAGCCGAACGCCGAAAGCCGTCCTGCAGCCGATGGCGGTCGTCCCCACAATTGGGGTTTCCGCGTGATAGTATCGAAATCAGTCCTGCATGACACTGCAACAGCTGATTCGCCCGGACATGCCTGCATGGCTCCTCGTGTCCCCGGCAGGGCTTCCTGAGAAATGACCTCTTCGACGAAAACTCGCAAACGTGTGCTGAGCGGCATGCGTCCGACCGGGAAATTGCATCTCGGCAACTACGTGGGCGCGCTGCAAAACTGGGTTGGGATGCAGGATCAGTACGATTGCTACTTTTGCGTGGTCGATTGGCACGCGTTGACCACGGATTACGCGGACACGTCGAAGGTCAAGGAGAACTCGCTCGAAGTCGCGTACGATTGGCTGGCGGCGGGGCTCGATCCGGAGAAGTCGGTGATCTTCATGCAATCGCATGTTCCGGCACATGCGGAGCTGCACCTGCTGCTTTCGATGATCACGCCGCTGGGCTGGCTCGAGCGCGTGCCCACGTACAAAGAGCAGCGCGAGAATATCAAAGACAAAGACCTGGGGACGTACGGGTTCCTGGGATATCCGGTGCTGCAGGCGGCGGACATCCTGATTTACAGGGCTGACGTGGTGCCGGTCGGCGAAGATCAGGTGGCGCACATCGAGCTGACGCGCGAGATTGCGCGGCGGTTCAACGGGTTCTACGGCGCGGCGAAGCCCGTGTTTCCCGAGCCTCAGAGCTTGCTGACACCGGCGCCAAAGTTGCCCGGCACGGACGGGCGCAAGATGTCGAAGTCGTATGGGAATACGATCCAGTTGGCCGATCCCGAGCCGGTGGTGCGGCAGAAGTTGAAAACGATGGTGACCGATCCGGCGCGGGTGCGGCGATCCGATCCGGGGAGTCCGGATGTGTGCCCGGTGGGCGATCTGCACAAGATCTTCAGCAGCAAAGAGACGATGGCCAAAGTCAATGAAGGCTGCCGGTCAGCAGGAATTGGATGTATCGAGTGCAAGGGATGGGCCGCGGATGCGCTGGTGCAGTTGCTGAACCCGATGCAGGAGCGACGGAAGAAATTTGAGGAGAATCCGCGGCTGGCGTGGGATATTCTGGAAGCCGGCACGGAGCGGGCGCGTAAGGCAGCGGGTGAGACGATGGCGGATGTGCGGGCAGCGATGGGGATGTCGCTGGAGTACGAGGCACCTGCCAAGTAAGTGCATAGGTCCTTCGCGCAAAAGGCGCGCTCAGGATGACAAGGGCTTGTTGAGGGTGCGAAGTTCGGGATGAGTTTGGTATGAGTGAAGAGGCAAAAATCGGTTCCGGGGGCGATTCGGCCGTGGTCTCGCCGGCTATCGTCGCGCTCCCGGCTGCGAAGACGGGGAAGGACTCGCCTAAGAAGGACGAGAGCGACTTCCCTTTCTCTGTCGCGGTGTTGGACGTTTATGAGGGTCCGCTCGATCTGCTTCTGGATTTGATCCGCAAGCAGGACATCGACATTTACGACATTCCGATCGCGAAGATCACGGCGCAGTATCTGGCGTATGTGGAGAAGATCCGCGAACTGGATGTGAACGTAGCGGCCGAGTTTATTTACATGGCCGCGGTGCTGATTCATATCAAGTCGAAGATGCTGCTGCCGCGCGATCCGATGGCGACGGCAGAGGAAGCGGAAGATCCGCGGACTGAACTGGTCAACCGGCTGCTGGAGCATGAGAAGTTCAAGTCGGCGGCGCAGATGCTGCTGCAGAAACAGCAGATTGAAGATGCGGTGCTGTCGAATCCATCGCTCAAAGAGTTCATGGATGCGGAGGGCGCCGAGCCCGAGATTGCCGCGGATGTAATCGACCTGGTCAAAACGTTTCAGCAGGTGCTGGAGCGGGTGCGGACGCGCCCGGTGCTGAATGTGGACGAGGAGACGGTCACGGTCGGGCAGATGATCGAATATCTGCGGCGGCGGCTATCGCTCGAGGATCGCCCGATCCGCCTGAAGCAACTTCTGATGCGCATTCCGTCGCGGCAGGCGCTGGTGTGCATGTTCCTGGCGCTGCTGGAACTGGTGCGACTACAGGCGATTCAGGTGCGGCAGGAGAAATTGTTTGGAGAAATCGCGGTCCGCAAGCATTCGCACTTTGACGAAGTGATGAATGAGCGGGCCGCAGTCAGGGACGACTGGAGATGAAAAGCAGGGGCTAGGGGTCAGGGGTCAGGAACCCGTTGATGTTCCCTGACCCCTAGCCCCTGATCCCTGACCCCTATGTCTTTAAAAGCTCAACTCGAAGCAATCATTTACGCGGCTGAAACGCCGATCACTTTGGATCAGATGATCGGTCTGGTGAAGGACTCGGTCGTGGCCGAAGGAACGTCGGACGGGGCTGAAATCAAGTCTCACGTGCGCTCGTGCCTGGAAGAACTGGTTGGAGAATATGGCGGGCCAGACCATGGCATCGAAATTCGCGAAGTTGCCGGCGGATACCGAATGTCAACCAAACCGGAGCAGCACGAAGTGGTGCGCTCGTTCGCCAAGAGTCTGAAACCGCCGGTCCGGCTCTCGCTGCCGGCGCTGGAAACGCTGGCTGTCATCGCGTACAAGCAGCCGGTGACGGTGCCGGAGATCAACGACATTCGCGGCGTCGACTCCGGCGGCGTGATCGGAACTTTGCTTGATCGTAAGTTGATTACCACTGCCGGACGCAAGCAGGTGATTGGGCGTCCTATCCTTTACAAGACGACTAAGGAATTCCTGATGCGGTTTGGCCTGAAGGACGTGAACGAGTTGCCCAGCATGGAGGAATTCGAGAAGCTGGTTGCCGAGTCGTTTCAGGCGGAGTTGATTCCGGCGGAGACGATGACCGCGCCGGCGGCAGAGACGCAAGAGTCCGGTCCCGCGCCGCCAAACGAAAGCGTGGCGGAAGCCGAGAAGGCCGGCTGACCTATTTCCCTCAGCGGCTAAAGCCGTTATCGATTTCGCGCAATCTTCGGCGCGGCTGGAAGCCGCGCCCTTTCAAAACTTGGCTGAAGCGCGGCTGTTCCACGGTCCTTACACATGCCTGTTGAACGTCTGCAAAAGATTATCGCGGCGGCTGGCATCGCTTCCCGGCGCAAGGCCGAGGAACTGATCTCGTCGGGACACGTGCAGGTGAACGGGACGGTCATCACCGAACTGGGGAGCAAGGCCGACGCCGAGGTCGATCACATTCGTGTGAACGGCAAGCTTCTGCAGGGAGTGCAGAGGCATATCTATCTGTTGCTCAACAAGCCGAAGGGGTACGTGACGACGGTCAGCGATCCGGAGGAGCGGCCGACGGTCATGGATCTGATGCGCGGAGTGAAGGGCCGAGTGTATCCGGTCGGACGCCTCGACTACGCCAGCGAAGGCCTGCTGATCATGACCAACGACGGCGAACTCGCAAACCGGTTGATGAAGGCAGCCTCGCATGTTCCGAAAACGTATGTCGTGAAAGTTGCCGGCACTCCAAAGGACGACGCGATCACCAAGCTCCGCGCGGGAGTATCGATCGCGACCGATGATGGCAAGCGCGTGAAGACCGGGCCGGCATTGGTCCGCGTCGTGAAAGTAGCGGCGAATCCGTGGTATGAGGTTACGCTGATCGAGGGACGAAACCGCCAGATCCGGCGCATGTTTGAAGCGGTAGGGCATCATGTCGAGAAGATCAAGCGGGTGCGTTACGGGCCACTGACGCTCGATGTGCCCCCGGGCGAGTTCCGGTCGCTGACGTTGAAGGAAGTGGAGCGGCTGAAGTCGGCGACGCGATCGGGCAGCGACGGCAAGAAGAAATCCATGTCATGATATTCGGCGAAGATGAGCCGATTCTTTGATCTGGTCTCGAAACCCGCGCGCGAAATGGCTGGCCATGTGCCGAACCAGACCGCCAGTTCGCCTGTCGTTGACACAGAGCCCAAGCTCATCCGGCTCGATTCCAACGAAAATCCATTAGGCCCATCCCCACGGGCGGTGGAAGCCATGCGCGCGGCGCTGGCTGCGTCAAACTCCTATCCTGATAACGACTGCTCGGAGTTGCGGGACCGACTCGCGGCTCATCATGAAGTTCCGCCGGAGCAGATTCTCGTGACCGCGGGCTCGACCGGGATGCTCGGCCTGCTTTGTCAGACGCTGCTGGCGCCGGGGTTGAATGCCGTCACCAGCGAGAGGTCGTTCATCGTTTACGGCATGGCCGTACATGCGATGGGGGCGCAGCTGATCGAAACTCCCATGCGGGATCACAGCTTCGATCTTGACGCGATACAGGACGCGATCAACGAAGAGACGCGCATCGTATTCCTCGCGAACCCCAACAATCCGACGGGGACGCTGCTGGAAGCCGCCGCCATCGACAAATTCCTGGCGGAAGTGCCGGGACACGTTGTCGTGGTCCTCGATGAGGCCTACTACGAATTCGCGGCGTACTTCGCTGCGCGTCGCAACACCGAGTACTCGCGGTCGCTGGATTATCTGCGCAAGGGTGCGTGCGTCCTGGTGCTGAGAACGTTTTCAAAAGCGCACGGGCTGGCGGGACTCCGCATCGGATATGGCATGGGGCCGGCGGAGCTCATGGCCTACTGCGCGCGCATGCGGAATACTTTTTCAGTATCGTCGGTTGCACATGCTGCGGCGCTGGCTGCGCTCGACGATCAAAATCACATCGCGCGGACGTTGTCGAACAACTCCGAACAGGCCCAAGTTTTGGGTATCGCACTGTCGGAGATGGGATACACGGTGCTTCCCACGTGGGCCAATTTTCTTTACTGCGATGTCGGAGATGACGCGGCTCGATTCGCGCAGAGATTGCACGATGAAGGCATCAGCGTGCGCCCGTTAGGTGCGTGGGGCGCTCCGAGCTGCGTGCGGGTGAGCATTGGGACGGCGGAGCAGAACAGAGCTTTTCTGAACGCCGTTGCACGCACGCCAGCAAAGACAAGCAGCACCGGCTGAAAGTCGCTGTGCCAACATTTGCCGCACGGAGGACCGATGACACGATTCCTTCCGACTCTGCTGATTCTTCTCACGGCTGCTTGCGGTGCAGAAACCGGCGCGCAAGTTCCAGACAATTCCGCCCCGCCTGCGATGCGGCAACTGTCATGGGACACCTATCTCGACAAAGTCCAGGGCGCATGGATGGGCAAGATGATCGGCGTCACGTTCGGCCAGCCCTGGGAGTTTCAGTATCAGAACACTCCGATTGGTTTCGACATCACAGACTGGCCGCTCTCGCCGACGCGAATGAAGGACTACCGCGCTCGCGCCTCGAACAAACCTGGACAGGAAGAATGGAATCCCATCACGCGCGAATCTGATAATCAGAAGATTGTCATTCTTCACAGTTTCATCATGGATTCCGAAAGAGAGCACCCCAGCTTTGGGGCGCCCGATAACGACGACATCTACATCAACATTCTTTTTCTCTACTCTCTGCGTAAGTACGGAATCGATGTCGACCCGGTCACGGTCGCGCACGAGTGGGACGCGAAGATCCGCAAGGTCTGGCACGCCAACGATGCCGGGCTGGCAAACATTCGCAAAGGCATCCTTCCACCGGACTCTGGCAATCCGCGCTATAACTTGCATGCGGACGACATCGACTTCCAGATCGAGTCCGATGTATTTGGGATGATCGCCCCGGGAATGCCGCAGGTTTCGAATCGCTACGGCGAGCGCATGGGCCACATCATGAACTATGGCGACGGAGTCTACGGCGGCATGTTCATCTCTGCGATGTATACGCAGGCGTTTTTCGCGAAGGATGTTCGCGAAGTGGTGGAGAACGGTCTGAAGGCGATCCCCGCGCAGAGCCTGTATGCGCAGTTGATCCGTGATGTGATTCGCTGGCACGACGAGAATCCGAATGACTGGTTGAAGACTTGGCACCTGGTGCAGACGAAGTGGGGCGAGGTCGACCATTGTCCCGACGGCTACAAGCAGCCGTTCAACATTGACGCGAAGCTCAATGGCGGGTACGTCGTGATGGGCCTCCTGTACGGAAACGGCGACTGGTACAAGACAATGAACTATGCGACGCGGGCTGGCCAGGATGCGGATTGCAATCCGGCGAATGCCGCGGGGATCCTGGGAACATTGATTGGGGCACATGCAATCCCGGCGGAATATCGGGACCCTCTGCACAATACGTATTGGAACAAGACGCTGGCGGGCTTGCCGGATTCGTACGAGATCGACGTGCTTGCGGAAGACACGGCGCAGGTGGGGTTGAAAATTCTTCTGGCCAATGGTGGAGAAGTGGATAGCAAAGGCGGGAAACTGATGCTGCGCATTCCCTATCAAGAGCCCGTGGCGCCGGCGAAGTTAGAGCAGGTGCAATGGAAGGACGACAACCCAGTTCTGCCGTAGCGATTGTGTAGCCCCGGACGCCTCGTTTCGGGGTTGCGTCCAAAGCGCGCGATAAAAACGGTCGATAGAGAGGTCAGAGTCGTGGCGAACGGCGCTGTGGCACGCTCGCTTCGCTCGCGGGGTGGACGAGGCGTCCGCCCCTACATTACTTCTTTACATCGCAGGCAGTCGGGCCGCGCCGTAGAGACCGGCATCGCTACCCAGCAGCGCTTGTGTGATGATCGTTTTGCGGCGAGTGTAGTTTGCAATCTGGGCGGACGCGCCTTCCTTCTTCGCCAGCGGATCTTCGGGCGCCGAGGCTGCGTAGACCAGCGAGCGTTCCCGCAATACCGCAAACATGGTGGGAGCGAAGGCGTCCCAGGCGCTGACCACGCCGCCGCCTATCACGAACATATCCAGATCAAGAATGTTCACCAGATCGGCCATCAGAATTCCTAGCGCTTCCCCGAATCGTTGAAAAATGCGCTGCGCGTCGATGTTCCCCTGAATCGCGAGGTTGTAAACCGACTTCGCGCCGAACTCGGGGTCGGAACTGGCAGCTTTGGCGAGCGCGGGCGCTTGGCCGGATTCGATGGCCTCGCGCGCCATGCGGACGACCGCCGTAGCCGAGGCGTAGCGTTCGGCACAACCATGATTGCCGCAGCCGCACGGGACGCCGTTGGGTTCGATGGTAACGTGTCCGAACTCTCCGGCCATGCCGCTCATGCCGTAAAAGATCTTCCCGTTCAGAACGATCGCGCCACCGATGCCGGTGCCCAGCGTGATCATTGCCATGTCGCCGGCGTCGCGGCCCGCACCCAGCCATTTCTCGCCGAGCGCGGCAACGTTGGCATCGTTGTCGAGACAGACCTTCGCGCCCAGACGGCGTTCGATCTCGTCGCGCACGGGGTAGTCAGACCATCCCGGAAGATTGGCGGACTTGCGCATCATGCCGGCTTCGACGTCGATGATGCCCGGCACGCCGATGCCTACTCCGATGAGACGGCCGGTCCCTCGATATTGCTCGCTCAGGCGCTTGATGGCGTCGCACATTTCGCCGATGACGTAATCGCGGCCGAGGGCCACTTTGACGCCAAGGGTGATTTTTTCGAGGAGCTGACCTTCTTTGGTGATGGCGGCAATGCGCAGGTTGGTGCCGCCCATATCGACGCCGATGGAGTAGTCAGGCATAACCGATGAGAGTAACAGAAAAGCATTGTTGATTGATGATTGTTGATTGCTGATTGAAACCACCTCAGCCAGGCCGGGTTTTCAATCAACAATCAGAAATCAGCAATCAGTAATTCACTTCTGACACCGCGGGCAGTAGTGGCTGCTGCGTCCGGCGATCACGACTCGTTTGATGGGAGTCTTGCAGACCAGGCAGGGCTCGGCTTCCCGGCCATAGACGCGATGTTCAAGCTGGAAGAATCCTTCTTCGCCGTCGGCGTTCACGTAGTCGGAGACGGAGGATCCGCCGAGGGCGATGGCCTCTTTCAGAACTGCCTGCACGGCGGCGTGGAGTTTCTTTAACTGATCGCGGGTTATCGAAGCGGCACGGCGGCGTGGGCGGATGCCGGAGCGGAACAAAGATTCATCGGCGTAAATGTTGCCGACGCCCCGCAGGAGTTTCTGATTCAGCAGAGCGCTCTTGATGGGAGTCTTGCGGCCCCGGAAGAGCGCGATGAAATGATCGAGATCGATTTCGAGAGGCTCGATTCCGGTGGCGTCGAATTCGACCTGGGTGGCTACGCTCAGGCGGCCGAAGCGGCGCGGGTCCACGAAGCGCAGTTCTCTGCCCGACGAAAGTTTCAGGATCGCGTGCGTGTGTTTTGCTATTTCTGTCTGCGGCTCGCAAACCTGGAGGCGTCCCGTCATGCCGAGGTGGACAATCCATTGGGCGTTGTTTGCCGGTGTGGGGCGGGCGCTTCCGCCCGCCTCTGCCTGCAGCTTCGCCGAACGCCTGGGCGATCCCACTTGCTTGCGCTGCAGGCCTCGGCCGTTCGCGGGCGTAAGCGCCCGCGCCACACGATCGAGATCGAAGACGATGTGTTTGCCCATTCGGCGAACTGAAGCGATGCGGCTCTGTTCCAGGGCTTCGGCTATTTCCGATGCGGGGGATTTCAACGGCTCTTTCTTCCGGCCCAGCCACACGGACTCGATGACGTCTCCGGTGACGCGTTTCGCCAGGCCGCGGGCTATGGTCTCGACTTCGGGGAGTTCGGGCATGTGAGAGAGAACATCGTAACGACGAAGGACACGAGCGTCCACGAAGAAAACCCGCACCCTCCAAGTTCATCAGCAGTTCTACTTCTTCAGGAACGTTCCCTGGTCCAGTTCGCGGAAGGCCTGCTGGAGTTGCTCTTGCGTGTTCATCACGATCGGGCCGTACCAGGCGACGGGTTCTTCCAGCGGCTTGCCGGAAACGAGCAGGAAACGAATGCCGTCCTCGCCAGCCTGCACGGCGACTTCGTCGCCGCGATCGAAGACCACGAGCGAGCGGTTCTCGGCGTCTGCGGGAGGCTTGGTGTCCGCCCATCCTACGCTCTCGGTCGGCACTGCCAGCGGACCTGACGCGTTACAAAACTTGCCGTCACCGGCGAAGACGTAGGCGAAGGCGTGGCGCGTGGTCTCGACGGGAAGCGTCTTCCGCTTGCCCGGCGGCACCGAAACATCGAGATAGATGGGATCGGTCGCGATTCCATCGACCGGTCCCGACTTGCCCCAGAACGTTCCACAAACGATGCGGACGTGAGTGCCGTCGTCATCGGTGACCTGCGGGATATCGCCAGTCTTCACCTCCTGATACCGCGGTGCGGTCATCTTCTGCGCTGCGGGCAGGTTCGCCCATAGCTGGAATCCGTGCATGCGACCGGTGGTATCGCCCTTGGGCATTTCCTGGTGAATGATGCCACTGCCCGCGGTCATCCATTGCACGTCTCCGGCGGCGATGGCGCCCTTGTTGCCCATGCTGTCGCCGTGTTCGACGGTCCCGGCTAGAACATACGTGATGGTCTCAATGCCGCGATGCGGATGCCAGGGAAAGCCGGCGAGATAATCTTCGGGAACGTCGTTGCGAAAGTCGTCGAGCAGGAGGAACGGATCGAACTCATGCGTGTTACCGAAGCCGAACGCGCGGCGGAGATGGACTCCGGCGCCTTCGAGCGTGGGCTTGGATTTGATCAGATGCTTAACGGGGCGAATGGACATAGTGGTCTCCGGGATCCGCGTGACGGAAAGACGCAATCATAACGGCATACCTTTGATGCCGTAAATTCCCCGCAAGACTCAACGCGGGTTGACACGTCCGCTGCGATTCGGAGACAGTGAGCACTATGAAAGTATGGAAAGGATTCATACTCGCATTTCTCATCGCCGTCATCGTTGCGGCAGTCTGCGGCGATCTGCTGATTCACCGCGGCTTCCGCGCCAAAGCAACGCCGTCTGCCTGGGAAGCGGGAGTTGCCCGACGAATTAGAAATCTGGCCATTCCAAGCACCGAGAGTAAGAAGGAAAACCCGGTTGCCGCGATACCCGAGTCTTTGCAGCAAGGCCGGGATGCGTTTCTCGCGCACTGCGCGGCTTGTCATGGAGTCGACGGCAGCGGGAAGACTCCGGTAGGAACCAACCTCTATCCGCGGGTGCCAGATCTGCGCTCGGAATCCACGCAAGCTCTCTCAGACGGCGAAATTCACTACATCATCGAGAACGGAGTTCAACTCACCGGGATGCCCGCGTGGAGCGATCCCGCCACTCCCGGGGACAGCTGGAAGCTGGTTCGATATATCCGCAGTCTTCAACCGCTCAAGGCGACAGAAACACTGCAACTGGCAAGCCGTGTTGCCCCGGCGCACTACACCGGCTCACAGGCATGCGCCAAATGCCATCAACAGATCTACGAGCGCTGGAAGAAGACACCGATGGCAAACGTTGTGCGCGATCCACGAGAGCATCCGGAGGCGACTATCCCCGACCTCGCCACGAACAACGTGTCAAAGTTTACGAAGGAGCAGGTGGCGTTCGTCTATGGCAGTCTGTGGAAGCAGCGTTACTTCACCAAGATCGGGGACGATTACTTTCCCTTCCCCGCGCAGTGGGACGTCGCGAATCGTGCGTGGCGTCCCTATCATGTGCCGGAGAAGGGTGGAGACTGGTGGGGCGCCGTCTATCCTTCGGACAACATGCAGCGGCCGACCGGGCCAACTTGCGACGGTTGCCACTCCGTTGGTTATGACATCCACAGCAAACAGGTGGCGGAGTGGAATGTGGGCTGCGAGCGTTGCCACGGGCCGGGAAGCGAGCATGTGGCGCATCCCGTGCGCGGCAACATTCTCAATCCATCGGAAATGAATTCTGTGGCGGCCAGTGACACCTGCATCCAGTGCCATTCGCAGGGACAGCCGCGGTCGAACCCGATCGAGGGAAAGTATTATGACTGGCCGGTCGGCTATAACGTTGGCCTGAAGCTGGCGGATTTCTGGAAACTCGAGGACTGCACCCTGGGCCAGACGACCTTTTACTACTTCCCGGATTGCACCGCCCACAAAAACCGAATGCAGGGCAACGATTTTGCCCAGAGCGTGATGTACCGGCATGGTATAACGTGTGCTTCCTGTCATGACGTGCATGGAACGGAGAACTACGCGCAATTGCGCAAGCCGGCGAACCAGATCTGCTTGGACTGCCACGGCCCTGCGACTGCAAACGGCCCGCGCACGGCTACTCTCGAAGCACACACGCATCACAAAGACGGCAGTGCCGGGAGCCAATGCGTGGCCTGCCACATGCCTGCGATTGAAACCGAAGGTGTGCCGGGAACGTTCGTTCACGCTCATACCTTCCGCTTCCTGTCGCCGGAGATGACGGACAAGTATGGAATCCCGAATCCGTGCACGTCATGTCACAAAGACAAATCGACGGCCTGGGCGGTAGATGCGATGAGCCGATGGCCAGTGGCGTCCCCGTGGAAAGTTGCGCCTTGAGTAAGGCCGAAACGCCGGAGGATGCCGAAGGAGATCGCGCTAGTCTTTGAGTGGGACGACCGCGCTGCCGTCGCGACAGAAGGTGGCGACTTTCTGCAGGTCGCCATTGGCGCGAGGAACAGTCATGACTGGGCCGTAGCAGTAGACGGCGTGTCCGGTGGCGGCGAAGTACCAGCGTCCGCCCTTGGAGTGTTTGGCGATCTGGCTGGTCGGCTGGCGGAGAGGCTTCTGCGGGCCTAGGGTGCCCACAGGCAGACTGAACAACAAGGCTAGGGTCAGGACCTTCATTGTCGTCTCACAATCTTGCTGGTACTGCTAAGCCACAGAACTCAGTGCTGCAATGCCACAGTTTTCGAACCGCCTGGTAACTTCTACGTCTTAGAGCGTGATCAGCGACCGGCGGGCGTCTGCGAGATCTGACGCCGGCCTGGACGGCATTTGCCACTGCGATTTCTGTTTGGCCTGGTTCTGCGCGCGTTGCTGCGGTCCTGCCTGGGTAGACGGAGCGTGTTTCGCTGGCGCCTGGGTCGACGGAGCCTGCACGGATGGAGCATGGGTCGAAGGAGCCTGGGTCGAAAGATTCTGGGATGACGGGTTCTGCGCCAGCGACTGTGCCCGCTGGTCCTGTAAGGCCTTCATCTTGACGGCGGACAACTCTGTGCTGTCGCGGAACAACTCGCGAATCAAGGCGCGCTGCGATTCAATCGTTTGCCCCTGTTCCACGATGAGCATCGTCATCAAACCGTAAGAGATCAGAAACAGTACGGTCAGAAGGGGCAACCAGCCGTGCTTCTTGGCGGGGGCTGCAGGAATCGTGGGAACATCGCTGGATTCGACAATCTGAAATAGAGTCGTCAAGTGGTACCCCGGTCCTTTTGCCTCAAGCGCGCAGGCACTTGGAGATGTGCACCCAGCGAGCCAACATTCTCAAATCCCCCAAAATACTGATATCAAGCCAGTTGGAGGGATTTCGAGGAAAGGCACAGCCCTCTGAAAGTGCAACTCGCTGCACATTATGAGCAAGGAACATTGGTTGCATTGCGGACTTGCGCGGTCGAGATCTGACCGGGGGAATCGGCGTTGGATTTCCGGCATGCCCACCGAAAGCCGCTACTGGCAGGGCTTTTCGGGCATTGTCGCCACCCAGTGGTTACCTTTGTTACCTGCGTTACTTTTCTAAGAACGGCCTAATCCTCTAAGATTTGCTGTTACGTAGACGCTGTTAATACAACTCCTCTATCTCAGGAATCATCATTTATGCGGATGCGGTACCTTTTGATTCTGTTAGTAGCCCTCTCCTGTTTCGGGCCGGCGAATTTGGCCCAAGCTCAATCCTCCAGCGAAGACCGGCGCCGGGTAGTTCGCAAAGTAGAACCTCAATACCCGCAAGCAGCGAAGCGGATGAACCTGGGTGGAACCGTAAAGGTCATCGTCGTGGTCGCTGCCGATGGCAACGTAAAGAAAGTGGAGCCCATCGGGGGCAGCCCTCTTCTTGTGGATGCTGCCCAGAGCGCGGTGGCGCAGTGGAAGTACGCGCCGGGCGCGGAAACGCGGGAAGTCGTGGAATTGCACTTCACCCCGTAGGGGCGGCTTCTTCGGCTTTCGGCTTTCGGCTTTCGGCTTTCGGCTTTCGCGATTCGGCGTCGAACCTACGATTGTTGGCCAGAAGCCCAATGCCGAGAGCCGGACGCCGTCCTTACTTTCCCAGCACCAGCTTGGCAATAGTTGCCAGCTGCATGTTTGACGTGCCTTCGTAGATCTTGCCGATCTTGGCGTCACGCCAGTACTTCTCCACGGGATAATCCTTGGTAAACCCGTAGCCGCCGTAGATTTCGATGGCCAGCGACGTTACGCGCTCTGCCACCTGCGAGGCGAAGAGCTTGGTCATGGCGGCTTCTTTGACGAAGTTCACCCCGGCGTCTTTCATGCGGGCACAGTTGTAGACCATGAGGCGCGCGGCCTCGATCTCGGTGGCCATCTGCGCGATCTGAAACTGGACGCCTTGAAAGTCGGCGATGGCCTTGCCGAATTGCTTGCGCTCGATGGCGTACTTGCAAGCGAACTCCCAGGCGCCGCGGGCGATGCCAATCATCTGCGCGCCAATGCCGATGCGGCCTTCGTTCAACGTCTCGATGGCGATCTTGTAGCCTTTGCCGGGTTCTCCCAGAACGTTTTCTTTGGGGACGCGGCAGTCTTCCAGAATCAACTCGCAGGTCGATGACGCGCGAATGCCAAGCTTGTCTTCCTTCTTGCCCACGGTGAATCCCGGGAAATCTTTTTCGATCAGGAATGCGGTGATGCCCTTGTATCCGGCAGCCGGATCGAGTGTGGCGAAGAGCACGAACAGGCCGGCTTCTTTGCCATTGGTGATCCAGAGCTTGCGTCCGTTAAGCACATACTCAGAGCCCTTGAGCGTGGCGCGGGTCTGGAGCGCGAACGCGTCGGACCCGGAACCGGCCTCGCTGAGCGCGTAGGCACCGAGGACCACGCTCGCCATTCGGGGCAGGTAGCGGTTCTTCTGCTCTTCGTTTCCCCAGCGCAGCAGCGCGTTGTTGACCAGCGTGTTCTGCACGTCGACGATCACGCCGGAAGATGCGTCCACTCGCGACAGTTCCTCCACGGCCAGAATCGCCTCGAAAAACTTGGCCCCGCTCCCGCCGTACTGCTCCGGGATCTCAATGCCCATCAGGCCGAGCTGAAAGAAATCGTGGATCAGGTCTTTGTCGAACACGCCCTTCTCGTCCATCTCCTTCACCAGTGGACGGACTTTCTCGTCGGCGAACTGGCGGATGTTATCGCGGAAGAGAATCTCGTCTTCGGTGAGCGTGGTCAGCGGGGAGGGAGGGGCGGCTTGCAGCGTTTCAGGCATAACGGCACCTTCGCGTGTGAGTTGGGCAAACTAGTTATGGTAGCACCGTCCCACAGCGGAAAGGTGAGACTATCTCGCCGTCGAGTACGAAGACCAAGCCACAAAGATCCAGAGAGCCAGAAGGATGAACCCGATCACGGACAGGGTTATCTTCTGGCGGCGTGCGGCGCGCTTTTGAAGATCGATTGATTCTTGCTGGTTCTTGAGCGCGTCTTTGTAGTTCTCGACGTGAAGCTTCTGCAGATCTCGAATTTCCTCGAGAAGCTTGATCACCTGCTCATCCGACACTAACTCCTCCAGGGCAAAACGACTACCAGTGAATATTTAGCCGCGCTTGTATACGAGCCTCAGCCCGTCCGCTTGCAGGATGCGCTTGATCTGGCTGCGGGCGTGCACCGACCACGGGCCTGCCGTGTCGAGTTTCACGTAGGCCTGCCAGTGCTTGAGCGCTTTGCGGGGTTCGCGCAGCTTTTCAAAGGCGAGAGCGAGATTGTAGTGCGCGTCGGCGTAGGTGGGAGCCAGTTGCAGCGCCGTCTTGTAGGTCTGAACTGCTTCCTGCACCCGTCCGGTTTCGTCGAGCACGTTGCCCAGATCGAAGTAGGCAAGCGCGTAACGGGCATCGGCTTCAATCGCTTGACGGTAGTGCCGTTCCGCCAATCCAAAATCCTGGCGATTGTAGTAGAGCGTGCCCAGATTAATGTGCGCGGCCGCGTGGGTCGGAGCTAAGTCGAGCACGCGGTGGTACGCGGCAATTGCCTCAGTCTGGGTGTTGGGATCTTCTTCCAGCGCGATGCCGCGTGCGAACCACGAGGTCACCTCATTCTCGCGCGGCGAAGGCTCGGCCCGGGGCACGGGCGTGGTGGTAACAACTTTCTCGCGCTCGGAAAAGTCCATCAGGAATTGCCCGGCAATGGGCTCCAGCAGTTTGCCCTCGTGCCGGAAAGCCACGCGGTGCTTTGCCGTCGACGACGCGCCAGCTTCGAGCAGCGGATTTTCCACTCCAGCAGCCTGCTTGCGCATGGCGTCAAGCGATTCACGAATCACCGTGGGACGCACGCTCATGGCGCACAGATCACGAATCTTTTTGATTTCCAGCAGGTCGGAGAAGGAGTAGGTCTCCGAAGACGCTACCAGTCCGTTGCGCTCCCAGTTGGCCAACTGGCGCGGCGTGATGTGCAGAATCCTCAGTAAATCAGATCGACTGTACACAGAACCCAATACGCAACGCCCCGAAACTTTCGCGGAAGAGCGTTCCCGCTCATTATCTTCAACTTAAAGAACCAACGCAACTGCAAACGCTGTGAATGCCTGTGGAGAACCTGGTTGATTTACATGCAGCAAAAATGGTGCAAAGTGCGCCAGTCTTCACCACGGAGACACTGAGGCACGGAGAAACCCTTTTTCGATGTTCCCTCTGTGACTCCGTGTCTCCGTGGTGAAAATCTACGCAGCAACTCACACTGCTACAACCGCAGCCTGGTACTCCTCGTACTTCCCCTTGAAGTCGGTGATCTTGTGGTCGCTCTCGAAGTGCCAGACGCGGGTGGCGACTTCATCGATCAGGTCGTGGTCGTGAGTCACGAGGAACACAGTTCCGTGGTAGCGCTGCAATGCGATGTTCAAGGCGTTGATCGATTCCAGATCAAGGTGGTTGGTCGGCTCATCGAGCACCAGCACGTTCGGCTTCTGCAGCATCAGCTTGCAGAAGAGTAGCCGCGCGGCTTCGCCTCCGGAGAGGACGCTGGTCGACTTGGTGGCTTCCTCGCGGGCGAAGAGCATCTGGCCCAAAATTCCTCGGAGTTCCTCGGTGACGGCCGCCGGATTCCACTGGTGCAGCCACTCGATCGCGGTCATGCCGGTCTCGATCAGGCTGCGATGGTCCTGCGCGAAGTATCCGATGGCCGCTTCGTGCCCCCAGATGACTTTGCCGGAATCGACGAACGGGCCATCATAGCCGCTGGTTTTGCGCAATTCGGCCTCCGGCGTCGTTGGGGAGTTCGCCAGCAGAGCATTGAGCAGCGTGGTCTTTCCAGCTCCGTTTCGTCCCATGAGCGCGATCTTCTCCCCGCGAGTGATGCTGGCAGTGAAGTCGCGAATCACGCGGTTGTCGTCGTAGGCCTTGCCGAGGTGTTCGATTTCTAGGATGTGCTTGCCCGACGGACGCTTCTGTTCGAACTTGATGAACGGGCGCTGGATGTTGGACTTCGCCAACTCGGTAACCTGCAGCCGTTCGACTTCCTTGCGACGGGATTGCACCTGGCTTGAGCGCGTACCGGCAGCAAAGCGCGCGATGAATTCGTTCAACTGAGAGATCTTCTTTTCGCGCTGCGCGTTCTGCGATTCAATCTGCGAACGTACCTGCGTCTTGGCGACCACCATGTCGTCGTAGCTGCCGGTGTAAGTGATGATGGTCTCGTAGTCGATGTCGGCGATGTGGGTACAGATGCTGTTGAGGAAGTGGCGATCGTGCGAGATGGCGATGACCACGCCGTCGTACACGTTCAGAAATCCCTGCAGCCAGTGAATCGAATCCAAGTCGAGGTGGTTCGTGGGTTCGTCGAGCAGCAGCGCCTGCGGATGGCCGAACAGGGCCTGTGCCAGCAGCACGCGAACTTTCTGTCCGCCCTGCAGTTCGCCCATCTTGCGGGTATGCGCTTCGTCGGGAATGTCGAGGCCTTGCAGCAGGATCGCCGCATCGGTTTCGGCGGTGTAGCCGTCTTCCTCGCCGACAATGCCCTCAAGTTCGCCAAGCTTCATGCCGTCTTCGTCGGTCATGTCGTGCTTGGCGTAGATGGCGTCGCGCTCCTGCATGGCGGCCCACAGCCGCTTGTTACCCATAATGACGGTGTCGATCACGGAGAATGCGTCGAAGGCAAACTGGTCCTGGCTCAGGACGCCGACCTTGCGCGGGCGGACGACCGTGCCTTTTTGTGGGTCCATTTCGCCGCTCAGCAGCTTCATGAACGTCGACTTGCCGGAGCCGTTGGGCCCGGTGAGGCCGTAGCGCTTGCCCGGCGTGAAGGCCGTGGATACTTCCTCGAACAGAATTTTCGCGCCGTAGCGCATGGAAACATTACTGACTGAAAGCATAGTTCTGGCTTCTCTTTTGCAAACTTCTGAATTTCTTCAGGAACTGCGGGGAATTCCGCCAAGACGGTGCGCAGCTGGAGTAAATAGAATATCACGGCAGGACCGAGAAACCCTGCTTTACGCGGTCCACGGATTGATCACGGTCGCGGAAATGTCGGCGAAGTGCGTGACGTTTCGGGTGGCCAGACTGGCATGATGGGCTAATACAATGCCCGCGATCATGGTGTCGCGGAGATCTCTGGGCGTGCCTGATTTCTGACGAGTGGCCATCAATTCGGCCGTCTTCTCCGCAGCTGCCTCATCAAAAAGAGCAATGCGATCTTCCAGCTTGCTGCGCAGTTCCCCGAACGAGCGCCGCAATACAGATTGCTTGCCGCCGGCCGCCATAACCGCCAATCCGAATGTAACCTCAAATATCGTGATGGAGCTGATCCACATGGATTCGCGGTCCTGGCGATCTATCCAGGCAATCACTTTGGCAGCTGGCGTAACGTGCATGAGTTCTGAGATTACGTTCGTATCCAGAATGATCATTGATCGTCAAAGTCCGGGGGTTGGATCGTGTACCCACGAAGTTCTGGAATGTCGAAATCGATTCCCTTCCCGCGGAACAACGACGCAATTTCAGTCCCCAGGCCAACAGCCGGCTCCACTTTCTCATTGGCCGCGTTTCGCAGAATGTCGCGCACTTCGGCCTCCATGCTGCGGCCGTTGCGCTTGGCTCGGCGCTGCAGGCGCGCCTTCACGCGCTCTTCGAGATTTCTCACCACCAGTTGGGCCATGGGGGTTCCCCACTTCGCGGAATGATATCATGATATCATTCCACTGACTGAAAGTCAAAAGGTGCGTTTCCCCCATTTCAGTGCTAAAGTTCTAGCCCGCTACCGGTGACGTAGCCTGTTTTCAGTCCACTGCAACCGACTGGGGAGGTCGATATGGGACACAGGCGAATCCCGCCTTTCGCAAGCCGAATTCTCATCTTTGCGGCATCTGTCTTTCTGGTTACGGCCGCCTGGGCCGCCAGCACCACGAAATTGATTTATAGCTTTGCCGGCAGCACTGACGGCGAATACACCGACACGGAATTGGTTAGAGACAGCGCGGGAAACCTCTACGGCACGTCCGTGCAGGGCGGAACGGGTGGTGGCGGAACGGTTTTTCAAGTCACGCCCGCAGGCGTTCACACCGTGCTCTACAACTTCACCGGAGGAGCCGACGGCGGAGAACCCTACAAAGGCGTCACGCTTGACGCGCAAGGCAACCTCTACGGCACCGCGGTCACCGGCGGCGGAGGATCCTGCGAAGGCGGTTGCGGCGTGGTCTTCAAACTCGCGAACTCGGGCGGAGTCTGGACCCAGAGCGTGATCCACACCTTCACCGGCGGCAGTGACGGATTTGGGCCCGGCGCCCCGGTATCGATCGATACGCATGGCAACATCTACGGAACGACGCCGACGGGCGGGGCGTATGGCGTGGGCACCGTCTACCAATTGCATGAGAGCGCGGGGATTTGGAAGATACGCGTGATCCACACTTTCACCGGCGGAGCCGATGGCGGCGGGGGATCAGCCGAGCGTCTGCTGATCGACTCTGCAGGAAATCTTTTCGGTGTCTGCACCTTCGGTGGCGTAAACGGATTCGGAACCGTCTACGAGATTTCTCTCCATCAAGCACAGTGGCGGCTCACGACTCTCTATGCATTTAAGGATCAGCCCGATGGCGCCTCGCCCTACGGCGGCGTCGTCTTCGACAAGCAGGGAAATCTCTACGGCACCACGTACTACGCAGGGGCCAACGATTTTGGCACCGTTTATAAGTTGACGCCCAGCAATGGCACCTGGACAGAAAGTGTGCTCTACAGTTTCAAGGGAGGCACGGACGGCGCGAGTCCGATCAGCAGCCTGGTCGCCGACGCTGCGGGCAACTTCTACGGCACGACGAGTGCCGGGGGCGCCTCCTGCAGCTGCGGCGTCATCTTCAAGATGACTCACGGCTCGTCGGGCAAGTGGACGGAGAGCGTGGCGTATAGCTTCACGGGCGCGCCGAACCCCGGATTCGCCTACAACGGAATGATCACCGGGGCAGGGGGCGTATTTTACGGTGCTACCGTGCACGGCGGCAGCAACGACGACGGCACGGTCTACGAGTTCATCCCCTAGGCAGTGACAAATCGGGGATCGACTTCTGTCGATCCCAAGTGACGAACGGCATCTTTCTGGACCGCTCAGGGGTGCGGCGGCTGGCCCGCACTTTCGACCAGCTGTTGCACCGGGGCGACAACCATGAGTAGAAGTCCGGCAACCGGTTTCTTCGCTTGTTCAATCACCGCGAGTTGTTGTGTCTTCCACAAATCTGGTTCCGGCTGGCCCTTGTCCAGATAGTCAAGCGCCTGCAGGCCCGCCGCTCCCAGCATCGCCAGGTTCTGCGACACCTGGATGTCTTCCTGCAACAAAGCAGACTGCTGCAATAAAGGATGCAGCTTCGCGTCGTTGTCCCTCCACAGCGTGAGCCACTCGCGGATCCGGGCTTCGGCGGCTTTGTCTTTGTAGCCGCTTTGCACGTAGGCCTGCACGAGATCGGTAAATTGCCGCGCCGTGTCGCTCTCGGGATAGACCGCATCGATCATGTGCGTCAGAGGAGCATGAAAGTCGATGGGACCTTTGGCGTCATCCCAGCGGTTGTAGTCCTTCACGGGCTCAACCACGTCGGCGAGAACGCGGAGTGGGGTGACATCTGAATTTCCCGCCATGCGATGCAGCATGCGCTCGCGCGCCGTGTTGTGAGTCAAGCCCAGCAACTCTAGTTCAAGGCTTACGGCGTGCATGCGCGCGTACATAGACGCGACGTCAACGACCTCCTGCGGAGACCAGAGCCGTTCCGCGACCGCCGCGTTCCGCGGCCAGATGTGCGAGTCGATATTCTCGGGCGTGACCCATTCGGCCCACTGGCAGGATTCCCCGCCGAGGATCAAAGCCTTCTGTTCCGATGTGAGCGTCGCCGCGGCGCCACTCATCGGGTCGACCTCGTAGTGACGCGCAGTGGACCACATCAGGTCGAGATAATAACCGTAGGAGAGCAGGCCACGGTAGCCTTGCTGCGCGGCCTTGGCCAGCGACTCTTGCCCCCGCCACGACTGCACCACGATCGTCTTGGGCAGATCGGGGTGAAGGATCTCGTCCCAGCCCACCATGATCTTGTGATTCTTCGTCAGAATCTTTTCCAGGCGCTGGTTGAAATACGCCTGCAGATCCTGATTGTTTTTCATGCCATGGGCGTGGATAAATTCCTGAATCTTCGGATTGGCGTCCCACTGCTTCCCGTTGACTTCGTCGCCGCCGATGTGGAAGTAGGCGTCGGGGAAGAGCTTGGCCATTTCGGCGATGAATTTCTCCAGGAATTTGTAGGTCTCTTCCCGCGTGGGATCCGTGATCGGATCGATGCCACCTCCTTCAAGCGTGTACGGGCCGGAGCCACTGGAGAGTTCAGGATATCCGAGAAACCAGGAGCGGCTGTGGCCGGGCATGTCGAATTCAGGAACGACCCGGATGCCGCGATCGTGCGCGTACGCGATAAGATCACGAATTTCCGCCTGCGTGTAGAACATGCCGTCGGAGCCCATCCCGGTGAGTTTCGCGAAGACCTTGCTCTCTGCGCGAAATCCCTGGTCGTCGGAAAGATGCCAGTGAAGAACATTCATCTTCACGGCCGCCATGCCGTCGAGGTTGCGCTTGAGCACGTCGATGGGGATGAAGTGCCGGCTTACATCAATCAGCGTGCCGCGCCACGGGAAGCGCGGCTGATCTTTGATGGTGACGGCCGGAGCCACGAATCCGTTCGAAGTGATCGTGACTAGTTGCAGAAACGTCTGCAGCCCGCGCAGAACGCCGAGCGTCGTTGGCGCGGACAGTTGCGCGCCCGAATCAGCAACGGTCAGTTGATAGGACTCGTCCTCGCCTAGTGTCTGCACCGCTTCGAGGCCATGGTCGGCGTGAACTGTTAACGTCGGGGCAGCACCAGCCTTAGGTCGAAACGGAATCCCAGTCTGCTTCGAAAGTTGTGCTGTGAACCGCTGCACGGCACTATCGAGCGCGGCATCGTGCGCCCCCGTAACGCTCACAGAAAACGTCTGCGTAATCGCCAGCGCGCCCGAGCCTTGCTGCACGCTGGCCGGCATGGGCATGAGGTTGAGTTGAGGTTGGGACTGAGCTGAAGCGAGAAGGGAAAGTAAGACAACGACAATCAATAAAGACCCAGTTTTCATGAGTTTGCTCTTTGGCCTACCTTGGCAAGTTGGCCGGGCTGCAGTGACCCAAGCACCTTAAGGATCTCCGGGACGTGCGGCAGCAAATCGGCCAAACGATTGGACTTTGTGTGGATCAACACTAGTGCAATGCTTCGTCCTTTGAGATTCTGTTGATATTCAAGTCCGCGATCCATAGTGAGAAAGGCTTGGAATCCGGCGGTCTCTGCAAGCGTTAACAGTTCCCCATTCTTTCTTCCGGACCAACCCTCTTCGGACACGCTCCGACACTCATGTGTGGATAAGCTGTTCTTCAGTTTTCGCGGGATACACTCGTCGACGAGCAGCCTCGTTCCAGTTCGCTGACAACCAGTGTTTTCGCATGCTCAAGGGCATGCACTGCGGCCTCACGGGTCACAGTGGGAAAGTCGTCGAGAAAATCATCTAGCGTCTGCCCGCCTTCCAGATAGTCGAGCAGGGCTTGAAAGGGAACCCTTGTCCCACGGAAGACTGGCGTTCCGCCGAGCACCTCAGGGTCGCGCGAGATTATGTTGTTCGATGGCGACATAGTCGGACTTATGACGCTAAGTCTACTCCGGCGTTTCGGCGAAAACCATACGGATATTCCTTGTCGAAGCCGCGCGCATTCTAGTGTCCTCCACCCAACTCGCGCACAATCCCGCCCACAAACTGCTTGGCATCGCCGAACAGCATGAGCGTCCGGTCGAGATAGTACAGCGGGTTGTCGATGCCGGCGAAGCCCGGACTCATGCCACGCTTGATCACCATCACGGTGTGTGCTTTGTCCACGTCGAGGATGGGCATGCCGAAGATCGGGCTCGACTGATCGGTGCGCGCGGCCGGATTGGTCACGTCATTCGCGCCGATGATCAGCGCCACGTCGGTCTGCGGGAAATCGCCGTTGATCTCGTCCATCTCGATCAGGCGATCGTACGGAATGTCGGCTTCCGCAAGCAGTACGTTCATGTGGCCGGGCATACGTCCCGCGACCGGATGGATCGCGAAGCGGACTTCCACGCCCTTCTTGGTAAGCGAGTCGTAAAGCTCGCGCACTTTGTGCTGGGCCTGAGCGACGGCCATACCGTATCCGGGGACGATCACAACTTTATTCGCGGCCGACAGAATCGCCGCGGCTTCTTCGGGCGTGGCGCTGCGCACGGGCTTGGCTTCCTGCCCTGCGGCAGCCGCAGCCTGCACCTGCCCGAACGCACCGAACAGAACATTGGTAAACGACCGGTTCATCGCCTTCGACATAATGATCGAGAGGATGAGGCCGGAAGATCCGTCGAGTGCGCCAGCGATGATCAGCAGCTTGTTCTGAAGCACAAATCCCATCGCCGCGGCGGAGAGTCCCGCGTAGGAGTTCAACAGCGAGATCACCGTTGGCATATCCGCGCCGCCAATGGGGATCACCAGCAGCACTCCGAAGACCAGCGAAATGCCTACCATGAGAGGGAAGAGTTGTCTGGCTTCAGGATGCAGCACGAGGTACACGGCGCTTCCAACAGCCACCAGGAACAGCAGAAGGTTGACGAAATTCTGGCCTTTATACGTGATGGGCCGCTGGGGCAGCACTTCCTGGAGTTTTCCGGCGGCCATCAGACTGCCCGTAAAGGTCAGCCCGCCGAGGATCACTTCGATGGCCAGCACCGACAATCCGAACTTCGAGTTGTTCTGGCTCCCCAGGTAAAACTCGGCAGTTCCAACCAGCGTGACGCACAAAGCGCCGAATGCATGGCTCAGCGCGGTCCGCTGCGGGACAGCCGTCATCTGCACCATGCCGAGCGGGATGCCGATGCCCGAGCCGAGCACCAGCCCAACAATGATCCATTTGTAGTCGATGATGCCGTGATGCAGCAGGGTACCCGCGATGGCCAGCACCATGCCGATTTCACCGGCAAGAATGCCGTGACGCGCGGTGGCAGGAGAACTCATCCACTTCAGCGAGAGTATGAACAGCGCGCTGGCGATGAGATATATGACTTCGATGAGGTACTGGCTTCCAGCAAACTCTTGCATAAATTAGGGCTTCGTCACTTGCGGTTTGGTGGGACGGCTGGTCTTAAACATCCGCAGCATGCGGTCGGTGATAAAAAATCCTCCAACCACGTTGCTGGTGGCGGCGACAATGGCGATCACACCCAGCACGGTCGCGAAAGTACTCTTCTTCTCGCCCACGAGGACGATCGCTCCGACGACCGCGATGGCGTCGAGGGCATTGGTCAGCGACATCAGTGGCGTGTGCAGCAGCGGCGACACGTGGCGGATGACTTCAAATCCAATGAAGGCCGCCAGCATGAATACGAACAGCGAGTCGATCAGGTTGGAACCCATGCAATACCTCAGTCATCAAGTTTTCACTTGTCATCAAATTCTCACCTGTCATCCTGAGCGGAGTGGATGCTGCGCGAAGCGGAGCAGCCACGGAGTCGAAGGATCCCTATCAGCTCGGCGGCTACTGAACCGTCGCGAGGTGTTCTCACCGTGCAACGCGAAGCGCCTCGCGAATTCCCAGCTAATGCGCAGGTTCCGCATAGGGAATAGCGGTCCTTCGACTGCGCAAGAATTCGCTTCGCGAACTCTTGCTCCGCTCAGGATGACAAGTTTTGAAAGATCAGTGATAGCACAGCCGAAGCCGTGAGCTTCTTATAGCCTTTTCGCAAGTGAACCTATCCACCGGTTGTCGCCAGCGCCGGCAGTTTAAAGAATTCCCGCACGCGGGTGTTCACGATCTCTCCACCGTTGGTGATCAGTGTCTCGCGCACAATTTCGTCCTGCAGGTTCAACTGCAGCTTGCCGTCCTTCACCATGTAAGTCAGATACGTCGTCAGGTTGCGCGCGTACATCTGGCTGGCATGGTAGGGAACGCTGCTCGCCAAGTTGATCGCGCCGATGATCGTAACGCCCCCTGCCTTCACGGTTTCACCGGTGCGCGTCAGTTCGCAGTTTCCTCCGCGCTCGGCTGCAAGATCGACGATCACCGATCCCGGAGCCATTCCCTTCACCATCTCGGCTGTGATCAGCACCGGAGACTTCTTGCCGGGAATAACCGCCGCCGTGATGACGATATCGCTCTCGGCCACCACCCGAGACAGCAGTTCGCGCTGCCGGGCATAGAAATTTTCATCCTGCGCGGTGCCGTAGCCGCGCGCATCCTGGGCGTTCTGGGCCTCGATGGGAAGCTCGATGAAGCGTCCGCCGAGGCTCTGCACTTGCTCTTTGGCCGCGGGACGCATGTCGTAGGCCGAGGCCACCGCACCCAAACGGCGCGCGGTCGAGATGGCCTGCAACCCGGCCACTCCTGCGCCGATCACGAACACGCGAGCCGGGGTAATCGTTCCGGCGGCGGTGGTCATCATGGGGAAGATGCGCGGCGAAGTTTCGGCGGCCAGCAACACCGCCTTGTAGCCGCAGCACGTGGCCATCGAAGAGAGAGCGTCCATGCTCTGGGCGCGCGTGGTGCGCGGCATGAGTTCCACGGAGAATGACGTCACTCCCGCCTGTGCGATCTGCTGCACCACCTCCGCCGAGCCGAAAGGCCGCAGGAATCCAATCAGCGCCTGGCCGCGTTTGAAGAGCGGCAGGTCGGCTTTGCCGGTTACATCGTTGGATCCGTAGCAGAGCACCTGCGCAACAATGTCGGCGGCGCTGAAGACGGCGGCGCGGTCCGGCAGGATTTTCGCCCCCTTCTCCACATACGCCGCGTCAGGATATCCAGCCTGCTCGCCGGCACCTGCTTCGACTACTACTTCGAGCCCTGCCTTGGTGAGATTGGGAATGACGAGGGGGACTAAGGCGACCCGCTGCTCCCCGGGATAACTTTCCTTCGGAACTCCGACGATCACGCGACTCTCGTCCTTTCCGCGGTCCAGTAACGATTGCGCCTCGGAGCCAGATGGGTGCCGGCCCGGGGAGAATCCTTATCACGGGGCAGCCCCGTGAATCTGTGACATGCGTCACAGAGACGCAAAAAGCGAACTGGAAACAGTACCAGATTGGAGCACGAACTGGAAACCGGGAGCAGCACTCGTCGCCGGCAGCGAGGGCAGGATGCCCACGCGACCGCCGCTGTCCCGGCGGCGCTATGCGAACCGGTAGTGCCAGACTCGCGCGGCGCCGATCAGGTTGGTATCGTCTCCCAAGGATGCCAGCGTCAGCTCTGTCTTTTCGGCCGGCACGAAGCGGCACCCGCCACGAATCACCTCGCGGATGCGGTCGAGAAACAAATTCGCGCTCTTCATCACGCTGCCGCTGAGAACAATCGCGTCCGGCGTAAACAGGTTGATGAGATTGGCGAGGCCAAGCCCCAAGTAGTAACCCTCATGCTCCACGGCCTGCTGCGCAATCTCGTCCCCCTGCTGCGCAAGCTCACAGATTCGTTTCGCGGTGATGCCGGGCCGGTGCAGATAGCCGGCCGGCGCGTGCGTTTCCACCCAGGCCACCATCGCCGGACCGGCCGCCAGCGACTCCCAACACCCGCGAAATCCGCAGGAGCACGGCGGACCCGCGGGATCGATAACCTGATGTCCGACCTCAGGGTGCGCTCCATCCACTCCGCGATAAAGTTTCCCGTCGAGAACAATGCCACCGCCAATTCCGGTTCCCACGGTGATGTAGATCAGACGCGTGCGATTGCGGCCGGCGCCCCATCCGGCTTCAGCCAGAGCAGCGGCGTCGCCATCGTTCTCCAAAGCAACTCGTACATTGAAGATCTGGGCCAGATCTTTGACCGGATTCTTCCCTCTCCACCCCGGAAGAAAATCGACATCGCCAAACTCACCGCGGATCGGATCCACGGGCCCGGTTGACCCGATGCCAATGCCGGTGAGTTCGACTCCGGCCTTCTGCGCGGTTTCCCGCAGCATGCGGGCGATTGCGTCAAGCCCCGCCGAGTAGCGCTCGGGATCGGTTGGCTCCTGCGCCCGCGCCAGCACCTTCCCCTGGTCGTTGACCGTACCCACTGCGATTTTCGTTCCGCCGATATCGACCGCGCCAATCATAGGGATTCCCCGGCCATCATCTTGATCTCATCTCAGTTGTAATTAGAAAAAGAAAGAGTCCAAGCAAAACAGATCGCAATCGCATCGCGGGCTTGCGCTGTTGCTCTTGTGACCCAGACTGCCTGTACCGAACTTCGCCGCGGTAGAAGACCGGCCTGGAGTCAATACTCGGGCGTAATCGCTTTCGCCTCCTCCAACGTCAGGCGCTGCTTCTTCTTGTACGAAAGGTTCGCCATGTGCACGGCGATTGCGGATCGGTACCCGATCTCCGCCGGCGCATTGGGCACTGCACGGCCGCGAATGCAGTCAACCCAGTTCTTCATGTGGTCCTGGTTCGGAGTCTTGCCCTTCATCGCCTCGCCCGCGGGTCGGTTCGTCTTCTCCGGCCAGTATTGGATGGCCTCTTCGAGATGGTGCTCGATCGTTCCATCGCTGCCGAGAATGCGGTCGCCCAACTCATAGTGACGGTTGCTGAAGGTCGACTGCCAGGTGACGACGATATCTTTCGGGAAATCGAGTGTGACGGCGATGGTGTCGGGCACTTCGCGCCCATCTTTTTCGGAGAAGACTCCGCCCGACATATACGCCGCCGAGGGCAGCGGCAAGTCGAGCGCGCTCATGATCCATGCGATCTGGTGCACCATGTTTTCCGCACAGTTGCCTCCTGCGAACTCCCAGAACAATCGCCAGTTGATCAGCTTGAAAGGATCGAAGGGCCGGTCAGGCCGGCCATTCAGAAATGCACTCCAGTTGACGTTCTGCGCGGTGCAGTCGGACGGGACCGCGCGCACCCACTGTCCCTTGCCATGCGGAGTGTTGCGGCTCATCCAGGACTCGACGTGGGTGACTTTGCCGACTGCTCCGTCTTTGATCAGTTGCTTCGTGTCGACGAGGGCGCCGGAACTCTCATGCTGCAGGCCGATCTGCACCACTCGGTCAGAGGCCTTTGCGGCCGCCAGGCACTTGTCTGCCTCGGGAATCGACCAGGTCATCGTCTTTTCGGCATAGAGATCTTTCCCTGCGGCCAGCGTGTCGAGGAAATGGCGCGTGTGGATGTGAAGCGGGCTGGCCACGATCACGCCGTCGATATCTTTCATGTCAAGCAAACGGCGATAGTCCTCGAAAGTCTGAATGCCGGGGACTTTGCTCTTCGCCTGGTCGCGCCGGCGGCTATAAATGTCCGCCATGGCAACAAGATCAACATTCGGGACTGCAACGATTTGCTCCAGCAAGTCAGTCCCACGATCGCCGACACCGATCATGCCCACGCGTACGCGGTCGTTGGCGCCGAGCACCGTCGCCGAGGGATACGCCAACACTGCGGCCGTGCCGATCGCCGCCTGCTTCAAGAAAGTCCGTCTGGTCTGATCCGTCATAGCGCTCTCCTGCGATTTACCATGCATCTGCTTCCAGCAACAGCTTCTTCATTCCTGCCCAACTCTTTCGCGAACACTCTTCGGGCGAGCCACCGCCGCTCCAGTGAGTCTCGAGGCTCACGGCGAAACTGTACCCGTCGTGCTTGAGGGCTTTGAACTGGCCTGCCCAGTCGATGAGGCCGCCGCCCATGGGCGCCCAATCGTCCTTCCCCAGCTTGCCGACATCTTTGCAGTGGCAGTGTCCAATGCGCTCTTTGGGGAGAAGATTATAACCATCGGGATACGCGACTTCGCCAGATGCGGCGGCGTTGCCCGGATCCCAGTTCAACATGAACGACGGCGACTGCACCGCGCTCAAAACCTTCGCCGCCTCAGCCCCGGTGGCCGTGTTGCAGGCCGGTTCATTTTCCAGCACCAGGATGATGCCCTTCTTCTCCGCCTTGGTGGCCGCCTCCCGCAGCTTGTCATTGATCGCGGCGCGATACGGCGTTTGATCCTCCAGGCGCCAGAAGTCAAAGCAGCGTACGCGATCCGTCCCAAAAGCCTTCGCCATCTCGATCGCGCGTTCGAGAACTTCATCCTGTTGACTCAGGCTGAAGTTCGCGCCAAAACTCTTGCCCTCGCTGAACTTCGACTTGGGAGCTCCGGGCCAGTCGACCTTGAAGAGCGGGCTGGCGATGTCAGTCACCTTGAGCTGATACTTCTCGAGCAGCCGGCGCGCCTCCGCAACTTCCTTTTCATCGAGGGCCACAATGTTCTTCTTCCACATGCTGCGCAGCTCAATCCACCCCATCCCGAATTCGCGGGACGCAACCTCGCACACGTGCCCAAAGTCCTGAGAGACCTCGTCATTAATGACCGACACGCGAAACGGCCGAACGGTGATGCTGGGTGTGGCGAAGCCAGAAGTGGCGCCGGCGGCTGTCATGGCGACCATCCCGGCGAGGAAGTCGCGGCGTGCGAGGGAGGCGGGCATCGTGGCTCCAGAGACTGCTGTGGTCACAGCAAACGAAGGGCGCCACAAATCTACCACTATCAAAACCCCAGGTGGTAGCGACGGCGGGCAGAATAGGCGGGACTTCAGCCTGAAGGCGGCTTTTCGCCGAGAAAACGAGGTTTTTCGCGCGCAAAACAAAACGCCCCAGACTCAGTTTGAGTCTTGGGACGTCTGTTGATCAGCCCTCCCCCAAGTGCTGCTCAAAGACAATCTAACTCTGCCCCCAGACCCGGTAAATGGCCTACCCGTGCCATATATGGCACGAACGGGTAGGTGCCCGACAATCGCTTGAAAAGAAAGGAGAAATTTCAATAATAAGGAGCACCCAGAACGCAGCGTCACTGTAGCTCAACGTTTTTCGGGCGCAAGGTCTCGCGAAACGGCGCGGCCGAGCCTATCGCTTCTCGACGTTCACCACATTGTCATCCGGATTGCGGTCGATCAACTTGATCAGCGGATCAATCCCCGCCTGGCTCGGCACTTTATCCACAGTCACGGTGAAGTCCTGGTGCTCCTGCTCAATCTTCTGTTTCTGCAGGTAGAGGAACTTGCCGTCGGCATCGAGCACGCCGATGTCGACCAGGTCATGCACCGCGATCAAATGCTCCTCGCCCTTTCCGTCGGCCCGGTATTTTTTCGCTTCGACCGAAATGTGCACCTGATACTTGCCATCGGGCAGAGGCGCATAAGTCGCCGACACCGCCCGATTGTCGAAGATCGTGATGTTCTCGAACCAGTCCTCGTACAGGTACTGGAACTCCGGCGGCGTGACTTTTTGCAGATAGTTCTCCATGTCGAGTGAAGTCGGATAAGGCGGCCCCTTGAATCCCCAATCCTTCACCATGGCAGCCAAAGCCTGGCTCACCCGCTCTTCGCCAATGTAGTCCTGCAGGGCGTACATGACCTGCCCGCCCTTGTTGTAGTGGATGTATCCCTGATTGGGCTCAACCCGCAGCAGCGGCTTCTCCTCGTCGCGCTCCTGCGCCCGGCCGCGCAAATATCCGTCCAACTGGTAGCGCATGAATTTCTTCATCGATTCCGGGCCGTAGGTATGCCGCATCACCATCAGCGCCGTGTACTGGGCCAGCGTTTCCACAATAGCCGTGGCGCCTTCCGTGTTGGCGCTCATCACCTGATGCGCCCACCACTGATGTCCGACCTCGTGCGCGGTCACAAAAAACGGCAGGTTGATCGCGTCTTTCTTCTTGGGATCGACATAAGTGATGAATCCGATGCTCTCGGAAAATGGAATCGTGTTGGGGAACGACTCCGCGAAATCTCCGTACCGCGGAAATTCGATTATGCGCAACTGACGAAACTGAAATGGACTGAACGACGTCGTGCAGTAGTCCAGCGTCGACTTCATGCCCAGCATCATGCGGTCGAGATCGAATTCGTGTCCCGGGTGGTAATAGATTTCGAGATTGACGTCGTGCCAGCGATCGCGCTGCACCGCGTAACGTGCCGAGTTGATCGACAGCCATCCGTCGAGGATCGGCGCATCGGCCTTGTAATGGAAGTAGCGCCGCCCGTCCTGCACCCACTCCTTCTGCAGATAGCCCGGCATGATGGCGATCTGATCCGGGCTCGTGCTCACCGTCCCTTCAGCGTTCACCCAGTCCGTCGCGGCTGACCCGTAGTTGTTTTGGCGAGCCGCTACATCTTCCAGCTTGGGCAGTCCCGCGGATTTCGGCAGGCCGTGACTCCGACGGGCGCTGTCGTCGACCAGTTGCACATCCTGCAGGTATCCAACGACAGGAAGATAGCTCGACGAGACGAAGGAACCGTTATGCACGATATCGCCGTTGGGCCTCGAATTGACGAATCCAGGATTCGGATACGCCAGCTCGAAATCGAGCGCGATGCGGCCATGCGGGGGCAGTGGCTTCGCCAGTTGGTAGATGTAGAAGCCGAGCGCAGTATCTTCGAGCACCGGGGTCTGGCCGCCCTCAAAACTGAGTTGGCGCACCTCGGTATGCGGGCGCGGGATCAGATCCGCGTCCTGGGGCCAGAGCGTCAGGGCAATCCGGTCGATCGGGGCGTCCGTCTTGTTCTCCAGCTCTTCCTTGCCGCTGAAAACCGCCAGCCGTTCTTCGGGATGAAGATCCACATTCACTTGAATGTCCGTGATCCTCGGGTGCGGCATCGTCTGATATTGCTTGTACTTTTTCTCGTACTGGGCGCGATCCTCCTGGAACTTGAACGTCGTCAGGAAGCGATTCTGCACGTGGGTGTTGTAATAGATGTAGCCTCCGACTCCGGCAAAGAGCACGCCGCATACGGCGAATGCCAACTTGGTGGAGTTCGTAAGTCGGGCTCTTGCCAGCTTCGCCCGGTTGCGGATGCTGGTTTCCATCCCGCGCACCCACAGCAGATTCGTGAGAATCGCCAGCAGCACCGCTCCGATTCCCCAATACAGGTGAAACCAGAACAGCGGGGCAGCGTAAGGACCGTAACCGTTCATGTCGGAGTAAACCGCTTGCGGGGACTGCCCCAGCCGGTAGAGGTAGTCCTGAAAATTCGTCTGCGGCAGCGCGACGACGGTTACGATGAAGTAAAGCACCATCACGAAGTGACCCAGATATTTGTTGTTGACGATGGTGTGGACCAGCATCGCAATCACGCACAAGATCCAGAAGGTGATCAGCCGGAGAGCGAACAGATCGGTCAGATAGAGGCCGATCTCGAAATGGTGATATCCCTGCACCGCCTGAACCAGCAGTCCGCACACCATGACCATCAGCACGAGCAGGATTTGCACCAGCATCAGCGCGAACAGCTTGCTGCCAAACAGCACCCAGCGCCGCACCGGCAGGGCGTCCATGATCTGATTGAGCTTTGCGTCGCGCTCGCGCCACACCAACTCGCCCGAGTAGAAAGTAATGATGGCGAGGATGAACACTGTAAAGCCGGCGCCGCCCAGTTCCACCATGCGCGCGGTAACTGGATAAACGGGCGTGGAAAGCGGTGAGTTGACGTTGAAGGCGAAAGCAATATCCATCAGCGCACCGGCTAGCAGCAGCACCACAAAAAAGATGTTCTTGACGGTTTCACTGAACTGCAGGCGCGTGAGCGACACCAGTTCAGCCAAGGACTCGCCCGGACCGAATGTCGGATGAACAGTCGGCAATATCTGCGCCGCTACAGCCAGGGATTCCGGTGCCGGTTCGGGTTTCCGCTTGCGCGTCGACTTGCCCGCCGCGTAGGTGAACGAGAAACGTGAGTACGTTAGACCGAGAATCGCCGCCCCAACCCCCATCCACAACATTCGATTCCACAGCAACACTCCGGCAAAGGGTACGATCTCCGTGTTGCGCTGGAACGGAGTCCAATATTGCGTGAGGCGGGAGACCGCATTGCCACCGAACGGATCGATCATCGCCGCCAGCGTACTCGTCGTCAGGTCCGACGAGAGTTGGCCGGCGACGAAATACCCGATCAGCAGCAGAACGCTGCCCGCGTATACCGGCAGCATCTTCTTTCCCAATGCCGCCAAAGAAAAGAAAATGGCCGACATGAAGATCAGGTTCGGAATCACCATCGTGAGATAAGGCTGCGCGTAGGAATAAAAGGTCTGCGGCCCAACCCGCGCGGGATCGAGCCACGGCACCCGCGTGCCGGCCCACGCGCCTAACCCCACACTGCTGAAAACAACTACTTGCACCGCAAGTGCGCCCAGGAAGCGCCCGGCAAGGTAGTCGAACTTGCTGATCGGCGCGGTATAGAAGAAGGCGGTCGAGTTGCTGTCCAGATCCTGATAGGTAGCCTGCCCCGCCAGGGCCGCAACCACGATCACGCCAAAGAAACTCATGTACATGATGATGAGATTCAGCGTGAATGGCGAAGTGACCAGGACCTTGCCCCCAGTCCCGAAGTCAACCGTCGCCGAGGAAAATGCGCCACCCGACATCAGCACGAAAAGAAGGCCCAGGGTGAAGAAGACCAGAAAATAGATGTAGGTCGAGATGCGGCGCAGGCGGCGGGAGAATTCAAACGCCAGAATTGAAGCGATCATATTCAGTTCACCGGACCGGCGGCGGGCCGGTGAATAAATCCCTTGATGGTCGCGAAGTAGAAATCCTCCAGATCCGGCGCCACGGTTTCGAATCCGGACTCCGGCGACTGATCGCTCAGCACGTGGACCAAAGTCTGGCCCGCGAACAGCCGCATCGAAATCAACTGGAAGCGCTCGCGATAACTCGTCACTTCGTCATGCCCAATGAATTTCCGCCAGACGTGTCCCTGCAACTCCGCCACCAGCTGCGAAGGATTGCCGGCCACGCGCACCTGGCCTTCGTGAATGATCGCCATCGAGTGGCAAAGATCAGTCACGTCGGAAACAATATGCGTCGACAGAATGACGATGATGTTCTGTCCGATCGCGCTCAGCAGATTGTGAAAGCGCACTCGCTCTTCGGGATCGAGCCCAGCCGTCGGCTCGTCGACGATGATCAGCTTCGGATTCCCCAGCAGCGCCTGCGCAATCCCGAATCGCTGCTTCATGCCGCCCGAAAAGCTACCCAGAGCCTGCCGGCGATGCTCGTAGAGGTTGGTCTGCTGCAGTAAGGCCTGCACAACTTCTCGCCGTTCCTTGGCGTTGCTGATGCCTTTCAGAACGGCGAAATGTGAAAGCAGCGCCTCCGCCGAAACTTTCGGATACAGCCCGAATTCCTGGGGCAGATAGCCGAGCACGCGGCGCACCGCATCCTTCTGCCGCAGCACGTCGATGTCGCCCAGCTTCGCCTGCCCGCTGTCGGCCTCCTGCAAGGTGGCGAGAGTTCGCATGAGCGTTGACTTGCCGGCTCCATTCGGCCCCAGCAGCCCAAACATTCCGAGGGGAATGTCGAGCGAAACATTCTGCAGAGCCTGAGTGCCGTTCGGATAGCGCTTGGAGAGATTTTGGATTCGCAGATCCATCGTGGTCCGATCTATCGTCGTTTTGATCTTGTGGTGCGATCTATGGTCAGGTACGTCCCGGGAATAGACTACGGATTCCAGCGCCTGCAAGTTCCCAACAACCCGCCCCGCAACCTGGGGCAATGTCCCAATTTAGACTTTCTTAGCGCCCTTTGCGGAGGTTCTCTGCGTCCTTTGCGGTTATCAGCTCTTGATCTCCCAGACAAATCTCAAAGACTTTAAGCGCAAAGTTTCGCAAAAAGAATGGTAAAGGCCGCAAAGAAACCAAACTGGGGCACTGCCCCAACGTGGCTGCCTCTTACAAGGCGTCCGAATTATGTGATAGAACGACATCAGGAGCAACCATGTCCAGGGCCACCCGTACATCTTTACTGCTGACACTGTTTGTACTCGTCGTCTCGTCATCTTTCTTCGGGCAGAACCAGAGCACCGCCAAGCCCAAGCCCCACGTCGTTGTGATCGGCGTCAACGGCATGGAGATGGACCTCATCCGTCCGTTGATCCTGCAGGGCAAGATGCCCAACCTGGCGTCCGTCATCAAGCGGGGAACCTACGGGAAGTTCCGCACGGTCTCGGCGCCCAACTGTCCGCGCGTCTACAGCACCATCTTCACCAGTACCACGCCTGAAGAACACGGCGTCAGCGGCTTCATCGTCGGTGGCATTACGGCGAACACCAACATGCTCAAGCAAGAGCCGATCTGGTCGATTCTTTCGAAGAGCAACATCACGGTCGGCATGGCGAACGTGCCCGCGACTTTCCCCGTGATGCCCGTGAACGGCTACATGATCAGCGGCATGCTCACCCGCGGCAAGAACTGCGAAGACGGTGTCCTCTGCGCGCCCAAGCTCTCCGAGGTCGAAGGCGGAGAGCCCGTCTATCCGCCAGCGATGAAGGCGGAACTGATCAAGAATGTCGGCGACTACTACATCGATTGCGAACGCATGCCCTCAGCCGAGCAGTTGAAGGGACACGAGTCGGAAGTCATCGACGCCTGGCTGAAGAAAGTCGACCTGATCCGTTCCCAGCAAACCCAGCTTTTCGACTATCTTCTCACCAGGCATCCCACCGATTTCACATGGCTGGCTCAGTCCTGCGAAGACCGCACCGGACACTGGCTCTACCCCATCGCGCCCTACAACGCCGGATACAATCCGGCGATCAACGCGGTTCGTACCGACGCTTTTCCCAATCAGTACGTGGCCTTTGACGGTGTGCTGGGCAGCATCCTGAAACATGTCGATGAAAATACCTACGTCTTCATCGTCTCCGACCACGGCATCAAGCCGCTGCGCGAGTTTGAGCAGACCGATCCGCATGCTCACATGGATCACGAGAAGACCACGCCGGTGATTGCCAAGCACGACTTCGCCGATGGCGATGATGTGCCCGGCTCGTTCTTTGCCATGGGTCCGGGAATCAAGCAGGATTTCCGTCTGATGGGCTTCGAAGCCAGCGTTTACGATCTGGCTCCGACCATCCTGCACCTGTATGGAATCGAATCGCCGAAGCAGATGCGCGGGCACGTGCTCACCGAGATCTTCGAGAACAAGAGCGAAAAGGTGGCGCAGAAGTAAGAGCGCAGGTTCTTAGCCAGCAGCAGCCCGCCGCTACTTGGCCGGGGCTCCGGCCTTGCTCAGCTCCACTGCCCGGCTCTTGGCGTTCGCCGCATCAACCTTCCTGCCCAGTCCTGCATAGGCTTGCGCCAGTAACTCAAACACCTCCGCATTTCGCGGGTGTGACTTCGACAGCCGCACAAGCTCCTTCAAAGCATCGTCAAAGCGATGTCCGAGAATCTCCGTTCTGGCGAGTCCCAGATGTCCGTCCATGCTCTCTGGCTCGAGCAGAAGCGTCGCTTCGAATTGATCCTCGGCGGCGACGTAGTCCTGCAAACGAAGATAGACCTGTCCCAGCAGAACCCGCGCCTCCGCCGACTGCTTCGGATTCAGCTTGACGCACGCCTCGAGCGCCGCCTTGGCGCCCGCGAGGTCTCCTGACTTTGCCAAGGCCTGTCCCTGGTAAAGAGCCGCCGCCGGATCGTCGGGCCGAAGTTCCCGCGCGCGCGCCAGATATCCGGATGCCTTCTCGTAGTCCCCCGCCCGCAACCAAAGACTCCCCAACTGCACTAACGCCGCTTCGGAGTTCGGATTGCGTTCCAGAACTTTTTCCAGAGCCGCACGCGCGTCGGCAGAATTCCCCGCCTCCGCCGCCATCATCGCCGAGTGCAGCAGGTTCTGTTCCTCAATCTTGTCCTTGGGATCGGGCAGCAACGAGGGCTCAGGCACGTTCGTGGCGCTGCCCGCATCGGCGGGCCCTAGATATCCCAGGGCGCGAAGCTCATCCAGCGTGCCCGCCGGCACGGTCGCCGAAGACGGCGCAGAGCGCGGCATGCGGGCCCACCGGTCTGCCAGGATTTTGCGGGACCTCTGCACCGCCGCATTCCACGGTTCGTATGCGTTTTTCAACTCGCCGGGGTCGGCGCGCAGATCGTACACTTCCGGCCGCGGCGCTTCGATGAACTTCAGTCCCTCTGCCCGAACCGCGCGCAACGGAGCCCATCCAAAGTGCAGCGGATAATCGGTCTCCGCGATCACCGTCCGCTCACTCGCCTCCCGGCCGTCGATCAAGGTCTTCAGCGATTCGCCATCCAGTTGCTCCGGCCCGGCAATCTTCAGCAGGTCGAGAATCGTTGGGAAAATGTCGGTCGTACGTGCCTGCTGCTGAACCGTTCGCGATGGATTCCTGCCCGGAAGCTTGCATATCAACGGAACATGCAGGGTCGAGTCATAAAGAAAAATGCCGTGCGTCTCCTCCTGATGCTCTCCCAACCCCTCTCCGTGATCCCCCACGACAACGATGAGGGCATTGTCATACCAGCCATGCTGTTTGAGATGCGCCACAAAATTCCCCAACGCCGAGTCCGCATAGGCGATCTCGCCGTCGTAGAGACGATCCTTGTACTGCACCGAATAAGGCGGCGGCGGCTCATACGGATCATGCGGGTCATACAGGTGGACCCACATGAAATGCTGCCCCGCCGGATGCGCGTCGCGCCACGCCTCCGCTCGCCTCACCACTTCCTCAGCCCGGCGTTCCAGCCGTCCCCATCGCGATTTGCTCTGCGTGTGCTCGGGAAAGTTGTCGTAGAAATCGAAGCCCCGATCCAGCCCCGGAGCCATAGCCTTGCTATCAAGAATCACCGCTCCGATAAACGCCGCCGTCTGATACCCCTTCTTCTTGAGCACTTCCGCCAGCGTCGGATGGTCGTTGCCCAGAGGCCGGGCGAAATCTGTCACACCATGCGCGCTCGGCAGCAGGCCCGTCAGAATACTGGTATGCGACGTGTTGGTGATCGGACTCGGCGTGAACGCATTGGCGAAACGCACCCCGTCTTTGGCCAAGCCGTCCAGCGTCGGAGTCTGAATGCGGTCGTACCCATAACAGTGGACGTGATCCGCGCGCAGGGTATCGATCGTCACCAGGTAGACATCGGGCAGCGCCGGCGGATTCTCCGCGACCGCTTCGTGACCCACGACTCTGGTTGCCGACAGTCCGCACAATACGACCAGTAGAAGGGCCCTCATGGCGCCAAGACTAGCACGACATGCCCCCGCTTGAACCGATTCCGGTCCCCGTAACGCGGTGACAACCACTCGATGTTTTGTGATCATTTGTGATCCCGGGTCACCATGAAAATCACACATTTTGCTTGACTTCCACCCCTCTTGCAGTCGACCATCTCGATCTAGCCGTTTCTCTGTGGGGCTGTAAAAAAGAGCAGGAAATCTTGGGGGCAAGATGGCTGCGGACCGTCTCGTGCGAGTAGTGTCTGTTCTCCTTCTCACCGGCGTAATCACCTGTACTCCTCTGTTTGCTCAGAAGATCACCGGAGACATTTCCGGGACGATCACCGACGCCAGCGGTGCGGCGGTCACCGGCGCCTCCGTGCGCGCGGAAAATGTCGGGACGGGAGAGAAGCAGTCCGCCACCAGCAATGAGACCGGATTCTTCCGCATCCCGAACCTGAGTACCGGCACCTACCGGCTCACGGTCGAAGCCGCGGGATTCAAGACCATGTCACGCCAGGCCAGCGTCGACATCGCTCTGACCACGCAAGCCAACTTCGCCCTTCAGATCGGCTCCAAAACAGAAACGGTAGAAGTCCAGGACGTCGCGCCCCTGGTCGAAACCAGCGAAGACCGCCTCAGCACGCTGTTCGTGCAGCGCGAGGTGCAGGATCTTCCCAACAACGGCGGCGACTTCAACAATCTTCTCGACGGCGTCCCCGGCGTGCAGCGCAGCCCCGGCGGCGGATTCCAGAGCCTGAACATCAACGGCCAGCGCGCCACGTCGAACAATTTTGCGGTCGACGGCATCCCCAACAACGACCGCTACTACGGCGAATCCTCCCTCGGCCAGGCAGCCATCTCTGGCACGGCTGCGGCTCTGATCCCGCTCGACGGCATCTCCGAATTCAACGTGCAATCGAATCCCGGCGTGGAATTCGGCGTCAAGGGTGGATCGGTCATCAACATCGGCCTGAAGAGCGGCACCAACGATTTTCACGGCAACGTCTTCTGGTACAGACACACCGACGCCTTCGACGCCCGCAACTACTTTGCGACTGCGACCACACCATTTCGACTGAATCAGTTCGGCGCGTCCGGCGGCGGGCCGATCGTGAAGGACAAGGCTTTCTTCTATCTGTCGTTCCAGGGATTCCATCTCAAGGACAGTTTCCCTTCTCAGATCACTTTGCCCACGCAGGCGCAGATCAATGATGCCATGTCATGCGTCGAGACAGGCGTAAACCCGAACACGTCGGGAACGTTCAGTGCGGATGGCAGCACCCCCTGGACGAGTTGCCTCAACACCGGTCCGGGGCCCGGAAGCGATCAAATCTACGGTACAGCCGATGACGGAACTCCCAACTCGATCGGTGCGAATCTGCTGTCGTTTATTCCCACCAGTACGAACGGAACCGCCGACATAGCGGCCAACAATGTCCTCGACTTGAACAATTTCCACGTGAAGGTCGATTACGCGTTCAGTCAGAAGAATCGTCTCTCCGTGAAGTATCTCTTTGGAGACAGCCTTCAGAGCCAGCCCGCCGCTGCCGGGGTTCCCCAATCGGTTGGCCCCCTCGCCACCAATAAGAACATGTGGAACTCGGTAGCTCCGACCCGAGCCCAGTTGGCTGGCCTCAATTACACCTGGACGATCAGTCCGACCAAAGTGTTGGAAAGCCGGTTTGGATACCAGCGGTTCTCTCAGCGCATTGGAGTCAATAACAACATCGATCCCAACGCTTTGGGTCTGAATACCGGCCCGCTCGGTGCGGGCCCGAACGACAAAGAGAATCTTGGCGTACCCGCCGTTTACTACCTGGGCTATTTCGGAGCGTCCGGCTATCCCGTCGTCGGCGGCGTGCAGGGATACCCGATCGTGACCCGCCCCGATGCCTCCTATGACTGGCAAGAACACTTCACCATGATCAAGGGCAACCATACGATCAAGGTGGGTGGACAGTATCAGGACGCGTACACGAAGTCACGACGTGACCGTGCGCGATCGAACCTGTCGTTCTATTCGTATGGGTTTTACTATTGCGCCACGTACGGAGCATGCCCGTCGCAGTTCAACGGAGAATCGCAAGCTAACCCGGTCGCTGCCCTCAATGAAATTCTGCTCGGACTGGCGGAAGACAGTGGTCGCTCTTTTGGCGTGACCGAACGCCACATTTTCCAGAAATCACTGGGCCTGTATGTACAGGACAGCTGGAAGGTGAAGCCAAACTTCACTCTGGAAGCAGGCGTCCGGTGGGACGTAGGCGGAGCGTTGGGTGAGCGCGACAACCTCGGCTCCAACTTCCTGCCGAGCGATCCTAAAGCAGACGCGAACGGCTTCGTGAGTTTGTCCGATCACCCGCTCTACAACGTCGACAAGAACAATTTCGGACCGCGGGTGGGCTTCGCTTGGGACGTACGGCACAACGGAAAGACGCTGGTGCGGGCGGGTTACTCCCTGAATTACGACCTCCCGAACTTCGGCACCCTGCACGCTCCGCAAACCTACTTCAACGCCTGGAGTGGTACGCGGTCGGGCTTCTTCACCCAGGTTCCGCAGGGTATCTTCTCAATCGATATCACGTCCACACCTGCAGAAAATGTGACCCTATTCGATAGTGGCACTCAGCCGAACAATCTATGCAGCTATTTCATCTGTTACGCCCCCGGGGTCCCGTTGTACGGTTCCAGCCCCACTGCAACATCCCGGGCGAGTGTCGTGCAGGTGCTTCGGAACTTCCAGACGCCGATGAACCACGCTTATAACGTGACCCTCGAGCAATCGCTGACCAACCGAACAGCTGTCAGCATTGCGTACGTAGGTACCGCGGGACGCGATCTGGTGAACTGGCGCGACCTCAACGCCTGTCCGGTCAGCACTGCAGCATGCGACAGTTCGCGACAACCCTTCGGTGCCACCTTCCCGCAGTACAACCATATCCTCCAACTGAACAACGATGGCTACTCGAACTACAACAGTCTGCAGTTCGCGTACAAAGCCAGGGATATTCATGGCCTGACGGGACAATTTAACTTCACGTATTCAAGAGCGAGGGATACCGGATCAGCGAATCGCGGCGGAGACTTCCTGAGTAACTACCAGAATCCTTACAGCATCAGCAAGAACTACGGTCCGTCCGGTTTTGACACCCCTTGGAATGTGAACTTCAACTTGGTATACGACGTCCCAAAGATGCACGGCGTGCCTAAGTTGATCGGCGAAGGTTGGTCGGTGAACTCACTGTTCCGCGCGCAGGAAGGCCGCCCATTCTCCGCATTTATCAGTGGTGACCCATCGAATCAGGGCTTAAAGACAACCTATGCCGACTATGACGGCAGTCCGCTCAAGTACGATTTTCACAACGTCAATCAGTTCTTTAATGTCGCGGCCTTCAGCAGGCCCGCCTCTGGCACGATCGGCAACGCTGGCCGCAATATGCTTCGCCAGCCGGGCATTTCGCAGCTGGACATGGGCATCTTCAAAGCCTTCAAGATAAGCGAACGCCTCACCTTCAAGTTCAAGTGGGAGGTGTTTAACGTCTTCAATCACGGCATGTTTGCTACCTCCACCGGCAAAATAACAAGCGGTTCCTTCGGCACGTTCTTCGCCACCCCGGACGTCGGACTTGGCTTGAATCCCATACTCGGCACGGGCACGCAGCGGAACATGCAGTTCGGCGCGGCGATCGACTTCTGACGCAACAATAGACCTTCTCTCAAGGGAGTTTACCGATGGTAAACTCCCTTTTTGTTTATGCGTCGCTCAGCCCTCCTCTTCGTGCTCCTCATCGCTGTCGCACTGCCCCTCTGGGCGGAAGCCCCCAACATCGTCTTCATCACCGTCGACACCACGCGCGCCGACCGCATGGGATTCCTGGGCAACAAGCAAGGACTCACGCCCAATCTCGACCTCGTCGCGCGCCAGGGCATCGTATTTGAACGCGCCTACTCCCAGGCGCCGCTGACTCCCGTTTCCCACGCCACCATCTTTACCGGCACCTATCCGCAGTTTCATACCGTCACGGATTTCGGGCATCCTCTCCCCGCCCTGCTGCCCTATATGCCCGACATTCTGCAGAAGGCCGGATACCACACTGCCGCATTCATCGGATCGCTCATTCTCGATCCCCATCAGAGCATGGCTCCTGGCTTCGATCGCGGGTTCGGCTACTTCGACGCCGGATTCCGCCCCAAGAACGATCCCGACGAAGACCGCTACACCACCGTCGAGCGCCGCGCCGGAGACGTCGTCGGACACGCCATCACCTGGCTCACCAGGAATCCGCGCGCCCCGTTCTTCGTGTGGGTCCACCTCTACGACCCGCATGCTCCCTACGATCCCCCGGCGCCCTACGACAAGCGCTTCAAAGACCCGTATGACGGGGAGATCGCCTACGCCGACGCGTCCCTGGGAAAATTGTTCACCTACCTGCGGGAAAAGGGTCTCTACGACCACACCATCATCGTGATGATGTCCGATCACGGCGAGTCCCTCGGCGCCCACGGAGAAAGCATGCACGGCATCTTTCTCTACGACGAGACGATCCACGTTCCACTCATCTTCAAATTGCCCGCGGAACTGCTGGCCAATCGCCGCGTCAGCACGCGCGTGCGCTTGGTCGACGTCGCTCCCACCCTGCTCAGCATGCTCAGCCTTCCCCTGCCGCCAACCTTTCAGGGAGAGTCGCTCGTACCCCTGATGAAAGGCGTTTCCAGGGACAAAGATGCCGCAGACCTTCCCGCCTACGCCGAGACCGACTATCCGCACCGCGCCTTCGGATGGAGCGCCTTGCGTTCGCTCCGGTCCGGCAAGTACCTCTTCGTGCATGCTCCCAAGCGCGAACTTTATGACCAGTCCCAGGACAAAGATGCAGCCCACAATCTCGCGGCAACGTCTCCGGCCGTAGCCAGCACGCTGCAATCGCAAATTGACGAATTCCACGACAAGACCGCCGTGGTGCGCGACAAGGCCGCCGACGCGCCCCTCACTGCCGAGCAGGCAGAAAATCTCTCCGCCTTGGGATACGTTGCCTCGACCGGAGCCGCGCAGTCCGCCGACGTTCTGCAAGGCGCCGACCCCAAAGACAAGATCGGCATCTCCAACGTCCTGCAGCAAGGGATGATTGCCGTCGAAGACGGCCGCTACCAAGAAGCCATCCCGCTGCTGAAGCAGGTTCTGGCCGACAGTCCTCTGGTCACCGCAGCTCAGTTGCAGCTGGGCATGGCGCTAGCTAAGACGAAGCACTATCCAGAAGCCATCGTGGAACTGCGCAAGTCGGTCGCCCAGTTGCCCGACTCTGTGCAGTCGCAATACGAACTCGGGCTCGCCCTGTTCGAAACCGGCTCGTGGAAAGATTCGGTTCCCTACTTTGAGTATGTCGCCAAGAAACGTCCGAAGTGGGCGGACGCGCAATATTCCCTCGCCGCCGTCTACGCGCGCACCCAACATGTGCCCGAAGCCGTGGACCTGCTCCAGACCGTGCTTCAACTCAACCCGCAGCACTTCCGCGCAAACCTGCTTCTGGGGCGGATTCTCACACTCCAACACCACGCCCAGGATGCCCTGCCCTATCTGAAGCAGGCCGTGGATTCGGCCCCCGACAACTTCGAGCCTCACGCCTTCCTCGCCGACGCCCTCGACGAACTCGGCGACGCGCAGACCGCAGCCGCAGAACGCACGAAGGCGCAAGCGTTGAAGCAGGGAACCAAGCCCAAAGAGTAGGAATTGAAGGAATGGAGGGCAGTTCTGCCCGCAGGAACCCCAGACCATCCCCTGACAAGCCCTAGGGTGTAGAGATGCCGACGGGTGACGGTCATTGCGAAAGGGTGATCTTGAAATGGTGCGAAACGCCTTTGTTTGTTAGACAATACTTTCGAGAGATACTGGTCTCGCCTGCCAAGGGGGCTATATTGCCCAATTCTCGTAGCTTACTCGTAATCACTCTTAGAACATTCAGCGCGGTTGCACTCCTGGAACTGATCGCTGTGTTCGTGGCCTGCGGAAGCGGCAATTCCAGCTCATCCAACAACAACACTGTCTGCTCTCCTCCGACCACCGCCAGCCCTGACGTTCGTGCCGACTGCGTACTTTCGCAGATGACGCTGGACGAGAAGATCCAGCTGGTCCACGGCACGTCTCCCCCGCAGTTTTGGACTCAGCCCGTGCCGCGGGGTGCCGGCAGTTTCATCCCTGGCATTCCAAGACTTGGCATCCCTGACACGTACTACAGCGATGGCAGCGTAGGCATCAGCGCCGGGCTGGGACAAGGAACTGCCCTACCATCATCCATTGCCAGCGCCGCCACCTGGGACCTGAACGAGGCGGCAAAATACGGACAGGTGATCGGCTCGGAACTGAGCGCGTATGGAATCAACGTGAATCTCGGCGGCAACGTAAACAACACCGGTCGCGAACCGCGAGATGGACGAACCTTCGAGACCAAGGGCGAGGATCCGATTCTCGCCGGAAGGATCAACGCCGCGCACCTCAAGGCGATTCAGGGCCAGTACGTAATGGCCGGAATGAAGCATTTCTCGTTCAACGACCAGGAGAGTGGCCGAACCACCGCGAACGCCCTTATCGACGACAGGTCTGGGCGTGAAAGCGACCTACTGGCGTTTGAGATCTCGATGAAAGACTCTGGCGTGCAGTCAGTGATGTGCTCTTACAACCTTCTCAACGGCACATGGGCCTGTGAAAACCCTTATCTGTTGAATCAGGTCCTGAAGGGCGATTGGAGCTTCCCCGGCTACGTCATGTCAGACTGGACCGCTACTCACAGCACCGTTAATGCAGCCAACAATGGTCTCGATCAGGAGCAGCCAGGCAGCATTTACTTCGGAAGTCTGAAACAGGCAGTGCAGAACGGACAAGTTCCCCAGTCGCGGCTCGACAATATGGTGCATCGCATTCTGCGGGCGATGTTTGCCGACGGCTTGATCGATCATCCTCAGACCATTCACGCCATCGATGCCGCTGGCGACGCAGCCATCGCGCAAGAAGAGGAAGAGCAGGGAGCAGTCCTTCTGAAGAACAATGGCGTGTTGCCACTGGGCACCAGTGTGCCGTCAATCGCAGTGATCGGTTCTCACGCCGATGTTGCCATACTTTCCGGCGGCGGCTCCGCGCAGGTGGATCCCATCGGTGGACCGGCTCTGCCGCAGGTCTATCCCAATCCCCCAGGATGGTCGGCCGTAGATTGGGTTCCGTCGTCGCCTCTAAATGCAATCAAGGCACTCGCGCCTGCGGCCAACGTGCAGTTCAACGATGGGTCAAACGCACAATCGGCCGCGGCCCTGGCCGCGTCTTCTTCAGTGGCAATTGTCTTCGTTAGTCAGTGGGCCAGCGAAGGCATGGACCTTCCCAGCCTGAACTTCACTGACCTGTACGACGCAACGCCCGTGGATCAGGATTCCCTCGTCACCGCTGTGGCAGCCGCGAATCCTAACACCATCGTTGTCATGGAAAACGGCGGCCCTCAGGCTCTGCCATGGCTGTCGAATGTGGGTGGAGTTCTGGAAGCCTGGTATCCGGGACAAAAGGGCGGAGAGGCCATCGCAAACATTTTGTTTGGCGCCATCAATCCCTCGGGCAAATTGCCGATGACTTTCCCGGCAAGCGAAAGCCAATTGCCGCGGCCAGTGATTGACCAGCCTCCGGACGCCACCACGCCCTTCAACGTGGATTACACCATCGACGGCTACAACGTTGGTTATAAGTGGTACGACACACGTGGGCTGACGCCGCTGTTTCCATTTGGGTTTGGGCTCTCATACACAACGTTCTCGATCAACAACCCGCAATTGGCCGCGACCACGACGGGCAACAATGTTGGATTCACAGTCACATTCGATCTCCAGAACACGGGCACTCGCGATGGTGCCGAAGTGGCCCAGGTGTATTTGCAGTTGCCAGCCAGCACAAACGAATCGAAACGGCTGGTTGGATGGAATAAGACGACAGTGGCCGCCGGGCAACAGCTGCAAGGGATGACTATCCAAGTGAACGCGAGCGACTCGTCGCACCCGCTGGGTTACTGGAACACGGGTACGAATTCCTGGACGATTGCTTCGGGCACATACACCGTTTACCTCGGAAATTCGTCGCGCAATCTGGTGACGCTCGGAACCTTCCAGATCCCCTAATTTTTCGGTGGAAGATCTATCCGCAATCCCTCAGACGAATTCGTTTATGTTGCGCATCCAACAACATTTCAGCCTTCGCACTCGACACCACCAGTGGGCCCGGACCCGGGTTTCAGGTTCCCCATTCGCGTGGGAACGAACTGTCTCGGTGGTGTGGCCGGCAAAATTCGAATGGCCCCGGGGAGGCAACCCGGAAGCTAACTATTGTTAACAGGCCATTTCACTCAAATTTCGACTGCTTTCGGTTCGGCTAAAACGAACCGATTTGGTCGAGGTCAGAAAAGGCCCTCGCCCCCAAAGCCTTCGACGCTGCTCTGGAGCGGGAGCTTCACGAGGTGATTCAGGAAGCGAAGGAGATGGCCGGTCAGATCAAGGAGCCGGCGGATCAGCAAAGCGCCTCCTTATCGATGTCTCTCTAAGACAAGTCGTGGGTGAGGCCCCGAGAGTACACTTCCCAGCAAAATGTGCGGATCTCAGATGCGCACAGACGCCCGCGCTATGCCCGGCGGGAAGCGTGCGGGAGGAGCCCATGCGAGGCTTGAAGGGGTGTGCTCTTGTTGTGGCAGGGTTGCTGGCTACGGTTGCGATAGCTTTTGGCCAAGGATCATCCACTTCGGTGCAAGGGACGGTAACCGACCCTAGCGGAAGTGCTATTGCGGGCGCACGAGTGGTGCTCGCCAACGACGAATCCAAGATCGAGCGCACGACTGAGACCGATGCGCGGGGAGAATACCGTCTCCTGGCGCTCCCGCCCGGAACTTACAGACTGACGGTGAACTTCAAAGGCTTCTCGCAATACGTGCAAACTGGACTGCAGTTGCTGGTGAATACGCCAGCGACCGTGAATCTTCAGCTGAAAGTTGGAGCGACGACGGAGAATGTAACGGTTACCAGCGAAGCCCCGGCCCTCAACGCTGTAGATGCTTCTTTGGGCAATTCCTTCGGCGAAACCCAGGTGAAGGAGGTCCCGATCGAGGCCCGCAATGTGCCGGAACTACTGAGCCTGCAGGCTGGGGTGACGTACACGGGCCACCGACTGGACCTGCAGGATCCCTCCTATAAGGATCAGGATACTCGCAGTGGCGCGGTCAACGGTGCGCGCAGCGATCAGAGCAACATTACGCTGGACGGAGTCGACGTAAACGACCAGTCGAATGGATACGCGTTCACTTCAGTACTTCCGACCACGGTCGATTCGGTGCAGGAATTTCGCGTGACCACCTCCAACTACAACGCCGACCAAGGTACGGGCTCGGGAGCACAGGTCGCGTTGGTGACCAAGAGCGGAACCAATCAAGTTCACGGATCGCTCTATGAATACCTGCGAAACACCGTCACCAGCGCCAACGATTACTTTGTCAAAGCTTCGGAAGCCAGGCTCGGACAGGCCAACAAGCCAGACAAACTGAACTACAACATTTTTGGGGCGTCGGTCGGTGGACCAATCTGGAAAGACCGCGTGTTCTTCTTTGCGAACTACGAAGGAACGAGGCAGCGCCAGGAAATCAGCACCGTGCGCGCGATTCCGACCAGCAGTGCGACTCCGGGAGCGCAGACAATGTGCAACGGGTTCATCAGCTATGCGGACGTGAACCTTGGCACTACTGTGATTCCACCGACAGGTCCCCAGAGCCTGCAGACTCTCGACCCGTTGGGGCTGGGCGTAAACTCCGCCGTTCTGGATCTCACGAACCATCAGAGCGGGTATTTCGACAAGACCTTCTGCACGGGTCAGTTTCTGACCAACGATCCATCGGTTGGCGACGGGTTGAACTATTCCGGATTTCGGTTTCGCGCGCCCACCAAACTTGACAACAATGCGTTCATTGCACGTCTCGACTACCACGTAACGGCCAACGGCAAACACACTCTTTTCTGGAGAGGATCGCTACAGAATCTGTTCAACCCCGGCGCCCCGTTTCTGCCGGGATCCGCGCCCGAAGTGACAGTCGCCGATCACAGCAAGGGATTCGTGGTTGGTTACACCGCGTTGCTCAGCTCGAACGCGGTAAATACTTTCCACTGGGGATTTACGCGTCAGAGCACCGCGTTTATCGGAGACACCCAGCAGGAATGGAATTCGTTCTACGGCCTGGATCAGGGGATCAATTACACGCACAACTCTCAGACTCCGGTCCATAACTTTCTCGACGATTTCTCCTGGACTCACGGGCAACACACGCTTCAGCTCGGAGTCAACGCTGGGTTCGCTCGAGATCCCCGGCTTAGCTATGAACACTCCTTCCCGCTGGGCAAGGGTGCGACCAACTGGATGTCGCCCACCGGCTTCGCGAACACAGGTGGCTATCTGGACCCGGCGAATCAGGGATTTGCAGAACCGGCATCAGCCTTCGCGTACGACTACCCGACGCTCGCCTTGTTGGGAATGGTGTCGGACATCGTGGGAAACTACAACTACGACAAGCAGGGCGTAGTGCAGTCTTCGGGCTTGCCCGTAAAGCGTAACTACGGTCTCAACTGGTACGAGCTCTACGCTCAAGACTCGTGGCGTGTACGGCCAAACCTTACTCTGACCTACGGGGTCCGTTGGTCGATGTTCCCTCCGCCGTGGGAAGTGAACGGCTATGAAGCCGAGCCCACGGTGAACCTGGGGAGTCAGTTTAATCAGATCGTCCAGAACATGAAGCAAGGCATGGGTTACGACTCTGTGCCCCTGGTCTCGTTTATGCTGGGAGGCAAAGCGAACAACGCAGCCGGCCTCTACAACTTCGAGAAGACGGATTTCTCACCACGAATTTCTTTCGCGTACACACCTCGTCCGCACGGGGAGTGGCTGCGAAAACTGGTTGGAGAAGGAGACAAGACCGTTCTTCGCGGCGGATTCAGCAAAGTCTTCGACCGCCCCGGTATGCAGCTTCTGAATACGTTTGACGCCAATCCTCCCGGCGGATTGGGAGCGACAATCCAGAATCCCTGCTGTGTTTTCGGCTATGACGATGCGGCTCATGTGCCTCGCATCACCGATATCAACACGGTCCCCACTTACGGCTGCGACCCCTCGAATCCGTCGAGCTGCGGCAGTCCGGCAAACCAGCAATTCTTCCTCTCGGCGCCGCCCGCTCTGAATCCACCGGCAACCAATCAGGCGATCACATGGGGTGTCGACCAGGGACTCAAGACACCTTATTCATACGCCTTCGATTTTTCGATCGGGCGCGAATTGCCGAACCGGCTCTCTCTTCAGGTTGCGTACGTGGGACGATTGGGGCGGAACCTGCTCACCCAGCGAGACCTGCGGCAACCGTTGAACATCGTCGACCCCAAGACCAAAATCGACTACTATTCGGCGGCTACGGCGCTCGCCAAGATTGCTTTCCAAAATCAGTTCTCGGACTATACGTCGTACGCGAACTTCGTAAACACCCTGACCGATTCCACGGTGGGCCCGACGGCTGCGTATTGGCACGATATGCTGCCGCCGCTGCAGACCGGCACCGGCGCCACCAACTTCAGCAGTTACGGCCTGTTTGGCGGATATGTCGCCGCCACGCCAGGTGACCCTGGACTCATTCAGGCGATCTACGATCTTTATTACGATCCCTTCCTCTCCTACGCGGGAAATGAAGTGGTAGGAATCGGAAATGTCGACCTCTACGGAGGACTGGAAGACAACGCCGGAAACTTCTACTATCCGTGCCCCACTCCGGGCTGCACAAATCTTACTGGCGGCGTCCCAGGAAATTACCTGAACAATCAGGCCACCAGCATGTTCGCCTGGAGTTCCGTAGGCCGCTCGAGCTACAACGGCCTTCAGGTGAGTTTGCGGAAGCAGCTCAGCAGCGGATTGCAGTTCGATTTGAACTACACCTATTCCAAATCGATCGATATCACTTCGTCCGCAACTCGCCTGGGTTGGAGTTCGAGCACGAACCTGGGCGCGCCCGGGACGCGTCTGGTCAATGCGTTTGACCCCAACGGCCGTCGCGCCGTGTCTGACTTCGATACGACTCATCAGTTCAATGCCAACTGGATCGCGAACCTGCCGTTCGGAACGGGCAAGCGTTTCGCGGGCAACGCCCATGGAGCAACCGAAGCCATCATCGGAGGATGGCAACTGTCGGGCGTGGTTCGCTGGACCAGTGGATTCCCGTTCAGTGTCGACAACGGCAATTTCTGGCCGACGAATTGGGACGAACAAGGCATTGCGCAGATGAATGCGAAGCCGCAGACCGGGCACTTCCGGCAACCGAACGGCACGATCAGCGTCTTCTCAAATGCTTCCGCCGCCCTTGCCAATTTCCAGCATCCGTATCCTGGCCAGGCGGGTTCACGCAATGCGGTGCGTGGCGACGGATATGCAGGCTGGGATATGGCGCTGAACAAAAGCTGGAAGATGCCGTGGGAAAACCACAGTCTGCAATTCCGATGGGAGGTCTTCAACATCCCGAATTTGCACCGGTTCAACGTGCTCTCGGGCGTGGGGAACGCAGCCTGTGCCTGCATCGCATCCCTGCAACAAGTGCCGGAGCGGTTTGGAGCGTACACCGGGCTGCTGACGGACCCGCGCGTGATGCAGTTTGCGCTGCGCTACGAGTTCTAGTGGGCGTGAAAGGGAGGCGAAACGATCGTGCCCAGCCGAGGGATTCTTCCGGGGCTGATGATCTATGACGAATCTCGCACGCAAGCTGCGCCTGGTGGATTATTTTGCCCTCGGCTTCGGCGTAATGGTAGGCACCGCGTGGCTGGTGGTCATGGACGACATACTCAACCGCGGTGGACCCCTGGGTGCTGCTTTGGGATTTACCGCGGGCGCTCTCATCCTGCTGCCGATTGGCTATGTGTATGGCCAACTGGTGAGAGAGATTCCCGATGCCGCGGGCGAAGCCGCTTATGTCGCGAAGTTTTTCCCGCCCGTCGTGAGTTTCGCCACGGGCTGGATGATGTTCCTCAGCTATTTTCTGACCTGCCCATTTGAGGCTCTCGCCGCGGGGAGAATCAGCGGGTATCTGTTTCCGTCACTGAATACGATGGAGTTGTACCGGCTGGGCGGATATCCCGTGTACCTGCCTCATGTGCTGCTCGGCCTGAATCTCACTGTATTCCTTACATGGCTGAATTACCGCGGCATTCAGGCCAGCGCGCGATTGAGCAAGGCGACGACTTTTACCTTTTTGACTCTGGTGGTCATTTTCGCGTTAGCGGGCGCGAGTCACGGCTCGATCTCGAACTTGCACCCGTTGTTCAGTCACGCGCCGCTGCTTTCCATTCTTCTGGTATGGCAGGTCGTTCCCTGGCTGGTGTCGGGATTCGAATCCGTTGGAAAAGTCGCAGAGGAAGCGAGTCCGGAATTTGCGCAACGGAATTTCTCGGTAGCCATTCTTCTGACAATCTTTTCTGGGCTGATCTTTTTTCTGGTGGTGATCGCAGCCGTTTCCTACGTCGCCCCGTGGCAAAGCCTGCAGAGCAACCAGCAGTTCCCCACCGCCATTGCATTTGAGCGAGCACTGCATGCCCACTGGATCGTCGCATTCATCCTCGGCTCGGCGATGGTGGCCCTGGTGCAGGCGTTTAATGCGAACGTGGTCGCGTCGTCGCGCCTTCTGTTCGCAATGTCGCGGCGAAATCTGCTGAATCCACGGATGAGCCACGTCCATCCGAAAAACCAGACTCCTTCGGCTGCCGTGATTGCCGTCGGAATCGCCACGGCTCTGACCATCTTTCTCGGGGAAGCCATGCTGGTGCCGATCCTGGAGGTCGGCGCGGTCAGCGTTGGTGTTGCGTGGATGGCCGCTTGTGCTTCCTATTACAAGATGAAACCGCGTGGCCTGCGCCGCGCCGCCGCGATGTGGGGACTGCTCGTGACCAGCATCATGATCCTGGTCAAACTCGTGCCCTGGATACCCGGCCACTTCACCTGGCACGAATGGCTGGCTCTGGCTATTTGGGGAGTTCTCGGCGCCGGCATACGAGCGACCCGCCGGAGAGATTTGACATCGCAACCGGAACTCGAAACCAGCCCCGTGAGTTCTGCGTCATGACCGACTACTCGAAATACAGTTTCTGGCTTGAATCTTGCGGCGAAGATCTGGTGCCACGTCCTTCGTTGGCGCAATCGACTGTGGTGGACGTCGCCATTCTCGGCGGAGGATACACCGGCCTGTGGACCGCCTATTACCTGCTTTGCACAAATCCACGGTTAAAGGTCGCCGTCCTCGAGAAAGAGATCGTCGGCTACGGTGCATCGGGAAGGAATGGCGGGTGGTGTTCATCAAAGTTTCCCGTCACGCCTGCGATGTTGGAACATCGCTATGGGCGCGATCCGGCGCGGTCGCTTATGCTCGCCATGCGTGGAGCGGTCGATGAGGTCAGCCGGGTCTGCGAAGAAGAACAGATCAACGCGGATTTCCATAAAGGCGGAGTCTTGACGCTGGCCCGCGGCGAACACCACGTGCCCATGTTGCGCTCGACATTTACCGCGTATGAACGGCTGGGCCTGGGAAACTGGGTCCAGCTTTTGAATGCTGAGGAGGCCAGCGAGCGCATACGGGTTACGAATGTCTACGGGGCACTGCTTGCTTCGGAGAATGCGAGCCTGCATCCGGGGCGCCTGGTTCGAGGGCTGGCACGCGCCATCGAAAAGCGTGGAGGTGTGATTTACGAACGGACCGAGGTGCTGAACGTTGAGGGAGGAACGACTCCACGGTTCGTCACTGCTGCCGGCGAAGTCCGTGCCAACACGGCGATTGTTTTGGCGGGAGAGTCTTACCTCACCCGTCTTCCCACACTTCATCGTGTGGTCTTGCCGGTGTACTCCCTCATCACTCTGACCGAGCCGCTGAACGAAAAGCAGTGGCATCAAATCGGCTGGCAAAATCGTGAGAGCCTCGCCTCGTGCAATTACACAGTCGACTATCTCACCCGGACCGCAGACGGAAGAATATTGTTCGGGAGTCGCGGTGCGCCGTATCGTCTGAGATCGAAGATTTCTGACGAGCAGGATCGGCACGCCGAAACCCACGAGCGCATTCAGAAACTGACTTTGGAGTGGTTCCCCATGTTGCAGGGCGTTCAGTTTACCCACGCATGGGGCGGCCCCGTGGGAATGCCCCGGGACTGGATGCCGATGACCGAGTTTGATGCTTCGTCAAAGATCGCGACGGCTCGCGGTTACACGGGCCAGGGTGTGTCCACTGCAAATCTCACAGGACGAATTCTGGCTGAGTTGATCTCAGGAAACCGCTCAGAGCTCAGCCGTTTGCCGGTTGCGCAGAGGCGGTCTCCGCTTTGGGAGCCCGAACCTCTGCGCTGGCTCGCGGTGCGGTATATGCAGAATGCATTCTTCCGCATGGATGAGGCCGGCAAGCAGGGGAAAAACAAACCCGTGGATGCGTTTGTCGCAGAGTTCCTGGGAAGGCACTGAAGGTCCTGCGGTTCAATTCAGACTGGCTTCACCCGCATCGAAGATCTTGGCGCGCAGAACTTGATTTCCATCTCTGGGCGTGACCTGCTCCCTGGTTGCGAGTTGAGTTCGAAAGGTGCGTGCCGATATTCCGAACTGCTTTCGGAACGAGTGGCTGAAATGAGCGGCGTCTGAGAACCCCCGAGCAAAGGCAATCTCGGTAATCGACTTGTCCCGCAGCCGGGGATCGACGAGATCCTTGCGGCATTGGTCGAGACGCAACACTCGGATGTAATCTCCCACGGTGCTACCGGTCACGGAAAATACCCGATGCAGGTGCCGAACCGAAATACCGATCGCCTCTGCAATCGCAGATGGGCTTAGCGTCTGTTCACCGAGGTGGACGTCAACGAATCGCAGAATCCGCGCTTTGAGCTCCGGCAAGGTTGCTGCTCGCGCCGTCTCTCCGCCGGTGCACGCCGTGAGCACATCGAAATAGTGATCCAGAGCCCCGGTAAGTTCTTCTCCGTTCATCCAGGTCGCTTCTTCGTAGAGATTCTGTGAGAGCCGCGACAAGATCGCTCCCGGCGCGGTTGCTCCACCGATCTTCTGGGTCATCGGAATCTCATCCATGCGTAGCCGATCCTGCATCATCCAGCGCGGTACCCGAAGATACAGACGAACACAATCCGAATCGCAACTGGAAGACCAGGGGATCGACGTATCAATAATCGTGCTATCGCCCGCTTTGAGCTGAATTTCCTTGCCGCCCTGCAGATAATGGCGAGTCCCCGCAATCTGCGTGATGACCAGGCAGGAACGGTTTTGCGCGCTGGCACTGTCGAAAGGCCATTTCCAGAAGGAAAGAGCGCTGGAAGAAAATCGCGTTAATGGAAGGCCAGCAATGTTCCGGATTTCAATGGATCCGTGAAACGACGTTTTGGGAAGCCGGATCCGGCAGTCGCCACAGATTTGCTGGGCATTCCATTGCCAGGCATCGATGCGGTCTGACGCCGGTAGCAGATCCGTCGAGAACAGCTGCGACATGATGTATTTTTCCCTGGGACCGTTATGTTTCTACGCCGTCAAGCCCGCCGCCCTGTTCTGCCGCGAGTCGTGGGTCCGATTGCCTGCCGTGCCCCACAAGTAGACGTTGCGGCGGAAAGTAGCACATAAGCACCCAGCGTTCAAGCGCATTTTTTGGAGTGTTGGATCCTGGAACTAATCGAACCGGCGTCGTTGTCGATTCGACGACAGTGACGAGAACTGGGCGCAAGGGCTGCGGTTTGCCCATTCTCACGAACACCTTCCTGTTTGGATCGTTCGCGAGGAAAAGAGTACGGCTGGCGATGACTTCTCCGACGCTTGCGAGTTGCATGAACGACATAGTAATTCAAGGTGCAACTCGGTTGACGTAACTCCTCATTGCGCTCAAAACCCCTCCATGCGTGAAATCGACCTCTTCAGGCTGTTACGGGTCGTGAAGCCCGATAAAGCTGCCCGGCAAACGCTCCCAAACCCAGGCAAACCACACCGAAGCGGATCAACCCGCCAAGGTACGGGACGAATCCAACGATGGTGAGGATCAACAGGCCCACCAGGAGTCCCAGCATCCAATCGCCCTTCGTGCCTCCAGCGGGTTTCAGAAGTATCTGCCCGAGAAAGGCTCCAACCCAAACCTTCGCCAGGTAGATCGCAGTCAGATACACCGGGAACAACATTAGCGAGATCGGGATGCCGATCAGCGTGATGGCGGCCACGACCATGGCCACCGGACCGCCCGCCAGAACCCCAACCCCCCACCCGAGGCTGAGCCAGCCTGAGCCCACCGCCTGAGTCGTGGCCCGGAAGAAGCCGGGAAACAGAACCAGGCCTAGCCATCCCACCAGCATGGCGGCCGCAAGCCAGATCGCTTGGTGGAAGTAGAATCTGGGGCGCATGAACTGGCTCTGCCTCACCCGCACCTGGATGTCACGTTTACCCGCAATGGTTGCGCCGTCGGCGATGTGCACCTCTTTGAGCTGGTGCACGCGAGCGATCAGGTTGCCGCCGACCCGGGCTGTATTCGTCAGCGTAAGGCTACCTCCATTCATGGTCAAATCGCGGCCGATCGTGCCACTCACATCGGCATTGCCACTACCCAGGATGTCCACGCTGCGCTTCACCTCACCCTCGAGGCTGACGTCGCCAGCAGCAGCCACGATACCCTCACCCACGTGGCCCCGGTCATTCACACGCAAAGATTGCGCAAAGCCGTAGATGCTGTGACCCAATTGCCCGTCCAAATCGAGCGAATTCGAAAAGTCGTAGATGCTGCCTTCCACTCGTCCGCTCACCACAGTTCTCTTGGCAAAACTCAACAAGTCGCCCTTGACGATGCCACGCACTTCGACGGTCCCGCCAAAAACCAGCAAGTCCCCATCGATCACTCCTTCCACGCGCACGGTGTTGCCGACGGCCGCAAGGGTGTCCTCCACAGTCTCACTCGCCGGTACGGTGACGAAATCCCCGTGGCGCCGCTCCAGGGCAAAGCCGGGCAACGACAAGGTAATCACCACGATCAGGAGGCGCAAGCCGGGCTGGCGTAGCCGTGATCGGCGTCCCAGCAGCAATGCACCGCCCAACAGCGATAACAGAAAGAAACCCCCAACCACAGCAGCATATTCAGTCAGCATGGCAGTACCTCCGCGTGCGAAGTAGTCGGAAAGGTTGAACATCAGGTTCGTGAAGCCGCTTAGGCTGAAGGGATTGAACCACTCCAGTGCTTCCGGAATCTTCAGCTCATCGATCGACACGAGAACGATCGAACCTAGCGCCAGCACCGCGGCCATCACCGCCAGGTCACCCCACGCCCAGGACAAGCCCAAACGGGAGAAGGCCTCGGGGCTGGCCGCTTCTTCTGGGAGTTCGCGCAGGCTGTCGCTCAGAACGCGGCTCTCAGCGCGCAAATCGTCCACCAGTTCCCGGCAGCGCAGGCACGTGGCTAGGTGGTCTCGCAGGCGCCGCGCCTCATCCAACGGTAGTTCGTCGTCCACGAAGATGGCGCAAATCTGTTCCGAGTAACATTCCATGATCACTTGCTCCCGTGGGCCAGTTTCCGGCGCAGCTCCTGCTTGGCCCGAAATATCAGCGCCGCCACATGGTTCCTCTGCAGGCCCAACTGCTGTCCGATTTCGTCATAACTCAGCTCGCTGTAGTAGCGCAGGACCAGCGGCACGCGATGGTTCTCAGACAGGCGTCCGATGGCAGCCTGCAGCTGCGCCCTCTCCGCCATCCTGATCACATTGCCCAGTGGCGACGTCTCCGAGCTGATTGCCTCGATGGCCGCGGCTCCATCTTCAACTTCCACAATTACCTGCCCTTCCCGCCGACGGCGCCGCAAAACGTCAATGCATTGGTTGCCAGCCACCCGCAGCAGCCATCTGGGAAACGGTATCGATCCGTCATAGCTGTCGATGGAGCGCTGCAGCTTGAGGAAGACTTCGCTGGTCGCATCTTCAGCGCTCTCCCGCGAGTCCAGCATGTAACGGCATAAGCCGAACACGCGCCTGAGATAGCGATGATGGATTTCCCCTAGGGCCTCGGCGTCGTGGCCCCGTGCGCGCTCGAGTACGCTCTCCAGATCGAGGCCCTCCATCCGCCTGGTTTCGCCCTCGCGGGACTGCGGTCCTTTCGCCATGTTCCTCTTGGCGTCCATAAGGCAGTACGCTGCAGATCGAAGGAAGTTACACACATTTTAGGCCGCGGGCAACCCAAGGCTGGACGCCTGGCCATGGTTGCGCGTATGAATTTCTGTAAGTTAACCGAAGCCGAGCTTTTGCTTTTTCGCCGTCACTGAGAAGACTGGGTAGCGCTTCAAATCCAATCCTGGCAACATCCCTTCTCACCTTTTGTGCAAGGTCCAATGCTCCGCGTCCGAAAAGGGCCGGGCCAAAATCGCGTGCCAGTGTTGGCAGCGATCGGGCGACTTGGCCCACCGCACCTGCGCACGCCATACCTTCGGTACGGCCGCGTATGAAGCTCCTGGGAATCTGGCGATGGTGATGAAGGTGATGGGTCACACGGATGCGAGAACCGCGATGCAGTACCAGCACCCACTACTAGATCCGATCCGCGATGCCATCGACCAGCGCAATCTACGTCACAATTCACGTCACAGTGAGGTTGTGGTGCAGTGAGGGGCAGACGCAAGTGATTGAAGGAATGGAGCCGACGAGCGGACTTGAACCGCTGACCTGCCGATTACGAATCGGCTGCTCTACCAACTGAGCTACGTCGGCTTTCGGTTTGCTTTGTTCAGTTTACCAGACCCGTTGGCTCTGGCTGCTGCACAACTGCTGCACGGTGGATTCTCCGCTCAAGCTGATTCATGGCATCTTTCACGTCTTCGCGGACGCTCCTGATGTGGAACCGCTTCTAAGACGAGTTTCTTTCTGCCTGGTAGAAAAGATTCTTAATCCTGTCAAGGCCAGCCTGGATGTGTCGCTCGGAATCCAGTGTGTGAGCCTTTTGCAGAAGCTTTCTGAATGTTTGCACAATCGCCTTGGTGTATCCCTCGGAATCGAGTTCCTGCCCGGCGAAGTATCCTGCTGGAGCCAGGATTGCGAGCAGGGGCAGCCCAATCGCACCGCCTCCTGCGGCGATCCCGACACCCCCCATCGCAACGGCAATCGTACTTAGGATGAGAGTGAGTGATATTTTCCCGGCTTCGGCTTTGAGAATTCCGTCCCACAGAGCAGCCACTTCGCTCTGGAAAGCCGAGTCCTTCCCTGCTCGATTCAGGTCGTCGATGCTATGAACTTGATGACGTGACAACAGGCTCTTCATGTCATTCCCATAGCCGCGATAGCGTGCAAACGATGCTTTGGTGTCTGTGATGATACCCATGACGGAATGATCTCCTGAGCTATTCTCGGGCAAATCTAGTGCAGCGACAGCCAGAGTGAAACCAGAACGGTCGATTGTTTGTCGATTCTGGCTGAGACTCGGCGGATTGCAAGCTCCCCGGCAAGGAGGACTCTTCCATGCACTGTTCGCCAGTTGTGCGAGTCCCATCCCATGCTCCCATGCTTCCTCCCTCCTCGAGGAGAGACAACGGTACTTCTGTGTTTGGTGCATATCTTCGGGTTGTCCCGTGGTGTGACGGACGTAACTTTTTACCCCGAAAAGGGCCTCCTACCATACGAGTGTTGGTATCCCTGTCCGAGATGCAGCTTAGACAGGACGTCTGTTGTAGAGGTCGCTATGGGCACTGAGTGGTACGGAACCGCACCAGCCAGAAGCGTCTGCGAGCAATTTCACATACGGACAGACTGGTCCGTTCTCGTCGTCGAGGACACGGAGGATCGCATCTCGTGGTTTCGGCAGCGCGTGCCTGGCGCAGTCTTTGCCAAGAACGCTGATGCCGCACTTCAGGCCCTGAGCCAGCGGGAGTTTAAAGTCGCCTTCCTCGATCATGACCTGCACTGGATGCACGCCGACAATTCCATCTTTAAGGGAACCGGGAAGGAAGTTGCTCGGTTCATGGCGCAGCAGGAATTCAAAGGCATCGTGATTATCCATTCCCGGCACGAGGAGGGTGCAGCGATGATGAAGAAGTACCTCCCCAATGCCAGGCTCGCGCCGTTTGGCAGTTTTGAAATCACTTCGGAGACGAGCCAATGAACCTCGTTCAATTTGGAGACTCGTTTGAGGTCTCGATGTTCAAGTCCCGAGGGCACCGAACCGTTGGCATCCCGCAAAACGAAAGTCTCGACGCCGTAAGTTGTTCGGATCTCCTGTATGGACAAAGACGAGCGCATTGAACTATTGCACAAGTTCTTCCGTCAGCTACTCCGTACCGCAACGGAATCCCTTGACAGCATCGACATGCTCAAGCTCGGCATCCCTGAGGAGCAAGAAGTCGCTCGTCTGTTGGAAACATTCACTCTGGCAGTTGAGACTTCCAAGGAAATAGAACGCTACGTCGCCGCAGGTGCACACCCGGTCGTCGAAGTGAAAACGGAGAGTGCACCAGAGGCAATACCAGCGCCAGGGAAATGGCGGACTCAGGACGACACGTTCGGGATGAGGTAGATCTCTTCAAAGTGACGTTCATTGAACGATGATGCGTTCGTAGGACTACCTTCGGCGATTGAAACCCCACCCGCCTGGGCGTGAGTTTGAAGTTGCACATCGAGGCTGCCTAAATGGGCGATTTTCTAGTAAGAACGCTGTTCCGATATACCGTCTACGGCGGTTACAAACTCTGGAAGCATTACGACAATACCCATCCGCCGGCGCCCGCGCCGCCTATGAAGTTTATGGATTATGTCTTAGCGCCCTTCTTGATGATCGGTGCTCTATGCGTGGCTGTGCTCTCTCTTTGCGCAGCTATTGCCCTGCCGTTGTTGATTGTATGGCTGGCAATCAATGGATATTTGGGGATAACCGTCGTTCTTGCTGTAATCGCGGCGGTGATCTATGTGCGCTGGAAGAAGTAAGCAGGAAGCTCTGTGACCGACAAACCGGAGTACCCGCACGAACTCCTGCACAAAACGTGCTCAGGAACCCCCTAAAACGACCAAATCGCACTTCAGCGATCCCCAAGTTCACAACAACATACGCCGCACTGAGTCTCTTACCAATCGACTGCTCTACCAACTGAGCTACATCGGCCTACGCGAATTCTTTATCCGTTGGTCAAATCGCGAGGTTGGGCTCGATCACATACGGAAGGAATCGACTCTTTCGCAGCAACCAGGCGCAGAGCAGCTACGCCGCAGCCCGCGCCGCCACCATCGCGTCATACTCCTGCTGCGACTGCCCCGGCAGCAGCACCCACATCGTGTAGACGCCGATCGCCGTGCCGAATGGAATATTGAACAGCGAGATGAATGCCAGCACCAGGGCAATCGCGCGCGCCCAGGTTTCCCGCTGCATCAATCCCCAGCCGGCCAGGAACCCGAACGCGGCTTTCGCCAGAATGATAATTCCGAGCGTGGTGAACAGCGCGGTCAGAAAACCGACCGGCACATCCGAGGGCACGTCCTTCATCTCGCGCAGATGCGGGAAAAAAGTGTTGCCGAGAACCAGTAGGATCAGGCCCCCCACCGCGTTGAACGCCGACATCGCCAGCCACAGAATCCCCAGCAGGTGCACATGCTGTTGCACGCGGCCCGGAAAAGGCTGCATGAATGAAACTCCGCCGACGATTTGCTTCCCGCACTTGCTGCAAAATGCTTGACCGGGTTGCACCCCGGTGCCACATCCGTCGCAGAACATGCGTCCCCCTACAATGAGTACGACTTCATTCCAAAAAAACCTTCAACAGATGATACGCACACCATTCACGACAGTTCCCTCTCATTTGAAACAGACGATCTGCGCAGTTTACCCAATCTGTCCTGATTCACAACGAAAACGAAAAGGCCACCCGGCAACAGGGCGGCCTTTTCTCAAGGGAGAATAGTTCCAACGGAGGCTTAGATTCCGTCAAAACTTTCTGCGCAAATCTTATGAGCCTAAAAACGGGGGTGTCAAGCGATTTTTGTGAAATAAATGCCTTTGTTTTCAACACGATACGAAACATGTTAACACTGCCGCGTAGTGTTCCAAATTGAGACAAAATGCTGCGGAAAAGGTTCTAAGCTCCCACTTCTAAGGCACTTATGGGGCTCAGGAAGGGTTCTGACCGACCTGGCCGGGTCCATCCGGCCCGCTTTGGGGCGTCCCTTTGACCGCCGCTTCGGTGAGGTGAAGCGAGATGAATTCCATCGACTCCGGACGATCGAAAACCTTGTCCGGATACAGCCGCTTCATCAAAATGCGGATTCCGCCGAAGGCCACGCCCGCGATGATCGCAAGCCCCGCAAGAATTGCGCACAGGACCACGATGTTGAGAATCAGCATGTACAGGTCGCGAACCTGTGCATTTTCCGACGGAGTATTCCAGGTGACGCGGGCGTCCCAGTTCACCATGCCCAGCAGAGATTTCGCATCGCTGTCAGAAATCCCGCCCGTCGCGATCGCAACCAGCGTTCCGGATCGCTTGTCGAAAAACGTTCCAGCTCCATTGATGGTCGAAACCCCAGACTGCGCCTGCGGCTGCGTCAGCTGATGTGCCGCATCAATGCGGCGCAATTGCTCTGCCGCCAGCTGCGGCGTGGGATACGAGATCAGCATCAGCGTCGCTTCCCCACTCGATGTGCTGTAACGCGCCAGGGTAACTTCCGCGCTCGCGCCGAAATCGACTTGAGCCGCTGGAATGGGCGGCTCCAGCGCTGTGAGCGCAATGGGGCCCATCACATACTTCTGCGTGTTCGTGATGTAGCCGCGACGCGGCAGGAAATCGATAAATGTCGGCAGGTTCCCCGCGCTTCCGCCCGGACGCGGCAGCATCCCGGCCAATTCGCGCAGCTCCGAGCCCGACATGGGCGTCTCCTGGCTGAATTGCGCGTCCACCAGCACGTGCCCGCGATAAAACAGAACTCGATCCCCCAGTGACGCTCCCTGGTCGCCGATTTGCTCCTTCGTCATCGCCGGCTGCAGATAAAACGTGTAGGCCCCAAACGCACCCGAAGCATCGGCAAAGCGCGCGGCGCGGATCTTCAGCGTACGCCCATCGTCCCGCGTATAAGTCGCCGTCGCGAAATCAGAGAAGCGGTACTCTTTCAGCGCTCTCGCATTCGTCGAGTCGGCCCCAGCGGCGTCTGCGCTCGTCTGCGGATTTCCCTGCATCTGCCACCCGGCAAACTGCTGCGGAAGGATCGCGGGAGCCGCAACCGGCGCCGAATTGGACGCGAAGGCCAATCCAGCCAGACCGGCGAAAACCGCAAGAAACACGGCAAAACTGGCAAATCTCATGGACATAGCAAGGCCACAACTCCCCGCTCTTTTCATTAGACCACAGCAGCACGCGAAAAGTTCCGCCGATCGATGAGCGGCCCGAAGTCCGAAGTCCGAGGTCTGAGGTCCGAGGTCCGAGGTCCGGTGCGCCCCTATCCCCTTGCTAACAAGCCACAAAGCCTGGTTACCGTCGTGCCTTCCCACCTACCCGTCAGGGCCATTCCCACTCCGCAACCTTCAGCGCACACTGGATGTGGGTGACAGGATGCCAGCGGGTAGTGTGGAAACCAATAAGCGCCGTGGAAGTCGCACCAAGGCGGTTCTACCGGTAAGAATTAAGGGCAAGGACGCCGCCGGAAAGAACTTCGAAGAATTGGCCCACACGCTGGACGTCACCGCATCGGGCATACGGCTCGGGTCGGTCCGCCGCGAGTTGAGGACGCTCGACGAACTCACTGTCTTCTTCCGCCAGCGCAAGATCCAGTTTCGCGTGGTCTGGACGAAGAAGATGCAAGGAACATCCGAGTTTCAGGTTGGCCTGCAGGCATTGACGCAGGATAAAGACGTTTGGGGGCTGACGTTCGTGGATGGTGCGAAGCCTCCCGCGGAGTCGTTTTCGGTTTCACAGGCGTCAAGCCTGGCATAGGAAAAGAGGACAATAATGCGGAATCTTACGAATTCTTCGTTCGCGTGGTCGAAGCGGGTCTGGTCCGATGAAGAGGGCCAGGACATCGCCGAGTACTCGGTGATGCTGGCGGTGATCCTCGTGATCGTGGTGGGCACCGTCCGCCTGATCGGATCGAACGCAAACAACGTCTTCTCCTCGGTCGGCAGCTCGCTTCAGTAAGACCGATTCCCTCTCGAACAGTCGTTCTGGCCAGCAGCCTTCGCAAGCCTGCTGGCCATTTTCATTGCCCTCGCGTGGAACCGGCCGCCTCGGGCCGGGGTCTAACTTAGCATGGCGATACCGCCCAGGCGATGGGTCGGATACGCACTCCTGACCGCAGGATCACTGCTCCTCTTCGACACCTACACCTTCCTGCGCACCAGCTGGTCCCCGCTGCGCGTGCCCATGGACGCCTCGGACGAAATCGCTCTCGGCTATCTGGTCGCGATCGCCGGAATCGCTCTGCTGGTTGCGCCGCACTTTCTCCAGTCCGTCGAAAACTTCGCGCCCGACTCCTCCGTGAAGTTGGCGGCCGGCATTGCCGATCAGTCCGTCGAATGGCGCCGCCAGCAGCGCTTGCCCCTCAGAAAAAAATTTTCCACGTCCCCGAACCGTGGACTGGTCGGCGGAGCCGCCATCTTGCTCGTGATGGTTCCCGCATTCCTGATGGTCATCCAGGAGGAACCCAAGCAAGGCATCTACGTTCACTTGACGCCCCAGCGCGGACGCAGTGTCGACGAAAGTTGTTTGGCAGGCCCTATCGTGATCAGTATCCGTGGAAGCCGCACCTCGAGCGAGATTTTCTTGAATGGAACGGCCGTGCCCCGAGATGACCTGGCAAAGTCCCTGAAGACCCAATTAAAGGCGCGAGCTTACTGGGAGGTGTTCGTCGAAGGCGACGACTCGTTGATATTCTCTGATCCAATCGACGCCATGGCAGTCATCCGGGACCTAGGCGCGCAGCCCGTAATCGTGACGCCAAAATTGAGAAAGCAGCTGGCTGGCGAGTGCGGCTGGAAGAACCCTATCGATCCCAGTAGCTGATCACCCGCGCATCCATCTCCAGCAGGCGGAGATTCGCCGCTACGAGCCCGACGGGAAGGAGATTCCCCAGAAATTCCGCGCGGCCTCGTCCTGTTCCACAAACTCGATTCCGTACGTGGAAACTCCCTGCAACGAGGAAAGATGCGCCACCACCCGAGCGGAAATCTGTGTGCCGCGCTGATTCTTCACCTTGAGCACCGACCCTACCGGGAGCTCACGATTGATCTGCACGGCAGCCCCGTGCCGGTTCAAGTTGGTGGCCTTCACGGTCAACGTAAACGCAGCCTTCTGGCGATCTTCCCCGGACAGGCCAACCGCAGCGTTGAGAGCCATCCGCGTACTCCGGCGTTTCGAAACCGGACCACGGCCAGCGGCCGAGGCTAATGGGTGGTTGCGATGAGGATGAGAATGAGAGCGGCGATCAAGATGTTTCAGATTCATGCGCTCAAAGGACTTTAGAGCCAGACCAACGTGCGCCGCAACGTACCTCAGTCACCCAAGATGGTTACCCCCTCAACCTATTGATCCCACACGCTTACGCCCAACTCGGGATGACGGCCCCTCACCCGCATCTGGCACGGTGCAATAGCTGGGAATCTTGACTTTAGCCGGGGAAGGGAGATTGGACTTTGAGACTCCGCGAAATTCAGTCAGTCACCCGGGAAATCTCACCCGTAGCCGCCCTTGGAGAAGAGGAATAACGAGGCAATCATGACGACGAAGGTCAGCCCTTCAATCAGCAGGGCATAGGAAATCAGCCGGCGCGCACGCGCAAAGCGAGTCAACCACCGGCTGAAAATCAGAACGAAGATCACAATCGGGACCGCAAACAGTCGAAAGATACACACATCGCCCCAGTACCACTGATTGAGGACGGGGATGACCAGAAAGACCGCCGAAAGCGGAGCCGTCACGCTCACCCCAAGCAACACTTTCGCATAGACCGTGTAAGCCGATTCAGATTTCCTGATCACGAACACCAGCGCAGCCGTGGGCACAAGGAAGAGGAAGAAGATGATGACTTCGAGCAAAAGATCGCCGCCCGCGTACATCCCGCCCGCTGCCGCCACATCTTGCGGGTTGCGGACATATGTCAGGTAGCGCTCAAAGATCAGTAGCGCGGAGACGACGCCAACCACCGCATAGCCAGCCGCGACGAGACGCAACTGCAGCCGCGATGGGGACGCCTCCATGCAGGAATTGTATCTCCCGAAATCTAGCCGGGCCGCCGGTCCAATGAGCGCAATGGCGATTTTTCGCCAACGGGCTGCCGATTGGGATGCCAGATCGCAGGACAGCACTGGCGGGAGGATTTGGTACTGCGGTTGGCGCACGCTTACGAGTAGGCGAGACGAACGGTCTAGTGAGCCAGACTGTAGTTTACCTGCACCATGCTCTCCACCTCCACGGGGACGCCATTACACATGTACGGATCGTAACGCCACTGCTGGACGGCTTCCAAAGCTGAACGGTCCAGCGCCGGATCTACGCTGGAGACGACTTCCAGACTATGGAGCATGCCGTCAGTCCCGATGACACCATATAGATGGACCGTGCCCTGTACATGAGCGGAGCGTTGCGCCGCGGGGTACACAGGATTCACCCGCGCGACCAGTCGGCCGGAGCGCACATGACCAGCATCGCATTTCGGCGTCGAAATACCCCCGGTGGGCGGGTCAAATGCTGATACGTCGAATTGCGCGGGTATCTTCATTTCCGTGACCGTCGCTTCGGCGACGGTCTTTTCATTTTCGACATAGCTTAACGAGAAAGGGAACTCCTTTGCGCCTACCTGGGTAAGGTTTCCATCGGCGAATGGCAACTCGCGCACGAGAGCCGTATTCGAGGGATCGATGCAGATTTGTCTTGAGCCAAACTTGCCGGCGATTTCAACGCATGAGGCTTTTATTCCACGTATCTCCCGGTTGCGAATCTGCTTTACCTTTTCGTTCTCGCTGAGCTTCAGGTTCTGATCGTAACCGAGCAGGTTGTGGACCAGACTAATCTGCCAGGGCATGTACTTCGTGGTTCGACTGACCGAGACGGCATCCTTGCCCGCGACCTGAATCTCACTGTAGCCTGGCAAGTTGATCTCTTCGCGCCACTGATCGCGTCCGTTCCAAAGAAGCGAGTAGGTTCCCTCGACCGGGTGCCCGTGATTGTCTAGTTTCAGGCTAGCCTTCATCTCGAAAGACGGCAATTCGTGAATATCGTTCTTCGCGATTGCTTCTTGCAGCATCTGCTCGGCTTTTATGGCCTTTTCCGACCCCGCGAAAGCGCTGGCCGATGCGACGAGAGCAATAAGAAACACAAGCAGCATCGGGCGACGCTTTGCGAACGTGCTGGTTGGCGATACTTGCGGCATCGACAGCCTCCTGTCCGTATCTCAGTTTAACGCCAACTACGAGATTTCCTCATGCTCTGGAAAGACCCCGCCCCCGACCCCGACATTCCCACTTAAAAGAAGCCAAGGCGGAGTACACGAAGCTACAATAGCCGGAGAAATCCGTCCGCGCGGGGCTAACTGATGTAAACAGGCGATAGCACTCGTTGACCCTTCATGTCTTCGGATTGGGCGGCCAGTAGCCAGTATCGTCTTCGTCGTCTTCCAAGAACTTCAATAGAACGAAGCAACCGAGAAGCACGACAATTGAGCCGACGAATATAAGCAGTCCAGTATTCGTACCCATCCGGGCAAAAAGGAACGCCGCCGCCGCAATTGCGGCTACAGTTTTGATCGCTCCTCGAATTAAGCGCTTGGTCATCGACCCCATCTTCGCATGCGGTGCCAATGCGCGGGTGATGGTTCAACTGCTGTTGACAGGCCATAGCGCTCATTGATGCCTGCTCGGAAGGATTCCGAAGCTCGCGGCCCGCTAAACCAATCTCACTGCCCAGCGGCTTTATCCAGCTTGCTGGCCATCTTCACGCCGCTCAGTCCATCCACATATTTCGCGATCCCGCGGTAGAGGGACTCGGCGATTCGCTGCCGGTATTCGCTGGTCTCAAGCCGGTGCTCGTCTCCGGGGTTGGAGACGAAGGAAATCTCCGCCAGAATCGACGGCATGTTCGCGCCGATCAGCACGATGAAAGGCGCCTTCTTCACCCCGCGGTTGCGGATGCCTGGGTTCTTCGCCGCCAAGCCGCTGTGCAATGACTGCTGCACGTCTCCGGCGAACTCGCGCGACTCTTCGATCTTTTCCTTCATCGCGATCTTCTTCACCAAATCCTGCAGTTCGTAGATGGACTTTTCCGACACGGCGTTTTCGCGCGCCGCGACTTCCAGAGCGTCCTGCGACGAAGTGAAGTTCAGGTAGTAGGTCTCGACCCCGCGCGCCGCCTCATCCCGGCTCGAGTTGGCATGAATGGAAATGAACAGATCGGCCCGCTGCTGGTTGGCGATCGCCGTCCGCGTCTCGAGGGGAATGAACGTGTCGTCCTTGCGGGTGTAGACGACCTCGGCCCCCAGCCGAGTCTCCAGCATCTTGCCCAGCCGGCGGCCCACCTCCAGCACCAGATCCTTTTCCTCCAGCCCGTTGGGACCGATGGTCCCGGTATCGTGCCCACCATGGCCGGGATCGATCACGATCTTGCCGATCTTCAAACCCAGCGTCCGAATCAGCGACCGGTCGCCGCTCGCCGTCGGCTTCGCCACCCGGATATCCAGATCGTTCGACTTCCGGCTGGCGGTGGTTTTCGAGGCTGACTTGCCGCTTCGAATTGTAGCCGGCGGATCGTCAGCCGCCTTGGCGGCAGCCACAGTATCGTCGTCCGGCACGCTCTCAGTCTTGTGCGCCGCTGCCGAGGAATGCGAGCGCCCCGCCCGAGTCTCCGCCTTGGCGGTGGCCGCAGGCGCAGGATCGTCATCATCATCGTTGTCGACGATGACTTTCTTGACCGCGGGCGCCGCCTTCGTATCCGCCGTACGTGTCTTCTCTTCTTCGTTGGCAGCGTGAGCGCCTGATCCCGCCCCGTCCGCCTTTGCCGCCGCATCCGGATCGTTGTGGACCTGTTCTTTCTTGCTGGCAGGCTTTCCGGCCAGCGCCTTCATGTCCGCCTTCACCACCGGCTTCGAAACCTGCGCCTTCGACGCCACCTGCGGAGGCACTTCCACGTCAGCCAGCGTCGCCGCCTCTTCTTTCGTCAGCTTCGCGTGCGCGACCTTATCGTCTTTGCCGTGAATGTCAATGATCAGCCGGTAGGGATTCGGCAGCAGGAACGCCTCATAGGTCGACAGATCGTCCACTTCAAGCACCACGCGCGTGCGCCCCGGCTGAAACTGCGCCACGCGAATCTTCTTCAGGAACCCGTCATCCACATCGAAACTCTTGCCGACAAGCGTTGACGCCAGCTTGGTATCCTTCAGATCGAAAAAGATGCGATCGGGATTCGCAATCCTCTGCGAGCCGAACTTGATCTCCCCTTCAATGTCAATCGCCACCCGGGTGTAGTCCGGCGTCGACCAGTGCCGGATCGCGGTCACTCGCGGGAACCGCTTGGCGTGCGCATCGCCCGCATCCGGCGCAGCCGCTTCCTGCGTCTCGGCTTCCTTCGCCGCAGAATCCTGCGCGTCTTTGCCCTTGTCCCCAGCGCCGGCCCCCACTTCCTTGCCCGGCTTCTTCGTCGCCTCCGCCTTCTTCTCCGCCTCAGCTTCCTGCTTCATCTCGGCGATGGCCTGCTGTGCGTCCTCCACCAGCCGGTTATGCGTATACCGCCGCACGAACTCCTCAAAGGTCGCCCGCGCCTGCTCCGGATCGTTCAGATCGTCTTTGTAGATCTCTCCAATCGTGAACAGCGCGTCGCACCGATACTTGCTGCCGGGATATTCTTTGCGCAGGAACTTGTACTGAGCGATCGCCCCATTCAGGATCTTGTCGTCCTCGAACCGCCGCCCCATCTCGACCAGCGTCTCAGCCACCGCCACCGCGCTGGGATCGGCCTTGGTCGACGTCGGCGCTCCATAATAGACATTTCGGAAGGCATTAATGACGCGCTGGTAGTCGCGCCGCGTGCGCTCGGCCGGGGGACGCCCGTTCAGCGCCTCCCGCATCCGGTCAGCCGCGGCATAGCGCTCGCGGGCCCAGGCTTCGGTGTGATGAACGCGGGCGTGCGCCTGCAACAAGGGAAGGGCCACCAGCAACAGCAGCACTCCCCAGCACAAACCGCGCTGGGTCAGGGTCACTTTCAAGCTCAATCCATTGTCATCCTGAGGTGGACGCTTTTTGTCCGCCGAAGGACCTGAGCGAGCTGTGCGAATCGACCGCGTTCTTTGCGGGCGAATCAATCGCGCGTTCAGCTCGCTTCCTTACCGCCGTTGCAGTTGAACTGCCGAGGTACCTGAGAGAATTCAAACTAAAGTGCTTTGGGTGCCCCATTTCTCGCGCGCCTTTTGCGCGAGAAGTGGGGATTCTCATCCCGCCCGCACCACTGCTCTTAAAACAGATGCTCCAACCCTACTCCGTGTTGCTGATATAAAGCACGCCCCTCGCATCCCGTTGAACCCGCACAGGATCACGGCTCGCGCCGGTCTGCGAAAGATCAAACCCGCCGTAGTACAGGTTCGTAATCCTCTTCACGTAATTCTGCGTTTCGCTATAGTGCGGAACTCCCGCACTCCGCCGCACCGCTCCCTCGCCCGCGTTGTAAGCGGCCAGGGTCAGATTCACGTCGCCGTTGTAGTTGTCCAAAAGGTACTTAAGATGTCGAACCCCGGCATCCACGTTCTGTTGCGGATCGAATGGATTCTTCACCTTCAACTCGCGGGCAGTCTTAGGCATTAACTGCATCAGCCCCATGGCTCCCTTGTGCGAGACCGCGTTGGAATTGAAATTGGACTCGACCTTCACCACCGCCCGCACCAGGTTGGGATCCACATTGTGCCGGGCAGCCGCCATCACGATCGACTGGTCCACCTCGTCCGCCGTTGCCTGATGTCCGTGAGAATTGGCGGCAAGAATCTTCGCGTTCGCCGACTGGTTCGACTCGTGCCCGTAATACTGGCTGACTTCCGCCGCCGCCGAACGGGCCGCCTTCATCGAGGCCGTGTTGGCCGAGGGCACCGGCTTCCAGCGATTTTCCCTGCTGCTCCAATAGACAAACGTCGAACGCTTTGGCTGCGGTGCTGCCGTTTGCCGCTCGTGCGCCGGACCATCGTCGTTCACATAGATCCTGCGGCCGTGGTCTTCGGTCGTAGCAATGCCGCGCCCGGGGCCGTCACCTTCCTCAGCCCACACGGGCGCAACTGTAGTAAGAGTAAAAGAGGTCGCGAATGCGGCCGAAACCGTCAGCATCAGTGCGAATTGCAGGCGCTTTCGCATATCCGGGCGTCTTCCTTTCACCGAACTTTCGCTCGGGAGCACCCATCAGACAGACTGAGCCCTCCCAACGTTCTACCCGGAACCTGACGGAGAATCGTCTACCAGAGTAGGACGATTATAGGCGGGCCCCATGACCCCGGCAATCTCTCAGAAGGGTGTAGAACCAGCGGAGTAATTCAACCCAACCGCTTGAAACGCAAGTAGATTAGGCCATTCCAAGTGTGCCAGCGAAGGTGCCCTAGGTAACCCGAAGGCTGGTTACCAATGTAGGAGGGTGGATACGAGAGTTGGTTAGCTGAAGAGTTGTCATCCTGAACGGCGGCGAAGCCGCCGTGAGGACCATACGACAGCGGAACGCTCCGATGAAGTAGATGGGAATGCCCCAGATGCCAGCAGAACTACAGAATCCCGCCGCCATTGCCGCCCCACGCGCTTCGTAAGGTCCCTCAGAGGGCTATCGCCCTCGTCACGATGACATCGGGTATGAAGAATCGCAGCTAAGAATGACCAGGCTCGCGCTCTACTTTTCCAGCCCTGCCGCAAACGCATCCAGCGACAACGACCGCAGCAGATTCCGCCGCATCCCGCGCTCCACCTCCGCCAACCGGTCCGACGCCGCCGTGATCCATGCGAAATCCGCCGACTCCGCCATCCGCTTCAACTCCCCAGCGATGTCCGTATTGCGAATCAACTCCGGCGCTCCCGAATCGATAAACACCAGATCGCGCAGCAACGAATACAGCGTGCGGATCAGCGCCTCCGTCTTCTCCCGCCCCTCCGCCCCCGGACGGTACGACTCCGTAATCTTGAACAGCTCGCTGTGTTCCCCGCCCCGCAACGCCGAGTTCAAGACCGCCAGCGCGTGATCGCGCGCGGCCGTGTAAGCCGCCACGTCAAACCCGCGGGCCCGCCCCACTGCTCCCTCCGACAACCGCGCCACCAGCGCCCGCTGCCCCGGCTTCCACTCCGGATGCGTCTCCGCCAGGTCCTGCTCAATCTCCTCCGCCGCCAGCGCCCCCAGCGTGAACACCATCGACCGCGACCGGATCGTCGGCAACAACTCCCCGGGATTTTCCGTCAGCAGAAAAATCGTCGCGAACTCCGGAGGCTCCTCCAGCACCTTCAGCAGCGAGTTCGCCGCCTCCTTCATAAACGCCGAGTCGGTAAAGATGTAGACCCGCTCCCTGCCTTCCGCCGGACGGTAATAAATCGTCTCGATCACCCGCCGCACCTGGTCGACCTTGATCATCATCTGCGGTGGATCGGGCGGAATCACCAGCACATCCGGATGCGTCTGCACAAACAGCCGTGTCTCTTTCTTGTCCGTCTCGCGCAGGTTCTCACGTGCCTCGACCGCCTCGGCAAAGCGCGCATCAAGGTCAGCCGCCTGAGCGATGCGCGTGCAGTTCGCGCATTTCCCGCAGAAATCAGGAAGCCCATCAGCCTGGGTGGGATTCAGGCAGTTCAGCGCCTGCGCCAGCATCAGCGCCAGCGTGTACTTCCCCGCTCCGCGTCCACCCGCCAGCACAACGGCGTGGGGCAGATGATCCCGCCCCAGCATGTCGCGCAGGCGATGAACAATTTCGGCGTTGCCGCGAAAGTCAGAGAACGGCATTTTTCACCACGGAGGCACTGAGGCACTGAGAAAATCGAAGATCATTGTGGATCGAAGGCTGAAATAACCGATGTCCCATTGCAGTTCTTGCGTTCAAGCTTCCTCCGTGCCTCCGTGGTGAAATCCGCCCCTACAGTTTCAGCTTCTTCTGCACCACTTCCAAAATCCGCTGATGCGTCTGCCCCGGCGTCCCACGGGCGTCCACCATCACCACCCGCCCCGGCTCCCGCGTCGCGATCGCCATGTATCCCTCGCGCACCCGCCCGAAGAATGCCCGCGTCTCCTGCTCAAAACGGTTCTCGTCGTGCCCGCGCCCCGCCCCCTTAGAATCCCGCTTGTTCCTCCGCCGCGCCCGGCTCACGCTGGCGTGCGGATTCGAATCCATCAGAATCGTCAGATCGGGCTGCAAATCCCCGCACAGCACCCGATGCAGCTCCCGCACCGCATCGCTCCCCAGCCTCCGCCCATTGCCCTGATAGGCCTCAGTCGAATCCGTAAACCGGTCACACAGCACGATATTGCCCGCCGCCACTCCCGGCTCGACGACCTCGGCAATATGCTGCGCCCGCGAGGCGAACATCAGCGCCATCTCCGCCAGCGGATCCAGCCCCGCCGTCCCCGAATCGAGCAGAACCTTTCGAATCTTCTCTCCCGTCGCCGTGCCCCCGGGCTCGCGCGTCTCGACAACCTTGTACCCCGCCTCGCGCAGCACCGCCGCGAGCTTCCGCATCTGCGTGCTCTTGCCCGTTCCGTCGAGCCCCTCAAACGTGATGAACTTCCCGCGCCGCGACATCTGCGGAATCATACCAGCGCATCCCTTGCGGAAAAGTTCATTCCCCGGCTATAACTGTGTACACATGCGTACACAGGATAAAACTATGGGGACCCTCAAAGTCGGTATTCGCGAATTCCGTGAAAACCTCGCCACCTATCTTCTCGAAACCGACCAAACCGTCGCAGTCACCCGCCACGGCGACGTTATCGGCTATTACATTCCGGCTCGCCGCAAGCGGACCCAAGCCGAGCGCGAAGCTCTCGAAGAAGCTGCTTCGCGTCTGCAGGAAGAGATGGCCAAGGCAGGGGTATCGGAGGATGACATCATACGCGGTTTCAAAACCTGGCGACGAACCGAGCGGAAATGATCGCACATACAGGAGTTGTCCTGGACGCGAACATTCTGCTGCGGGCGGCACTTGGCAAGCGCGTCCGCCATATCCTCAAGAAGTATGAGGAGTTAGGTTCTGCACTCCTGATGTCGCCTTTCGAGATGCGCGGAAATACGTCGTCACGATTTCCGAGCAGCGGCAGGTAGACCCCAACCTCGGACTTTCGGTCCTTGACCAGATGGCCGTATTGGTTGAGCAAGTCGATCGGACTCTCTATGAGCCATACGAGCAGTTATCTCGGGAGCGGATTGATCGCCGCGATCCCGATGACTGGCCCGTCGTAGCCGTCGCGCTCCTACTCCACCTTCCCATCTGGACCGAAGATCAGGATTTCTTCGGAACCGGAATCGCAACTTGGACCACAGATCGAGTTGAACTCTATCTGCAAACCCCAAAATGATTCGGCCGCGTCTGTACGCTCCGCTTACCGGCTGCTATATTCCTGAATATCCGTACAAGTAGAATCGACCGCAAGTACCGGGGAGCCAGATTCCATGAAAGCTTTGAGATTCTTGGGAGTAGTCTGTGCCATATTCTGTGCAGTTTCCGCCAACGCCGCCACTCCACCCACCGTCACCCTCACCGTCGACGCCACCACCGCCCCGCGCAAGATCTTCCACGCCACGCTGAAGATCCCCGCCACCGCCGGCGACCTGACGCTCTACTATCCCAAGTGGATTCCCGGTGAGCACGCCCCCGACGGCCCCGTCGTCGATCTCGCCGGCCTGAAATTCTCGGCCGCAGGCAAGACTCTGAAATGGCGCCGCGATCTGCTCGACGGATTCACCCTCCACGTCGAAGTCCCCACCGGCGTAACCGAAGTCGATGCCGAACTCGACTTCCTCTCTCCTGCCACCCTCGAAGGCGGATTCTCCGCCGGATCCTCCGCCACCGCCAAGCTCGCCGTCATCAGCTGGAACCAGATCCTGCTTTATCCCAAGGGCTACAAGTCCGACGACATCAACTACTCCGCCTCGCTCAAGATTCCCGACGGATGGAAATTCGGCACGCCGCTCCCCATCGCCAGCCAGAGCGGCAACGAAATCCACTTCGCCCCGGCTTCCCTGACCACGCTCGTCGACTCCCCGGTGATCACCGGAGAGTTCTTGAAGGTCGTCCCCCTCGCTCAGGACCCGCTCACCGAAATGGACATCGCCGCCGACAGCGCCGCCGCTCTCGACGTGCCCGCCGATGTTTGGGACCGCTACAAGAGTCTGGTCGACCAGGCACAGAAACTTTTCGGAGCACATCACTACCGCGACTACCACTTCCTCTATACCCTCAGCGACCACGTTGCGCACTTCGGACTCGAACATCACGAGTCCGACGACAGCCGCGTCGACGAGCGCGCTCTCGTCGACGACACCGCCCGCAAATTGTCCGCCGGCCTGCTGCCCCACGAGTACGTCCACTCCTGGAACGGAAAGTTCCGCCGCCCCGCCGATCTCGCCACCCCCGATTACCAGCAGCCCATGCAGGACGACCTGCTCTGGGTCTACGAAGGCCTCACCAACTATCTCGGCTTCGTGCTCACCGCCCGCAGCGGCCTGCTCACCGTGGAACAAAACCGCGACGATCTCGCGCTCACCGCCTCCGTCCTCGATCATCTCCCAGGACGCCAGTGGCGCAACCTGCAAGACACCGCCGACGCCGCTCCGCAACTCTATTTCTCTCCCGAGTCCTGGCATTCGCTGCGCCGCGGCACCGATTTCTACAATGAAGACACGCTGAACTGGCTCTGGGTCGACGTCATCATCCGCCAGCAAAGCCAGGGTAAAAAGTCGATCGACGATTTCTGCCACCTCTTCCACGGCGCCCCCAGCACCGGCCCCGCGCTCAAAACCTACACGTTCGACGATGTCGTCAACGCGCTCAACCAAGTCGTCGGTTACGACTGGCGCGCCTTCTGGACCGAGCGCCTCAACAACCACGGCCCCGGCGCTCCCCTCGGCGGCATCACCGGCAGCGGATGGAAGCTCACCTACAATGACAATCCGTCCGAGATGATGAGCAGCGCCGCCGGCCAGTACCACTTCGTGCCCGCCGGATTCGCTCTCGGCCTTCAACTCAACAACGACGGAGGCATCTCCGACACCACCGAAGGCGAAGTCGCCGCCAAAGCCGGCATCGGTCCCGGCATGAAAGTCGTCGCCGTCAACGGACGCCGCTTCTCCCCCGAAATCCTGCGCGACGCCATCAAGTCCGCGAAGACCGGCACCTCCACCATCGACCTGCTCGTCGAAAACTCCGACTACTACAAAACCTACAAACTCGACTACCACGCCGGAGAAATGTATCCCCACCTGGTAAGAGACGAATCCAAACCAGACCTGCTGACCGACATCCTGAAAGCGAGGTAGCCCAGAATTTTGGTCTTGATGTCGATGTTGCTTGTGTGGGACCGGGCCCTCCGGCCCGGCCAGGCGCGCAGCGCCGTGGTTTTTTCCGGCACCGCCGATGCGCCTGTTAGTGGCAAGAGCGATCCTAAGCAAATCAATCAATTAGCGTCACCCCCGCTGTGGGGGTTTGAGTGTGACGGACTGATTTCAACAGTTCCTCAGGATTATCCGTGACTCGGGCACCCTCGACGGCTGCCCTTCTCTCGGTTCTGGTCTGAGAGATAGCAAAGTCTTCCTTCCGAGTGTAGACTCTCGCAGAAAGACTATAGGGGAGAAAAGCCTTGGAACTCTCGCACAAGGGCACTGCACCCCAACTGGATCGTGCCTATGCGTGCTTCGGCTTTATTGGGCTGGCGATCCTGACGACTGCCGCACTCGGAGCTCTGGCGGGGAACGATAATAATAACCAACTGGGGTTTGAAATCTTTGTCCTGGTCCCGATGGTACTGGCCGGACTCGGTGCTTTCGCCTACGGCGTTGTTCTAACGATAAAACTCCGGCGGCTCACGCTCGTGGCGCTCAACGTGACGTCGCTCCTCTTCGCGGCGGTCATGATCGCCTTTGATGCCAACGCTGAGCCCGAAGCCCGTCCCTTCAATGCGGTCCCCTGGGACCCGCACACACCTTGCTCTACGGGGTTGACCGCCCAGGAAAATCTATTCATTAGGTCGGACGGCAGCAAAATCCCGGGCTGCGTTGACATGGAAGATATTCGGCGCACCGGAAAGGTCCTGATGCTACCCGATCCGAACCTGCGCATCGACCCGGCCTTCCAACCTCCGGCCCCCATGCTCCGCCCATCTCACAAAGTTCTGTCGGGCTTGGGCGTCGCACTGGCATGTATCTTTCCCGCCATCAACATTCTCATCCCAGCATGGTGGTTCACCGTCGACAGGCGGCGCTACGTTAGGGATATTTGCTAGGTTCGCAGTAGGCAATGGCAGGAAATGCTCTTACCTAACGGGTTGTGGCCGCTAGAATACCATGCCCGACGCTAGCTGTTGAAAAATCGCCATGCCGCATTGCAACCACATCGCGCCGTGCACACGCTGAGTTACAATCGCATCCGCCCATGACTCTCTCGCGCTCAGTCGCAATCACCCTCCTCCTGCTCCCAAATGTGGCCGCGCATGCCCAAATCCTCGGCTTCACCCCCGCTCACGCCACCCGCGAATCCCAATTAGAAGAAAAACTGAAATCCATCCCCACTCCCGACGAAGAACGCCGCCAGCACCGCGTCTTCACCCAGGAGCCCCACGTCGCCGGATCCAAACGCAACAACGAGCTCGCCGACTACATCGCCGACGAATGGAAGAAGCAAGGCCTCGAAGATGTCGTCATCCACCGCTACGACGTCTACAGCAGCAATCCCAAGAGCACGTCTCTCGAAATGATCGCGCCCACGCACTACCAGGCACTCCTCCGCGAAACCCCGCTCCCCGGCGACGATGACTCCAAGAATCCTGCCATCTCTGGCGCTTGGCTCGGCATGTCGATCTCCGGAGACGTCACCGCCCCCGTCATCTACGCCCACAGCGGTAATCCCGAAGACTACGATCTGCTCCGCAAGAACGGCATCAGCGTCAAAGGTAAGATCGTCCTCGTCCGCTACTCCAACCCCTACAGCTATCGCGGATTCAAAGCCCTCACCGCGCAGCGCGAAGGCGTTGCCGCACTTCTCATCTACAGCGATCCCCAGGAAGACGGATACAAAAAAGGCAAAGTCGATCCCGACGGCCCCTGGGGCCCCGAATATCACATCCAGCGCGGCGCCATCACTTACGACTTCATCGTCCCCGGCGACCCGCTCACGCCCGGATGGGCTTCGCTTCCCGGCGCCAAACGCATTTCCATCGAAGACGCCGTCTCCGCTCCCAAGATCATGGCGCTTCCACTCTCCTGGCACGACGCCAAACCGCTGCTCGAAAACATAGACGGCCCTGTGGCTCCACAAGACTGGCAAGGCGGACTCGGATTCCAATATCACCTCGGCAGCGACCGCATGAAAGTCCATCTCAAAATTGAAATGGACAACGGCACCCAGCCCTACTACGTCGTCGAAGGCCGCATCCGCGGCTCGGAACTTCCCGACGAATGGGTTGTCCTCGGCAACCATCGCGACGCCTGGGTCTTCGGCGGCGTCGATCCCTCCAGCGGCACCGCCAGCATGATGGAACTCACCCGCGCCCTCGGCCAACTGAAGCAGCAAGGCATGCGTCCCCGCCGCACGCTCGTCATCTGCAGTTGGGACGGCGAAGAAGTCGGCCTCACCGGTTCCACCGAATGGGGAGAGCAATTCGCCGGCGAACTCCGCTCGAAAGCCGTCGCCTACATCAACGTTGACGAAGCCACCTCCGGCCCCAACTTCCACGGACAAGCCGTCGCCTCGCTCGTCCCCATGCTGGAAGAAACCACGCGCAGCCTACAGGATCCTTCAGGCAAGAGCCTCTACGACGCGTGGAAAGAAACCATCGAGCGCGAGAAGGCCGGACAGAAGTCCACCCAATTCAGTTCTTCCGGAGTTGTCAGCAACACGCTCGCCGACACCCGCATCGGCAGCGGCTCAGACCACACCGTGTTTCTGAACTTCATCGGCATGCCCGTCCTCGGCCTCGGTTTCGATGGAGACTACGGCGTCTACCACTCCGCCTACGACGATTTCTACTGGATGAATCACTTCGGCGATCCCGGCTACAAGTACCACACGCTGATGTCACAACTCTGGGGCGTGACCGCCCTCCGCCTCGCCAACGCGGACCTGCTCCCCTTCGATTTCGCCAGCTACGCGAGCAACGTCCGCCAGTTCGTAGCAGACCTTGCCGCCAGCAATAAGTCTGTCATCCTGAGCGGAGCGGGAAGTGCGCGAAGCGCAGTTCCCGCGGAGTCGAAGGACCCCGTGTCACCCGGCACCACCACCGCCGCCGCAGGGAATTCCGACCACACTCCGCTCGACTTGAACGGAGTCATGCAAGCCATCGACGCATTCGAAGCAGCGGGCAAAGCACTCAATCGATCTCTCAGCCAAAAGCTCGCAACCGGCCCCATCGATCCCCAACTCGCCGCCAACCTCAACCACGGCATGATGCAAGTCGAACGCAACTGGCTCAACCCCGACGGAATCCCCGGACGCCCCTGGTTCAAACACATTCTCTACGGCGCGCGCTTCACCTACGCGCATCTCGAACTCCCCGGCCTCACCGAAGCCGTAGAGAAGCAAGACTGGCCCACCGCGAAGCAGCAGGCCGAAATTCTCGAGCGCGCTCTACATAACAACACGAAGTTGTTAGATGAACTGAATCAGCGTCTGCAGCCATAAATCGCACGCGTTCTCTCCTCGCGCGGTGCTACGATGTTGCCATCATTTTTCCCTCAGTGATCCCTTACTCCCAGATCTGGAGGCCCATCTTGCTGCGATCTCTCGTCTGTTCCGCGTTCCTGCTTCTCTTGCCCGCTTCACTGCTCGCTGCCGGCCCGCCCGCCGATCTCGAATCGCGCCGCAAAGCGCTCAACGATTTACTCAACGAGCAGTGGGAATACACCATGCGCCACAACCCGATCTACGCCTCAATCCTGGGCGACAAGCGCTACAACGATCAGATTGACGATTTCTCGCAACAGGCCATCGACGCCAATCTTGAAGCGCAGCGCCAGTTCCTTGCGCGCTTCGAAGCTATCGACACGACAGGCTTCCCCGACCAGGAAATTCTCAACAAGAAGCTGATGATTCGCGATCTGCGCATCGATCTCGATGGCGCCCGCTTCAAGCCGTGGGAAATGCCCGTCGACCAGATGAACGGCGTTCATACCAACTTGCCGCAGCTGGTCAACATCCTCTCCTTCGACACCGTGAAGGACTACGACGATTACATCGCTCGCATGCGTTTATTCCCGCGGCTTTTCGATCAGACCATCTCTCACATGCGGCAAGGCATGGCCGACGGCCTGATGCCTCCGCGCATGCTGCTCGAAAAAGTTGTGACCCAGTCCAATGAGATCGGCGCAATGACTCCCGAACAATCGCCGTTCGTCCATCCCTTCGACAAATTCCCCGATTCCATTCCCGAGGCCGATCGCAAACGCCTGCGCGAAGCCGCCATCGCTGCCATCCGCGATTCCATCAACCCGGCGTACGCCAGGTTCACCGCCTTCGTCCGCGACGAGTACGCGCCCAAAGGCCGCACCGAGCCCGGCGTCTGGTCTCTGCCCGACGGAGCCGAGCGCTACGCCTTCCGCGTCAAAGAAAGCACCACCACCAATCTCACTCCCGAAGAGATTCATCAGGTCGGCCTCGCTCAGGTCAAAGAAATTGAAGCCCGCATGCTTGGAGTGGCCAACCAGTTCGGATACAAAGATCTGAAAAGTTTTGGCGCCGCCATGCAGGCCGACCCCAAGCTGCATCCGCAATCTCGCCAGCAGATTCTCGATCTCTATACCAAGTACATCGAAGGCATGTACACCAAGCTCCCGGATCTCTTCGGCCAGCTTCCGAAGGGACATCTCGATGTAATGCCCATCGAAGAATTCCGCGAGAAAGAAGCTGCCACGCATTACCTGCAGGGCACGCCCGACGGTTCGCGCAAAGCCCACGTCATGGTCAACACCGGCGATTTCGCCAAGCGCACCACGCTTGACATCGAGACCACCGCCTACCACGAAGGCGTCCCCGGACATCACCTGCAGATCGCACTCGCGCAAGAATTGCCCGAGCTGCCGAAATTCCGCCAGCAGGAGTACTACACCGCCTACACCGAAGGCTGGGCGCTCTACTCCGAGCGCCTCGGCAAAGAAGTCGGATTCTTTCAGGATCCCTACAGCTACTTCGGACACCTCCAGGACGACATGCTGCGCGCCATCCGCCTGGTCGTCGATACCGGATTTCATTACAAACACTGGTCGCGCCAGCAGGTCGTCGACTTCTTCCACGACCACTCGCTGATCGACGAGCCCGAAGTACAGTCAGAAACCGACCGCTATATGGCGTGGCCCGCGCAGGCGCTGGGCTACAAGATTGGCCAGCTTGAAATTCTGAAGTTGCGCGCCTACGCCAAAGATCAACTCGGCGATCGTTTCGACATTCGCGCTTTCCACGACCAGGTCCTTACCGGAGGCGCCCTACCCATGGACGTCTTGGGCGATCGCATCCACGAATGGGTCGCACAGCAGAAAGCAAGCGCCTCACCCTCAGGAGAAACACGAGTCGCGAAATAGACGACCAACGAGTAGTGTGTTGTCATCCTGAGGAGGGCGATAGCCCTCCGAGGGACCTTACGAAACGCTTAAAGCGGCAGTGCAGTAGCGGGGACGCCAACGTTCGGTCTCCTTGGAAGCGAGGCTGCCCTACCTTGCGCCGTTTGCAAGGGTGGGAACCTCGGACCTGTACGCCCTGGGATTTTGATGTGAAGGTCGCGTCCGCAGTACCTACCCTTTACAAACGCCACGGATCGGTCATCCCGATCCAAACTGTTGTCTGAAGGTTGCCCACTCTCACAAGTGTTAGAATCCGCCCTGTCGGGATGGGGACTTGTTCATGAGTTTCGTTAATTTGCTCCCAACCTTCGCATGGCTCGTTCTCTCGGCCGCCTTCTTCGCGGTCGGCGAATACTTGTCGAAGAAATTCGCGTTGCGTCCCGACTGGCAGGGTCTACTGCTGGTCTGCGCCGCCTATCTTCTCGGTACACTCACCTGGTTGCCGGCCATCGTGCGAACCAATCAACTTGCCAGCACTGGAACAGCCTGGCTTCTTCTCTCGATGATGGCCACTCTGGGCATCGGTTGCGGAATTTTCCACGAGAAGCTTAACTCGGTTCAAATCGTGGGAATCGTTCTTGCATCGGTCGCGCTGGTTTTGCTCAACTATCAACAACATTGATTCAGTGATCGAATCGGCCCGCCGGAGGATTTTCCTCATGATTGAATGGCTTCGCACTTGGGCTGAAACAATCGAGCACGTAACCGTCGCTCTTGCCAGCATCATTGGCGGTGTGTGGGTCTTATTCCGATTTTTCAATGAACGCACTCTGGAATCGGCGCTCACCATCGACATTGATGCTTCCTTGACGCCTGTGGATGGGAAACTCCTCACCTTTGTCGACGTCAAGCTCTCCAATGTCGGCAAAGTAAGATTGCAGGCCAAACCCGCCGATCCCTCCGAGAACGCGTACGACGACAAAGTCGAGACGCTCAAGTACAGTTGCAGCCTGCGCCTGAAGAAACTTCTTTCTCTCGCCGATGCCTCAGACGCTGTCATCGATTGGTTCAAAGACAAGAACGTCGCGGATTCTTCCCTCGGAGAGATCAATCTGCTCAATGAATACGAAGATCCTGAGAACCACTACAAAGTCGACTTCTGGATGGAACCGGGCGAGGTTTACCATCTCGGCGTCCCCCTGGTCCTGTCGCCCGCGGTCTATCTGGCCAAAGTAACTTTCGTCGGGGATCGCTGCGACAAGGAATTTTGGTCCCGAATCGTGGTCGTCCGAGTTCAACCGACTCCGTGACCGGGCGCGCCCCTCGCCCAAACAACCTGTCATCCTGAGGAGGGCGATAGCCCTCCGAGGGACCGTACGAAACTCCTGAAAGCGGCAGCACAGTATCGGGGAACCCAACGTTCGGTCTCCTTGGAAACCGCCACCAGAGCGGGTGCCCCACCCTTGCGCCGTTTGCAAGGGTGGGAATCTCGGACCTGTACACTCTAGGATTTTGATCTTGAAGGTGGCGTCCGTAGTACCCACCCTTTCGCAGAAAGCGCGAAAGGATGGGCCACCCTCTTTAGGAATAGCGTCAGCAGAAATCAAAACGAGTCGGCCTGGGCACCCGCCACGAAGGAACGGAGCCCACACGGTTATCTCATTAACCCGGCGTTAACTACGCGACGCTCGACTTCAGATCGTCAACTCCAGGAAAGCCGAATCGTTGTTGAGGCAGCGTTTGCGCCAGTTTGAGAATCGCAGTTCGCTGACGGATGATGGGGCCTCCAGGACAATACGGGTGCCCCCAAGCCTTTCCTCCCATCGAATGATACCCGAGCCCGAAATCGGAAGGCTTCTCCGCGAGGTTAAAGGGAACTCCTTCGTTCCAATGGAGCCACGCAAACAAAAGCGCGAGATTCCAGATTTGGGAGTCGGTTAGCTTTTCACCAACCCTTCCTTCGTTTTCGACGCTAATCCAGTCTCGGTTGCCTGCGCACTCTGCCCAAGCCACATCGAACGTGTCGACAAATTGCTCGAGCCTTCCCTCTCTAGGGTTGCCAAAATGGGCGGATGCTGGATTGTCACCGTGCTTAGCGAGCTGAGCGTCGGTGGCGTTGAACTGTTCAAAAGTTCCACGTTCGGTACCATCTTCAACATGCAAAACTAACCCGTGTAAGCTGCGCATACCTCCGCGCTGGTAGTTGTTCTTTATCGGGTTGCTATCGGCGATGTTGACGAGCCACATTGCTGCCTCCGGTTCAAATCGTTTGGCCTAAAAACGGTGACATCGGATTTAGGATGCCGCGAACTCTACACTCGCAATGCACATCGTTCAATCACACCGATGTGCCAGCAACCTGGCCATTCTGGGTAGTAAGATCTTCGCGCCTTGAGGAACTTTGGAACGGTGGGGGCGTAATGCCCTTATCGTGTGTCGCGGGTGCGCGGGTGCCCCACTCTTGCGTCGTTCGCAAGGCGGGAACCTCGGACCTGTTAGCTGTGGGATTTTGATTTTGAAGGTGGCGTCCGTAGTATCCACCCTTCGCAGAAAACGTGAGGGGATGGCCCACCCTCTTAAGGAAGCGTCAATAGAGATCAAAACCAGTTAGCCTGAGCCGCACGCCTATCAACTAGTTGCATAGATAAGCTTCACTCGGCGCAGGTTCGCGGCGTCCCGCTGCCAGAAATTTACGATCTCAAAGCCCCGGCGAGCCCTGGAGCCGGTGTACTGACTCACGTCAAGCATGTACGCTTCATAGATTTCTCCAGGCTTCTTGCTTACGGTAATGCGAGAGCTGACAAAGTGGATCAGTCGGAGGTCGACCAATTCCTGAATCAAGTCTACCTCTTTCCCTGAGGCGCTTTTGTCCAGGAGAAACAGGTTCGCCCGGGCCTGTTCAATACAGAAATCCACTATTCGATCAAACTGTCGTTCGATCTCAACCTGGTCTTCGACCGCATCTCGCTTCAATTCCTCTCTCTTCGTTCCCTCGTGTTCACCAGCTGCACGATTCACGTCTTCTGAACCGATCTTGGGCCCACGGCTATCATCGCCTCTCTCCCGAGCGACGATCACTGCTTTGCGAAAGATTGCGAGAAAGTCGCGTGCAACTCCCCCGCTCGCTAAGACCAGGCGATCCGTCGCGCCCTCGTTCAGAATTGTGGTGAGCACAATGCCACAGTCGGAAGCGAATCTTCCTAGAATCTTAGTCAAAAAGTCCTTCGCTAAAGAGTACTTCTCGAGAGTAAGGTCGAGATCTATCTCGTCAGCATCATCGCCGAGCTTAACGCCGATCGGTGGATCCCCATTTATGTACCACCGGCTACGATGCCGGATTGTTCCTACCTTCAGCCAGAGCCCATTTCCCTTTGCGATTCGATGGAAGTAGTCGATCACCTGAGGTTGGTCAGCTTTCCGAATATGGTACAGATCGTCGAGAAACAGGTATGAGTCGCCTCCACACGCCTCGCGCATGCGGCGAAACAGATCCTGGTACTCAAGTATGTGCTGGTGCAAGAATTCCAATTTTGAGTGCTTATATGTTTGCTGCTGTTCTCTAGTAATTTCGCCACGGCTTACCTGCGATACCTTACCACTGGCTCCGACTCCCTGGAATGCGAGGTTCGCGCTCGCGTCTCGACTGCTTGAGTCCGCTTCAACGCTCTTCGTGCTGCTGGTTGTCTGAATTTGATCAGAAGCCTGTAATTGTTTCTGTAACTCGTCTATGTGTTTTGTAAAGTCGGCGGAAAGGTCTCTAATAAGTTCTCGGTTATAGGCTGGCCTCTTAGGCTTTGTGCCGAAGAGCTTTTGCCAGAAAGACGTCTTCGTTGCTGGATGGATGGCGGCAGTCTTGAGCCAGTCGTTAAATTCCTTAAGCGCAGATAGCAAAATACTCAACAGGACGTCCGGGTATGTATGGCCTTTGAAAGTTTCGAGATCTACATAAGCAATAGGTCGGCGATCAACCGTGAGATCCGCAGCCGCCTTGCGCAGCAAGCTCGATTTCCCCGACCCTCGACGTCCGAAGACAATGTGGTGCCGCTTGTTGACGGCTCGCCGCAGCGTACCTTGAGCCGGTTCTATAAACCTTTTTGCGCCCTCTTTGGAAGAGCGCGTAGCCTCTTCAACAAGTAGTACTAAGCTCTCTACCTCATCGCTATCTAGAACTGTGCTCATCAACGCTGAGTATATGCCTACTGGCTTTGATGATTCCAACAACTCAAGGGCCTCCTTACTACGCCCCCTTCATCTCCCGCTCCATCACCTTCCGCAACGCGCCATTGATCCGCGTCTGATAGCGCCGCCCGTCCTTCTTGAACCACGCAATTACGTCCGCATCCAGCCGCAGCGTGACGGGTTTCTTCAGCGGACGATACAGATCGCCGATTTTCAGGTTGTGCAGCCTCGAGTCCCGCACCGGCGCAGCAAGACCCAGAGCGCCCGCCTTCACTGTCCGCCTCCGCAGTCTCGACCTCTTTCTCCGCGGAACGGCGGCGGGTTTCTTCGACTCTCCGCGCTGGCCACTCGGCTTCTTCATAACTCCCTCTTTCTACAGCACTTAAGTAGAATGTCAGACCAAAGTATGTACAGGATTGTACATGGAAATGTTCCTGAAGGAACACTGTGTAAAACCTCGATGGGACACCTCTAACCCGCCAGATCCTCAGCAGTTAGCTCTTCCGGCACATCTTCTTGCATGAACGCGAACGCTTCCTGCGGCACCGGATTCTGCCACACCGGCGCGAACGACTGCCGGTGCAGCGGCGTCGGCCCCAACTCGCGCAGCGCAGCCAGATGCTTCGGAGTGCTATATCCCTTGTGCGAAGCCAGTCCGTACGCAGGAAAGACCGCGTCCCACTCGCACATCATGCGGTCGCGCTCCACCTTCGCCAGGATCGATGCGGCAGCGATCGACGCCGACAGCGCGTCGCCATGAATGATCGCGTCCTGTGGCATCTCGCAGTCGAGACGCAAGGCGTCTACCAGCAGGTGATCAGGGATTGGCTTCAGGCTTAGCACTGCTTCGCGCATGGCCACCCGCGACGCTTGATAGATGTTGACCTGATCGATGCGGCCCGCATCCACCGCAGCCACTGCCCACGCGACGGCATGCTCGCGGATGCGCTCCGCCAGCACCTCGCGCCGCTCCGGCGGCAGCAGCTTGGAATCGCGCAGCCCGCGCACCCGGTACGCCGGATCGAGAATCACTGCGGCAGCCACCACGCATCCAAACAGCGAGCCGCGTCCCACCTCATCAACGCCGGCCACGTGCACCGCGCCCGCCTCCCACGCCTTCTTCTCGTAACGCAACGTACACCGCAGCCGCTTCAGCAGACGTAGCTTTGCCGCCGACGGTGAGAGCGTTCGCGCGGACGGCGACTCGAGAATGGAAGCCTTCATCACAGACACAAGGGATTGCGTTTATCTTCAACGAGACAATCAAATCACGCAAGAGAAGAATCGCATGCACAATCCTGGTGGCGCTCCTCTGTGCTCCTCTGTGTACCCTGTGGTGAGCGCTCTTGCCACGTCGGTAACGCCAACAGTAACCATGCCCTGGATTACGCACGTACATTGCCCACTCGGACATGTACTGGTAACTTCCACATAGAGATTCGAGCCGTGGCGAACAATTCCAAATCGCAGCAAGAAGCTGGCCTGCTGACTGGAAAGATGGTTCACCTCGCGCTGCCCGTGCGCTGGAGCCTGGTCGGCCAGGAAGGCCGCGGAGCTGCCGAGATGGCGTGCACCTATGATATTCACCCGCATGGCGCGCGGCTGCTCAGCTCGCGCGACGTCAATATTGGCGACCTGGTGATGGTCGAACGCGGGCGCAACAAAGCCATCTGTCAGGTGGTCTGGACCGCCGACCCAGCCTCCGCTCTGCGCGGGCAGTTCACGGTGCAGTGCGTCGAAGGCAAGACGCCATGGGACGAAGAGCTGCGGCAGATGGAAGAACAATATCAGCCCGTCATTCTCGATGGACTGCAGCGCCGCGAGACGGGCCGCGCCTTCAGCCGCCCCGATGCGAACCGGCGCAGGCGTCCGCGATTTTATGTGGAAGGGCAGGCGGAAGTGATCGACGGGGTGCAACGCGTGGCCGGCGAGGTGCAGCAGATTTCTGAGTATGGTGCGCGCCTCGCCGCCATCGAACAGATGCGCCCTGGCACCGACTTCCGCCTCATGCTCAACGTCTTCGACGTGAGCCTCACGCTCAAGGCGCAGGTGAAGTATCTGGTCGACAATCTGGGCATGGGCGTCGAGTTCCAGGAGATCCGCCGCGGTGACCGCCCGCTGCTCAGCTACATCCTGAGCAAACTGAAGACGAAGCGCGTGGAAGAGTCAGGCCCCATCGAAGTCAGCCACGAACCAATGGCGGCGGTTAGCGCCTAGGAAGAACTCACTAGGGACGGACGCATTCGTCCGTTCCCGCGACGCGAAGCGAGCGCCAGGGGCCCGACCGCAGCAAGCTTACCGGCGTGGCACGTCAACACCTCCCCGGACGAAATGCGTCCGGGGCTACACAACCATTCTTCGTGCTATCCTTCCGCGCATGCTGCGGCGTGTCTCTCTCACATCACTGGCAATTCTGCTGACACTTCTGCCACTCGATGCCCGTGTAGTTCGCGTCGAGATTGCATCTCGCCAGGACGTACTTAACGGCATGGCATTTGGCGACTCGGGGCCTTACGAGCGCGTCACGGGACGTGTTTACTTCTCTCTTGCCGTCGCCAATCGGCACAACCAGCGCATTGTTGATCTCAATAACGCGGTGAATTTGAAGAACGGCGAGGTCGAATTCTCCGCCAACTTCATGGCTCTGCGGCCGAAGGATGCGCACAAGGGCAACGGATCGATGATCCTTGAGAATCCGAACCGCGGCCACTCGCGCATCGTGGCGATTGTCGATGGAGGCGATTGGAACGCGGCCAACGACGCGGGAGACGCCTGGCTGCTGCGCAACGGCTTCACCATCGTGAGCCTGGGCTGGCAGTGGGACGCCAACGGCGACGACGCTCTCCGGCTCGACGCTCCGGTCGCGAAAGAACACGGCAAGACCATCACCGGCCTGTTGCGCGGCGACTTCATGCTGACGAAAGAAGCGCTTGAAATTCCACTGGGACACATGATCAGTGGAACCATTGGCGGCAGCGAATATCCCGTCGCGGCGCCGGACGATCCGCGCAACACGCTCACCGTTCGTGACTCGCGAGAGGCGGCTCGCACAGTCATCCCGCGCGCGGAGTGGCAGTTCGCACATACCGTCGACGGGAAACTCACGCCCAGTGACCGGCACATCCATCTGAACGGCGGATTCCAGCCGGGCAGGATTTACGAATACGTCTATGCGGTCGCCGACCCCGTCGTGGCTGGCGGAGGATTTGCTGTCGTTCGTGACTTCGCTTCGTACGCCAAGCACGCGGCCGACGCCGTCACTCCCGCGGCGCGCGTGTACGGCGAAGGCATCTCGCAGAATGGAAGATTTCTGCGTGACTTCCTCTATCAAGGATTCAACGCCGACGAAGAAGGTAGGATGGCGCTCGATGGCGTACTCGCGCATGTGGCCGGCGCAGGGCGAGGCAATTTCAATTACCGCTTCGCGCAGCCCTCGCGCGACGCCCAGCCCACGTCGTCTGTCTTCTTTCCGACAGACATATTCCCCTTCACCGATCAACCTGAGACCGATCCTCTGACAAAGGAGACGGGAGGTCTTCTCGACCGCGCTGTCGCTGACAAAGTTGTGCCGAAGATTTTCTTCTCCAACACGTCGTTCGAATACTGGGGCCGGGTGGCCGCGTTGATTCACACGACTGCGGACGGCAAGCAGGACGCGGCCATCTCCGACAACGTCCGCATCTATCACTTCACAGGACACCAGCATTTCCCCGGGCCGTTTCCACCGGCCAAAGGACACGACTACCTGTCGGGACAGCAGATGCAATCGGCATTGCCGATCAGGTACTTGTGGCGCGCCATGATCGCCAACATGGACGCGTGGGTGCGCAATAGCACGCTGCCGCCCGCAAGCAGCTATCCGAAGATTGCTGACCAAACGCTTGTGCCGCTGAGCGGCTACGTCTTTCCGGCGATCCCTGGTGTGAACAAGCCGCATGAAGCCAGCGCGGCTTACCGTCTGGACTATGGGCCGAAGTGGCATGAGGGAACCCTGAGCGTGCAGCCGCCGAAAGTTGGCGAGGCCTTTCCGGTGCTCGTACCGCAGGTGGATGCCGACGGGAACGAACGCGACGGCGTGCGCCTGCCGGAGATCACCGTTCCGTTGGGAACCTACGCGAGCTGGAATCTGCGCGATCCTTCGATTGGCGCACCCGATCAGCGGCTGGCATTCGAGATCTCCTACATTCCATTTCCGAAAACCGCTGCTGACCGTGAGAAATCAGGCGACCCGCGCAAGTCGATCGTAGAACGATACTCCAGCCGCGAAGACTACATGACTCGCTTCACGAACGCGACCGACGATCTGGTAAAGCAACGCTGGATCCTGCCTGAGGACCGCGATGCCGTGCTGCATCGTGGTGAGCAGGAATGGGCGGAAGCGACGAAGTAGCGTCTGGCCGCAGTGTGAGCGCTATGCGATACTTTCATCAGCGCGGGCCCGTAGCTCAAACGGATAGAGCATCGGATTTCTAATCCGGTGGTTGCAGGTTCGAATCCTGCCGGGCCTACCATGGATTCACCGGGGCTGGAAGCCCCGAATTTCCTAGCGTTTGACGCGGCCCTGAAGCGCCGCTCTTCCACGGTAGTTTCCGGCGGGGTACCCAACTTTCGACAACAAGGTCGAGCTTCGCTCGACGGACGGCCCCTTCGACTTCGCTCAGGGCAGGCTTAGGCGGCCGTCCTCACATAAACCTTGGCCAGTCTCGGGGCGTTCATCAGAACAGCAAGCCCAGCGCGCTGCCCAGGAACTTTGCCAGCGGCGACATTTTCCGGCAGGCGGTGGCGAACGTCGCCATGAATTTGGGGCTGCAGACTTGGGCGTCGGTGAACTCGACGGATGCGCCCAGGTCTTTAAGCTTGAGGTCTTCGACGAATTCGTGGTCGCAGGGGAAGCCGCGGGGCGCGCGGGAGAGTTTGCTGGCGTCGTCCCAACTAAGGAGTTTGCGGATGGGGCGCCACTCGTTGGCGCGCTCGACGATCGCGTTGCGGACCTTGAGCAGTGTGGGCGGCTCGGGGTGCCACAGGCCGCAGGCGGCGAAACTTTCTCCGGGCTGCAGGTGGAGATAAAAGCCTGGCGAGTGGACGTCTTTGCCGCGATGCGAAAAGCGCATCGCGATGTGCGTCTTGTAGGGCTTTTTGTCGTGCGAGAAGCGGGTGTCGCGGTAGATGCGGAATAAAGATCCGCGGGTCGAACGGGGATCGGCGACCAGGTACGGCGTGATTTCGTACAGCGGCTGGGCGAAGTCGGTGATGAACCGTACAGCGGGCTCGCGGGCCACCGTTTCGAATTCCTCTTTGTGAGCCTGAAACCAGTCGCGGTTGTTGTTGCGCTTGAGGCGAGTGAGGAAGCGGAACAGGTCGGGAGTGAAGTAGGCGGGCATGGGATCAGGCTACCGTAGCCTCCTGTAATTCTTCTGCAACGCCAACCCCCGCGTCCCAAATTCCTTCGAAGTCCACAAAATATCCCTGCACCTCGATGCCTGGGATCGCCACTCTCAGGTTTGCCGCGGCGAGTTGCAGGTCCCGCTCATGGTGTGTGGCTTCGGCGGCGGCATTGCCCTTAAACCCTGCTGCAAGGCCGCCGTATGCTCCGCAATCTGAGTGCAGCATGAGGATCACTCGGCGAGTCCCGTGCAGGCGGATGGAATTGCGAATCTGATCGAGCACGAACTCGCGGTCGGTTTCGTGCTCCGGAGAGGCGAGTACCTTGGCTCCGCCTGCAATCTTGATGGGATCGGAATTGACTACGCCGATGCGCTTCAGGAACTTGCGGAATCCCAACTCGAAACGATTGTCGAAGCACCAGAGGATGGCGGCATCGCAGTGGTATTTTTCGCGTGGAGCGTCGAAGTGGAAGACTTTGTTCATACGGACCTCCTCCAGGGGACACCGCTCTCGATTGCTATCTTATCCGAGAAAGATAGTTGCCGTTGCTGGCGAAGGAAGGCGACCACAGGGGCTAAAGCCCGATCATTCAACTGACTCAAACGCGGCCCTTGAAGGGCCGCTCTTCCACGGCGCTGGAATCGTCCGCGGCGCTGCGGTCTTTCGGTGATGCGCGGCTCTTTTGTGGTGCGACGGTCGTTTTTTAGCGTGGGTGGCTATTCGCAAACGAGAAGTGCGTGGATGGGTAGTGTCCTAACACTGCGCTCTTATGACACTACCCGTGGATGCGACGCGTTGCTATTCGTTGGGCCGGCACGATAAGATAGTTCGTACACATCTTTCCCCGACTTATCCCTAGAATTTTTTGTCCAGGCGTTTTCCGCGGGCAAGGAGTGTGCGAACCCGGGAGCGGTGCAGCCATGCCCGCTCGAATTTCCCGTGACGGAGCAGCACTTTGACTAAAGGCAAGACCGCGGTGATTGTTGGCGCCCAGTGGGGCGATGAAGGCAAAGGGAAGATCGTCGACGTGTTGTCGGAGAACTTCTCGGTCGTAGCCCGCTATGCCGGCGGACACAACGCCGGCCACACCGTCATCATCAACGGCAAGAAGTTTATTCTGCAACTGGTTCCCTGCGGCGTGCTGCGCACGGGATGCCGCAGCGTGATTGGCAATGGAGTGGTGCTCGACCCGCTGGCGTTTTTGAAGGAAGTGGGCGCGTTGCGCGAGGCCGGCGTGAAGGTCGACGGGGCTCTGTTTGTTTCGAACCGCGCGCATGTGATTTTGCCTTACCACCGCATGATCGAACTGGCGGCGGAGAATGCGCCGGGACGGGTGAAGATTGGAACGACCTCGCGCGGGATTGGACCGGCATACGAGGACAAGATGGGACGGCGCGGGCTGAGAGTAGCCGATCTGTTCGACCTCCAGTTGCTCAAGAAGCACATTGAAAATGCGGTGCGCGAGAAGAACATGATTGCGCATGCGCTGTTCAACTCCGAGCCGGTCGACGCCGACAAGATGTACGCAGAGTATGCGCAGGCGGCCGAGAAGCTTGCGCCATTTGTATGCGACACGGCGGTGCTGCTGAACCAGGCGCTGGCGCAGGGCGGATCGATTCTGTTTGAGGGCGCGCAGGGGACGATGCTCGACATCGATCACGGGACGTATCCGTTCGTGACGTCGTCGAGCGCGACTTCGGGCGGCGCGGTCATTGGGACGGGCGTGGCTCCGAACGCCATCAACTCAGTTATCGGAATTAGTAAGGCGTACTGCACGCGCGTAGGCGAAGGACCGTTCCCCAGCGAAGATAAAGGTTCCGCTGGCGATAATTTGCGCAAGCGTGGGAACGAGTATGGCGCGGTGACGGGGCGTCCACGGCGCACGGGATGGCTGGACCTGCCGCTGCTGCGTTACTCGGGGATGATCAACGGAACGTCGTGGCTGGTGGTGACGAAGCTCGATGTGCTGGATGATCTAGCGGAGATTCCCGTGTGCGTGGGGTACAAGATCGACGGGAAAGCCACGGAGGAGGCGCCTGCACAGGCCTTCGGCTACGACAAGATTGAGTGCGTATATGAAAAGCTACCGGGATGGAAGACTTCGACGGAGGGCATCACCGAGTATGACAAGCTGCCCAGGCAGGCGCAGGCGTATCTGGCATTTGTCGAGAAACAGGCAGGAGCGAAGGTGGGGATGATTTCGACCGGGCCCGACCGCGACCATACCATTCTTGTTGACGAGTTTGTTACAGAGTTGAAGACTGCCGCGAAGAAGGCCTAGAATTACTTCCCCCGGCACACCCGCCGGTGCGGAAGGAGCGAACGATGGTGGTGTTGGCAGTCACCTGGATGGCGAAAGTTGGTCACGAAGCCGATGTGGCCGCAGTCCTAGAGAAGATGACCGAGCACTCCCGCAAGGAACCGGGCTGTTCCATGTACCAGGTGCACCGGCATAAAACCGAACCCCGCCGCTTCTTTATCTACGAACAGTACAAGGATGATGCCGCGCTCGAGGCGCACCGCGCGGCGCCGCATTTTCTGCTGCATGCGCGGAAGGAACTGCCCAAGTTCGCGGACCGCGTGGAAGGGCACTTGTTCGAACCGCTGGGATAGTTTGTGCAGGGGCGGACGCAGCCTGCCCTGAGCGCAGTCGAAGGGTCCGCTCCGAGCGAAGCGAGCGCGTTCTCAAGACTCACACCAGGGCTGGCGTCAGCCGTTATATTGCGCGCTAGGCGCGCAACCCCGGACGAGGCGTCCGGGGCTACATGTTTCTTGCCTGATTATTGCGGCTTTTTCGCTTCCGCGGGCTTTGAGTCAGAGGCTGCTGCGGCGCCGCGGGTGTAGGTCATGCTCTTCGTCCCGCCGTCGCAGGTGCCGACTACTTTCGCGTCGCCTTCCTTGCCTTTATCGACTGCATCGAGGGTGTAGCCCACTACGCCCTTGGCATCGAGTTTCTTGCTGATTTCCGCCTTGAGATCGTCGCAGGATTTTCTTGCTGCCGGGGCGGACTGATCGGTTTGCGCAAAGCCAAGTGTCCCCATAAAAAGCAGAGCAGCGGCCACTGTCCACGTCTTCATGATGTTCTCCTCGTTCTCGAGCGCAGTATAGATAGTAGTCGCAGGCGAGAGTTATTACGAGGGTAATTCGGCGGTAACCTGGTCCCGTAAGTCTGATTTGTGAACCAGCGGCTTCCCCCACGGGCTAAAGCCCGCGTCATTCCGTGCGCTGGACGGTGCGGCTGAAGCCGCGCCCTTTCAAATCTTTTCGAAACAAATACTATTTTGCTAATTCGTATCCGGCGAAGAAGAAGCTCAGCTCGAAGCGGGCGGTATCTTCGGCGTCGGAGCCGTGGATCGCATTGTGCTCGATGTTGGTCGCCCACTTCTTGCGGATGGTGCCTTCCTCGGCGTTGGCCGGGTTGGTGGCGCCCATGAGTTTGCGGAGGTCGGCGATGGCGTTTTCTTTTTCCAGCGCCAGCACGACGATGGGGCCGCTCGACATGAAGTCGGTCAGCGTGTTGAAAAACGAGCGGCTGGCATGCACGGCGTAAAACTGCTCGGCCTGGTGCTTCGAGATTTCGAGCATCTTCATGGCGAGGATGCGGAAGCCGTTCTTCTCGAATTGTTCGATGATGTCGCCTACGGCGTTGCGGCGAACGGCATCGGGTTTGACGATGGTGAAGGTGCGTTGCAGAGTCTTCATAGGTTGATTGTTGATCCTTTGTTGTGTCTAGTTCGGGTATCCCTCGGGTCGCGGGAGGGGCGACCACGGGGGCTAAAGCCCGCCATTGTTAGGTACTCTTTACGCGGCCCTTGAAGGGCCGCTCTTCCACGGTACTTTCCGGCAGCGTCGCTTCAGTTGAAACCCCACCAGGCCGTTCAATCACGACCTTCCGGCACTTCGATTCGATCCGGTCTGACCCGCCCCGATCTAAACGCTGACTCCGATCGCGGCGGCCAGGGTTTCGCCAATTGCGGCTGGGGACTTTGCTACGCGGATTCCGCAGCCTTCCAGCGCTTTAATTTTTTCGACGGCGGTACCTTTGCCGCCGGAGATGATTGCGCCGGCGTGTCCCATGCGGCGGCCGGGAGGGGCGGTCTGTCCGGCAATGAATCCGACGACTGGCTTCTTCATGTGCGTCTTCACGAACTCGGCGGCTAGTTCCTCGGCGTTGCCACCGATTTCTCCGATCATGATCACGGCTTCGGTCTCAGGATCGCGGTTGAACAGGTCGAGCGCATCGATGAAATTGGTGCCGATGATGGGATCGCCGCCGATGCCGATGGCGGTGGATTGTCCGATGCCGCGCTGGGTCAACTGATGGACCGCTTCGTAGGTCAGCGTGCCCGAGCGCGAGACGATACCAATCGATCCTTCTTTGTGGATCGACGCGGGCATGATGCCGATCTTGCATTTGCCTGGCGAGATGATGCCGGGGCAGTTAGGGCCGATCAGGCGCGAGCGGCGATCCTGCAGGAACTCCCAGGCCTTGACCATGTCGAGCGTGGGGATGCCTTCGGTGATGCAGACGATGAGGTCGATCTCGGCGTCGGCGGCTTCCATGATGGCGTCGGCGGCGAACGGCGGAGGAACGAAAATGACCGTCGCGTTGGCGCCGGTCTTGTCGACAGCTTCACGGACGGTGTTGAAGATCGGCCAGCCTTCGTGGGTGGTGCCGCCTTTGCCGGGCGTCACGCCTCCGACGATTTTGGTGCCGTAGGCTGCGCTGGCTTTCGCATGGAAGGTGCCTTCGCGGCCGGTGAGACCCTGGACTACTACGCGCGTTTCTTTATTAACTAGGATTGCCATAATTCCTCGCTTCGACCACTGGGGCTAAAGCCCGTATGAATTCGATCCACTTTGCGCGGCCCTTGAAGGGCCGCTCTTCGACGGTTGCGCACGCGGTATCTCCCGCCAGGCGACTTCGAACGAACTCTCCGTGCACTGTGACGCTTGCTGGCAACTCCCGCCCAGATTCTTCTATCGCCATTCCGTCACGCCGGCTGTGCCTCGCGCGGCTGCTACTACTTTGTCGGCGGCGTCTTTCATGGTATCGGTGACGACGAAGTTGAAGCCGGAGTTCATCAGGATCTTCTTGCCTTCGTCGACATTGGTACCTTCGAGGCGCAGCACGATCGGCAGCTTGATGTTGGTTTTGCGGGCGGCCTCGACAACGCCTGTGGCCAGCGTGTCGACGCGCAGGATGCCGCCGAAAATATTGATCAGGACCGCTTTCACGCTTTTGTCGCTGAGAAGAATTTCGAAGGCGTGGGCGACTTGCTCGGAACTGGCGCCTCCGCCGACGTCGAGGAAGTTCGCGGGCATCCCGCCGGCGTACTTGATGATGTCCATGGTCGCCATGGCGAGGCCGGCGCCGTTGACCATGCAGCCGACGTTGCCGTCGAGCTTGATGTAGTTGAGGCTGTATTTCGAGGCCTCGACTTCGAGCGGATCTTCTTCGGTGATGTCGCGCAGTTCGCGGAGATCGGGGTGGCGGAAGAGGGCGTTGTCGTCGAAGTTGATTTTGGCGTCGAGGGCGAAGAGGCGTCCGTCGGTCGTGGTGATGAAGGGATTGATCTCGAGCAGCGAGGCGTCGGTGTCGAGGAACGCTTTGTAGAGGCTGGTCAGGAACTGGACTGCGGGAGTGATCTGCTTGGCGCTGAGGCCGAGTTTGAAGGCGATCTTGCGGGCCTGGAAGGCCTCGAGGCCCATGCCGGGATCGATGTGCTGCTTGAGGATGGCGTCGGGATTTTCGGCGGCGACCTGCTCGATCTCCATCCCGCCGGCGGCCGACGCCATGAACACCGGCTTGCCTTCGGCGCGGTCGACAAGAATTCCGAGATAGAGTTCTTTTTCGATGGGCAGCGTTTCTTCGATCAGGAGGCGGCGGACGACGCGGCCTTCCGGTCCGGTCTGATGCGTGACCAGCCTCATGCCCAGAATCTTGCCGGCGAGATCTCCGGCTTCGTTGACGGACTTGGCGATCTTGACGCCGCCGCCCTTGCCGCGGCCTCCGGCGTGAATTTGCGCCTTGACTACAATTCCGGTCGCGCCGGCGTCGAACAATTCTTTGGCGATCGATTCGGCTTCCTCGCGCGAGGTGGCCATCGATCCGCGGGGTACGGTGACACCATACTTCTTTAGGATTGCTTTTCCCTGGTACTCATGAATTTTCATAATGATGACTCTTCAGTAAAGACTCGGAAGGACCCTGCTTGCGGCGTCGCACTGCGGGCAGCAAACTTTCAATTTTATAGAATGGCGGAGTGTTAGGGCAAACGGCAGGTGCAGCTTTAAGCCGGAGATCTTTCACCACGGGGGGCACAGGGGTACACAGAGGAACTTCGAAGATCGTGCGCCTTTCACTACTGCCTGGGCATCCAAACCAGCCAGACTGCACCGGCGATCCCGATGAAACTCATCTCTCTCAACGTCGCGCGACCGCGGCTGGCCATGTATAAGGGCCAGACGATCAACACGGGGATTTTCAAGGCGCCGGTTACAGGGCCGGTTGCGTTGCGGACGCTCAATCTGGACGGCGACCGTCAGGCGGACCTTGCTGTGCACGGCGGCCCCAACAAGGCGGTGTATGGCTATCCGTCGGAGCACTACGATTTTTGGCGGGGAGAATTGCCCGGAACGAATCTACCCTGGGGCATGTTTGGGGAGAACTTCACGACTGAAGGTCTCTTTGAGTCGGACCTTCACATCGGGGACCGTCTGCAGATTGGGACGGCGATTCTGGTAGTGCGGCAACCGCGGGTCCCGTGCTACAAGCTGGCGGCGAAGTTTCAGCGGGACGACATTCTGGCGCGGTTTCTGCAGAGCGGCCGCAGCGGGTTCTATTTCTCGGTGGAACGGGAAGGGACGGTCGAAGTCGGGAACCCATTCCAGGTGCTCAGCCAGGAACCGCACGCCATCACGATCGTAGAGATGAACCACCTCTTCGCGGACGATCGCTACAATCGGGAACTGCTGGATAAAGCCATCGCGACTCCTGCGTTGCCCGAGGACTGGCGGGATTATCTGAAGAAGCGGTTGCCGGGTGCGGCGGTGGTTGAGCGGTAGGTTGAGCGGTAAGAGGCTGTCGAAAGTTCTTGGACACGAAACATTTTCCTCAGCGGCTAAAGCCGCCACTGGTTTCGCACAACCTGCCGCGCGGCTGGAAGCCAAGCCCTTTCACGACTCGATCCCGATCGGAGTTTTCGGCAACCGGCTAGAGTTGGTCATCACCGGAAAGCCCCCACTTCTCGCGCAAAGAGCGCGCGAGAAATGGGGCACCCTGCCGGGTCGAGTCTTCATCAGAACACCACCATTACCCGGTGACGGAATCGCCCCTTCCCGCTGATATGCCTTACAATGCCGCCTGACCCATGATCCTCGACTCGCTTCATCGTCTGACCTATCAACGGCAATCGCTTGGCCGCGCCGAGGCGCGCGAGGTCATGGGCGAAGTGCTGGCGGGGAAGTGCACGGACGCGCAGATCGCGGCTCTGCTGATTGCTTTGCGGATGAACGGCGAGACGGTCGAGGAGATCGTCGGCTTCGCGGAGGCGATCCGGGCGGCGGCAGCGCCTTTGCCCATTGAGCGTTCGTCGTCGGACGCGCTCGCTGTCAGCGGCACCGGGCGCGATGCACTCGTGGACGAGGCTCTCGCGGACTCTTCTCTGGTTGATACCAGCGGGACGGGCGGCGATGCCAGCGGGACCTTCAATATTTCTACCGCCACCGCGCTCGTGACTGCCGGAGCGGGCGTGCGGGTGGCCAAGCACGGCAATCGGAGTATCAGTTCGAAGTGCGGGTCGGCGGATGTGGTCGAGGCACTGGGCGTCAACATTCAGCTTTCGCCGGAGGGGGTGGCGCAGTGCTTGCGCGAAGTGGGGATCTGTTTCCTGTACGCGCCGAATCTGCATCCGGCGATGAAGCAGGTGCAGGGAGTACGGCGTGAGCTGCGCATGCGGACGATGTTCAACCTGCTGGGGCCGCTGACGAATCCGGCGCGGGCATCGGGACAGGTGGTGGGCGTGTATTCGTTGGAACTGGTCGAGACACTGGCGGAGGCGTTGAGCATGCTGGGGCTACGCCGCGCGCTGGTTGTGCACGGGCTCGACGGGTTGGACGAGATCACGATCACTGGGGTCACGCGGGTTGCGGAAGCGCGCGAGGGATCGGTGCGCTCGTATGAAGTGGAGCCGGAGGAGTTCGGGATGACGCGGGCGACTTTGGCGGAGATTGCAGGCGGCGACGCGGTGGAGAATGCGGCGATCATCCGGGCGGTGTTGAGTGGGGAGAAATCTGCGCGGCGGGATGTGGTGCTGCTGAATGCGGCGGCGGCGCTGGTCGCGGCGGGTAGAGCGGATCATATTGGGGCGGCGATTCCGCTCGCGTCGAAATCGATCGACTCTGGTGCGGCAGTGGGAAAACTGGATTCGTTGGTCCGGTTCAGTTCAAGCTGTTGATACCGGCACGGACGCTCGTGGTAACGCCCGTGAGTACATAGGTCCTTCGGGCCGCAAACACGCGGCCCTCAGGATGACAAGACTATGAGGAGATGCGTTAGATCACGCTTACCTTCTCCTGATACTGCGCCACCTGCACATTCCATCCCAAGTCTTTCTTCATCAGATCGCGCAACTGGGTGGACGCATCGGGTTCGCCGTGGACCAGGTACGTGGTCGCGGGCTGGTTGCGGAAGGTGTGCAGCCACTGCAGCAACTCGGGCGGGTCGGCGTGGTCGCTGAACTGTTCCAGGGCCGCGACCTGGGCGCGGATAGGAACGAAGTCTCCGTAAATCTTCACTTCGTCGGACTTGCTTTTGATGGTGAAACCGCGCGTGCCGGGGGCTTGAAATCCGATGAACAGCACGAGATTTCGAGGATCCGGGAGGCGCTGTGCGAGGTGATGCAGGATGCGTCCGCCGGTAACCATGCCGCTCGACGAGATGATGACCGAGGGCATCCTGGCTTGATTGATTTTTTTCGATTCTTCCGGTGTGGATGCGAAGGTGAATCCCGGCCACGCCAGGGGCGAGCCGTATTTGCGGATCATGTTGCGGGTCTCGTCGCTGTATTCCTCGTCGTGCTTTAGAAAGATTTCGACGGCCTTGATGGCCATAGGGCTGTCGCAGAAAACGGGCATGCGGGGAATTTGTCTCGACTCGATGAGATGTTTGACGATGAAAACAAATTTCTGCGTGCGCTCGATGGCGAATGCGGGGACGATCACGCTGCCGCCACGATTGGCCGTCGCAGTGATCAAGGCCGCGAGTTCGGGAGTCGGGTCTTCTTTCGGGTGCATACGATTGCCGTAGGTCGATTCCATGACGACGAGGTCGGCAATCTCGCCTTCTTGCGGGCCAGAGTGTACGACTTTCCCCGGAGCGACTTTGTGGTCGCGGACGCGGCCAATGTCTCCGGTGAAGAGCAGTCGGCGGGCTTGGCCGTTTGTGGTCAGTGAAACTTCGGCCATGCAGGAGCCGAGAATGTGGGCGGCGCGAACGAAGCGGAAAGAAATCTCGGAAGAGAGCTTCACGGTTTCGCCCACAGACACGGGTTTGAAGTACTGCAGGGAGTCTTGCGCTTGGTCGAAGGTGTAGAGCGGCAGGGCGGGAGTGTGTTTCGACTTCTGGACCTTGTTGTAGAAGCGCGCGTCTTCTTCCTGTAGATGGCCGGAGTCGGGGAGGATGATGCCGCACAGGTCGATCGTCGGCAGGGTGGCGTAGATGGGGCCGCGGAATCCTTCTGTCACGAGGCGGGGAATCCAGCCGCAGTGGTCGAGGTGGGCGTGGGTGAGGATGACGGCGTCGATCTCTTTTGCGGGGACAGGCGTGTCGCGCCAGTTGCGCTCGCGCCACTCTTTCGGACCTTGAAAGAGTCCGCAGTCGATGAGGACTTGTAGTCCACTCTTGCCGGACGGATCGCCGGTGTTGATGAGATGTTTGGAGCCGGTGACGGTGCCGGCGGCGCCGAGAAATTGAATGTAGGCCAAGTCGTGTCCTCCCGCGCGGATTAAGTTACCACGGGGGCGGGGAATTGTTGATTGTTGATTGTTGATTGTTGATTCGTGAGTGGTGGTGAAACTAGCTTTGCGGCGCGTCCACTTTGAAGGTGTTGTTCGTGGTGTCGCTCTCGGGAACGCTGCCGTCGTTGACGATCACCTGTTGCGGTGGGGTAGGGACTTCCACGCGGATTGTGGCTTTGTCTTTCGCGTGGACTTCGAGGCGCTTCGTTACTTCTCCTCCGGCGAACTTGATGATGAGGGGGACTTCGGCTGCGGCGGTGCCCAAGTTTTCGACGGTGACCGTGACCATAACGGACTTTGTCGGCGTCTTGGCGGCGAAGGCCGATACGACTTTGAAGTCGGGCAGACCGCGATCGCGGTAAACCCAGTCGTCGAAGAACCACTGCAGATCACGCGGGGATTGAGCAGAGATCAGGCGCTGCATGTATGCAGGATCGTTGTCGTCCTCGGGCTTATAGGAGGCAAGTGCCTTCTTGATCGCGGCATCGCCGATCATGTCGCGCAGCATCCACCAGACGGACATCGCTTTGCTGCGGTAGAGTTCTTCGCTGGTCGTGTTGACCAGCGAGTGGCTGGCTTCATCTTCGGAACGCGGCGCGACGGACGAGGGCTCGACTTGGGTCAGGGCCGACCGGTGCAATGCCATGTAATCAAGGGCGGCTTGTCTTCCTTTCTCCTGCTCGAGGTAGAGGGCTTGCGCGAAGTGGGCGAGGCCTTCTTCGATCCACGGGCGCGAGGAGTAGAAGGATGCGTGGGTGAGTTGGTGGGCGGCGGCGACGCCAGCGAGTTTGGCGTCAGAGGTGGCGAGAGGAGTGAGGAGCAGCGCTCCGCTCTCGAAAGCGGCGGCGCTGGGATCGGGCAGGTCTGCGGCTTTAGGCTTTTCGTGCGGAGTTCCAAACCATTCGGAAATCAGCGGAATAACTTTCTCGGCGGTGTCGGCGTATGTTTCAGCCGCAGCGGCGTGACTGGGCAAGTTGTAGACCGTGATCGAGGGGCGATCGACCTCGCCGTACCTAGCGACCACAACTGTTGGAGCATCCGCGCCCAGCGATGGGTAAGTACAATCCGCAGTGACACGCTGGGCACGCGAAAGTTCTAGAGTCAGGATGTGACAAGACGGTTGATTGACGAGCAGCATCGGCGGAGCATCGGCGCTCTCTCCGGATAATCCAATTTTCAGATGCGCACTCGAGCCAACCTCTCGCGCCTTCCATCTGCTCAGCACCTCGAACAGGCTGTTGCCGTCAGAGAGATTCGCGACTTCCGTTGCAATCGGATACCAAGCCACGTAGCCGGCTCCGCGCAGTCCGGTGAACTTCGGATCAATCTGATCCCAGTCGCTGCTCCTGGCTGCGTCCTCAGGCGTGCCGATGCGGGTTAGCCTCGTGGCATCAAGGAGTACGACGCCTTCGTAGGCGATGTCGAGGACGATCGCGGCATGAGGCGCGACTTCTTGCGGCAGGGTGACGATGGCTTCCGAGAGGCTTCCGGTGTGGTCGATGTCGGAGGCGTAGGGCTGGGTGACGTACTGCACCGCTTTGTCTCCGGCCTTGATTGACCGCCAATTGAGCGATGACGAGATTTGCAGGACGGCGATCTTCTGCGGAGTCGATGTGTCGTTTCTCAGCGTGATTTTCCCGCGGACTCCGAGGCGGTGCTGCTCGGGCTCGATCTGCAGATTCAGGTCGTAATTCGTGATCGAGAAAGCTTCGCGATCCAGGGAGAAGCAAAGGCTTGCACCACAGAGGACACAGAGGAGGCACAGAAGTTTCACGGCGAACTTCATTCTGGTTCCGATGGGGGCTGCTTGGCGCGGCGTTGCCTGACGATTTCGTAGAGGACGACGGCGGCGGCGACTGAGACGTTCAGCGACGGGACTTTGCCCAGCATGGGGATCGAGACCAAAAAGTCGCATTTGCGCTTGACCAGGTCGTGCAGGCCTTTGCCTTCGCCGCCGAGGACGAGGGCGCAGTCCATGTTGTAATCGAGGGTGTCGTAGGTTTGGGTGGCGCGCTCGGCGAGGCCGACGGTCCAGATATTGTTTTCTTTCAGGTCTTCTATGGTGCGGGCGATGTTGGTGACTTTCGCGATGGGCAGATGTTCGCTGGCTCCGGCGGAGGCTTTGGTGACAGTTCCGGTGACGGCGGCAGCGCGGCGTTCGGGGATAACGATGCCGTTGGCTCCGGCGGCGTCGGCGGTGCGGAGGATGGCTCCGAGATTGTGGGGATCTTCTACGCCGTCGAGCACGACGATGAGCGAATAGTTGTGGCGCTTGGAAGCAATGACGTCGGCGAGATCGTTGTATTGCTTGGCGGAAGTGACGGCGACGACTCCCTGATGGGCGGCGTTTCCGGCCATGCGGTCGAGTTCGGTGCGCTGCAGGAAACGGACGGGGACGCCGATTTTGCGGCAGTCCTCGATGAGGCGCTGCAGGCGGATGTCGTGGCGCTCCTTGGCCATGCCGACCCATTCGAAGGCACGTCCGCGAGCCTTGAGGGCTTCGGTGACGGAGTTGATGCCGTAGATGTAGTGCATGAGGGACTAGTGTATCGCGCCTCGTATCTCGAGGTGCTGTCATCGTGAGCGGCGGCGAAGCCGGCGCGATGGACCATACGTCGGCAGAAGCGGTCGATGGCGTTGACGGGAAAGCCCATGGTGCATGCGCTGATGACGATCTTCTTTGCTGCATTGCCACTGCGGAATAGTCGTAGGGTCCCTCGCGCCGGCTTTGCCGCCGCTCAGGATGACAGGGAGTTGAGAATCTCTGAGGGTTCGGGGCGCTCGGTGTAGTCTTCGTTGGCGGAGGCGTAGAAGATTGTGCGGTCGCGGTCGAGGATAAAGGTGGCGGGGATGGGGAGTTCCCAGCTGTCGTCTCCGTTGGTGAAGGGGAGGTTGACGAAAGCGCGGCGGTAGACGGCTTCCTGCGCGGCGGGGACGCGATACGTCAGGCCGAACTGGCGGGCGATTTTGTTGGCGGCGTCCGAGAGCAGGGGGAAGCGCAGCTTGTGCTGGTCGTGCATGAAGAACGATTGCTTGACGGTTTGCGGAGAGATGGCTGCGAGCGTCGCCCCTGCTTGCTCGATCTGCGGGACGATCAGATTCATGGCTTCCATTTGGCCGACGCAGAAGGGGCACCAGCGTCCGCGGAGGAAGCAGAGGACCAGGCGGCCTTTCGAAAGCAGGTCGGAGGATCGAACGGGCTTGCCGTTGTGATCGGGCAGCTCGAAGTCAGGAGCCTTCGTGTCGACTGGGAGCGCGCTCGCTGCAAGATTTCGTTGCTTCAATTCAGCGACAGCTTGCGCGTGGATGGCTTGGGTATCGGCGGGGACGTATTTCGTGATCAGATCTTTGCGCTCGGCGTAGATCTCGCGCAGGGGGCGCAGATCGTTTGCAGGGCCGGATTCTTCGAGAGAACGCCACTTCATAGTTGTGGTGCTGCGTAGGTGATAGGGATCCTTCGACTGCGTTGCCGTTCGCTTTGCTCGCGTCAACTTCGCTCAGGATGACAACCTCTTACCCCTGTTGCTGAAAGCTGACGGCTGTAAGCTGAAAGCTCGGCCTACATCCCTGGCATCTTCATCCCTGCCAAACGGCGCGCGAAGCTGGGCTTGCCCATTTGCTTGAACATCTTTCGCATCTGGGCGTACTGGCGCAAGAGGTTGTTGACTTCCTGCACGGTGGTGCCGGAGCCGCGGGCGATGCGTTTTCGGCGGCTGCCGTTGATGACTTCGTGGTGGTTACGCTCGTGTGATGTCATCGAGTTGATGATGGCCTCGACACGATTGATCTGCTTTTCGTCGACGCTGTCGGCGGCTTTCTGCAGACCGGAGAATGGGCCGATCGACGGGAGCATGCCCATCAGGCTCTTCATCGATCCCATCTTCTTGACCTGGCGAAGCTGGTCGCGGAAGTCTTCGAGCGAGAAACCGTCTCCGGAGAGGGCTTTGGTCGCGATCTCCTGCGCCTTCTTTTTGTCGATCTGCTGCTCGGCGCGCTCGATCAACGAAAGGATGTCGCCCATACCGAGAATGCGCGAGACGATGCGGTCGGGATGAAAGGGCTCGAGCGCGTCGTACTTTTCACCGACGCCGATGAACTTGATGGGCTGTCCGGTGACTTGGCGGATCGAGAGCGCTGCGCCGCCGCGGGCGTCGCCGTCCATCTTTGTGAGGACGACTCCTGTCAGCGATAACTTCTTGTGAAACTCTTCGGCGGAGCGGACGGCGTCTTGTCCGGTCATGGCGTCGGCGACGAAGAGGATCTCGGACGGATTCAGCAGCTTCTTCAACGACTGCATCTCGTTCATCAGATCGTCGTCGATGTGCAGGCGGCCGGCGGTGTCGACGATGAGGACGTCGCATCCGGAGACGATGGCTTCGCGGCGGGCTTCTTTGACGAGGCGCTCGACTGCTTGCGTCAGCTCGGTCGCAGTGTTGGCTTGGCCAACCTCCCCTTCGTAGATGTGGCTCTTGACTGCCTGCGCGACGATCTTCAACTGCTCGCGCGCGGCGGGGCGGTAGACGTCGACGGAGACGAGCAGGGGACGATGCCCGCCCTGTTTGAGCCAGTTGGCGAGTTTGCCGGACGTTGTCGTTTTGCCGGAGCCTTGCAGTCCGGCCATGAGGATGACTGTGGGCGGCTGCGAGGCGAACTTTACTTTCGCGGTGTCTTTGCCGAGGATGTCGACGAGTTCATCGCGCACAATCTTGATGACCTGGTCTCCGGGGGAGAGCGCGGTCATGACTTCCTGTCCGATGGCTTTGGCGCGGATCTGGTCGATGAGCTGCTTGACGACCTTGAAGTTGACGTCGGCTTCGAGCAGCGCGAGGCGAATTTCGCGGAGCGCCTCGTCAATGTTCTCCTCGGTCAGCTTGGCCTGGCCGCGAAGGGATTTGAAGGCGCGTTGGAGTTTTTCCTGGAGATTCTCGAACATAAGGGCTGCAGGTATTTTATCAGCGCTCCCGTTTGTGATGCTGGTCCCGCGGACAGATCTGTGGAGGGAATGCCTTTCTGCGTCCGTGGCGGAGTCTGGGCGCGCGGGGTTCTTCGACTGCGTGGATTCTGCGCTTCGCGCAGAATCCACTTCGCTCAGGATGACAGGGGGTAAATCATTTCCCTTTCCGAGACTAATGGTACGGGGGCGCTCGGCTACGCCTTCGCTTGGACAGCCGAGGCGGCCGTCGCTACATGTCTGCTGTTATGTGATCAGACGTGGCAGAAGTCGGCGATGATTCAGAGCCGACTCTTCCAGTAGCCGGGCCGCCGATGCCCGTGAGCTATGGCGAGAACCTGAATCGATTCTGGCTTCTCCCGGTAGATAATCGCGAATGGAAATCGACGTAGGACAAATTTCCGGCTGCCGTAGTCACCGACCGGCCAGCGCTGGGGAGCGCCGAGCACCATGTCGATTGCTCGATCGACTTCAGCAGCGAACTTGACTGCCGCTGTCTGGCTGCGTGTTTGATACCAGCGGAGTGCGGACTTCAATTCCTGCAAGAGCGGACGGATGAATGTCCAGAGAACTTAGCGGGCATTGAGGATGGCGGAGATCTGTCGCCGCGCTTCTGCCCAGGGGACTGGCTTCACCTTGCCGGAATCCAATTCCTCAATGCGGCGGGCGATTTCTCGGGACCACTCTTCTTCGGCGGAGGCGTCCATGGTCTCTTCGAGACTGTCGAGGAGCGACCCTGCTAGAGCCGCACGGGCCTCCGGTGGAAGCGACAGGGCCTTTTTCAGGAGTTCAGAAACCTCTTGAGTCATGGGAGTATTCTACTGCACCAGTCCAGTGGGGACGATAGGTTCGGCCGCGGAGCATGGGACGATCTGGCGGATGGGACGCCGGCGCTATGGGGGCGCTCGGCTGCGCCTTCGCTTGGGCTGCCGAGGCGGCTGTCGCTATGTCATTTGTTTCTACATGATCAGAGGAGGCGGAAGTCGGAGGCTACGCGGTCTGTCGTTGCCTGGCCCAGTCTGGCTTCTTTCGCGTGTGCGGACCAGTTCTCGACGGCGGCGCGGACTTCGGCCACTCGATCTTTCGGCCTGCGGACCAAAAAGCGGTCACCTTCTTCGAGGAGATCTGCGCGGGTGATGTCGTTGAATCTTCCGTTGACGCTCATCAGATGCTGGTAGGTCCATTCGCCTTTGGGGTTGTGGGCGTGAGTCACATCGTAGGCGGGAGACAATTCCCAGGTTCCGCCCTGCTTCAGGAGAAAAGCTAAATTCTTGGTGTGGTCGTCGCAGTTGCGGGCCATGACGTTGAAGCACATGCGGCGGAAGGCCTGTTCAAGGGCGGCGTCGCCGAGTTTCAAGCGGGTGATCGCGAGGAACAGTTGTGCGTAGGCGTGGGTGCCGCGCTGGCGGTAGTCGAGATGGTCCATGGCACAGAGGGTCTGGACGTGATGCTTGATGGTGCGGCCATCGACGATCTGGCGGTCGAAGCGGCGGGTCATGAAGTGGGCGCGTCCGTTTTCTTCGAGCAGGCGGCAGGAGGTCATCTCGATGCCGGCCTGCCGGGCCATGAGGTGGTAGGCGTACTCGATACGACCATAGTCTTCGCTGGTGCCGAGTTCGGCGTCGCGGCCAACGCCGTCGAACTTCAGCAGCCAGTGCTCGAAGCCGGGGGCGGCGTCGAATTGTCCGCTGCGAATGACGTTGGTTTGCGGATTCCAGGCGATGACCGCTTTGGCGCGAGCGCCGCCCGCGGATGTCCCGACGCGGAGGATGTTCGCTAGTGCGGCCTGGGCTTCCTGATCCAGCGAAAGGTTCCCTTCAATCAGCTTGCGCGCCTCTTCCACGAGAGTTTGCATTTCGAGGGGCGCGGAACTCTCGCGATGCGATCCGCGTTCAGGGTGGAATTCGAAGGCTCCCATGCCGCGCTTGCCCATATACGCGAGACGGTCGAGCGTGGTGATTGCGTTCTTCGCGATGCCCTGCCTCGCCATCCAGGCATCGATGAGGGCGTTGCCGAAGGCGTCAGGAAGAGCGTCGGCGATCATGCCGGGCAGGCGATAAAACGTGAGCTCGGGAAGATTGGGGAAGATGAATACGTCTGGTCCATCGAGAGGCATGGTGAGGGGACCGAGTTCGATGCCGGTGCGCTTCCAGGCGGGCGCGTATTGGAACGCGTAGAAGCCAAGGCGGGGATCGAGAGCCACGGCACCGACACGCTGGCCCCACATGCGAAGCTCGATGGCAGATATGGGATTCACGAACCGGCCCCGGCTTTACGCGGACGACGCACGCGCTGCGGCGGTTCCGCGTTGTGCAACAAAGCAAGCGGATTGACGGTCGGCTGGGGAGCGAGCATCTCGACCCCCTTGACGTAGTCGAGAGCGCGGAGGGTTCGCAGGAGCGTCTCCAGGGTAGAGCCTTGTCCGTTTTCCAGGTTGCTCAAGGCGCGCAGCGAAACACCGGCTTTGTCGGCGACGGTACGCTGGTCGAGATTGCGCGAGAGGCGCAATTGTCGAACGCGATGGCCTAGATCGTTCTGCAGGTTTATGATGTTGTCGGACATAATGCACTATTTTGCTAGTTAAAGCTGGATGCAATGATAACACACATATTTATGCAGTTTATACAAGCTCTATTAAGATGTAATTAGATACATTTTATATGCTGATACTATTATAACATGCGGAATTAAGCACTTTATACAGATATATTAAATAGTTGACTTAAGGCCTTGAATCTATGGGGTTTGGGGAATCAGCGAGGTGGTCCGAAGACTTCCTCAGCGGCGACGACGGTGTTGCAGTGGATGGTCACGGTGTCTTCGACATCCTGGGCGTAGCCGCCGGCGAAGGTGACCATCACGGGGATGTTTCTGGCGCGGGCCACGCGGAAGACGAGTTCGTCGCGCTTCTTCAATCCTTCAATCGACAGGTCGAGGCCGCCGAGCTGATCTTCGCGGTAGGGATCGGCTCCGGCGATGTAGCAGATCAGGTCGGGCTCGAACTGGCGCAGGCCGGAACTCAGGGCGTTGTCGAGCCAGGCGAGATAGTCGTCGTCTCCGGTGCGGTCGGGAAGGTCGACGTCGATTGAGGAGGGCGGCTTCCAGAGCGGGTAGTTGTTGTGCTGGTGAAGGGAGATGGTGAAGACGTCGCCGGCGTGGGCTCCACGCATCTTGCCGCGGGGAGCGTTTTTCGGGGGCTCGACGGTCGAGGACGAGGACGAGGGCAGCAAGGCGCTGGCGGTGCGTGTGCCGGCGAAGATCGAGGCGGTGCCGTTGCCCTGGTGGACGTCGCAGTCGACGGTCATGGCGGTGCGGATTTTGTCGTCGCGCTGCAGGCGGCGGATGGCGACGGCGACGTCGTGGATCATGCAAAAGCCTTCGCCGTGATCGGGAAAGGCGTGATGGAATCCGCCGCCGATGCTGATGCTGACTCGATCGGTGAGGCATTGGCGGGCGGCGAGGATCGATCCACCTGCGGCAAGCCAGAAGGCATCGGCGAGTTCGCGCGAGTAGGGGACTTCCATTTCCATTTCTTCGCGCTGGGAGAGGGTGCCGGTTTTCAGTTTCTGGACATACTCGGGCTTGTGGACGAGGAGAATGTCCTGATCGGTAGCGGGCTGGGGTTCGAGGAAGTCCTCGGGTCCGGCGATGTTGGTGGAGATCAGGCGGTCGCGGATGCGGCGATATTTTTCGGCGGGAAAGACGTGGTCGCCGATGGGGAGGTAGTAGGCGTCGCTGTAGATGAGTTTGAAGGGGAGCATTTCTGCTGTTGCGATTAAAGCTAGGTGCCGACACGGTTCGTATTGGGGGCCGCTCCCTTTCGACGGACCTGATCCTTTAGCGAATTGACCAGCTGCTGCAGTTCGTCCTCGTTGAATCTGCCGAATAATGCAATATCGCTAGATACAATTTCTTGGACAGTTGCAACTGAAAATATTTCACCGTTCAGCAGGAACGCGAGCTTCTGACCTACGATTTCAGCTGTTCCCTTCTTCAGACGCGCTGCACCCTTTTCTCTGAATCGGACGGTCAGTAGCAGCACGCCATTCTGGTCTTTTGAAACGTTGATATCAGAGATATCATTTTCATCGGCGAGAACGGGTTGCTTAAGGCAAACGGAAGCTTTCTTCCCGTTTTCAATGTAGGGAATCGTTTCACTCGTGTCGGCGTTATCACAATTGCCGACGGGTCGCAGTTGAACCGCGATATGACCGTGCGACATATCAGGCGGTTCTGGGACTGCTCCAACTTGAGCAGAGAGGAAACTGACGGATATAAGAAGGAAAGCGCAAGTGAGGATGGTCCGCACGCGAGCAATGATACTCCTGCGCTTTGCGAACTGGCCACTTGGGACGCCGATCCTTGCCTGTGTTGGGCGGAATCGCACGATCGACCTTCTCACTGGGACGATTGGGCCCTTCGACGGCGGCGACGGGGACGCCTCGATGCATGTGGCGGGAACAGTCCAGTCGATTGCATTGCCGGTCCACACGCTTCGTAAGGTCCCTCAGAGGGCTTCGCGCCCTCTTCAGGATGACATCGCTTTAGGAGACGTGTGGAGACTTAGCGTTTCTTCGCGGGCTGGATGGTGGGGCTTACCATGGGGCGGCGGACGGGGACGATCGCGCCTTTCGACGGGTCGGCGGCTGCGTGGGCGCGGGTCAGGACTTCCTGCTGGATGTACTGGACGAATTCCTGGATCTGGCGCTGCATTTCCTCCATACGCTCGCGCATTTGGAGGATGATCGCCATGCCGGCGATGTTGACGCCGAGATCGCGGGCGAGCGAGAGGATGAATTCCAGACGGAGCAGGTCCTCGTCGGTGTAGAGACGCGTATTGCCTTCGGTGCGGGAGGGTTTGAGCAGGCCCTCGCGCTCGTAGAGACGCAGGGTTTGGGGATGAATGCCGTACATCTCGGCAACGGCCGAGATCATGTAGGCGCCTTTGGATTTGCGCTTGGTCACAGGGTTCCCTCGCAGTCGATTTTAAAGGGGGGATCGATTCCTGACCAGTTCACGCATGAGTTCGTGGCTGGGATCTTCGTCAACCAGACCGGAGTTTCGCGAAAGCACATTCCCGTTTTGGGCCGAGTAATACCTTCGAACCACAGGGAATCCACTCCGGTGCCATTGCTCTGGGCTCAACGCGTGATATGGTGGCGCTTCACCCGGCCCAACAAAAACAGAATACTTAAGGAGGAAAAAACAGTATGAAGGCTGCTGTGCGCCTGTTCGTCATCTGCAGTCTGCTGGCCGCCGGTCTTTGCGGTTTCGGCCAGTCTACACCGGATAATCAGCAGCCGAGCACTGCGCCGGCGAATGCCGAGGTTCCGCCGAAAGCGCCCGTTCCCATCGCAAAAGTAGATCCCGTTGACAACCGGTATTTTGGCGGTGGGGTGAAAGTATCTACGCTGGGCGTGGGTGCCGAGGTTGCCACCCGGGTCTTGTGGCGCGCGAACCTGCGAGCCGGTTTCAACGTCCTGGGCTATTCCCGGACTTTCGATAAGGATGGAATCTCCTATGACGGTCACCTGGCGTTTAAGGCGGTGGAGGCGCACTTCGATTTCTTTCCGTGGGCGGGGAATTTCCACGTCGGCCCGGGCGTCATCGGCTACATCGGCGATCCGATCAAAGCGCGCGCCACCGTGCCCGGCAACCAGAACTTCAGTTTGGGCGGCGTCACATACTATAGCGACCCGGCATCTCCGACCAATGCGAATGGAAGAATTGATTTCAACCAGATTGCGCCGATCGTCACAATCGGATGGGGAAACCTGGTACCGCGGCGGAAGAGCAAGCGTTTCAGCGTGCCCTTTGAAATGGGAGTTGCGTTCCAGGGATCTCCCAAGGCGACGCTGGGCCTGAGTGGAAACGTGTGCACGTCACCGGGAGTGAACTGCTCGAATGCGGCCAACGACCCCAACGTTCAGAGCAACGTTTTAGCGGAGCAGAACAAGCTCAACAACAGCATGTCGTTTTTCAAGGTGTATCCCATCATTTCTTTGGGATTCGGGTACAAGTTTTAGGTCGAAGAATTATGCAGCTTGCCGGCTTCAGCAAATTGCACAGGTCCTTCGGGCCGCAAAATACGCGGCCCTCAGGATGACACTGTGATGGATTGCCGGGTTTACGCTGCCGGTTACGGTTTCTCGGTTGCAGGAACCGACCATCCGGCGGGCTTGAGGGCGTGATTGACGAAGTAGGCGAGGAAGCCTGCCGCGATCAGGATCATGCCGAAGGCGAAGGAACTCATCCCGAGGATTGACTCGTGCTCGCTGCGGACTACCGAGAATCCGAGCAGGAGCATGGGCGGGATGCCGATGGCGATGGCGCCGAACAGGCCTCCGGGAACCCGGAAGGGGCGCTTCAGGTTGGGTTCGCGGAAGCGGAGAACCGCCAACGCGATGAACTCGAGTGCCAGGCTGCAGCCGTACAGAAGAATGTCGAGCGTGACCAGGCGGGCGAAGCCGAGGCCGAGGCACATGGCCCAGCCGATGGCCAGCCCGATGATCGCGACCCACGGAGCTTTTGACTTCGGGTGCAGCTTGCCGAAAATCTTGGGCAGCATGCCATCCTGAGCCATGGCCAAGGGCAGGCGCGAATAGCTCATGACGAGAGCATTAAACATGCCGAAGCCGCTGATGATGCCGCCGAGAACCACCCCGATGCGGAGGAGCGGACCGCCGAGCAATCCGGCGATATCGGCCCAAGCTCCGGTTTCCCAGGCGGTCGACTTGAGGCCCGTCGCCCACATGGCGGCGAAGGGCAGAATGTAGCTGACGGCCACGATGCAGACCGCGACCAGCATCGCGCGGGGATAAGTCCGCTGCGGACGCTCGACTTCTGTGGCGATAGTGGAAGCGTTGTCCCATCCCATGTAGTTCCACATGCAGATGAGCAGGCCGCCAAGGATGTCGACCGTGGAGGTGGTTGGCTTGGTGACCGCGTTGACGAGTCCGCCCACCTTGAACGGAGCGAGAATGACGACCGCGGCAAAGGGCGCCGACAAAGCGACGAACAGCCAGAGTGAGGTCAGGGAGACGACTTTGACTCCGGCAATATTAAGGACCGCACAGGCGACCACGACTGCGAGCGCCACCCACCATCCGCGATTGCCTTCCTGGAAATACGGGAACATCCGGGTCAGGTAGGCCACGAAGAGCGTGGGGTAGATCGCCATATCGAAAATTGAGGCAACGAGCGAGAGCCAGGCCTCCTGGAATCCCCAGAAGTTGCCCATAGCGCGGCGCACCCAGGCGTAGTATCCGCCTTCGAAGGGGAGCGCGCTCGAGAGTTCGCCGATCATGAAAGCGGTCGGGAGGCTCCAGAGCAGCGGCGTGATGAGCAGAATCAGGATGGCGCGTCCATACCCGGCGCCATGCACGATGTCTTCGGTGCCATAGGTTCCGCCCGACACCATAAAGAAGGTGGCGGCGACCAGGGGCCAAAGCGTGAGGCGGACGAATTTCTTCCGGTTGGGGACGACGGAGAGGGGTTGGGAATTTTCGAGGTGTTGCCGGCTAGCTGTTGCCAATTTCTATGGCTGCCTCCTTAAGCGACTCACTCTCACCACCGCGTCTCCCTTGAGTCTTCGGATGAAGACGTTCTGTTTCGCGGCTCCCGGGTTTGATGCGATTTCCCGGACATGTCGGCAAAGTTAGTTCGCATTTGTGAGATTACGGGAAATTTCCACAGATGCAAGAATTTTTTGAAATATTTTGCAAATTTTTGTAAGCGGCGGGAGTGGTACGGAGGTAATGCGGTTCAGTTTTCAAGTCTCGGGAGATCACGACGTCCTTGTCATTCTGAGACCCGCGTTCTTTGCGGGCCGAAGGACCTTTGCACTTTGGCGGCATCGCTTGCCGCAAGCAGGTTGCACCGGTCCTTCGCGCAAAATGCGCGCTCAGGATGACTCGGGCCTTTGCTGCTCAGAGTTTCAGTTCCCAAGTTTCGGCAATCAGATCGTCACGGCTCCAGCTGCTGTGCTTTTCGTCTGCGACGAGCCTAAAACCCACGCCCTGGTAGATGCCGCGGGCGGCTGCGAGTTCGCTTTGAGTCCACAGCATCACCTTCTTGTAGCCAACTTCTTTCGCGAAGCGGACGCATTCCTGAACCAGGCGCCGGCCGATTCCCAGGCCGCGGGCGGACGGTTCCACGAGCAAGAGACGCAATTTGGCGACAGCTGCGGATTTCTTTACCAGGAACACAGCTCCCACATTTTCGCCGTCTTTTTCGGCGATCCAGCAACGCTCGCGTTTGGGGTCCAGATTCTGGATGAACTCGGCTACGATTTCTGCAACGAGCGCCTCGAAGCGCTCGTCGTAACGGTACTCACGCCAGTAGAGTTCGCCGTGCCGCTGAACGACCCAGCCCATGTCTCCGGGGCGGTGCTGGCGAAGGATGTAGGGCTCGGCAGACGGTTGCGAGGGGGCCAGAACCGACTCGATATCGTGGATGGCGGCGAGCATTTTCTTCTGCCGGTCTGGCGAGAGGCGGGCGAGCATGGCCGCGACCTCCTCGCTGGAACGGCGCTCAAGGGGGTCGAAAACCTTGTGACCCTTCGCGGTCAGGGAGAGGAACTGGCGGCGGCGGTCATCGGGGGAAGCGGCAGTCTTGATCCATCCGTGCGTCTCGAAGCTCTGTAGCATCCGGCTCAGGTAACCGCGGTCCAGGCCCAGGTCGCGGCAAAGGTCTTTGGCGGTGATGGTCTCGCGTTGAGCCAGCTCGTAGAGAACGCGCACTTCCGTCAGAGAGAACTGGCTTTGCAGCAGGTGCTCCTGGAGGACACCAATTTGACGGGTGTAGAAGCGATTGAAACGACGGACGGTCTGGATGGGGTCGTCCGGTGATGGGGCAGGAAGGACTGGGGCTGCCATGCAGGCAGTGTATCATATTAGTTGACTAAGTCAACTAATATGATGGAGGACGCTTGTTGCTAGACGGCTCTTGCGGCACGGCAGACTAGTTCGCTGGCTGGCAGCATCGTAAGGCTGCCTCTTCGTGTTCTCTTTCAATGCTTGCAGGCACGGGGTCCTTCGACTGCGAGGCTGCTTCGCCTTGCTCAGCAGCTACTCCGCCCAGGACGACAGGGAGTTTGGATTAGACCTTGGACCACAACTCCGCTCGGGGGTCTTCGGGATTCAGCTTCGCCAGTTCGCGGAGGAGTTCTTTGGTGCGCTCGTCTCTCGGCATGGGGACCGTCACCGTGATCTCGACGATTTCGTCGCCGCGGACGCCTTCTTTTGTAGCCGACGGAACTCCCTTTTCGCGGAGGCGCAACTTTTGTCCCGATTGCGTGCCAGGCGGAATCTTTAATAGGGCGCGGCCGTCGATTGTGGGCACTTCAATCTTCGCGCCTAACGCGGCTTCAGAGGCGCTGACTGGGACGGTCAACGAGATGTCGTCGCCGTCGCGGTGAAAGATCGGGTGATCCCCGGTACGGATGATGGCGTAGAGATCGCCGGGGGCTCCGCCGTGGTTTCCGGCATTTCCCTTCCCGGCAAGGCGGATGCGCTGGCCGTCACGGGTTCCGGCTTTGATGCGGACTTCGAGGGGTTCGGTGTTCGTCACCGTGCCTTCCCCGTGACAGCTGGGACAGGTCGTCAGATTCTTGCCGGTACCGTGACAGCGGGGGCACTGCACGTTGAACTTCATGCGGCCGCCGGTTTGGGTGATCTGCCCGGTGCCATTGCACTCGGGACATTTGCCGGGAGCTTCGAGCGTGCCTTGGCCGTGGCAGTGCGAGCAGACATCCTGACGGGTGATGTTGAGGCGCATGACGCCGCCGCGGATCGCTGTCCAGAAGGGGACATTGACCTGATACTCGAGGTCGGTGCCGGGCTCGGGGCCTTCGTCGGATTGCGCGCCGCGTCCGCCGCCGAAGATGGAGCCGAAGATGTCGCGGAAGCCGCCGCCGCCGGAACTCTTCTGGCCACGGCCGGCATTGTTGATCAGATCGGAAAAATCGAAGCCGCCGAAATCGAAGGGGACGCCCTGGCCGCTATGCGGGGCTCCGCCGGGGAATCCGCTGGGGGCGTTGCCGCCGGCGCGGGCGTAGGCTTCGGCGGTCGCGGGGTCAATGTTGTCGGAGTAGAAGCCGACTTGGTCGTAAATCTTGCGCTTCTTGGGATCGCTGAGGACTTCGTTGGCTTCGGAAAGTGTCTTGAACTTTTCTTCCGACGCTTTATCGCCGGGATTCACGTCGGGATGGTACTTGCGCGCGAGTTTGCGGAAAGCCTTGCGGATGTCCTCGGCGGAGGCGGACTTCTTTACGCCGAGGATCTCGTAATAGTCCTTCTTGGTCGTTGTAGCCATTTCCTATTGTCTTTCGGTGTTGCTCATCCGCGGGACGCGGGCGGAGCGCCCACGCCACACAAACAATCAGTTGACGATCTTACGCCTATGTTTGTCTTCGATCAGGACGGGTTCGTCGTCGGAGGTGGGCGCGTCGACGTAGACGGGGATGCTGCGCACTCCCGTCGGAGTTTGGGCGAAGACGAGCCACTGCCTCTCGTCCTCGGAAAGGTCGAGAAAATAAGTTTCGTCGTTTACCTGGAAGTCCAATTCCTTCTCCCTCTACAAAACCTGGCCACGGATTCCCACGGATCTTCACGGATCTGTTTTTATCCGTGTCGATCGGTGGCGATCCGTGGCCGTTGTCGTTCTTACTTCTTGTCTTCTACGTCGACGTATTCGGCGTCGATTACGCCTTCGTCTTTCTTCTGGCCGGAGCCGTTGGCTCCCGGGTCAGGGCCTGCGCTGGCGGACGGCCCTGCGCCCGGACCGGGTTGCGCTCCACCCGCTGGCTGGGCGGCTTTGTACATCTGCTCGGCCAGCTTGTGCGAGGCGGCGGTCAGGGCCTCGCGGGCCTTGTCCATCGTCGCCTTGTCGTTCGACTCCAGGGCTTTCTTGGCGTCGGCGAGGGCGTTTTCGACGTCGCCGCGTTCGGAGCCGGAGATCTTGTCGCCGTGCTCCTTCAACATCTTCTCGATGTTGTAGACCATCGAGTCGAGCTGGTTCTTGGCGTCGATCGAATCGCGCGCTGCCTTGTCTTCGGCGGCGTGGGCGTCGGCTTCTTTCGCCATGCGCTCGACTTCGTCTTTCGACAGGCCGGAAGACGAGGTGATCGTGATCTTCTGATCTTTCTGCGTGGCTGTGTCTTTCGCGGTCACGTTGAGGATGCCGTTGGCGTCGATGTCGAACGTGACCTCGATCTGCGGCACGCCCCGCGGAGCCGGCGGAAGGCCGGTCAGATGGAACTTGCCGAGAGTGCGGTTCTGCGCTGCCATGGGACGTTCACCCTGCAGCACGTGGACTTCGACCGAGGTCTGGCTGTCGGCCGCGGTCGAGAACGTTTCCGTCTTCTTGGTCGGAATCGTCGTGTTGCGCGGGATCATGGGTGTGGCTACGCCGCCCAGCGTTTCAATCGCCAGCGTCAGCGGGGTCACGTCGAGCAGGAGCAGGTCTTTCACTTCGCCCTTGAGCACGCCGCCCTGAATGGCCGCACCGATGGCAACCACTTCGTCGGGGTTGACGCCCTTGTGACCTTCGCGTCCGAAGAGCTCTTTGACGAGTTGCTGGATGCGAGGCATGCGGGTCTGTCCGCCAACCAGCACGACTTCGTTAATCTTGCTGGTGTCGACGCCCGCGTCTTTCATGCACTGCTTGCAGGGGCCGACCGAGCGCTGGATGATGTCTTCGACCATGCCTTCGAGCTTGGCCCGGGTCAGCTTCTTGACCAGGTGCTTGGGGCCGGTGGCATCTGCCGTGATGAAGGGCAGATTGATTTCGGTCTCCATGGTGGTGGAGAGCTCGATCTTGGCGCGCTCCGCCGCGTCACGCAGACGCTGCAGGGCCATCTCGTTGCCCTTGCCGCGGAGGTCGAGGCCTTCGTCTTTCTTGAATTCGTCGATGAGCCAATCCACCAGGCGCTGGTCGAGGTTGTCGCCCCCCAGGTGCGTGTCGCCGTTGGTCGCTTTGACTTCGATGACACCCCCGCCGACTTCGAGAATCGAGATGTCGAAGGTGCCGCCGCCGAAATCGTAGACCGCGATCGTCTCGTCTTTACCCTTGTCGAGGCCGTAGGCGAGCGCGGCTGCCGTGGGCTCGTTGATGATGCGCTTCACTTCGAGGCCGGCGATCTGTCCGGCGTCTTTGGTGGCCTGGCGCTGGGCATCGTTGAAGTACGCCGGGACGGTAATGACCGCTTCGGTGACCTTTTCGCCGAGATAGTCTTCGGCGGCCTTCTTCAGCTTCTGCAGAATCAGCGCGGAAATCTGGGGAGGCGTGTACTCCTTGCCTTGAGCGTTGACTGCCACGTGGTCGCCCGACTGGACGACCTTGTAGGGCACCATCTTCAACTCTTCGCCGACTTCGTTGAAGCGGCGTCCCATGAAGCGCTTGATCGAATACACGGTGTTCTCGGGATTGGTGATGGCCTGGCGCTTGGCGACCTGTCCGACCAGGCGTTCGCCGGTCTTGGTGAAGCCGACGACCGACGGAGTTGTGCGCCCTCCTTCTTCATTGGCGATGACCTTGGGCTCGCCACCTTCCATGACGGCTACGCAGGAATTGGTGGTGCCAAGGTCAATTCCGATAATCTTTGACATAAAACTGTCCTCCTGAGCTTGATAAGTGCTTTGAAATCAATGGATGTATGATTGCGCCGGATACCATGCTAAGACCTGAGTGGATTGCTGTCAAGGTTTAGATGCGATTGAGAGCAAGGAAGTTGCGAGGTGGGGGCGTCCGGTACTCCTCGCGGAACTTTTGAGGTCCCGGAAGTGCTCAAGTCCGCCAGTCCCATTTTCGCGCCACTATGATCGAAGGAGCAGCGTATCCGGCTGCTCGCAGCCCGAGCGGGTGTACAATCCTCCGAGCTTTCGCGGAAAGTGACACTCTGGTGACCGTCTTAAGCTTTCACATCGGCCTCACGGTGATGCTCCAGTTTGCCACCACAGCAGTGGTTCTGGGGGCCTACGCCGTAACGACCTCGCTGCGAGAGCAAAAGAGCAACCATGTCAGTGATCGCCACATGGTTCTATTTGTATCCTTCCTACTCGATTATCATCCCACGATAAAAAGCCTAGACGCAGTTATTGAAAGGGTGGGTTCTGAGGCGAAAGAGACGGATGACATGTACTACTTTCGCCCGAAGTTTGCCGCCTATGCAAAGGAGGGCAAGCTGCCCGATTTTGCCTCGGCTGCGGGAACAACGCTTTGGGAAAACCTTCTTTTTGGCATTCTTCTCGCTCCATTGTCCGCCATTCTTTCTACAGTTGAGATGCTCGAGGATCTGCGAAACAATCTCGTGCGGATCAAACATACGGAGTACCGCAAGGACGGCTCCAGCAAATGCATGCTGTTCCTTGCGTCTAGCGCGCTGATGGCAATTGCAGCACCTGAAATCCTCCGTGGCCGGGGCCGTATCGTCGGCATGCTCTTCATCGTCGCGGGTCTCGTCGGCACTCTCGCAAGTCTGGGGTGTCTTGCGGTGACTATAGCGCAGCAGCAGTCTTGGAGGGCATATTGGACTGATCGCCTACTCGAAATAATGGCCGTCGCGGAGCATGAAAAGAACCACGATCTCTTCAATCGCGCCATGATCCTCAATAACTATGTGGACTCCCAGCCCGACATTCCAGTCCCGGGCAGACTGGGGGCCTATACTGCTGTCTATTCCGGCATTCAGGCGGTCATCCTCCTCGCATCCAAGCTGTTGCACTTCTCGTAATAGGATCGCTGGCTGGATGTGCAGCTTGCAAAGCAGTGAAACCGCGCTAGGGATATTGGCATATGAGCGATTTGCGAAGCCAGATCAACAGCCTCTCCCCAGCGGCGAAGGCGGAACTGCTCGATACGGTCTGGGAAAGCCTGGAAGCGGACCCCGGATCACTGACGGATGCACAACGGGCGGAGATTGATTTCCGCATCGCTCGCCGTGAGCAGAATCCCTCCGATGTAATTCCGTGGCAGCAAGTCAGGGCGGGCCTGAGAACTCCCTGACACGCCTTTTGTAATTTTGGATTGCGCGGGGTCCTTCGACTACGTTGTCGCTCGCTTTGCGAACGACAACTTCGCTCAGGATGACAGCGCGGTTAGCGGGTCAGGCAGCGCATCTGAACACGGCCGCGGATCACGTCACTCCATCTCCACCTTCCAGACTTTTTCGGTGCCCAGGGCGTGGTAGAAGCCCCAGACTGCCAGCGCGACTACGCTGAGCAGGGCCAGCAGGCTGGTGGTCATGTACCACGCGGAGAAGTCGGCGGTAAGAGGGACATTCGCCAGCATGTCGACGGTGAAGGCTCCGACTGCGAGAGGCACGAGTCCAAAGCGGTAAACAATCAACGCCAGCAGGAGAAACACAAAGAAGGAAACCGGGATATCAATAGCCAGGTTGGAAGACTGCAGGGTCCGAGTCACGACGAAATACGCGACAAACAAGGTGGCGGCGATCCAATCTTTGCGGACAAGCCATCGAACTCCGAACAGCATCAAGAAGAACTGGAGCGTGCTGATGATCGAAACGGGGATCTGCATCAGCCACTGGCTGAGAGCGTAACGTCCGCCGACAAGATAGGCGGTGGAAGCCAAAGGCGGGGAGGTTCCCAAGCGGGCGCGGAAGAGGCCGGGGATCTCAAACATGAGCAGCCAGGCGACTCCGAAGGCAACCCCGAAGAGAATGTCGCGCCCCACGACGGGATCGCGGAACTGGCCGGAGATGAGGCGAGTCCAAGAGATCAAGGCCTGCGGCCACCGCCGCCGGATCCAGGGCTCGACCGCCATGTAGAGTGTCCAGATGATGCCGGCGACCAAGAGAGCGGACGCAATCGCCAGAGTCATCAAGCCGAACAATTCCAGCCCTGGCGAGAAATGCGAGCGGGACAGCCAAAGCGCGATTTCCAGAACAAACATGACAGCCGCCAACCGGAAGGCGCCTTCGCGGTCGCCGCGTCCGTGACGATAGTTGCGGCGCGCCAGCAGGACGCCGGCCACGAGGATCGCAATCAGCACGCTGACGCCGATGATCTGGCTTATTTTGTTCTTGCGCCGGTTCGAGGTATCCGGAGGAAGCATGCGCCAGGGCTTGTTCCAGTCGCCGATCATGGCGAAGAACACAGGCTTGCCGTGCCAGGCCGCAGCCTCGACTCGCAGAGGGCGGGCCGAACCCGGCCACACACCGGTCCAGGCGGCGCGCGTATCGGCAGCGCCGGCGGAAGTCCATTGCGGCAGGGCGGGCTGGAGTTTCGAAATATCAAGGTCCGCGGCGGAAAACAGCGCACTCCAGTCCGCTGGGCTCGCAGGGGCAGGAGTGGCATCTTTTTGCGGCGCGACCGCCTGGAAATAGATGAGCCGACCTAGGGCATCGAGTTTCACGTTCACCATGCCCGACAGAGTCAGCGCAGGATCTTCTTCCTGCACGATTCCCGGGATGAGCAGATCCTGATAACCGCGCGCTGCCAGAACGTCAGGGCTCTGGCGATACCAGAATTCGAGAATCGATGGCCGGCCGACGAGGACTTCGTCCCAGTTCTTTGTTTTTTCCTTCTCCACCGAGTCGACGTAATCGGTGTCGTAGTCGAAGCCGAAGGCGCGGTCGGCGGGTTTCTCCGGGTACCCGAGACGGGTGACGATCTCGCGAGCCTTCTGTGACAGGACTTCGGGCGTCTGCTCGAGACGCATCTTCTCCACTCCGCTGTAGCGGATGATGAACAACGATCCAATGGCCAAGCCGATCAGCACGGCGACAAAACAGGCGATGGCGATGCGCGGACGAAGGCCGACAGTCTCTCCGGCGGCTGCGACCATTTGGGGCGAGGGTGTTTCGCCGGCGGCCAATGCGGCGGCCAGCGGATCACCTCCGGGCAAGGCCGCGGACACGGCGAGCGCGTTAGCAGGACGGGACGCAGGCTCGGCCTCGAGACAGCGAAGGATGACTTTTTCGATGATGGGGTCGAGATCTTTGACGACGGAGGACGGGCGGCTCGGGGTGCGGTCGCCGTTTGCGTGAAGAACTCCCGCGGCTTTTTCGGCGAAGGCGCGCTTGCCGGTGAAGATTTCGTAGAGCACCAGACCCAGCGCGTAGATGTCGCTGAGCATCGTGACTTCTGTTCCGGCGAGTTGCTCCGGAGCCATGTATGCCGGAGTTCCGCTGCGAACTTCCGGACCGCGAATGTTGTCGGCGACGCCGGCCAGACCAAAGTCGGTGATCACGACCTGGCCGCGTCCGTCGAGCATGATGTTGGCGGGTTTGAGGTCGCGGTGGAGCACTCCCTTGTTATGGGCGGCGGCGAGGCCGGCACAGAGCTGGCGGGCCATCTCGACGGCTTTGTCCTGCGGCAGGCGGCCGATGCGGCGCAGCAGAGATGCGAGATCTTCGCCGTCAACATACTCCATGGTGAAGAATGTCTGTCCGTCGACTTCACCAACGTCGTAGACCCGGCAAACATTGGGGTGGGAAACGCGGCGGGCGATGCGCACTTCGTTGCGAAAGCGCTCGGCCATGCCTTCGTTGCGGGTGGCTTCTTCCGGCAGGAACTTCATGGCCACGGCCTGACCGAGCGTCAGGTCGTCGGCACGATAGACTTCGCCCATGCCGCCCTTGCCGAGCAGGGCGATGATGCGATAGCGGCCGGCGATGAGGCGGCCTGGGAGGAAGCGTCCTTCGGTCAGGAGATACTCGGGGGAAGTGGAGGTGCGGGAGGACGGTCGCGGAGACGAACCGGAGGGCGGCCGAGGTGGCAACGGAGACGTGGCGGTGGCCTCGTAGTCGATGGTTGCGACGTCGTCGGTGTTCGGGGGCGGCGTTCCGCTCGTGGCTCGCTGGCTCTGGACCGGCTGTCCGCAGGCCGAGCAGAAGTGGACCTTCGGGGATAGCTCTATGCCGCAGGTGGAGCAGTAGGACATGGATTTGATCGATACAGCATACCGCAGACGGCGGACGGCGGGCGTCAGGCGGCGGGCTTCGGGCTTTCGGCTCTCGGCTTTCGGCTTTCGGCTTTCGGAGTCGGATCAGGGGCTGAGGGCCGAGGTCTGAGGTCTGAGGTCCGGTCTGTATTACCATCCAGAGCGATGACCTCACGTTTAGGGAGTTGGTTGCGGGATCCGCTGTTTCTCTTGTGCTTGACGGCGGGGCTGCTTGCCTTTGTCGTGCAGTCGGGAGAGCTGGGCACCGCCGACACGATGCACCGGCTGCAGACGACGCACTGGCTGTGGACTTCGCAGCCGCAGGTTTTCCCCAACGAGTATCCGGAGTTCGGACTGCATGGGCGCGGTGGGCGAATCTTCAGCTGGTATGGAATTGGCCAGTCGTTGTTGATGCTGCCGGCGGACCTGGTGGGCACGTGGATCGCGCACTGGCGGGTGTTCTCCCACTATGAAGATGATCCGGCGGTGCGAAGTATTGTGGTCAGCTACAGCACCAGCATTCTGGTGAATGTGCTGACGGTGCTGATCGCCTTTCGATTCCTGCGCCAGTTGCGGTTTGGGGACAAGGAAGCTGTCGCCGGAGTGCTGGCTTTACTGTTCTGCACGACGCACCTTCATTACACGCAGAACATGCAGGAGAACAATTACATCCTGCTGCTCACGCTGGTGGGATTTTCCTATCAGTATGAATGGCTGCGCAGCGGCAGTGGGCGGGCGCTGTTCGTCGGGTCAGTGGCGCTCGGTTTGAATCTGCTGACTCGCGTGACCACGGGGCTCGATCTGATGGCTGCGGGGGTCTTCCTGCTGCTGTTGCTTCTGTCGGACCGAGTAAGCGGGCGCCAGATTTGGGACAGACTAGTGGCCTACTGCAAGGTTGCGGCGCCAGTCTATCTTTTGTTTGCGCTCATCGAGCGTCTTTACAGCTTCTACCGGTTTGGATCGCTGACCCAGACTTACATCCCAATCTTCGCGCGAGAGTCGCGACTGCAGGATCCGACGTTGCCGGCGAATTTTCCGTGGAGCACGCCGTTTCACGAGGGAGTTCTGGGGGCGCTGTTCAAGCCGGAGAAATCCATTTTTCTGTTCGATCCGCTCCTCATTCTTACCCTGGTGCTGGTGATGTTGCTGTGGGCGCGCCTCGATGGCGAAGTCCGTGCGTACGCGGTAACTTCTGTTCTGCTGCTGGTGGGCTACATCAGCTTCTATGCGCGATACACATACTGGGCGGGGGACTTTGCGTGGGGGGACCGCTATGTTTCGAGCGCGGTTGAGATGGTGGCGCTGATTGCAGTCCCATTGCTGGTGAGGTATCGAGCCAACCTGGGAGTGTGGGTGTGGCGGGTGGGGATGGGGTTGATCGTTGTCAGCCTCGTCGTGCAGATCGCATCGCTCATGTTCTGGCTGCCGCTGGAGATTTACCAGATGGAGACGCTGGGGCATCCGACGTTCGTCATCGCGCTGCGGTTCAAGAACATTGCAGCGTTCGCTCTGGGCAAGATGGACGCGTGGGGATTGAACACGGATGACATGGGGTACGACGCGTGGGACTACGTCCACATCACGACGTGGAACTTTCTGCCGTTTCTGCTGCGGAGGGTGGGAGCGGCGCCGAAGTGGGTGGTGGATGCGGCATTCGGGCTTTGGGGAGCAGGACTGACCGCGTTGGCAGCCGCTTTGTCAAAACTCAGGATGGTAGAAGGGTAGACACGTGTGGTAGAATATCTACCATGAGTTTGAATATTAAGAATGAAGAGACGCACCGGATGGCGCGCGAACTTGCGCGTCTCACGGGCGAAAGCATGACGGCGGCAGTCAACGAGGCCATTCGAGAGCGGCTGGAGCGGGTCCGTGGAAAATCCGGAAGAGGCATGGCGGAGCGCTTGATGGAGATTGGGAAAGATTGCGCAGCCCGTTTGAAGGAACCATATAAATCGATAGACATCGATGAATTGCTCTATGACGAGAACGGGCTGCCCAAATGATCCTGGACTCCTCCGCCGTTGTGGCTGTGATGCGTCAGGAACCCGAAGCTTCGCATTTCACGCGAGCCATCGAGTTGTCTCAGCCCTGCCGCATTTCCGCGGTCAGCTATGTCGAGGCTTCCATCATTGTCGACCGGTCCGATGACCCAATAGCCTTGCGACGCTTTGAGGAGTTCTTTCGAGTATCTCGCATTATCGTGGAGTCGGTAACCGCAAGGCAGGCGGAAATCGCGCGTCAGGCCTACCGCGATTTCGGCAAGGGGCGCCACAAGGCCGGGCTTAATCTCGGGGATTGCTTCGCGTACGCGCTGGCGAAGGAGATGGACGAACCGCTGCTCTTCAAGGGAAAAGACTTCAAGCACACCGATATCGAAGCTGCCGAGTTCTAGCAGGCTGCTGAGGAACGCTGTCTGCTCATGGCGAGAATCCCGCAGCGGCTAAAGCCGCAATGACTTTGTGAGACTTACGGCGCGGCTTGAAGCCGCACCCTTTCAAAACCGAGTTCAGAAACAAGATTTGCGGCGCGGCTTTAGGCCGGCGCCCTTTCGGAACCGAGGTCAGAAACAAGATTTTCAGCAGACTGCTGTGCCGCTTGTTGTTCGCGGAGGGTTATTCCACCGTCACGGACTTCGCCAGGTTTCTGGGCTGATCGACGTCGCAGCCACGGCGGACGGCGATGTGGTAGGCGAGTAACTGCAGAGGAACGATTTCGAGGATGGGCGAAAGTTCTTCGGGAGCGGATGGGATGTACAAAACGTGATCCGCGGCTTCTTTGATCTCTTCGTCGCCTTCTGTGGCTAGCGCAATCACGACACCGGAGCGGGCTTTTACCTCTTTCAGGTTGGACATCGTTTTTTCGTAACGCAACACCGCGTCGGGATCATTCACATCGCGCGTGGCGATGATGACCACCGGGAGATTTTCGTCAATCAGGGCGTTGGGGCCGTGCTTCATTTCCCCGGCGGGGTATCCCTCAGCATGGATGTAGGAGATTTCCTTCAGCTTTAATGCACCTTCGAGGGCGATGGGGTAGTGAATGCCGCGGCCGAGGAAGAGGAAGTCGTGCACCTTCTGATATCGCTTGGCCAGGTCGTCGCAGGCCTGATCGTGGGTAAGAAGGCTCTCCAGTTTGCTTGGAATGCGGGTCAACTCCAGCATGGCGGCGCGTGATTTTTCAAGAGGCATGACGCCGCGCACTTGCGCCAGATACATCGCAAAGATGTAGAGTGCGGTGAGTTGTCCAGTAAAGGCCTTGGTGGAAGCGACACCAATTTCGGGACCGGCGTGCGTGTAGATCTTGCCGGCAGCCTCGCGGGTGATCATCGATCCGACAACATTGCAGATGGCGAGGGTCTTTGAACCTCTGGCCTTGGCTTCGCGCTGGGCAGCGATGGTATCCGCCGTCTCGCCTGACTGCGAAATGACCAGGGTGATGGTGTCGGGACCGACGATGGGATCGCGGTAACGCCATTCGCTGGCGTAGTCGACTTCGACGGGCACGCGCGCCAGGGATTCGATCATGAACTTGCCGGCCAGTCCGGCGTGCCAGCTGGTTCCGCAGGCGATGATGTTGATCTTGGAGGCGGCGCGGAACTCGGCTTCGCTGATATCCATCTGATCGAGAAAGATGTGTCCGGTATCCTGCGAAACGCGGCCCAGCGTGGTGTCGCGAACGGCGCGCGGCTGCTCATAGATTTCCTTGAGCATGAAATGCTTGAAGCCGCCTTTTTCCGCCTGGATGGGATCCCAGGTGACATGCTGCACGGCGCGAACCACGGGCTTGCCGTCAAAGTCTGTGAGTTCGACGCCGTGCGTGGTGACGATCGCCATATCGCCGTCGGCGAGAAAGAAAATGTCGCGGGTGTGGTGAAGAATGGCGGGGACGTCGGAGGCAACAAAATATTCATCGTTGCCTAGTCCGATGACCGCGGGCGGGCCGTTGCGGGCGGCGACAATCTTGTTGGGATCGTCAGTCGAGATCACGGCGAGGGCAAACACGCCAGAGAGTTGCTTCACGGTTTGGCGGACCGCGTCTTCCAGCGGAATGCGATTTCCGTTGCCCGACGGGCTGGAGTACTTCTCGACGAGATGGGCGATGATTTCGGTATCAGTTTCGGTGGTGAACTTGTGGCCTTCTTCGGTCAGCTTCTTCTTCAGGCTGAGATAGTTCTCGACGATGCCATTGTGTACGACGACAATCCTTCCGGTGCAGTCTCGATGCGGATGCGCGTTCTCTTCAGTGGGACGGCCATGGGTGGCCCAACGCGTGTGGCCGATGCCGTAGGTGCCTTCGAGCGGCTTCTGGCGAATGACTTCTTCGAGATTCCGCAGCTTTCCCTCGGCACGCCGGATATCAATTCCTTCTCCGTTGCCGCAGACCGCAATTCCAGCCGAATCGTAGCCGCGATACTCGAGCCGCCTCAGTCCCTCGATAATGACCGGAACGACGCTCTTCTTGCCGACGTAACCGACGATGCCGCACATGTGAAAGACCTCAGAGATGCCGGGGCTTATTCAGCCAGGGAGAAACGGAATTCTTCGATGACGGGGTTGGTCAGGACCTCGCGGGCGATACGTTCGACCTCGGATTGAGCTTCCTCGCGAGACAGGACGCTGTCGAGCGTAAGCTCAAAATATTTTCCCTGGCGAACGCTTTCGAGCCCCTTGTAGCCCATCTTGCGAAGCGCGCCATGAATCGTTTTGCCTTGCGGATCGAGAACACTCTTCTTGAGAGAAACGTAGACGTAGGCTGTCATAAAGGGATCATTATACGTGACGGCGACGGGCGTCGGGCGGCAGGCGGCGGACCTCGGGCGTCGGACCTCGGATGTGGGCACCACTTCCGACTTCAGACCGGCTCGGACTATTTTCGAAACCTCCCATTGAACGGATGTTGGGCCCTGAGGTCGAGCGTACGGGTCTCACATCTGGAACTGGCTCAGTTTCTGATCCAGGTCGGCGAGTTCATCCTGCAACAGCTTTCGATGGCGGGGGTTTTGGCTTTGCTCGAGTTGTTGGAGGACTCTTTGACGCGCGAGCCGAATCCCTTCTCGCTTTCGAAAGAGTGCGGCCGTTTCCTCGGTCATCCTGGGGCGGGGATTGGCGGACTTGTCGGCGGCTTCCGCTTGTTGGGCCTCAATGGACTTGCTTTCCCATCCTCGCGCCATCTCGTGATTATAGATACCTTCAGGTCGTGGGGAATTTCCTCTGGTTCGGCAACAGTGGCCGTCCCTGGCATGGGGCAAAGGAATGTAACGGAAATGGCGTTGGTGGCAGTTTCTCGCTCACAGGATTGTAGTCTTCTAATCTTTGCGCCAAACGTGTTTCGAAAAACGAACACCAGCCGAAAAAGGTTTCCCCCTATTGACTCCATGGTTATAATGTCCATTGTTCTGACGAACAGTGACCGCCTTTCTGAGGGGGGAAGGCGGCAAACGGAGTTGTAGTGTACCTCTCGCATGCAGCAGACCCAGGAGTGGAACCGTTCTCTTCTCCGGGCATCGTGGTTCTGGGCTTTCGCCGCGATGACTACCGCAATCCTCACAATTTTTTTGAATACCTCCTTCTCGACGCGCCTGCTTTTCAACAAGCCTTTCGTCTCCATCCGGTAGCGAGTCAATCATCGGGGAAACTCCGGTCTGGATCTTGGGAAAATCCACGATTGCGTAGATCGCAGAGTCGTGCGCTAGACCGAACAGCAACCATCGCGCCCACCCTAGCCGATTGGAGAGGGCCTGTTAGCGATCGTCGACCGGCCCCGCCGACTGAGGTGATTTGGTATGGCGAGTGATCCCAACGCCTCTGACGCAGATCTGCTCAGTTCATTTGCCCATCCGGAAGCCCTTCGTCAGCCCGAGAGAGTAATCGCGGCCTACTTCAATTCCACAACAGTGGGGCTCTGCGTGATCGACTCCGATCTTCGGTACATCGCAATCAACAAAAAGCTGGCCGAGATCAACGGCCTACCCGCGCCGGATCATCTTGGCAAGACGGTGCGGGAAGTCCTGGGCGACTTCGCCGACACGCTGGAGGCACAGTTTCGACATATCCTGGCGACTGGGGAGGCTGTGAACATCGAGGTTTCGGGGAAGTTGCCTTCAACCGGCGAGATTGGACACTGGATCGTGCACTACCTTCCCATCAAGAACGAGGCAGGGAAAGCAACACGAATTGGTGCGGTCGTGGTAGAGATCACGGCGCAGAGGAAGCTGGAGCAATCTCTGCAGCATGTTGGCGGAAAATTGCGGCAGGAAACCAGGCGACTGCGCATGCTATCGGACGTGACCGACCTGCTGTCGTCGAATTGGGATATCCCGAAAGTATTCCCCAAAATCTCGGCGCGCATCCGGCGCTTGCTACGCCAGGAGTTCGCCAGCTTTGCCTTGCACGATCCGGGTACGGGACTGCTGGTTCATCAAGCCACCGACTTCCCGCTGGGCAAGGGGCTGTTCTCAGCTGTTCAAGTCAGCACGGGGAACACTCCCGCAGGGCGTTCGATCCAGGAACGCGCGCCCATGGTTTTCACGAAGGAGCAGTTACACGGCTTTGAGGGAGAAGTTGCCAAGAGCCTGTTAGCGGAGGGGCTGCAATCGCTCTGCTGTGTTCCTCTGTTGCGTCCGAAGGGTCCACTGGGAGTCTTCGTGCTGGGAAGCACGCGACGGGACGCCTTTCAGTCGGAGGATGTGGCACTGGTGAACCAGGTCGCGGCCCAACTGGCCGTAGCCATCGAAAACCATCGCACCGCTTCCGAAGTGGAATTACTGAGACGCCGTCTGGGCGAGGAACGGAGTTACCTGGAAGGAGAAACACGGCCTGAAGGCAGCTTCTCGGAAATTGTGGGAGACAGCCCGGCGATCCGGCGGGTCTTCGATCAAGTGACCACGGTTGCGTCCAGTGAAGCGACCGTGTTGATCCTGGGTGAGACCGGAACGGGAAAGGAATTGATTGCCCGCGCCATCCACCGGCTGAGCCGGCGCGCGGAGGGTGCATTCATCAAGGTCAATTGTGCCGCCATTCCCACGGGCTTGCTGGAGAGTGAACTCTTCGGCCACGAGAAGGGCGCATTTACCGGAGCGGTGAGCAGGAAAATCGGCCGGATGGAACTAGCGGATGGAGGGACGTTGCTGCTGGATGAAATCGGAGAGATTCCTCTCGAACTGCAACCCAAGCTACTGCGAGTCCTGCAGGATCATGAGTTCGAAAGATTGGGCAGCACCCACACGATCAAAGTAAACCTGCGACTGCTGGCAGCGACGAACCGCAATCTGTCGGAGAGTGTGTCGCAGCACGAATTTCGCAGCGACCTGTTCTACCGTCTGAATGTCTTTCCCATCCGTGTTCCATCCTTACACGAGCGGAGAGAGGACATTCCTCTCCTGATTCGCCACTTTGTTCACAAATTTGCACGCCGCATGGACCGCCAGATCGAAACCATTCCCAAGGAGACGATGAAGGCCCTGATGTCGTGGGATTGGCCGGGCAATGTTCGCGAACTGGAGAATCTGATGGAGCGGTCTGTCATTTTGAGCGAGGGAAACACACTGCGGGTGCCGCTGGCGGAAATGCACTCTCAAGGAGACTCCCAAACCGGGAAGGACCACACATTAGATACGGCCGAGCGGCTGCATATTATCCGGGTGCTGCGGGAAACGAAAGGAATACTCTCGGGGCCGGAAGGTGCGGCCCGAAGGCTGGGACTCAAGCGGACCACGCTGCAATCCAAGATGCAACGGCTGAATATCACCCGCCAGGATTACTCAGACTCCTCTCAGAAGTAGCGGTTCAAATCTCCACCGTATGACATACCAAGGAAGTACCCGCGGCGTCACGCGAAATGGCGACTAATCGGCGGGTTGCCGACGATTCGTCATAAAGCAGTGTAGGGGCGAGGGGAGTGCTGTTTCAGAACTCGTTCCAAACAGGGAAGTTGCGGATCTCTGGGCGTCTTCCCGTTTTCGGAACGCCACGTGCATATGAGAGAACTTCCTCTACCTCTGGCCGGAGAGCACGTTTCCATATCTGTGGGTGGGGGTCGTACCAGTCCCAGTTTCATAAACTCAAATACACCGGGCCTCGGTTGGCCGGTCGAGTGGAGTCATAGAGTGTTGTCCTTGAGGAAGCGTCAGACTCTGGCCACCAGCGTCGCAAGCCGGAGCGTTGAAACGTCATTCGCAGCGCTAAGGTCCAGGCGTTGCCGGACTCTCAGCGAGTGTCTTAATCACTCCGCGGAAAGCGCAGGGCAAACCCTTGCGTATTTGCCCGGGCTCCCAGTGGGACGGGAGCTTTCGAAGCCAGAGTCAGCCCCCTCCCCTGCGGAGATCGACCCGCTGTATTTGTTTGCCTGCCACATGGAGTGGGAGCGGAGCGAAGATCTAAGCGCGGGGTGGGAATTGATTGCGGCGGCGCAGAGTTCGGAGGGTGAGACTCGAGCTCACGCCCGCGCCCTGCTGTCGAAATCAGCCCACCTGGGCGGCTGCGGATTGAGCAATATTCCCGGGTCCATGGCATCGAGAAAGCAGCCAACGGCTGCGGAGACGGACATGACATCCCCGTACGGGCTGGAAATCATCGAGAACTGCAGCGAGTGTACTTGCATGAAGTCTGAGTTCTTCTGTGGGGTGTCCCGTGAGGTTCTGCAATCGCTGAACCATGTCAGCTACAAGAACACGTTACCGGCCGGGGCAATTCTGTTCGTCGAGGGCCAGGCGCCGCGGGGCATGTTCATCGTGTGCTCGGGGAAAGTGAATCTGTCCACGACGTCGCGGGACGGCAAGAATCTGATTCTCAAGACCGCGCAGGCGGGCGAGGCGATTGGCCTGGCGGCGGCAATTTCCGGGATGCCTTACGAGACGACCGCCGAGACGGCCACGCCCTGCCAGTTGAATTTCGTGGACCGCAAACACTTTATGGAACTGATGGCAACGCATAGCGAGATCGGCGTGCACACCGCTCAGCACCTGAGCCGCGACTACCAGACGGCTTATCGCGATCTTCACGGCCTGGTTCTCACCCGCTCGTCGGAAGGCAAGCTGGCCCGACTGCTTTTGTCGCAAGCGCGCGGCAGCGAAATGGACACAGCCGCGCCTTGCAGGACCGCCCCGATGACCCACGAGGAAATGGCGCAGCGGATCGGATCTTCACGGGAAACGGTGACCCGGCTGCTGGCCACGCTGAGGCGGAGACAGTTGATTCGTCTCGATGGACCGGGCCTGGTCATTCGGGATCGCATCCGCCTGGAGGCGTTAACCGTGTAGTCCTCCCCCCACCGCCGGAGGGCGGCGCCTCTCACCGCTGTCCTCCGGTTTTTTGAATGCTCCTCTACCAGCTTTTTGACGGATATTCTTGAGATGTATTCAGGTTCGCTGATCGTCGATCTACTGGCCACCGCAGAGCGAGTGAGAAGATCCACCGTGCCATCCGAGCCTGTCAGCATAGACCCGCCGTCTAACATCGAGGTAAGAGCCGGGGTAAACGCTGAAGCTGGCGACAGTCGCAGGAACAGGTCAGAGACCGAACAGCTCCCGCAAGCGCTTGGTCTGAGCCCGACTGACTGGGATCTCGGTCTGCTTCTTGTCGTCCATCCGCAGTTGATACGAACTCTTGAACCAGGGAACCACCTCGCGGATACGGTTGATGTTCACGAGGTACGAGCGGTGGGCCCGCCAAAAAAGCTTCGTATCGAGGCTGTCCAGCAATTCTTCGAGCGTCCGGCAGTTGGACTGTCCCTCCATCCCCGCTGCGCCTGCAGTCACGACTGTGATCACACCGTCTTCGATCCACGCATAGCAGATGTCTTTCTGATCCACGAGAAACATGCGTCCCAGAGCCTTCAGCAGGACCTTTGAGGCAGGCTGCTTCTGCGATTCCAGCATGCGGACCAGCGTCTCGAATTTCTCGGCGGGAGCCGCTCCGGCATCCTGCTGGGCGCGGGCCTTCTGAATCGCCTGTGCAACCCGCTTCTTGTCGAAGGGCTTCAGCAAGTAGTCGACCGCATTGACTTCGAAGGCCTTCACGGCGTACTGATCGAAGGCGGTGGCGAAGACAATCTTCGGCAGCGGGATCTTTTTGTCGAGCAGTTTCTTGATGACGCCGAAGCCGTCGAGGCCGGGCATCTGGACATCCAGGAACACCAGATCGGGGCTGTGCTCCTTAATGAGGTTGACCGCTTCGAGGCCGTTCTTGCCCTGGGCCACGACATTCACTTCCCCGGCATTTTTCAGCAGGAAAGCGAGCTCGTCGCGAGCGAGTTGCTCGTCGTCGACGATCACAGCAGACAAGGACATCATGGGCTCCGGGAACGGCCAAAAGAACCTGATGTGAGTATAGTGGTGCGATTTTTCCGGCGCAATGACGCGGCGGAGCGTGCCCCGGGCGTTCGACTCGGCAGCTTCGCAGCGGCTATTGCGGATGTTGCTGCATCATCCCGCCCATGTCGAATTTGGTGTAGCCTGCGGGAATCTCGAACAGGCTGGCGGGCTGCGAGCCTTCCTGGATATTGCGGAGCTCCCCCGAGCCGTTCTTGCCGTCCCATTTCACCGGGAAACGAAGTTTGGGATCGAGCCAGATTGTCCCGGATTCACCGCGTGCGTTTGTACCTTCGTACTTGACGGTGCTGCGGCCGTTGACTGTTTCGCTGCCGACCTTGTGGCAAGTTCCGCCCTTATTCCACGACTGAGCCATCCAGTCGGAGCAAGCGCTCTCGACGTCGCCGGTGCGGAAGAAGTGGTAGGCGTTGCGCTGGGCCGCCATCTGGGCCGGCATTTCCATGTACATGTGCTGCTGGTCCATGATGACAGTGGAGGTTTGGGTCGCCAGATTCATGATGAGAGCGCCCCCGCCTCTGGGATCCTTTTTCGCGGACTCGAATCGCAGCTTGTCTTTGCCGAAATAGATCTTGGCTTTGGCGTCAGGCTTTTGATTGTCGAATACCTCGGCGGAGAACTCGGTTTGCGCGAGCGCGAAGCTGGCCACCATCAGCAGCGCAACCAGGCACGAAATGCGAATCATCAATCGAAGCATGTCAGTCTCCTTGAGAATGGTCAGGCCCTTCCGGCGCGAAAGCGAGTCCCTGGGGCGGGCGGAGAAAGCATAGCAGAAGTGTGCGCCTTTGATCCGAACCCAGTTTCCGCCGCGATAGCATTTCTCGGAGACTTTCATCACAGCGAGCTCCAGCCACCTGGTGCTATCATCTTCTGCCAAGTTCAGCTTTCACCCGTGCCGGACGGGACTATGCGCCCAATGTCGGTTGTCGAAAATGGAGTGCACTTCATGAAGTCGACGTGGTCATCTGGGGTGTCCGTGGTGGTGGTCCTTGCCGCAATCTCTTTTGCCATTAGTTGCGGAGGCTCGTCTGGTGGATCGACAACGCCCCCGGGCAGGGGGGTTGCGGCCCAGATCGTGGTCATTTCTGGGGATCAGCAGAGCGGCGTTCCCGGAGAGACACTTCCGGCACCACTGGATGTACAGGTGATCGATAGTTTTGGTTTGGCCGTTCCAAACGTGACGGTATCGTTCGCGATCAACGGAGGCCAGACATTCCCCCAAGCGGTGCAGACGGCAGACACCGGTCACGCCCGCGCTTTAGTGCGACTCCCGAATACAGCGTTTACTACAGTAAATATCACCGCATCCTCCGCATCGTTGACTGCGAACTTCACAGCTACGACAGGTCCGCGCTTGCTTGCGACCTTCGGCAACGTATCTGCCGCCCACGGAGCAGTTCGTCCCGACGGCTCATACGTCGGCGTTTCGCAAATCACGGACTTCCTTCCCGGACTTGGTTACGACTTCTTTGCCCCGGACGGCTCGTTGTCTCAGCGACTTGGTCCGCTGCAGGGCAAGATGGGACTTCCCGGGCTCTACGATAGCTTCTGGTCCGTGGTTCCAACTCCAAATCAGAATCTCTACTTTCGCAGCGTCACATCCTTTGGTTCAGAATACGTTGTCGGACTCGACGACGGTCTAAACCTGGTCCAGTTCACCGACTTGGCGCGATCAAACGGTGTGTCGGCGTCAAAGCTGACCGGTGCGATGGCTGTCGACAACACTGGCAATGTCTATATCGCACAGGGCGATACTGGAGGCACTGTTTATGGCTTTGACGCGAATGGGAACAACACTAACAAAATCTCAATTCAGGCTAACGCCGCAGGAATCGCGGTCAGCCATGCCGGAAATTTGGTAACGTTGGTTCCAAGTTCCTCGGGTTATTCCTTCAAAGAATATTCTATGGCTGGAACGCTGGTGCACACACCTTCGACGCCTGCATTCTCGAGTCTGGTTACATTCGCTCAAGATCCGGACGGGAATTACCTTGTGCTCGACAACGTCAGCCCTCTCTACAAGTTCGACCAAAATTACAACGTACTTTCCACGGTCAATCTGAGCCCGCCCCCTTTCGGCAGCGCACAGGCGGCGATTTCAGGCGCAGATGCTTCCGGAAACTTATATATATCGTCGCCGCAGGGGACCGGAGTTTTCAAATACGATCCATCTGGGATTCTCCTCGCCGCCACGGCTTGGCCGATCCAATATGTGTGCTCGGGATGTCCGAGCCCGAGTTATACCGACGAAATGGTTAGTCCTACGGGGATTGCGATTGATCCGGTTACCTCCGATGTGTACGTTTCTGACAACGGCCGTACTGTTCAGATGACGTCGGCGGTTCTTCGCTTTACCAACCAGAAGTTCGCCCAACGGCTAAGCCTGCCCCAAGCCTATTTCGCTTCGGACGTGGCAATCGGGAGTGCGCGCGAAATCTACGTCGCAGACTTGGCAAACAACAATGTTCATGTCCTTGACATGGAAGGAAATGAACTTCGCACTCTTTCAAGTTCAACAGTGGGAATTCCTTATTCGATCGCGATCGACATCAATGACAACAAATACATATACGACACCTCGAACGACTCCATCCGCATCTTGGATTCCTCGGACACGCTTGTTGCGACTCTACCGCTGAACTTACCAGGCTTAGCCACCGGATACGTGAGAGTAGGAAGCGACGATAATCTGATGCTTACCCTCTGGCTCAACGGGTCACGCATGGTGGAGGAGCTTGCTACTGATGGTACTGTCCTTTTCAGCACCACCTATCCTGCCTCGGGCTTCGTTGCGGGCTGGGCAACAACCGACACGAGGGGAAACATGTTCGTAGCTGGCGAGGGACAAACCAAGGTCCTGAACCCTAGTGGCAGTGAGCTAGGAAGTTTTAAGCCTGGGTTAACTCTGCCTCCAGCATGCGGCATCGCCAGCAACGGTGACACGATTTACGTTTGCTATTTGAATCGCATTAGTGCTTTGTCGGTGAATTGAGGAAGTGCATTCCGCGCGCTGGAACGTCCACCACGCGCGGCTTTCAGTCGTTGCCAGCAATTCGCTTGGAGAGAAGTGTGCTTGAGCGTCCGCGGAATCCTAATCTCTCGTACAAATGCAAGGCAGCGTTGTTTTTCTTCATCACTTCCAGATGAAGTGTGCGCACGCCCAGTTCACGGGCGGCATCTTCGAGGAAGGCCATGGCTTTTTTGCCCCAGCCGTGGCCGCGATATTCCTCGCGCAGGTAAAACTCATCGACGAAGGCATCACGGCCCAGCCACTCGAGGCTGTATCCAAAGCAGAGGACGATGTAGCCGACGGGTGCGTTGCCATCCAGAATGAGCCACGCACCGCCGAGGTTGGCGTCGCGCAGCAAGGCTGTCAACGCGACGCGAGCCTTTTCGCGATCAAAGCCGTGGCCGTCGAAGGCGTAATAGGCCTGCATGAATGCGAGCAGAACATCGGCGTCGGATTCGAGGGCGAGGCGAAATTGGGGATCGTCTGTCATGCGCTTTATCCAGACCGCGCTGTCGTGTTGGAACCTCTTCCCTAGACCGCGTTTTCCAGCGCCAGTGCCATGCCCATGCCGCCGCTGACGCACAACGTTGCTACGCCGCGCTTTGTGTTGCGCTTCAGCATTTCGTGAAGCAGGGTGACGGTGATGCGCGTTCCCGTGCAGCCGATGGGGTGTCCGAGGGCGATGGCGCCTCCGTTCACGTTGAGGCGGTCGCGATTGAAATTCAGCACACGGTCGCAGGCCAGCACCTGCGCGGCAAAGGCCTCGTTCAACTCGATGAGGCCGAAATCGTGGAGGCGGAGATTGTGCTTGTCTGCGAGTTTCTGCAGAGCAGGCACAGGACCGATCCCCATTTTGCGGGGATCGACTCCCGCAGAGCTGACTGCGGCAATGCGAGCCAGCGGCTTGAGATTGTTCTGCTTCACGAAATGTTCGCTGGCCAGAACCATCGCGGCCGCACCGTCAGTGATTCCGGAGGAGTTTCCCGCGGAGATCGTTCCGGTATTCGAGAAAACCGGGGGCAGTTTGGCCAGCTTTTCCAGACTGGCATCGGGGAACGGATGTTCGTCGCGCGCGAATGTCGTCGTTCCCTTCTTTCCCGCGATGGTCACGGGAGCGATTTCTGCATCGAGCCGTCCGGCCGCAATGGCGCGCGCGGCCCGGGTCTGCGACGCCAAGGCAAATTCGTCCTGCTCGTCGCGCGTGATCTTGTATTCCTCGACGAGAACCTCGGCGGTCTCGCCCATGACCATCTTTGCCAGCGGGCAAAAAAATCCATCACGGTACATGCCGTCGACGAGTTCCTGGTTGCCGAGGCGGTATCCCCAGCGCGCGCCGTCGAGATAATAAGGAAGCCGCGACATGGATTCGGTGCCACCCGCAAGAATGCAACTCGACTCGCCCAACTGGATCGCCTGATACGCCAGCGCCAGCGATTTCATCCCAGAGGCGCAAGCCTTGTTTACGGTAAAAGCTGGGACTTCCTGGGGGACGCCGCTGCGCACCGAGATCTGGCGCGCGGGATTGGGCCCGCCCCCGGCCTGGCGCGCGTTGCCGAAAATTGTTTCCTCGATCTGATCGGGACGCACGCCGGCCCGCTCCAAGGCGGCCTTGGCTGCGACCACGCCCATGTCGGCGGCGGTCAGTGAGGATAGAGATCCGCCGAATTTGCCAATGGGCGTGCGCGCCGCCGAAAGAATATAGACTGCCTGCACGTGCCACCTCCAAACGAATGAGTCTAGCAGGAGAGCAGTGCCGGTCACCGAGGCTCGGCTGCCTCTTTGCCGCCAGCCGCCGAAAGACGTAATATCTCAGCGATGAAGAGACCGCTTGTCTTCTGCTTCCCGGTGCTGTGCGCCGTTTTCCTGCTGGCTGCCGATCAACCCAAGATCCCGCCGATGCCGGGAGCGGTGACCGCCAACGCCGTAGCATCGCTCAAGAACGGGATCGAGGTCTACTCGTTGATGGGCGTGGGCACGAAGAAGACCTGGGACGACATCACCAACAAGATGTACATCCTGCGCTTCAAGTCAGGAAAGTGGACTGAGGGACGCGCGGTCCCCGGAGTTGCCGGGAGGTTGGGCGCCTCAGCGGTGGGAGCGAGGGGGCAGATTTTTCTTTTTGGCGGGTATACGGTGGACGGACAGGGAAACGAGTTCGTGATTGCCGATGTCAATTCCTACATACCATCCGATCAGCGCTGGTATCGGGCTGCCGACATACCGGTGCCGGTGGAGGGTGCGGTGATTGGCATGACCCATGACCGCTACATCTACCTGGTCGGCGGGAGATCAAAGAACGGGCCAGTCAACAACGTGCAGGTGTACGACGCCGAGAAGAATATCTGGAGCCAGGCGACGGCGTTTCCCGGCACTCCGGTCTTCGGCCACGCTGGGGCCGTCGCGGACGAGACGATCGTATATGTTGACGGAGCGAAGAAGGACGCGACCAGCGGGAAATACGTGGCGTCGGATGAGTGCTGGATGGGGAAGATTGACCACAAAGATCCGAACAAAGTGGAGTGGAGCAAGTTGCCGCCGCATCCCGGACCGGGACGATTTGGCATCGTGGCTGGCGCTGGGGAACGCGACCACCGAGTTCTTTTTTCCGGCGGGACCACGGCCCCACACAACTTCAAAGGCCTGGACGCTGATGGCAAGCCCGAAGAACTCTCGCCCATGACGTTTGCATTTGAGTTGCACGGTAACCGCTGGGAGACCATCGCGGAAGATACATACGATGTTCGTGCGGATACGCGCGGGATCCTGTTTACGCCACTCGGACCGTTGATCCTGGGTGGGACTCTGAAGAACACAGCAATCTCGGCGCGAGTCTTAGCCGTGCCTAAGAAATAGCCATACCGCGATCGGCTGCAGGTTGGGGGCTCTACTTTCGTTTCTTGGACCATTCCCACAATCGTCTGTTCCGCTCTTGCCCGTACCTTGGTGATCTTTCCCATTTCTCTGGGCAGCACTAGGATGATCTTGTTCCAGAACGAACATCACTCATACCTCCTGAGAAGTGCGGCGAATGGACCTCCGACCATTCGCCGCTTTTACTTTTGCTGCTTTTCTATGGAAGACCTTCCCCGCTTTGGAGTAGAATTTCGGGCAAGTGATTCGTTTCCTGTGGGGACCCTGCAGTGCAAATGATCCGCTGAGGAACAACATGGTTATCCCTCGCTAATTCGCCATCCCTGCTGGCCCGTGGTTCGGGCATCCTGATTCATCTCTTTCGTTTCTGAAAGCATGCGAGTCCGCGTCGTCTGCGGATCTGCGGCGGAAAGTCACAGGTCGTTTTATGGAAGCTATTGCTACCGCGAATGAGCCGCGGCGCTCTCTATGGTCTTCCCTGGTGGAGGCCGTGCGCGGATCGCATCAGGACTACACGAGCGCGAGCCTGAACCGCGCCATCCTGCTGCTGGCCGTGCCCATGGTGCTGGAGATGGCGTTAGAGTCTCTGTTCGCGGTGGTCGACGTGGCCTGGGTAAGTAGGCTGGGAGCCAACGCCGTCGCGACGGTTGGGCTGACAGAATCGATGCTGAGCCTGGTGTTTGCCGTGGGCATGGGACTGAGCTTGTCGACTACGGCGATGGTAGCGCGTCGCATCGGCGAGAAGGATCCGGAAGGCGCGGCGGTGGCGGCGGTGCAGGCGATCTTTCTGGGATTGATTGTTTCGCTGGCGATTGGATTGCCCTGCGTGCTGTTTGCTCCGCAGCTTCTGCGGTTGATGGGGGCGAGTCCAGAGATCGTTGCGGTGGGCAGCGGCTACACCCGGATCTGCCTGGGCGGAAGTTGCGCTGTGTTGCTGTTGTTCCTGAACAATGCGATCTTCCGCGGCGCGGGAGATGCAGCCATTGCAATGCGGCTGTTGTGGGTGTCGAACATCCTCAACCTGATTCTGGATCCGTGCCTGATCTTTGGATGGCTCGGCTTTCCGCGGATGGGCGTGACCGGCGCGGCGCTGGCCACATTGATTGGACGCAGCATTGGTGTGCTCTACCAGTTCTACCGGCTAAGGAAGGGGACGGAGCGGATTCGAATTGTGGCGCGACAAGTGCGCGTCCGGTTCGATGTGCTGTGGCGGCTGGTGCGCGTCTCGTTGACGGGAATCCTGCAGTTTGCCATCGCGCACACCAGCTGGATCGGACTGGTGCGGATCGTGAGTACGTTCGGTGCAGCCGCGGTCGCGGGATACACGATCGCGATTCGCATCGTCATCTTCGTAATCCTGCCGTCGTGGGGGTTGAGTAACGCGGCGGCCACGCTCGTCGGACAAAACCTGGGCGCGGGCAAGCCCGACCGCGCCGAGGCCGCGGTCTGGCGCACCGGCCTTTACAACGTGATCTTCCTGGGGACGGTTGGAGTGTTCTTCATCGCGTTTGCGGAACCGATCGTGCGCCTGTTCATCCACGATCCTGAGGTCGTGCCGCTGGGGGCGGCGTGTCTGCGGATCGTCAGCTACGGCAATCTCGGATATGCCTACTTCATGGTGATGATGCAGGCGTTCAACGGGGCCGGGGACACAATCACTCCGACGATCGTCAACTTCTTCGGATTCTGGCTGCTGGAAATTCCGCTGGCGTACGCGCTGGCGAAGCCCTTCGGCATGAAATCGAACGGAGTGTTCTTTTCGATTGCGATCGCGGAATCGGCCATGGCGGGGGCCAGCGCGATCCTGTTCAAACAAGGAAAGTGGAAAAAGCAGAAGATCTGACGCTTGTGCGTCAAAGGAAAACTGGGGCGGGAGGAACGGTTTCGAACCGTCATCTCCGGGATGGAGCCCCGGCGCATTGCCGTGGTTATGCTACTCCCGCATCTTCAGCTGGTAAATGCCGAGCGACCAAAGTATTGGATTGAGCTTTTTCTGTCAATACGCAAAACATTAGAAATGACGCCGTTTGCGGCTGCTGAGGTGAGTCCGGCAATCAGCGCGCGCGTGCCAGAACCAGCGTGACATCATCGGGTTGCTCCTTATCTCCGATCCAGTTGTCCACGGCGGTCGTCACGAGTTGGCTGATTTCCGGCAACGGCAGGTGGCGGTTGTCGCGGACGAGGTCGATCAGGCGCTGCTCGCCGAACTCGCCGAAATCGTTCTCCGGCTCAGTGACGCCGTCGCTGTATGCCAGGAAGATCTCGCCGGGATGCATCTCGACGGCGCCTTCTTCGTACAACATATTGTCGAATAATCCGACAACCGTGCCGCCCGCTTCCAGCCTGCGCACAGAGCCGTCTTTGCCGATCAGAATAGGAGGCAGATGGCCGCCGTTGCTGTAGGTGAGGTGGTGGGAACGTCCGTCGTAAATTCCCAGAAACAGTGTGGCGTACTTTTCAGGCGGAGTGCTTTCGTAGAGCTGGTGATTGAGCAGGCCCAGCAGGGCACCCGGGGAAACCTCGACTCCTTCGGGCCAAGTCGCCATCATTCGGCCGGCGCCGGCCACTGCGCCGACCGCGACTGGTTCGCGCATCTGGGGCAGGTTTTCGACGCTGTAGGCACGGACGGCGGAGTGGATTGTGGCCATGAGCAGCGCGGCGGAGATTCCTTTTCCGCTGATGTCTCCGACGGCAAGAATCAGCTTGTGCGAACTGGCGGTGAGAAAGTCGTAATAGTCGCCGCTGACGGTGCGTGCGGGACGGCAGAATCCGTGCACCTCGAGCGACTCGAGCTCTGAAACCTGACGCGGGAACAGCTGAGCCTGCACTTCCTGGGCAATCGCCAGTTCGTTTTCGAGGCGCTGTTTTTCTCTTTGCTCCAGCATCAGCTTTTCGATGGAAGCGGTCATCGAGTTGAAGGAGAGAGCCAGGTCGGCAAGCTGATCGCTGGATTTGACGGGGATGCGGTGGCTGAAGTCGCCACGATCAACGTGCTTCGTCGCATCGTGAAGTTGCGCCACGGCCGCAGTCACTGTGCGGGTCATCCTCGTGCCGATAATAAGAGCGACGAGTTCGATGATGGCGAAGAAGATCCCAACGCCGATCAGGATGTAGGAGACGCCACGAACGAACTCTCCGAGCGCAGCAAAGAGATGGCTATAGAGAACCGCGGGCCGGGTGGTCACCTGGAGCACGGGCCCGAACTCGTCGAGTTGCCCGGTCTTCCAGTCGGTGACGGCGAGCGGAGTGCCAAAGCCAATCTCACGGTCGAAGCCACCCGAGGGCTCCGGCACAGCACCAACCGTAAAGATCGGGCGCAAGGCTCCCTGTACCTGGGTGGAACCCTTCGAGTTCGAGGTAACAACGATGCCGCCTTCGCCTTTTTGCGGGGTGGACAAGGACGCTTGACGCGCTGAGCCCGGCAAGCTGGAATTCTGGTCCGGTTTTGCCGGCGACTCCTCCACCGGGCCTCTGGTGTAGAGCGTGATTTCTCCGAGGTTGGCGGCGATTTTGCCGACGAGTTCCTTGTCCAACGGTTCGCTGGTCACAACCGTCAGCCTGGTGGACCCGACTTGCAGCGAAGAACCCACCCGCAGGTGCAGCTGGTTGTGGTCGCGGACAATTTCCTGGAACTTGCCCTTCACGAACGTGGGCTGCGTGATCGAGGAACCTTGAAACTCATCACACAGCGGCAGCAGCTTGTCGCCATACCAGGCGCAGACCTGCCGCCTGCCCCATGCCGAATCACGCTTTCTGAGCCCGACCAGCGACTCGGCTGCCGGCTTTTCGCCGCGCTCCAAATGGGCCGCCAGTTCATTGCTCGCGGCCGCATTGACGGCCTGCAAACTCCTCAGTTGCGCGTCGATCTCTGAGGTCACCACGAACACGGCAAACTGACCGCCCAAGCCGTAGAGCGTGATGACGGCCATGGCAACCAGGAGAACGGCGGGGATCACGCCGATGAAAACGTAGGTCACAATCAGGCGATTGCGCAGGCGCCAAAGGATTCGCCGCTTCACCCACCGGAACGTCAGGATGAAGAACAGGACGCAGGCGAGGAATGTGAGAAAGCCGACCCAACCGCCCAGGTGCTCGCCCCAGGTGAGGTGGAGTAAAGCGAGCAGTCTCTGGAGCGCGAACAGGACTGCGGCCAGAGCGGCCAGGTAGCAGGCCAGGCGCGCCATCCGGCCCTGCGGCCAGAGGTCCGCCTGCATCAACCTGCGGCGCAATTCTGGATAAGACCATTGCATGCGATTCGTCAGACACTCGTGAGATCAGAAATTATACGGCCTCTGGAAGGTCCATCACGACAGGGTTTTCAATGGTCTTTGGATCGTAAACCCTGTGACCACCGCCCGGCCTCACTGATTAGATCTCAGGATAGAGATCGAAGAATGCTTCCAGGCTGGTGCGCAACTGTTTCTCGATATCTTCCTTGCTGCCCTCGAGCACGTGCATGGTGACATGTGCCTCCCGACCGTTGGTGAGCTTCACCGGAGCCTGACCGACTTCAGCAATGTCTTCGGAGGGCAACAGCCTCATGCCATAGACTAGCGTCAGATTTGCCATATCCTGATTCTACGACGTTGCGTCCGGCTCCCGCGAATGCCGTTTTTTTTCGAATTTAGAATTCCAGCCGGTCTCATTTAGAATTCACGCGTGGCCAGAATCGCGATCTTCCTCCCGTTGGTCGGTCTTCTCCCGGTGCTGTGCGTAGCACAGGCTTCGGCACCGCAACAATCCAATGACGCGTCGTCACAGCAGCCTCAGGTGAAGGTCAACATGTTGAACGTGTGTTCGCCTTCCGCCGAGGAGCAGAAAGAAATTGCGGCGGCGCTGGCGCGGGTTCCGAAGCAGCCGCTATTCGATGCTGACTTTGAGGTCTCGCGCGGGCGTTCGACACTGACCGATATGCCAGCCATGCTGCAAGCCGGGCAGCCGGGGCATGTCGCGGGAGAACCCTCGGTCGCGAGTTACGTCCGGATTCGCCGCGAGTTTTCGGTGCAGGCCACGTTTTCGAGCGTGCAGTATTCGTTCAGCAACGATGGGATCAACATGATTGAGACGCTGGTGCTGCATGTGCGCGACCCCAAGGATCTGATCCAGGTCTCGCTGGAGGACAGTGCCTCCTCGGTCACCAGTTCCGAGACCATGCTCACGGTGAACACCCCGGTGAGCCGGGTGCGGCTGGAGCGATTCGGGAAGTCGTCGGTGGCTTTGGCCCGTTGTTTGGGTGTGGAGGGTGGTCCGATCCCGGATCAGAGCGCTTACGAGCCCTTATTCCGCGATGCGTCTGCGGTGCTGGCGAATTACCGCGGGCTGTTGGGAGTGAAGAAGACGGTGCCGGAGGAACTGGCGAAGATCAGCGGAGAATCGAAGCCGAAGGTTCCGCCGAAGGTTCCGCCGAAGGTCCCGCCGACGTCGAAGATCATGAGGCCGAAGGAAGAGCAGAAGTGATTCGCGACTTTTGGGCGGGCTATTTCCGGCATTGCATCAAATCCTGAAGTTAACCATCCAATCAAACAGAAAGCGTCCATGAACGAAACTCGCAACGTAGTCATTCTCGGGTCCGGATGCTCCGGACACACCGCGGCGCTGTACGCCGCGCGCGCTAACCTGAAGCCGCTGGTCATTGAAGGCCATGAGCCCGGAGGGCAGCTTTCGATGACCACGCTGGTCGAAAACTTCCCCGGATTCCCCGAGGGAATCATGGGCCCGCAGCTGGTCGAGAACATGCGGAAACAGGCTGAGCGTTTCGGCGCGGAATATCGCATGGCGCATCTGACCAGCGCCGAGCTGAGCCAGCGGCCGTTTGTTCTGCATCTCGGCCACCAGCAAGTCCACACGCAGACGTTGATTATTGCGAGCGGTGCTTCGGCTCGCTGGCTGGGGTTACCGCACGAGCGGCAGTTGATTGGTCATGGGGTTTCATCATGCGCGACGTGTGACGGATTCTTTTTCTCCGGGAAAGAAATCGTGGTGGTGGGTGGCGGCGACTCCGCGATGGAGGAGGCCATCTTTCTCACTCGCTTTGCCACCAAGGTAACGATCATTCATCGCCGCGACGCGTTCCGCGCGTCCAAGATCATGCTGGATCGGGCGCAACACCACCCGAAGATCCAATTTCTGCTCGACACCGTGGTGGAAGATGTCAACGACGCGGACAAACAGGAAGTGACGAGCCTCACTCTGCGTAATGTGAAAACCGGCAAGGTTTGGGATTTCCCCACCAGCGCACTGTTCCTCGGGATCGGCCACGAGCCGAACGCCAAGATGTTCGAAGGACAACTCGACACCGACGCTGACGGCTACCTGAAGACTCACAACTACGTGTTTACAAAAGTCCCAGGCGTCTTTGCGTCTGGGGATGTTCAGGACCGCCGCTACCGTCAGGCCATTACAGCAGCGGGCACCGGTTGCATGGCCGCCATTGAGGTCGAGAAGTTTCTGGAAGAGCATGGCAAATAGTCGGAGCTTGCCGGCTCGCAAATTTCGCTAAATCATTGCAGACAAAAGAACAGGCATAAGTGCAGTTACCTCCGTGACCTTCTGCCGAAGATGAGGTTTCGCTTAGACTCGTCTGACTATGAATCCCCTGATGCGGCAGGGCGCAGCAGTCGTCCTGTTTTTTTTTAGCCTTATTGCAGTCCTCCCAACTCAAGCCCGGGCCCAGGAAAGTGCTGAAGCCCGAAGAGTCCTGATCAAAACGCAGGCCGTCTATCCAACCCTTGCTCGCTCCATGAATATTCATGGAGTGGTGAAGATCGAAGCCCTGGTTCTGCCGAACGGGACGGTGAAGACCATGGATGTGAAGGGCGGGCATCCTCTTTTGACGCAGAGCGCCGTGACCGCCGTCGGGCATTGGAAGTTCGAGCCCGCGCCTAAAGAGACCAAAGAGTTGGTTGAAATCAAGTTCGACCCCGAATGATCGAGTGGGTGTTCGCCGCTGTCTGGGCCTGTAACCCCTTGTCCCAGGACACGTTGGCTGCCTCGCAAGAGTCACTCCCGCCGGCGTTCTACCAGAGGTAGGCTGAGTCTGGCTCGGGGCGAGCCTAGTGGACGATCCCGAGGCTCAAAGAAGCGCTCTCAGGCACTCTCACGGAGGGTTACCTTCATGTACGCTCGCTTCGTCTGTCTTCTGATTTTTTGTGCCAGCCTTTACGCCCAGCAGGTATCGCCGCCATCGCTCACGATTTATAACCAGGACTTCGCTGTGGTCCGGCAGGACATCCCGCTTGAGCTCAAGTCGGGCGTGAACCAGGTCAACGAGACAGGCATCACGATGCACCTGGAGCCCGATTCGGTGGTGCTCCGCGACCCCTCGGGGAAGCATGCGGTGCAGGTGCTGGAGCAAAATTACCGGGCCGATCCCATCTCCGAACCGATGCTGCTCTCGCTTTACGAAGGAAAGACGCTCGAGTTTGAAGTGAGCGGAGGCGCGATCGTCAAAGGCAAGGTGATCCGCAGCGGGTATGTTCCGCACAACTATTTCGCCATGAACCGTTACGGCCAGGGCTACTACCAGGCACAGATGGTTGGGGCCGCAGAGCAGCCGGTAATCGAAGTCAACGGGCAATTGCGCTTCAGCTTGCCGGGAATTCCCATCTTTCCCAGCCTCACGGACGACAGCATTTTGAAGCCTCGCCTGGAGTGGCTACTTTCTACCGACAAGCCGGGAAAGTTTCCGGCGGAGTTTTCCTATGTGACCGGCGGCATGAGCTGGCAAGCGGACTACAACATTGTTGCGCCGGAAAAGGGAGACGTGGTCGACATCGTGGGCTGGGTGACCATCGACAACCAGAGTGGCCGCACCTTTGAAAGCGCGCGCATCAAGCTCATGGCCGGCGATGTCAGCAAGATACAGCCGGAACAGAGGCAAGTCTACGCGATGAGGGTGGCGGCCGCCACCGCTGATGGCGTGGGGGGCCCTGCCGTCAGCGAGAAAGCTTTCGACGAATACCATCTCTACACTCTCGAACGCAGCACCACGCTGCGCGACCGCGAGACCAAACAGGTGGAATTCATTCACGCCTCGAATGTGGCCACCCGGCAGCTCTACATTTACGAGGGGGCGAAGATCGATCCCAACCGTTACAACGGATGGAATTGGGAGAACATTCGCAATGATCACAACTACGGGACGGAATCGAATCCCAAGGTCTGGGTGATGCGCGAGTTCGTCAACTCCGAGGCCAACCATCTTGGCATGCCGCTGCCCAAGGGCCGGGTGCGATTCTATCGCCGCAACGATGATGGGCAGATCGAATTCACGGGCGAGAACATGATCGACCATACGCCTCACGACGAGACGGTGCGCATGTACACGGGGAATGCCTTCGACATTACCGGGGAGCGCCGGCGCACAAGCTATACGGTCGAGCCGGGTAAGAGTGCGGCGACCGAAACGTTCGAGATTCGGGTACGCAACCACAAAAAGGAAGCGGTGGAGGTTCGCGTGGTGGAGCATCTGTACCGCGGCAAGAATTGGGAAATCGCGGCGAAGTCCGACGAGTACAAGAAGAAGGACAGCCAGACCGTGGAGTTCCCTGTGACGGTCGCTCCAGACGGCGAGAAGGTGATTACCTACACCGCGCACTACACATGGTGAATCGGAGCCGCGTGGAGATTTCCCGGATGGAAGATCCCACGCGGGCAGCTTACTCGGTGGGGTTCCAATCTAGATCTTCTTCGCGACCTTCGCGGAGGTTCTTTGCGTGCTTTGCGGTTGGAGCTGTTGATTTCCCGAGCAAATCTTAAAGACTTTAACCGCAAAGCACGCGGAGAACATCCGCGAAGTTCGCAAAGGAAAACAGACCGGGACGCTATGACCTACTCGGTGGTGTGCCAATCTAGATCTTCTTCGCGACCTTAGCGGAGGTTCTTTTGCGTGCTTTGCGGTTAGAGCTGTTGATTTCCCGAGCAAATCTTAAAGACTTTAACCGCAAAGCACGCGGAGAACATCCGCGAAGTTCGCAGAGGAAGACAGACCAGGACATCACGGCCGCCTCTGATCACACCCTCCAAGTCCGGATTGTGATACAAAATTCTGTGGTCTTCCTAAGATTGTCCAACAGGTCCCTTCTTTTGTTTCGCAACCCAATTCTTTTGGAGGCGGCAGGTACTCCATGTTGAGGGCCTTCTTCGTCCGTCTTTCTGAAAATCGTACTCTGCGCAATTTCGCCGAGCGCTCGGCGATCGGACAGCGCGTCTCCGGACGCTTTGTCGCCGGAACTCAAATCGCGGACGCGGTGCGCGTGACCCAGGCGGTCAACCGAGCCGGGATGAGCGTCAGCATCGACAATCTCGGTGAGAATGTCACCAACCCCGACGAGGCGCGGCACAGCGCCCAACTCTATCAGCAGATTCTCGACGCCATCGCGGCCAATCAACTCAATGCCAACATCAGCCTGAAGCTGACGCACATGGGATTGGACGTGGATGAAGGCTTAGCCCGGGACATCGTGAGCGGCCTGGTCGCGAGAGCGGCAGCGATGAACCCGCCGGGCTTTGTGCGCGTCGACATGGAAGGCTCTCCATACACCGAGCGCACGCTCGATTTCGTTCACGAGTTGCATCGAAGGCCGGGACACGCGAACAGCGTCGGCACCGTGATCCAGGCCTATCTGAAGCGCTCTGAGAGCGACATCGAGAAATTACTGGCGGAAGGCATCCGGATCCGGCTTTGCAAAGGCGCGTATAAAGAGCCGGCCAGCATTGCGTTCGAGAGCAAGGCCGACGTTGACGCGAATTTCATCAAGTTGATGAAGATCTTGATGAAGAGCGGGATCTACCACGGAATCGCCAGCCACGACGAGAACATCATCCGCGAGGCGCAGGCGTTCGCGACCAGCGAGAAGATCGCGCGGGAGTCATTTGAATTCCAGATGCTGCACGGCATCCGGCGCGACTTGCAGCAGAGACTGGTGCGCGACGGCTGGCGCATGCGCGTCTATGTGCCGTTCGGCACGGAATGGTATCCGTATTTCATGCGGCGGCTGGGCGAGCGTCCGGCGAATGTATTCTTCATCGCGCGGAACATGCTGCGGAAGTGAAAGAGCGGGCAGCGGGCGTCAGACCTCGGACCTCAGGCCCATGACCTGGGGCCATCGAGGCGACCTATGTGTTTTGATTCGGAACAATGTCGGTGGAGGTAGCTGAGGAATCGGCGAAGTCTGAATCTGAGGTCTGACGCCTGAGGTCCGAGGTCTGGTTTTATTCCTGCGGGGCGGGTTGATCTCCGTTGTCCGCGGAAGCAAGCGGCAGGCGGGTGGCGCCGCGCATCATTTCGCGCTCATGGTCGGAGAACATCCCCTTGAACCGGTCGGAGTTGATGATTTGCTCGCGCTGGTCCGCAGGCATGCCCCGCAAATCGTCGATGGCCTTGTGCACCAGGCGCCGCCGGTCGGGCGGAAGTTGCTGCATCTGGCCGAAGATCTGCCGGGCCTGCTGCTTCTGCTCGGGAGTCAAGTGCTCCCAGGTCTCCATGCGATTCAGCACTTGAAGCTGCTGCTGCGGAGGGAGATTCGAGAAATGCTGAAGGCGTTGCCGGAGTTGCTGCTGCCGCTCGGGAGGCAGGCGGCGGAATGCGGGATCATTCTGAAGCGCGCGTTCCTGCTCGTCTGGGGACAAATCCTTGTAGCGCCGCAGCCAATCGCCGGCGTGTCCCTGCGCTGCTGCTGGCGGACGTGAGACATGCTGCTGAGGAGCGGGAGCCGGACGCTGAGGCGCGGGGTGAGGCGCCTGCTTCTGCGCCACGCAGAGGCTGGGGAGCGACGCAACCATCGCCAGAACGGCTACTGCCACGTGCCCCGTAATGTAGCTCTTCCCCTTCATTTCGTTCATTCAGCGTTCTGCGGAGTCGCCTGAACATCCTGCTGCAAATCCAGGTCATCGAGCAATTCGAAATCCGCGTACAACTCGTGATTCTTATCGAGAGTCGAAAGATCGCTTACGGCGCTACCGGGCGCGTCGGGAATCGGTGGCTGATTGTGAATTCCGCCGCCTGTCGCGAAGAAATAGCCGACGCCGACACCCATGATCACTGTAAGCGCTGCGGCCAACACAGGACGCCGGAACCAATGCAACCATCCCGCCTGCGGCCTGGCCATTTCTTCGCGCAAGCGGGCTTGCAGACGGACGTCGAAATATGGCGACGGCTCAGGCGTTTGCCACTCATCGAGCAGCGCCATGGTCGCGCGCATCGCCTTCAGCTGTTCCGCACACACACTGCAACTGGCCAGATGATTGCTTTCCTCCGTGGTGGGCTCGCTGCAGCCAGCCGCCACCTCGGGCATCCGTTCACGAATCTCATCGCATTTCATAACCGCTTCCCCTTAACTCTCTTCGCCAATGTCTCTTCGCTATAAAACGAATCTGCTAGATGAATTCTTTTAACTGTTCCCGCAAAGTCTCATACGCCCGGAAGAGCAGTGACTTGGTCGCCGACTCGCTCTTCTTCAACACATCGGCAATCTGCTTGTAGTCCATCTGCTGGTACTTGTGCATGATCACCGCCAGCTTCTGTTGCTCCGGCAGCGCCTCCACTTTTCGCCGGATCGCCAGCATGCGTTCCCGGCGTACCATCACTTGCTCGGCGTTCAGCGAGGCGTCCGGAACCTCCAGCGTAGTGCCGGTATCCTCATCCGGCTCGTCGATGCTGACCTGCACCTCGGGCCGCTCGTGGCGCGTATCGCGCGCATGATTGACGGCGAGGTTCGTCGCAATACGATACAACCACGTCGTAAATTTCGCACTCGCTTCATACGACTCACGCGAACGGTACACGCGCAGGAAAACTTCCTGCGCCAAGTCTTCCGCAGCGGCAGCGTTGCGCGCCATCCGGTACATGAAGCTCACCATCGGGCGGCGATATTTTTGCACCAGATAATCGAACGCCGGCTGGTCGCCGGTCTTGACGCGCAGCATGACCTCGGCATCCGACGGAGAATCCTGTCCTGTCCCCGTTGTGAAGACAGAAGGAACCTGCCCTGTCGTCGCAGCCATCAGCATGCCCCGGTCGAGTGCGGCTGTGCTCACACTACTTTCAACCCCGTCTGGACCTAAAAGTTGCGGGCCCTGGGGTTCGGCGGAATTGGGCGAAGTCCCTTGGGATGAGCGAGATAGGGGAACGCGCGTCGACTTGGAGTCGGGCACCATCAGAGCGTGCAGAAAATGTCTCCGGGGCGTGCGTCGGGCTGCCCGGTTAAGAGTAGGCTACCACGCTCCTGCACGGCCCCAAAACGGGAAGAATTCTTGGGGGGATGCCTTCCAATGGCGAGAGCCCACGAGCCCCGCATTCGAGCAATGACTGACCGTAGCCTGGACTCAAGAGCCACTCTCGACAGCATTTGACTGCGTCAGTACCTCGCCGTGTGCCCAAGCGGCTGCGAATCTTGACAATAGAGAGCTATCCGCCTAGCATCGCTGGCCAGACGCAAAACTTGACCGCGACGCAGAGATTCCTGTCGGGCAGTGAAGCGCAACTCACAACGATCCCCCTTGTATCAGGTGAAGCGGCATGAAGTTGCTGTCAAGAGTAGTGTGGGCGGAGGGGATGTATCTGGCGCCACAGCATTTCCAGGCGCAGAACCGCTATTTTGAAGAGGCGGTTCACTTTGCCACCACCAACCTGTGGAGAGATGCCTACGGCCTGGCGTCGTGCCAGCTCGACGCCGACGCGTTGCGCAACGGTACGGTAAGCCTGCTGCATGGGCGCGGGATGTTTCAAGACGGGCTGCCGTTTGACATCCCCGAGTGCGATCCCCGCCCTGATCCGCGCAATATTGTCGAACAGTTTCTTCCCACAACGGACAGCTTGACAGTCGCCCTGGCGATTCCGCGCTGGGTGCCGGGCCAGCAGAATTGCGACCTGGATTCGATCCCGACGGGCAAGGCGCGCTACCTCAGCACGGTGGAGATGGTTCACGACGAGAATACCGGTCTGGAAGCGAAGCCGGTGCAGATGGGGCGCAAGAATATCCAGCTCATGGTGCTGCCGGCTGCGGACGAGAATCTTCTGACCTTGCCGATCGCCCGGGTGATGCGCGATCAGTCTGGACACTTTGTTTATGATCCGACGTTTGTGCCGCCATGCCTCCGTTTGAGTGCGAGTGAACGGCTGGCCTCGATGCTGCAGCGTCTCGTCGAAATCCTGGAGGAGAAGAGCTCCGTTGTGACCCAGGAGCAGCAATCGGGAGAGAAGTTTCAAACCGGCATGTCGGCTCGCCAGGTGGCGCAGTTCTGGTTTCTGCATGCCATCAATACCAGTTTGACTCCGCTGCGGCATATCCTGATGGCGAAGCACCGGCATCCGGAAGAAATGTTTCGTGAGATGTCGCGGCTCGGTGGAGCTCTGTGTACGTTCAGCCTGGACTCAAATCCACGGTCGCTTCCAGCGTACGACCATGCCGATCCGGGGCCCGGATTTACTTATCTCGAGGACCACATCCTCCGTCATCTCGAGATTATTGTTCCATCGCAGGCGATCGTGATCCCGCTGAAGGCGACCGCGCGCTATTTCTATGAGGGCGAGATCCGCGATCAACGCTGCCTGGGACCTTCGCGCTGGATGCTCGGGATTCGATCGCCTGTGGGAGAAGCCGACCTGATCGCCAAGACTCTGCAACTGGTGAAGGTATGCTCGGCGCAGTTTGTGCCGGAGTTGGTGAAGCGCGCTCTGCCGGGCCTGAAGCTGGATCACAGGCAGGTTCCTCCCGCGGCGGTTGCGGCGAAAGTGGACAGCCAATACTTTGTGGTCAGCCGAAACGGACCATGCTGGGAGCACATCCTGCGCACGCGTAACGTCGGCGTGTACGTTCCGGGAGAACTGCCTTCTCCCGACCTTGAACTGATTGTTCTGCTAGAGAGCTGAAGATGGGATCAACACAAGTCACACCGCTTGGCAGTTATCGGGGATCAAGTCCGGCATTAGACCGCCGCGGCTGGAATCTCGCTCTGGGGTTTCAGGAAGTCTTCACGGCGGTGGTGCGTTTGCGCTACAACCGCCAGGCGGTTCTGGATGCGGAGACATTTCGCGCGCAAATGCGGCAGGCACTGCGAGTTTCCGAGCAGGAGGCCCGCAGTCGAGGCTGCAGCGCGGAGGATGTGAAGCAGGTGATTTTCGCAGTGGTAGCGTTCCTCGACGAGTCGGTGCTGACCTCGAGAAATCCGGCATTCGTGAACTGGCCGCGATTGCCGTTGCAGGCAGAACTGTTCGGACATCAACTGGCGGGTGAGATTTTCTTCCAGGAATTGCAGAAGACCCTGAATCGCAGCGACTCCCAGGAGACTGCCGATCTGCTCGAAGTGTATTACCTGTGCCTGTTGCTGGGATTCAAGGGCAGGTACGCCGCCGGCGGGGACCTGCGATCGATTATGGCGGCGACACAAGAAAAGATCCGGCGGATTCGGGGGCCGGTGGGCGCGTTGTCGCCGCGTGGCGCGATTCCAGCGGACGCGGTGCGGCTCGTACAAACGGATCGTGTGAGTCGAATCCTCGGTCGAGTCGCGTTGATCACCGCCGGGGTGGTAGTCGTCCTGTTTATTCTCTTCAAGTTTGTTTTGATGTCGGGGGCGTCGTCGCTCTCCGCGTTAGCGGCGGGACTATTGAAATAGGGGGTTGGGATGTACTGGGTGACCGTCGTAATTCTGGTGATTTACGTCGTCCTGGTTTGGCTACTGGGCGGATGGTTGCCGCTGCACGGAAAGGACGTCTGGATCTTGCGTGGAGTGCTGGCCGTGCTGGGACTGATCGGTGCCGGCGTGGCTTTCTGGTACCAGTACAAAATGAAAAAGGCCCGGGAAGCTACCGGGGAAGAAGAGACTCCGGGCGGCGCGACCGATGATCTGGATGCCCTGGTACGAGGGGCGATTCGCCGGCTGAAGCAGTCGACCCTGGGTAAGGGCACCGATATCAGCAGCCTTCCCATCGTGTTCCTGCTGGGAGATTCCGGCTCGACGAAGACGACCGTGCTGATTCATTCCGCTCTCGATCCTGAATTGCTGGCGGGACAGGTGTACCGGGAAAACGACGTGATGCCGACGTCCGCGGCGAATCTTTGGTACACGCGCCAGGCGATCTTCGTGGATCCGGCCGGCGCGATGATGGGGCAGGCAGAGCGCTGGAAGCGGCTGGTGAAATTGCTGCAGCCCGCGCGTTTTTCGGCGGCGATCGGGAAACGGGCGCAGGCGCCGAGAGCCGCCATCGTGTGTTTCGATTGCGAAACGTTTCTGCAGCCGGGCGCGAGCGAAGCTGCCGTGTCGGCGGCGCGAAGACTTTCGGTGCGCCTGCAAGAGGTATCGCAACTGCTGGGTATCAGCTTCCCGGTTTACGTCCTGTTTACCAGGCTCGATCGAGTCTCGTTCTTCACCGAATTCGTGCGGGGTATGAGTAAGGATGAAGCCTCCGAAGTGCTGGGAGCGACGCTTCCGATTCGCTCGCTGAGTTCGGGGGTTTACGCCGACGAGGAAACGCGGCGGCTCGCCAAGGCGTTCGACGAGATCTTTTACTCGCTGGCGGAACGGCGCATTGTGCTGCTTCCGCGAGAAAATGATGGCGACAAGCTGCCTGGAATTTACGAGTTCCCTCGCGAACTGAAGAAGGTACGTACCCTGCTTGTACAGTTCCTCGTAGACCTGGCGCGTCCCAGCCAACTCAATACGAATCCCTTTTTGCGGGGCTTTTATTTTACGGGCGTGCGGCCCATCGTCGTCGATGATGTAGTGGCCGCGCCCGTGGTTGCGATGGAACCGGAAGAAGCATCGATGAACGCCGGGGCCACGCAAATTTTCCGCCCCGGGGGATCGCCGGTGGCACAGGCGCCTGCCGCAGTCCGCGGCGGTGGTCCGCGCCGCATGCCGCAATGGGTCTTCCTGACGAGCCTGTTTAACGACGTTCTGGTGAAAGACCGTGTCGCGCTGGCAGCCAGCGGATCGAGTTCCCATGTGAGCCTGCTCCGCCGCATGGCGTTGGGAGCAGCCCTTTTTCTCGCGCTCGTCTGTCTGACGGGTTTCGCGGTTTCGTTCTTCCGCAATCACGCGCTGGAGACTCGAGTGCACGATGCCATCGAAGACTTGAGGACAGTGCAAAGCTCCACTGACCAGCGTCAACCTGCGTCCATTGGCGATTTGCAGAAGCTGGACCGCCTGCGCGGAGAACTGGTCGATCTCTCGGATTGGGAGGAAAACGGCGCTCCATGGAGCATGCGGTGGGGACTCTACACGGGCCATCAGGTGTACGAAGATGCCAAGCCGGTTTACTTCGATCGTTTCCGCCACATACTTTTTGGGGAGACGCAAAAACGAGTCGTCGACAGCTTACTGGCGCTGCCCGACAGCCCGCCCGCGAACGCGCCCGATGACGCCTACGAAAAGACGTATAACGAACTGAAGGCTTATCTGATCACCACGTCGTATCACGACAAGAGCACGAAGGAATTTCTGACTCCAGTTCTGATGAGCCACTGGGTTGCCGATCGTGACATCGATAAAGACCGCAAGGATCTGGCGGCAGCGCAATTCGATTTCTATGCGACGGAACTCGCCAAGGAGAATCCGTTCTCGAGCGGGAATTCTCCTTCGATGATTGTGCACACGCAGAATTATCTGAACGGGTTTGCGGGAATCGATCGATTCTATGTGCAATTGCTGGGCAAGGTTCCAAATAGCCGCGATCTCAGCTTCAACGAGGCGTACCCCGATTCTAACGGCGTTATTTTGAGCAGTCACAAGGTGAAAGGGGCTTTCACGCGCGCGGGCTTCCTCTTTGTGCAGGATGCCCTGAAGAATCCTTCCAGCATGGGTGGGGAAGAATGGGTATTGGGCAAGCCGGGCGCACAGAGCATGGATCCAATCGTGCTTCGCCAGAAGCTGACGGCCCGTTACAACCAGGATTTTGTAAACGAGTGGAACGCGGTGCTGAAGAATTCGTCGGTCGCACCCTACTCCAGCTTTGCCGATGCGGACAAGAAGCTGCAAAAGCTCACCGATCCGGCGTCGCCCCAGATGGAGCTGCTGTATTTCATTTCGCACAACGTAGATGTCGCGCCACCCGATGTGAAGGCGCCGTTTGCGCCGGTGCAAGCCGTGGAATCGCCCGGTCCGGCCGACAAGCCGCCAGACAAATACATCGGCAAGCCGACGGAGGACTATGTCAAAGCTTTGGGCACGCTGAACGCATCGATTCATGGGCTCGCGCAAAGTACCGGCGCCCCCGATCCAGCTCTGCTGGCTGCCGCAGGGGCGTCGGAAGGAGCGGCTTCTTCAGCGGTCACGACGGTTATTACGGCGGGGCCGGTGGATTCGCAATTCGCAAACGAGAAGCAAGTGCGGCGCTTGTTGCAGGAGCCGATCACGGCCATCGACGCGCTGTTAAGGGTGAGTCCGGTCGCGGGCGCGAATGCCGGAGCCAAGACTTTTTGCACGCAGTTTCTGGCGGCTACGGGAAGGAAATTTCCCTTCGATCCCAATGCGCTGCAGGAGCTGCCGGTGGATCAGCTGAACGCTATCTTCACCGACGGGTTTAAGAAGCTGACTGAGGACGTGAAGCCATTTGTCTTGAAGGTGGGGAATCAGTACGTGGCCAATCCGACGGCCGCCGCAAGGCCGTCGCCAGCGTTCTTGCAATTCCTGACTTCTGTATCCCGTTTGAACGAAACCCTGTACCCATCCGGCTCCCCGCCTCCGCACTTCTCCTTCACGCTGAAGCTGCTGCCCAGTAACCTGGAGGGAGTTGAACTCAAGATCGGCGACAAGAAACTCGCCGGGACTGGGACGCAGGAGACATTTGTCTGGACCGGTGCGGCGGAGAATATCTCAGTGGAAAAGAACGGTGACACCCTCGACGCGGCCAACGGACCCTGGGCGATATTTCGTTTTCTGTCGCATGCCAAGCACGTTTCACCCAACGACCTGCAATGGGTCATCGAGAACAATGGCAGGCCCGTACCGCTGCCCAATGGGAAGATCAAGTCATACGACTACCAGTTGCAGGCGGGTGGCAGCGCGAATCCATTCTTTGATTTTCCAGGGATGAAGTGTGTCCCTCATGTCGCGGGCCCGTAGAGAAACTTGAAGGTCGGAGACAGGTTTCCCCGTCCGGACTTTGCTGATCCGGATTTGGGTTGGGGCCAGTGGACCCGGCATCTTCAGGTCGAACTCTTCTGCCCCGCTTGCCCCGACAGCCGGCCGAAGACACGATCCTTCCACGAGGGGTGCTGCGCGCGGATGAGCAGGCAGGTGATGTTGTCGTCACTCCCGCCATTCTTGGCCGCCTCGATCAAATCGGCACAAGCCTGGTCGAGAGACTCCTGACTTACGGTCTGGGCCATTCGTTCTTCTTTGACGTAGCGCGACAGGCCGTCGCTACAGAGCAGCAGCACATCGTCAGAACTGAATTCGTGGTCTGCGAGGTCGGGCTCGACGGTGTCATCGGTGCCCAAGGCACGCACGATCACGTTTTGCATCTTGGATTGCTCGGCTTCCTCGAGCGTCATCAGACCGCGACGGACCTGCTCCATCACCAGAGAATGGTCGTTAGTCAACTGCACGACGTCACTCTTGCGGATGAGGTAAATGCGGCTGTCGCCAACATTCGCGATGGAAAAAAGACCGCCGTCTACCGCGACCGCAACGATGGTTGAGCCCATGCCGGCGACCGTCGGATCTCTGACTCCCGCTTCGTGAATCGCCAGATTCGCCAGTTGAATCGCACCCGCCAAGTCGGCCGCGCGGCGAGAGACGCCTTCGAAACCTGGCCCGCCGACGGGCGCTTCGTTGCGGCTCTGCCTGTAGCATTCAAGGACGGTGTCGACGCCGATTTTACTGGCCAACTCGCCGGCCTGTTGTCCGCCCATGCCGTCGCACACCACGAAGATGCCGTGGCGCAGGTCGTAGCCAAAATTGTCCTCGTTGTTCTTGCGTACGAGGCCAATGTCGGTGATTCCGGCGGCTTGGATGATGTAACTCATACTCCAACGGTCAGGCGCTAAATCCTACCGTATCGCCAGCTACGGGTAAACAGGAAGCAGAGTGTACACATGTCACTCAAGGTGGCACGGAATGGAAAGCGACAAACCGGGGTTTACACGAAAAGAGTCTTAAGGACTGAACTGGCTCAAGGAGACTTCTGGCCTGACTTGCCAAACATCTTGTTCTTTCCGACTTTTCGACCGAGAGCCTGCCAATCATTTTGCAGTCCACTGCTGGCATACTCGGCGAAAGCGACTGCGTCTTCAAGTAGCCTGGCAGCTCGCTTCTTGTCTCCCGCATCGACCGCTGCGCGGGCGCGATCGAGGGCCAACGAGAGCTGGCGGTCGGCGACGGATTTGCGCCGGGAGGCAAAAACCGGGACGATGCGAGCCAGTAAGGCAGACCCCGCGTTGCCCTCCGGCAAGGTTCCGCTGCCGATGTTGGGGCGATCCAGCGCGGCATAAGCGCTTCCAACCGCCTGCAGCGCGGTTAACTCGTTCGCACTGGCTTGGCGCAAGCTGGTCAGCGCGCTCTGCACAGGCTCGGCCTGCAAGATCGATGGTGATTGTGCTTCCAGGAACTGCGCTGCCTCCGCAAACTGTTCGTCATGGCGGAATGCTTCTGCGATCTCCAGAACCGAATCAATGCTTCGCTGGGACGATTGAATGCGCGCGCGGGCGTCCTCCAGCAGAAACATGAGAGACGCCGTCTCCGGCTCTTGCTTGACCGAAGAAAGCAAATCCACGACATCCTGATAGGCCGCGCGCGACATGAAGTCCTGTGCCTGCGTCAAAAGCGTCTGGATGTGAGTGTTCTTCATCCCGCGATCGGCTTCCTGGCGGGCGAAGTCCATAAGTTCGGCGATTTCGGGGGAGAACATGCCTTCTTTCTGGCAGGCCTCCAGCAGGCGCAGGGCTTCGCTGTAGCGTCCACTGCTCAGGGCATCATGAGCGCGCGTCAGAAACTGATTTCTGCTTTGCTCCTGCGTGCGATCCGAAATGTGGCTGACGATGGTGGATTGCAGAGCCAGCAGGCGCTCGTTTCCGGGAGCTTCGTGCAATACCTGATGCACGAGTTTGAGCGCTTCCTCGGGCGAAGTTTCGACCAGGCTGCGGCAGCGCAAAGCCACTTCATCGACCCGGCGGCGAATCTCCTCATCGCGAAGTTTTCGCGCCAGGCTTCCCTTGAGCTTCATCAGGCTTGGCTCGGTAGGGAGGCGCTCCAGCGCCTGATCGACGAGTTGCACGGCACGAGTCAATTCCTCAACCGTCGCGGCGAGGGAGACTTCGTTTTGCAGCGTTTCCAGAATCCGGCGCCGTTGTTCCTGCTCTCGTCCTTGTTTGGCAGCGGCCTGTAACGTGATCAGTTCGGGATTGGAGGGATCGACGCGTTCGACCTCGGCGAGCGCTTCTATCGCCGCGGTGAAGTGGCGCGCCCCAATCTCCTTGCGCGCGTTCTCCAGCAGTTTCCTGGTCTTGGCCTGTCGCGCCGCCTCTTCGATGAGACGCGCCAGGGCCACGTGAGCCGCCCGGACGCGCGAATCTTCTCGATCCACCTCAAGAGCCTTTGCGATCACCGCTCCCGCGACCTCTAAATCACCGCGCTCCCGAGCGGTGTCGGCTTCGCGCAGATAGCCGTCGATCATCTCCCGGCGCCTCTTCTTCTGGCGAGTTGCTTCCAGAAGCTCAGCCAGTTCCGCACTGGAGGGATCAAGCCCGCAAGCCTCCTCGAGGCAATGAATGGCTTCCTCAAAGCGCTTGTCACTGGCAGCCTCTTCAGCCTGCGCCCGCAACTGGCGAACCTGTTCGGCCCTTTGCCTCGAGTTCAGGTTCTGCTGCACGACTGCGATCATCTGACGAGCACCCGTGTGCTGGCTGTCAATTTTCAAGACCTGCAGCAGGATGTCTCTCGCCGACGTGAATTCCTCTTCCTGAACCAGGCGCTCGGCCCTTTGAATCCACTCCGCAACTTGCTCCTTCCGCAACTCCTGGGCGACCGAGGAGATTTCGGCCGCCATTTCGTCGGCCGTGGAGTAACGATCGTCCGGGCTCTTGGCGAGCGCGCGATCCAGAATGCCGTCGAGTGCCGGAGGATATTTGTCGAGGAATTGGCTCAGCGAGGGATGCTTTTCGGAGAGAATCTTCTGCACGATGTTGTAGTCGCCGGTGAAGGGCAGTTGCCCGGTCAGCAACTGGAACATCAGGATTCCAACCGAGAAAATGTCGGAACGCCCGTCGAAAGCGGCGTTGCGCAAACGCTCCGGCGCCATGTACTGGAGCGTGCCGATGACGTGCCCGGTGCGCGTCAGGTGACCGTCAGTCTTTTCCTGGCGCGCAATTCCGAAATCCAGAAGCTTCACCACGCCGTCAGGTTGCACAATCACGTTCGCGGGCTTGACATCGCGGTGAATCACGTCGTTGCGATGGGCATAGCCGAGGGCGTAGCAGACTTGCTCGACGATCTTCAGCTTGAAGGCGAGAGGCTGAGACTTCCCCTGCTGGATCAGGCGGTCCAACGGGTCGCCGGACAGATACTCCATCACGATGTAGGGAAAACCGTCCTGCTCGCCTAGATCGTAAACAATCACGATATTGGGATGTTTGAGCGCTCCGGTCTTTGCCGCTTCCTGATAGAAGCGCTTCAGCATCTCCTGATCGCCGACAAAGCCTTCGGTCACCGTCTTGATGGCCACTTCGCGGTTGAGTTGGCGGTCGAAAGCCCGATAGACAAGACCCATGCCGCCGCGACCGAGAATCTCGATCACTTCGTACTTCCCAATCCGCTTTATGTCTGGAGCGTTCACGGGAGCCTGATTCCGTTTGCCCAAGGTGAGGGGAGTACCCCGGGGTGAAGCGATTGTAGTCGAACTATGCGGCGCTGCCGGGCCAAGCCATATTGAAATTTTCGCGCAAGTACTTCTTGGCCTCGTCGCGCTCCGGCGTCGGAGTGTCCGGAGTCGAGTTCAAGTATAGAATGTACGACTCCGCAGTGCCATCGGTATCGCCATCCATGTATTTTTTGCGGGCCTGAGCCAGAATCTTAGACGGCAGCAATTCGACCTTGTCTTTCACGTCTTTGATCAGATCGCCCCGCGCCCCGATTTCAACGTCGCCCAGAAACTGGTTTTCATCGGGCACGGCACCGGTCTGCTTGATGCCTTTCGTGTCTTCCGGCTTCACGTTCTCCAGCACGATAAACTGCTTTTCCGCCTGTTTCTTGATCGACGGATTGGACGCGATGACGGCACCATTGTTATCGACGATACGAAATCCTAGTTCCACTACCGCACTCAAATCGATGGTCTTGCGGGTATAGCTGTAAGGCTTGACCACGTCGTTCAACATAGTCTTGGGGATGGAGTCGAGTTTGCGCCCCAAATCCTGCACTTTCTTCTGCGCGGCTTCCACGGCCTGGCTTGCCGTTTGAATTTCTTTCTTCTTGCCGTGAGACTGCGCACCTTCAAGCACCTTTTGCTCTTTTTGCAGGTCCAGGTTCGCGTTTTCGTACTCGCGGTTCGTCTTGTTCCACTCGTCGTTCGGTACTTCTCTCTCGGCCGCGCGATATTCGGAATCCAGCGACTCGATCGTTGGCTTCGTGACGGGGCGGTGCTCCAGCACGTCCCCGATTAACTGGAAATTCGCTTCCGTTTGCGTCTGATCGGCAGCGCGAATGATCCGGACGGGCAGCGCGGTTGTTTCCAGACCGGTGGCGATCGCATCGGAAAGCTGGTCGGCGAAACCCGAACTGTCTCGCCGCGATGTCTGGTCACGGAACACCACTTTGATGGAGAGCGTGGAACGAATGTTATGGACCGCGCTGTATTTCGTGCGCTCATCCCGGATGTCGTCGCGATTCGGCTCGTACAGCTGCGCTTCGTGCAGGTACAGCCACGCAATGCCGACTCCGGAGCCCAGCGGTTTATCGAGATAGTTCTTTGCGCGGGCGACGTAGTAGTCGCTGAGGGTTTGCGAAGCGATGTCCAACCGGACTTTGAGGTTCTGATTGTCAGCCTGCAGGGCGCACGCGCGCTGCAGATAGTCGTGGGCCTTCTGCACGCCGATCTCGTCGGCCTTTCCCTGAATCGGATTGTGGGCGTCCATGAGCTTCTTGGCTTCGTCGGACGCGCTCTTCACGTAGTTTGCTTCCAGCGCCTGCATCTGATCTTTGACCAAGGCGCGCGGGGCTTCCGGGAGATCGGCCAGTACTTCATAGGCCTCGATGTACTTCTTGTCTTGCTCGAAGGCGTTGCTTTGCTGCAAGGCGGCATCCGCCGCCGCCTGGTCTGTAGATGTCTGCAGGTTGGCTTGCGCTTGCTTGAGCGCGGCCGCCGCCTCAGACGTCGGCTTGATCGCCGAGGCTTTCTGATATTCCTGCACCGCCTCGCGCCACTTCTGGCTCCCTACATCCTCTTTTCCGCGGTCGAGATGAAACTTGTAGGCCTTATCGAAGATGGAGGAGATCCTGGGTTCTTCGTCGGCGAAAGCGCGGAAATCCGAGACCGCCGCCACGGCTTCGTCGAAGTGCTGGGAGGCGATATTCGATTCGCCACTCTGCATCGCGGCCTCGACCCGCTTCGTCTCCGCCACAATCGCCGCCTGCAAGGTCAGCGCCTGATCAAAATGGGGATCCACCCCCAACACCTGTTCGATTAGCTGCCGGCTAATACTCAGGTGAGAATATCCCGAGCTGCGGTTGGCCAAGGCTTGCCGGTAGGCCTGCAGTTCCGTCCGGGCCTTTTCGGAGATGAGTACCACTTCGGAGTGCACACCTTCGCGGAGCTTCTGCGCTGCATCACTTGTGGGCAGCAGTTCGTGCACCTGATCCGCGCGCAAATATGCGGTCCTGAGCTGTGCGTAGGCGGGCGAGGCCGTCGAAGCAGAGGCGTGATATGCGGCCAGGCTGTCGGCGCCGTCCTTCAAGAGGAGCGTGGCAAGGCTTTGCTTGCCGGCGTCGGTATGCGTTGCTTTGGGATAACGAGAGAGGTAGTCCTGCCACTGTCCGACCGACTGCGCACGATTAGCGCGAAGATATTCGGCAAGCTCGGTGTCAGGGGCCGGAACGAACACGATCTTTACCGTGGCCTTGAACGCAGGTAAAGCTGTGACTCCCTTGTCCGACGAACTCAGCACTTGACCCTGCAACGTGGAATGGTCGGCAAGCTGCGCCGGGGTAAAGGACTCATCCTTTTCGAATTTGTAGTTCGAAGGCACCACGCACTCCGACTCGGTGCCACGAGTGAGAGTCATAGTTCCTTTGGCATCGCGCTCCAGCGACGTAATCGAAGGAGTCAGCGCAATCTTCAGCAGTTTGCCGTAGTTGGATTTGTTGATCTGCGTCGCACTGCCGCAAGCACGCACCTCAGCCTTGCCGTTGATCATCAGACCGGTCAACTGCACAAATGCGGCTCCGTTGGGCCCATCGTAGAGTTCGATTGCAGTGATTGGGACATCCTTGGAGTAAACGGCTGGAACTACCAATGCAACCAGGAGGATTGTGAAGTAAGTCCTTCTTAGAGAAGGCCAGAGACACCAAACAGCATGAAACGTCGAACGTCGTGGCATAGAATCCCCGGGGTGACAGCAAACGTCATAAGTTCGCCTGCGCAGTGCCCGTAATCATACTCACTGTATGCTCGAAGTCAAGCCTGCCCAAGTGGTGGATAGGGGCACAAAAGTGCCACGGATTTCGCCAGCGAAACGATTGCCTGACGTTCTAAATTGGCGTAACCTACAACTCCGGAAGGCTCCTGAAATCCTCCTGTAGACCAATGCCGCAGTACGAACCCAAAATCGACAGCCGCGAGTTCGAAGTGGCGAATGCTGAACTGGAGTCGGCTTCGAAGGCGAGCGAGTTAGCTTCGGATGTGGCCGACATCACGATTCGGATCTGGCGGCGAGAGGGATCCGAGGCCAGTGGGGCGCTGACCTGGGATGCGGAAAGCGTTTTGGTCTACATGATTTCGGACCTGGTGGTGGCGAGCCACGGCCGGACGGCCAGCGAATCGCCCGCGGTCATGACCGCCCACTTCGATAACGCGCGGCAAGCGATGGTTGGCGCCAGGCGAATTCAGACATCGATTCTGGAGTACCTTGCCTGCCGGCCGGACGACTATCTGGGCGCAGCGATCCTGGTTCATCCGCCGGCGGCAGCGGGATTCACCGCGGCGGTTGCCCAGAGTGCGCTTCGACTGGCCGAGCCTGGTCAGATCATTCTCACCGCCGAAGTATCGCGGCGCTTTCAAGAGGCTCCGGGTGTCGAACTACGCAATGTTCCTGGAATGACGACAGGAGGCAGTGAGCACGCTGGGCTGTGTGAGCTGGTATGGACGTCGCCCGAGCGACTCGCCCAACTCCGGACCGCGGCCGGCAGCGGCGCATCCCGGAACCAAGAGCGTCCACCCGTAGGAGCGACGATGATCGTGAACGCTCCTTTTGGCGCGCGCGGAGCGACGAGCAGCACGCCGCAGCCGGTCGGCGTAACCGGCTCCGTCCCCGCCAGTAAAGCTCAGGGTACAGGACGTCTACCGGCGCCACCGGTTTCAGACGAGTTCAAGAAGAAGCGCGACACTTCGTTTCAGGAAGGTCTTGCGGACTTTGAAGAGCGCCGCTCGTTCCTCACTCGCACCAGATTGATTCTAGGCGTGGTGGCCCTGGTCATAGTGGGCGTCGGGATTGCGATGTTTTACCCTTCGGGTGGGACGAAGGTTCCGCGCCAGAATCAAGAACCGCGCGCGGTAAAGCCGGCGAGCGAACCAGCGCAGACCACACCTCCACCGGGCGCGCAGCCAGCGCTTGAATCCACCGTGAAGGAGCCGGCTCCGGTCACAAAAACGGCCAAAGCAACTGCAGAAAAACACACCAAGGATAAGGGGCTGGCAAAGGAAATCCCGCCAAAGCCCCCCGAGCCGGAACCACCCCAGAGGGTGGAAGGCATGACACAGAGAGACATTCCCCGGGTGTTGCAAATGGCGAAGACAGATGCGGGAGCAGGCAACTACGGCAAAGCGCAGCACGAATACCAGATCGTGTTGAGCCTGGATCCAGGGAATGCGGACGCGAAAGAGGGCATGCGCAAGCTGCAAGTAGCCCGGAGCGAGAATCAATAGACCGCGAATAGAACCAGCAACTCTTCCCCGCGTCCTTTGAAGCAGTCGTCCTTTGAAGTAGTCAAGGAGCAACGATGCCGAACCGTTACGACTTCGGCCATGTCCATCTTTCGGCCGGCGAAGACAACCCGGTTGCGCGGCCAACCTCTGAGACTGCCTTTTGCATTGCAATCCTCGGCGACTTTAGCGGTCGCGCCCACCGCGGCCTGGCAGATCCGAAAACGATCGGACAACGACGAGCCTACCTTGTCGATCGCGATAACTTCGATGAGGTGCTATCCAGCCTCAAGGTCGAGTTGCATCTTCCCGCTCAGGAGCAGGCACCGATCGTTTTTCATTTTTCTGAACTGGACGATTTCCATCCCGACCGCCTTTTTGAGCACGACGTCTTTCGCAGGCTCAGACAATTGCGCGACCGGTTGCAGGATCCTTCCAGCTTTCCGCAGGTAGCGAAAGAACTCGGCCTGATCAAATCCGAGATGGCGGGGATGGGGCCGCCAGCAGCCAGCAGCACACCGGTGGCTGCACCCAGCGCGACGCGTCTGGCCTCCGGCAGTTTGCTCGATGAGATGGTGGAGCAGACTGAGTCCCGCATTTCCGAGGATCGGTACACCCGCAAACCCGATGAGGTGCGTGAGTTTGCGCGGCAGGTGGCGGCCAAGTATTCGGTGAGCGCTCCCGATCCCCGCGGGCCTGAATTGATTGCCAGGGTCGATCGTGCGATTGAGGACGCGATGACTGCTCTCCTGCACCATCCGGACTTTCAGGCACTGGAAGCGATCTGGCGGGCGACTTATCTTTTGGTCCGGCAACTCGAGACGGGCGCTCGGCTCAAGCTTTGTCTCTTCGACATTTCCCAGCAGGAGTTGGCTACGGATCTGAGTGCATCGTCGAACTGGCGGGATACCGGAATTTTTCGCCTGCTGGTGGAAAAGAGCGTGCGGACCCCGGGAGCCGACCCTTGGGCGGTGATCGTAGGCAGCTACCGCTTCGGTGCCGCTGCTGCAGACATGGCGGCGCTATCTGGAATATTGAAAATCGCACACGAAGCTGGCGCTCCGTTTCTGGCTGAAGCCAGCCCCTCGTGGTTGGGCTGCTCGTCTCTGCAAACCGCGGCGCACCCTCGAGACTGGCATGACTCCGAGCAAACCCATCGCTTGGCCGAGTTGCGTCGTCAGCCTGAAGCGGATTCTGCTGGCCTGGCCTGTCCACGCTTCATGCTGCGATTGCCGTACGGAGAAAAGACCTCACCCCTGGAGTCATTCGACTTCGAGGAATTTCGCCGTGGTCCGGAGCATGAGGGTTATCTCTGGGGCAATCCCGCCTTCGCCGCGGCTCTGCTGCTGGGCCAGTCCTTCAGGGAAGCTGGCTGGGATATGCGGCCGGGCGCCGTCTCGCAACTCGACAATCTGCCGCTCCACCTGTACAGCACCAATGGTCAGTCGGAGTCGAAGCCCTGCGCCGAAGTTCTGCTTACGGATGACGCGGTGGAGGGCATTCTCGACCGGGGACTCATCCCTCTGGTCTCTTACAAGGGCCGGGACTCGGTGCGGTTGATGAGATTCCAGTCGATTGCCGAGCCGCAGCGGCCGCTGGCCGGGCGTTGGCACGGTTAGGTTGCTATTCCCGGGAGGGGCACCCACCAAGGCGTCAGGCAGGCTTGAGGGTCATCGGTTTGAGGTCGAAAGGAGGCACCCGAGGCAGGTTTGAGCGTCAAAGCGGGCGTCCAGTGCGCGTCGCGCGCAAATAGGGCCGCTTAATGCTTGACTGCCGTTGAGCCATGTGATAAACCGTTGCTCCACGGCCCAATGGGTCCGATTGCAAGAGGCCCAGTAGTTTCCTGTGAGGTGGGCCCCTCGTTGATACGCTTCCCCGGCAAGTTACACAATTATCTTACACGGCACTTCTCCGACAATTCGAAGAGGTAGGGAGCAAATATGGCAAAACCGAGCACGCAGCACAAGTTGGACCGCGTTCGTCCCCCCCGAGTTCAAATTACATACGATGTAGAGACCGGCGGCGCAATCGAAATCAAGGAACTACCATTCGTAGTGGGCGTCCTGGGAGACTTCACGGGTCAACCGGAGCAACCGCTGCCCAAGCTGAAGGAGCGCCGCTTTGTGGAAGTGACGCCCGACAATTTCGATTCCGTCCTCGAAAGCATGAAGCCGCACCTTTCGTTCGCGGTTGAGAACAAGCTCAGCGAAGATTCCAACGCCGGACAAATCCGCGTGGATCTGAAGTTCAAGAGCCTGGAAGACTTCGAACCCGAGCAGGTGGCACGACAGGTAAAGCCGCTCAAGGAACTGCTGGATTTGCGGACGCGTTTGAACGACCTGAAGGGCACGCTGCAGACCAACGAGAAGTTGGACGAAGCGCTGCTCGACGCGGTGAGCAAGACGGAAAAACTCGACAAGCTGAAAGGTGAAGTCGGCCCGAAGGAGGAACCAAATGCCTGAGATCCAGAAAACGGCAGGTACCGCGGCGGTAGTGGAACAGACTGGAGAATCGAGTCTACTCGATCAAATCGTACAACAGGGACGGTTTGCGGACCCCAGCGCGCGGGAGCGGGGCAAGAACCTGATCAAGGAATTTGTTGCCCAGGTGCTTGAGGGTTCGATGACTCTGGGGCGCGATGCCGACCAGATGATTTCAGCTCGCGTGGCGCAGATCGATCATCTGGTTTCGATCCAACTGAACGAGATCCTGCACAACGCTCAGTTCCAGAAGCTGGAATCGACTTGGCGGGGACTCAAATACCTGCTGGAGCAGTCCGAGACCGGCACTCAGCTGAAGATTCGAATCCTGAATGCATCGAAAAAAGACCTTCTGCGCGACTTACAGCGCGCACCTGAGTTTGATCAGAGTGCGATGTTCAAGAAAGTCTACGAAGAAGAGTACGGCCTCTTCGGCGGCGAGCCCTTTGGCGCCTTGGTCGGGGACTACGAATTCAGCAAGCATCCAGAAGATCTGGAGTTGCTGGAGAAAGTCTCGCAGGTCGCCGCAGCGGCGCACGCTCCGTTCCTTTCGGCAGCGTCGCCTGAGCTGCTGAACATGGACAGCTTTACCAACCTGGATCAGCCGCGCGATATCGGCAAGATCTTCGACAGCACCGAATACGCGAAGTGGAAGGGTTTCCGCGAAAGCGAAGACTCGAAGTACGTCTGCCTGACCTGTCCCCGCATTCTGATGCGGCTGCCGTACGGCAGAGACACCGCCCCGGTCGAGGGCTTCAACTTCGAAGAGGGCGTCGATGGCACCGATCACTCCAAGTATCTTTGGGGCAATGCTGCGTTTGCGCTGGCGTCGAAGATGACACAAGCCTTCGCGACCTACGGCTGGTGCGTGGCGATTCGCGGCGTCGAGGGCGGCGGACTGGTCGACGGCCTGCCTTCCCATACGTTCCGCACGGACGAGGGCGACGTAGCCCTGAAGTGCCCGACCGAGATCGCCATTACCGACCGGCGCGAAAAGGAACTAGCGGATCAGGGTCTGGTCTCCCTGGTTCACTGCAAGGGCACGGACAAGGCTGCGTTCTTCAGCATCCAGTCCTGCAACAAACCCAAGCTTTACGATTCCGACTCGGCCACAGCCAACGCTCGGATCTCCGCCCAGTTGCCCTACATGATGGCCACCTGCCGGTTCGCGCACTATCTGAAATCGATGATGCGGGACAAGATCGGCGGCTTCATGTCGCGCGACGATTGCTGGCGCTATCTGAATCGCTGGATTGGCCAGTATGTGACGCAAGACGACAAGGCCAACCAGACAACCAAGGCCAAGTTCCCCTTGCGAGAAGCGCGTGTGGACGTGGAAGAAGTGAAGGGCAAGCCCGGAGTGTACCGCGCGATTGCTTATCTGCGCCCGCACTTCCAGCTTGATGAACTCAACGTGTCGCTCAGGCTGGTGGCGGAGTTGCCGGCTGCTGCGAAAGCATAACCAGTTGTACCGATAGCCGAGTTTCAAACAAGGGCCAAATGGCGCCTTGAAATCGTTCGCCGTGATGAGGAGGAGTTGCGATGGCAAGTGATGCGTATCTATTGATCGATGGAATCAACGGGGAGTCCCAGGCGCAAGGGATGACCAACAACATTGAGCTCGACAGTTTTTCGTTCGGTGCATCGAACCCGGCCGATGTAGGCGGTAAAGGTCTGTCTGCTGGAAAATGCTCGTTGTCGGACTTCAGCTTCACGTGTGCAGTGGATCAAGCCAGCTACCAGATCCTGAAAGCCCTCTATACCGGCCAGCACATCGCCAAGTCCACATTCTCACTTCGCAAGTCAACCGGTGCTGCAACCCCCTACACCTACCTGACGGTTGAGATGACGAACTGCTATCTCACCAGCAACAGCATTGGTGGAGGAGCGCAAGGCGTGCCCACCCAGAGCGTGAGTATCGCTTACGAGCAGATCATGTTCCAGTACTACACGCAGGATACGTCGAGTGGCGCAGTCACCCAGGCGGGCAACGCAACCTACAACATCGGCGCCGTTCAGCAGACCTAGTCTGCCGGCTACTGATGGTTGGTTTGAATCTGGAGGCATCTCCGCAGACGGGCAACTTCGCCGGTGCGAAGATGCCTCCACTCTATGCTGAAAATCCTCGATTGGGCGTCACTTTCCGTGCGACTGATCTTAAGGTTGTGTTTCAGATCCATCCAGATCGTGAGTGCGCGATGAATCCATTAGAGCTGTACCGGGCAGGAAGGCTTGGCGATGCAATCAAGAGTCTCAGCGCGGAGTTAAGGGACAATCCGACCGATGTTCGCCGCCGGACTTTTCTTTTCGAACTCCTGTGCTTTGCCGGGGAATACGAGCGGGCGGACAAGCAGCTGGAAGTTCTCGCGCAAGCCGGACCGCAGAGTGAGATGGGCGTTCTGCTCTATCGCAGCGCCTTATTTGCCGAACGCCAGCGTCAGGATGTTTTCGAACGGGGAGAGTTTCCCAGCCAGCAGAGTGATGACAGCGATGTGCCAAACCGCGGCGGAACCGCGAACGGGAAAATGTTTGACTATTTCTCGGATGCGGATCCCAGAACTGGCGCCAAGCTGGAGATCTTCGCCGCCGGAAACTACTTGCTTTTACCTCTGGAGCACGTGGCCTCGATCGAGATACCTCCGCCCACGAAACTCCGAGATCTGATCTGGACGCCGGCTGCCGTGCGCACGACACCCTCATTCAAGGGCACGGAACTCGGTGAGGTGCTGCTCCCAGTTCTCGCGCCCTTTTCCTGGCGCCACCCTGACGAAGGGGTGCGGCTCGGCCGTATGACGGTCTGGGAAAAACCCGAAGGAACCGAATATCAAATTCCGTTTGGCCAAAAAATGTGGCTGGTGGACGACGAGGAAATCCCGTTCCTGGAATTGCGGGCGCTCGAGTTCAATCCCGCCTCTGTGGCCGCCTGACCTATCATGCCCTTTCCCGACGATCTGCTGAATCCTATCGAGGGCCCCAATCCGAGTGGGGCCAATCTCCGCTACGACCCGGTCTACGACAAAATCAAAGAAGCACGCCGCGAAGAAGCACAGCCTCCACCGGGCATGACCGAGCAGGACCGCAAGGTCTCTGACAACGTCCAGGTGATCAAGCTCACCACCGACTTGCTCACCAACAAGACGAAAGATCTGCAACTCGCCGCCTGGCTGACCGAGGCGCTGCTCAAGCAGAAGGGCTTCGGTGGATTGAAGGACGGTCTGGCACTTTGCTGTAGTCTCGTCGACAAGTTCTGGGACAACGTGTATCCGGAGATCGAAGACGGAGACGCGGAGTCCCGCGGAGCGCCTCTCGGGTTTGTGGGTACGAAGCTCGAGATTCCCCTGAAGCTTGTGCCGGTCGTGGAAAAGGTGAAGTACGCCCTGCTGGACTATCAGCAGTCTCGCGAAGTGGGCTACGAGGATCAGGCCAAAAGCGACGACACCAAGAAGAGACGCGCTGCACTGGTAAAGGAAGGCAAGCTCACTCCCGAGGCCTTTGACAAGGCGTTTGAAGAGACTCCGAAGAAGTTCTACGCACAGGCGGAAAAAGATCTGGACGCCTGTCTCGAGAATCTCACTCGACTGAAGAAAAGTTGTGATGAAAAGTTCGGCGATGAGGGGCCGGCATTCGGGCCTCTGCAGTCCAGCCTGGAAGCGGAGCGCCATCTCATTCATCAGTTCCTGCAAAAGAAGCGGGAGAAAGAGCCCGATCCTGTCGAGGTAGTGCCTGCCGCGGAAGCCGCAGCGGGGGCTGAGGGCGAGGGTGGCGTGGCGGCTGCCGGCCCAGTTCGCACCGGCGTTCTGATCTCGGTGGAAGGCTCGTCCGAGCCGGCGGACCGGATCGACGCCATTCGCAAGGTGGCAGAGGCTGCCGCCTTCCTGCGTCGCCGCGAACCGCAGAGCCCGGCTTCCTATCTGATGTTGCGCGGCTTGCGTTGGGGAGAGTTACGGGCCGCCATCGAACTGGCCGATCCGACAAAGCTTGAGGCCCCGCCTACCGAGCTTCGCCGGCACTTGAAGAAGCTGCTGATCGACAAGAAATACGAAGAGCTTCTCGAAGCTGCCGAAAGCGCTATGGCGCTGCCTTGCGCCCGGGCATGGCTCGATCTACAGCGGTTTGTCGTGGAGGCTTGCGAGGCTCTGGGCAGCGGGTACGAGGCCATCGCACGCGCCATTCGATCGGAGCTTAAGGCGTTGGTCACGGATATTCCGCAGCTTCTCGATGCAACGCTGATGGATGAGACGGCCGCGGCGAACGCTGAGACTCGCGCATGGTTGGTCGCGCTGAGCCAGGCTCCTGCAGCAACAGCGCCGGCCACTGATGGCGCTCCCGCTGCTGCCGCATCGAACGGTCTTGGCTCCAGATGGCCCGGACAACCTACGGACGCGTACGCCACCGCTTTGCAAGCTTTGCGCGAGGGACAGGAACGGAAGGCTTTCGAAATTCTGCAGCAGGATATTGCACGCAAGCGTTCCGGCCGGGAGCGATTCCGCCGCCGCATGCAGCTCGTCGAGATTTGCGCGACCACCAACAAGCCGAACGTGGCGCAGCCCATTCTCGACGATTTGGCGGCGGCGATTGAAAATCACAAACTGGATGAGTGGGAAGATCCCGGTCTGGTCGCCAGCGCGCTTGCCACTCTCATGAAGATGAGCGTCAAGATCCAGGCCGACAAAGCGGCGCAGCAGAAGATTTTCGAACGAATCTGCCGGCTGGATCCCGCCCAGGCGCTGGGGGACGCAAAATAAGTCATGCCCAGGCGCGATGCTACCGGACCAGTGACGCTCTCGGTGTTGGATCGCCTGATCGATCGCGATCCGAAGACCCGCTCCGAGGTTCCGCTGTCTCGCCCGCAGTCCTTGCGCGAGCTGAAGTCTGCTTTGAAGCGCGACCTGGAATGGCTGCTCAACACCCGGCAAACCATCGATCCCGCTCCCGATTCCGCTCGTGAGACCTGCCGTTCGGTGTACCAGTACGGCTTTGCCGATATTTCGTCGAAATCAGTGTTGTCGACGCGAGATCACGCTGACCTGGTGCGCGACATGGAGGCTGCGATCTCCGTTTTCGAACCACGGTTGAAGCGCGCCCGGGTGCGAATGGAACTGGTCGAGGGCAGCTATCGCACTTTGAAATTTGTCATTGAAGGATTGCTGTGCATGGATCCCGCGCCCGAGCCAGTGCGATTCGACACGGTTCTCGAACTGGGCAAGGGCGAGTACGAAGTTAAGGGAGCTGATCTTGCGCAATGAGCTGAGAGATTACTACGAGAGCGAGCTCACGTTCCTGCGCCAGATCGGAGCGGAGTTCGCCGACAAGTATCCCAAGATCGCGTCCCGCCTGCTGCTGGAGACCGATCGCTGCGAAGATCCCCATGTCGAGCGGATGCTGGAGGCTTTTGCGCTTCTGGCCGCCCGGGTTCACCTGCGCATCGACGATGATTTCCCGCAGATCACCGCGGCCCTGCTGAACATTCTTTATCCGCATTACCTGCGGCCGGTGCCGTCGATGACGGTGGCGCAGTTTCACACCGATCCTGAGAGCGGCAAGCTCACCAGTGCCCTGAAGATTCCTAAGGGGACAGTTCTCTATTCGCGGCCGGTCGAGGGAGTGCCCTGCAAGTTCCGGACTTCGTACGATACGACGTTGTGGCCATTCAAAGTTTCGCAGGCGCAATGGATGACGCCCGACCGAATTCGTCCGGCACTGCGCGCTTCCGAGGCCGCGGTCTTGCGCGTGGAACTTGAATGCTTCCAGGACGTTTCGTTTGAAAAACTGGAACTGGACACGCTCGGGTTTTACCTGAATGGCGAGAGTTCCGTCGTCCACGCACTTTATGAATTGCTGTGCCGGAACTGTGTTCGCATCCTGGTGCGCGATCCTGCGAAGCCGAAGTCCCCGGTGCGCGAGCTTTCTGTCAGGAACCTGCAGCCGGTAGGCTTCGGCGAAAACGAAGACGTCTTGCCGTATCCTCGCCGGTCGTTCATGGGATACCGGCTGTTGCAGGAGTATTTCGCCTTTCCCGAGAAATTCTTTTTCATGAACCTGAAGGGGCTCTCGGAGTTGCAGAGGGCGGGATTCACCTCCAAAGCCGAGCTTCTGTTCATGATTTCGCCATTTGAGCAGGACGGCCGCCACCAGCGCCTGGAAGTTGCCGTCAACGATAAGACGCTGCGATTGGGGTGCACGCCCATCATCAATTTGTTCTCCCAGGCCGCGGAACCAATCCTGGTGGATCAGACTCGCTATCAGTATCCCATCGTGCCCGATGCGCGGCGCCGCCAGACTATGGAGATCTACTCGGTCGACGAGGTGGTCAGCACCGACGCCGAGACTCACCAGACCATCGCCTATCACCCGCTGTACTCGGAGCGCCACGTGGTTCAGGGAACGAGCCCAGCCTACTGGTACATCACGCGCTCGGTTTCCAACCGCAAAGGCGATGAGGGAACGGACGTATTCCTCTCGCTGGTCGACTTGTCCGCCCGCCCGATGCAACTTGATTACGACACGGTGACCGTGCGCTGCACCTGCACGAACCGCGATCTGGTTACGCGCTTGCCGTTTGGCAGTGAGGCCGGAGATTTCGAAATGACGGGCGCCGCCGCGATCAAGAGGATCGTAGCGCTGCATAAACCGACCCGGACGCTGCGTCCGCCGCTGGATGGCAAGACTCTGTGGTCGCTGATCTCGCACTTGTCGTTGAATTATCTTTCCATTGTCGATGACGGCAAGGAGGCGCTGCAGAAGATTCTTGAACTGTACGATTTTTCGGATTCGGCGGACATCAAGAAGCAGATCAGCGGAATTGCGACAGTGAGTTCCCGGCGGCACTTCACTCGAGTCGCCTCCGAGCATGGCGTTGGATTCGCGCGTGGCACGCGCGTCGAAATCGAGTTCGACGAGGAGCAGTTCAGCGGCAGCGGAGCCTATCTGTTTGCCAGCGTGCTGGAGAAATTCTTTGGCCTGTATACGTCGATGAACAGTTTCACCCAGCTGGTGGCGCGCAGCCGGCAGCGAAAGGAGGCGTTGGAAGAGTGGGCACCGAGAGCGGGACAGTCAATTCTGATCTGACGACCTCAGAGGTGGAACAGAAGCTCCGGCGCGAGCCGTTTACCTTCGACTTCTTCCAGGCCGTGCGTCTGCTCGAGAGACTGCATCCCGAGAGGACCGCGGTCGGCCAGTTCGTCCATCCCGAAAAAGAGGTTGCTCGTTTTCGCGCGCACCCCTCGCTGGCTTTCCCGGCCAGCCAGATTCAGGCAGCCGACTGGCCCGAGGGCGGCGCAGTCCGCATGCTCGTAAATTTCATGGGCCTGATCGGACCCGAAGGAGTTCTGCCCAATCCGTATACGTCGCTGATTATCGAGAGGCAGCGAGAGGGCGATCAAACGCTGCGCGACTTCCTCGATATTTTCAATCACCGGATGATTTCGCTCTTTTACTGTGCCTGGAGAAAATACCGGTTTGACGTCGCGTCCGAGCACGGCGAACGCGACCTGTTTTCCCGCCACCTGTTGAGCCTGCTCGGACTCGGCACGGATGGCATGCGCGACCGGCAGTCGGTGACCGACGACTCCTTGATCTACTACGCCGGCCTGCTGTCCCAGCGCCCGCGCTCGGCGCAGGCGCTGCAGCAGATTCTCGCGGACTACTTTGAGGTTCCGGTCGCGATCGAACAATTTTCGGGAGGCTGGTATCGCCTCGATCCTGAAACGCAGTGCCGCTTGTCAGAGGAACGCCTCGACAGCGGAGAACTCGGATTCGGCGCAGTCGTCGGAGATGAGATGTGGAGCCAGCAGTCCAGGGTGCGCATCATCCTGGGCCCGCTGAGTATTGAACGCTACGCGGATTTTCTGCCTGACGGAAAATCGTTCGAGCCACTGCGGGCCTGGGTCCGGTTCTTTTCGAATGACGAATGGGATTTTGAAGTAAAGCTGATTCTGGAACGCGCGCAGGTTCCGGCCTGCACATTGGGAGCCGAAGGCGTGTCCGGCCCGCAACTGGGCTGGGTCACGTGGGTGAAGTCCATGCCCTTTGATCGAGATCCTGGGGATACGGTGCTGGCGCTTGAATCAGCAAAGGGAGAGCATCATGAATCTGAAATCTCTGATCGGCAAGCTTAACGATTCGACCCGCGGCGCGCTCGAAGCTGCGGCAGGATTTTGCCTGGCTCGCACGCATTATGACATCGAGGTGGAGCACTATCTGACTAAACTCCTCGACTCGACCGACAACGACGTCGCGGCCATCTTCAAACACTTTGAGATCGACACTTCCAGATTTTCCGGCGAGTTGGCGCGGGCGCTGGACAAGCTGAAATCGGGCAACGCACGTACTCCCGCGCTGAGCCCGACGCTGATGCGAATGCTGGTGGAGGCATGGACGATCGGCTCGATCGACTACAATGCCGCCCAGGTCCGCACCGGATTCACGATTCTCGCACTGGCCACCAACGACGAATTAGTGCGGCTCATGCGCGACATCAGCCGCGAGTTTCAGAAGGTTCAGCCGGACGCGCTGAAGAAGGATTTCGCTTCAATCGTTGCGAATTCTGGAGAAGAAGCACAAGCAGCGGCTGCGACCGCAGCAGCGGCTGCTCCGGGCGCCCCCTCTGCCGGGCCCCGTCCCGGAGGCAAGTCTCCCAACCTCGACCAGTTCACCATCAACCTCACCGAGAAAGCAAAAACCGGGAAGATTGATCCCGTGCTGGGGCGCGATTTTGAAATTCGCCAGGTGGTCGACATTCTGATGAGGCGCCGCCAGAACAACCCGATTCTCACCGGCGAAGCCGGCGTCGGCAAAACTGCAGTCGTCGAAGGATTCGCGTTGCGGGTCGCGCAGGGCGATGTGCCTCCACCGCTGCGGAATGTCACCATCCGAACGCTTGACCTCGCGCTGCTGCAAGCAGGGGCGGGGATCAAGGGTGAATTCGAGAACCGGCTGAAAGGTCTGATTGAGGAAGTGAAAGCCTCACCGATTCCGATCATTCTCTTCATCGACGAAGCTCACACCATGATTGGAGCGGGTGGACAAGCCGGCCAGGGAGACGCGGCCAACCTGCTGAAACCCGCTCTGGCGCGCGGAGAGCTGCGCACCATCGCCGCGACCACATGGTCCGAATACAAGAAATATTTCGAGAAAGATCCTGCCCTGGCGCGCCGCTTCCAGGTCGTGAAAGTGGAAGAGCCGGTTGAGAAGCAGTGCATGACGATGCTGCGCGGCATCGTGCCATCGCTCGAGAAACATCACAAGGTCCGCATTCTCGACGAGGGACTGACCGCAGCCGTTCATCTTTCGCACCGCTACCTTGCCGGACGTCAATTGCCCGACAAGGCGGTGAGCATCCTCGACACGGCCTGCGCCCGGCTCGCGTTAGGACAGAGCGCTACGCCTCCCGCGATTGAAGACAGCGTTCGCCAAATCGACGATTTCGCCGTGCAACAACGCATTCTCGAGCGCGAAACCGTCACTGGAGCTGACCATCGCGAGCGCTTGCAGGAGATTGCGGAAAAACGCACCGAAGTTGAGTCTCGTCTGGCTGGTCTGCGGACGCGTTTTGAAAAAGAGCGAGATCTCGTGACCACGATTCGAGACTTGCGTACTCGTCTCGAAGGGGCGGCAGCCGCGCAGAATGCGCAAGGCAGCATGACCAGCGCGTCTCCGGAGATTCCCGGAGTTGCTCCGGACGCAAGCGCCACTCCTGCCGCAACTGCAACGGCGGCAGCCTCGTCCACCGCGACTGCAGTTGAGGAAGCGCCCAAGGCCGTCGATCCCGTCGAACTGCGCACTCAACTCGCGCAGGCCGAGGCCGAACTCGCGACCCTGCAGGGTGAATCCCCGATGATTCGCGTGGCCGTTGACGCTCAAATTGTCGGCGAAGTCATCTCGGCGTGGACCGGAATTCCCGTCGGCAAGATGATGAAGGATGAGATCTCTACCGTCCTGTCGCTGCCGACGGTCCTCGGCCAGCGCGTGATCGGGCAGACTCACGCGCTCGAAATCATCAGCCAGCGCATTTCGACCGCACGCGCCCGGCTCGACGACCCCAACAAACCCATCGGCGTATTCATGCTGGTAGGACCGAGTGGCGTCGGCAAGACCGAAACTGCGCTTGCGCTTTCAGATCTCCTCTACGGCGGTGAACGCAACCTGATCACCATCAACATGTCGGAGTTCCAGGAAGCCCATACGGTTTCGACGCTGAAGGGCTCGCCTCCGGGATACGTCGGTTACGGCGAGGGCGGTGTACTCACCGAGGCCGTGCGGCGTCGACCCTACGCGGTCGTGCTGCTGGATGAAGTCGAGAAAGCACACCCCGATGTGCTGGAACTCTTCTATCAGGTGTTCGACAAAGGAATGATGGAAGACGGAGAAGGCCGCGAAATCGACTTCAAGAACACGATCATCATTCTGACGACGAACGCAGGCACCGACACCATGGCCAAACTGTGCGCGGATCCTGAGACCATGCCCGGACCTGAAGGTTTGGTGAAGGCGCTGAAGCCGGAGCTGAACAAGATCTTCAAGCCCGCGTTCCTCGGGCGCATGGTCCTGATTCCGTACCTGCCCATTCGCGATGAGAATCTGAAGCAGATCATCCGGCTGAAGCTGGGTAAAATACAGCGGCGCATCCAGGAGAATCACAAGATCGATCTGACCTACGATGCTGCTTTGATTGAAGAGGTCGCGAAGCGTTGCACCGAGGTTGAAAGCGGCGCCCGCAATGTCGACAATATTTTGACCAATACGCTGCTGCCTGATATTTCGCGGCAGCTGCTGGGCAGCATGGCGGCGAATGAGCCGATGGCCAGAATTAATGTCGGCATTGGCACAGACGGAGCGTTTGTTTACCAGTAGACTCTTGCATATTACAAATCTCGCGGCACGCGCGAGCGGGGCTCGCGCGTTGCATAACACCTAGGAAGGGGCGGCCTCGTGCCAGACGAAAGTTACAGTCAAGATCACCGGCTGCTTGCCATCGACACTCCGCTGGGCAAAGATGTGCTTCTGCTCCAGGAGCTCACGGGCTACGAAGGCATCTCCCGTCTGTTCAACTACGACCTGAATCTGCTGGCGTACGACAACGACTCCATCTCATTTGAAGACATCGTCGGACAGAAGGTTTCCATCACGATGCACCTTCCGGATGGAACCCCGCGCTACATCAGCGGCTTTGTCAGCCGGTTCACGCAGGGGGAAACGGACAGTCGCCTGTTCACCCACTACCACGCCCAGGTAGTGCCGTGGCTCTGGTTCCTGACGCGACAGGCCGACTGCCGCATTTTCCAGAATCTGGCCGTGCCCGACATCATCAGCAAGATCTTCGATCCGTTCGGCTTCAAGGACTTCCGGCTCAGCCTCAAGAGCAGCTACCCACAGCTTGAGTATTGCGTGCAATATCGCGAGACCTCGTTCAACTTTGTGTCGCGTCTCATGGAAGAGTTCGGGATCTTCTACTACTTCGACCATACGACGCAGGGAAAACACACGCTGGTGCTCGCGGATCAATCCAGCAGTCTGGTAACTTGTCCGAGTTCACCCGTGAGTTATGACACGGAGGTTGGAGGCCTGGACGATCCCGAGGTCATCAACAACTGGCACGTCGGGCAAGAGGTGAAGACGGGTAAGTACACGGTCACCGACTACAACTTCACAACACCCTCCACGAGTCTGCTGGCCAACGATCCGACCGTGGTCAGCCTTTCCGCGAGTCAGGATCTGGAGCTTTTTGATTACCCGGGACTGCATACGACGAAAGATCAGGGTGACACGGTCGCAAAAGTGCGGATGCAGGAAGAAGAGGCCGGATATATGGTCGTGTCGGGCGCGGGCAACTGCCGCGGCCTGATGTCCGGCTACTCGTTTGAACTGCAGAACCACTATCGCAGCGACCAGAACACAAACTACGTTGTCACCGAGGTACGGCACTTCGGTTCCGCGGGCCAGAGTTACACGACGGCAGGCACCAGCGGCGGAGAGACCTATTCCAACCACCTGACCTGCATTCCCGCTTCGGTGACGTTCCGTCCTGCACGGATTACGCCGAAGCCATTTGTTCAAGGGCCGCAACCCGCCATGGTTGTCGGCAAGTCGGGGGAAGAAATCTGGGTCGACAAGTACGGGCGCGTGATCGTGCAGTTCTATTGGGATCGCCTGGGGCAAAAGAACGAGAACAGCTCCTGCTGGATTCGCACCTCGCAACCCTGGGCCGGCGGCAATTGGGGAGCGATGTGGATCCCGCGCATCGGCCAGGAGGTTCTGGTCAGTTTCCTCGAAGGAGATCCCGACCGGCCGATCATCACCGGACGCGTCTACAACGCCGACCAGATGCCTCCGTACACGCTGCCTGACTATCAGACGCGCAGCACTTTCATGTCGCGCAGTTCCAAAGGCGGTGGGTCTTCGAACTACAACGAACTTCGCTTCGAAGATCTGAAGGGCCAGGAGCAGATCTTCATGAACGCCGAAAAGGATATGGACCTGCGCGTGGAAAACGACTCGCGGGAATTCATCGGCGCGAACCGCCACCTCATCGTCACGGCGAATCAGCAGGAGAAGATCAACGCGGACAAGCACCTCCAGGTTGTGGGAAACCATCTCGAAAAGATCACCGGCAATATGTCAATGCAGGTAACCGGAAACCAGATGGAGAGCGTGACCGGCAACAAATCTCTCTCCGTCACCGGCAACCAGAGCGAGAGCGTGACCGGCAACGTTTCGCTTTCGGTCACTCAGGGAAAGAATGAGTCCATCACGATGGGGTACGCCATGAGCGCGATGACGATCCACCTCAGTGCGGAGATGGGCATCGTGATCGAATGTCCTTTGGGAATCACGCTGAGCTCGGGGGCTAATTCCATCGACATAGGCCCGGCGGGCGTGTTCATCACGGGGACCCCCTTCGCATTTATCAACAGCGGCAGCTCGCCCGCGAGCACCAACGATCCCAGCGCAGGCAGCCCGGATTCTCCGCAGGATCCAAAGGATCCGGATACGGCCGATGATGGCAGCAAGGGAACAAAGTTGTAGGTACGGAGGTTTTTATGGCTTGGGAGACGCTTAGATCTAACGACGGAATCTATCTCATCGACTGGGCCGGGCTCACTCGCATCATCCGATCCTGCAAACGCGCAGGGGCGATGAAAGACTATTCGACAATTGAAACCCAGAGAGGCGAGCGGGACTGGAGTGCCTTTGGCATGCGGTTGCCGGATCTGCATACGGTGGAAGTCGATTGGCAGCGGGTGAATTTGGAAACAACCACGCAAACCGAGATGGAGCTCCGAAACTTCTACACCGGCGCTGGAAGGTCCATGAAGACGCAGCTCAGAAAGCTTCTGGAGATGATGGAACAGGCCGATGACGACCGCGATACTTTCCATGACAAGCAGGCCGAAGCACAAACGAAGACACAGGACAATATCGAAGATTGTGTGGGGAATGCAGAAACTGCAATCGCGGTTCTGAAGGAAGTCCGGGATACGTCTGCAGAAATTGTCATGGTGGGCGCCACTTACGTGAGCGGCGGAACAGCGGGTGTAGTGTTTACGACGCTTGGTTCCGGAATGAAGGCTGGCTTCGCGTACCAGGACACCGGCAGAGCCGACCGGGCTGTGGCCACTTTCTCCACCAACCTGCTGATGGGCGCATTCGATCTCAAGGTCGGTGCTCTTACAAAGACCATGTCGGTATCCGAGAAGATCGGAATCGGGATCGTGTGGTCCAAGTCCAAAGCTGTTCTGGATGTTCCCAAGAGCCTGATTGAAGGCAAGAATCTGAAGCAGGCTGTAAGTGGAGCGGGCGTAAAGCTCGTCTTCTCGACTCCCGGCACCGCCGGAGTCGAAGGCCTGAAAGCTGTGTTGGGCGAGTCAGAGGCTTGGGCCATCCCGGTGGAAGTCGCCCTCAATCGGATACAGGACAAGTTAGGGGACCGAGCGGCAGAGTCCGGTGAGAAGGGGGAGAAAGAAGAAACCAAGGGTCCGCCCACGCATCTGCCTCCTCATCATCCGAATCACCGGTTGATGGACGCCGTAATTTACGACGAGTCCATCATCGAGCAGACAGCGGTAAGGCAGATCGGTTCGCGTGCGGCGTGAGAATGCGTCCCTGATTTTCAGTGCGCTTACGCGGGAGATTAGGTCATGGTACCTACGGCACCATGACCGTGAATTCTCCCGGGGTAACGAAGGTGATCACGCCCGCCCACATGCACATCAGCATTGAGGTGTTGTCGAGCGTGGGCATGTTGCCGAGCAGCACCGTGGGGGCTCCCGGAACCCACGGCGACACGGTCGCGGGGATGCAAGGCATCGGAGTCAGCACACCCATGGCGGCAGCTGTAGCGGCGGCGACCATGGGATTTGCGGGAGACATGCACATGCCGAACGGCATGATGTTGACGAGTGGAATGTGATCCATGATGTTGGCGTCGGGAACTTCGTCGGTCATCACTCGGTTGATGGGCAGCACCACCAGAGAACTTGGCGCCATGCCCATCGTGCACATCATGGTCGCCCCCATGCAACATTGCATCGGCATAGAAGAACCCCCAGCCGGTAGGCTGCCGGGCATTTTAGCAGAGACGGATACGAATGCAAGGTGAGCAATACCTTGGTTGGTCGTTGCCCACCAGGTGAATGAGCGTGTTGAGCTGTTGAATTTACTTTTGAGCTGACAGTTTCCCGTTAGTAGGTCGGGTTCATTCCTCTGGAGGTTCTGTGGACGAGGACATCAATACCGCCGGCCGAGGCCCGCTCGGCGTGCCGACGAATAGTCCTGTCAGCGACACAGGCACCTCAGCGCGGATTCAAAACCGACCCAACGTCCCCGTTGGCATGGAGGGCAGCCCTGCCCACCATCCCCGGTCCACTCCCAGGATTGGCGGAGACCGCACGCTAGCGAAGGTGTGGCTACCCGAACTTCAGCTAGGCAGCAAAGGGCTTGACGTGAAGCGTCTGCAGCGCCTGCTCAATTCGCGCCTCGACAGCGACACCAAACTAAAAATCGATGGCATCTTCGGCCCAAAGACCCGACGCGCGGTGATCGAGTTCCAGAAAGATTCCGACTTCGACCTGAAGCCGGATGGCATCGCTGGCCGGAAAACGTGGTTCGCGCTGATTTCCGCGAAACCTCAAGAATCAAAACCAAAAACCAAGCCGGCAGCTTCGCCCGACAAAGGAGGTGTGGTCGCGGGCGCGGCGCCGCCGGTATCGTTTTCCAAGGTTGCCGATGCGGAGCCGGAAACGAAAGAAGAAAGCGTCGATACGTGGTCGCAATACGAGAGGTTCAAGTACGTCGTAACCCATGTGGGTTCGTACCTTGGCAAGGATCTCCGCGCGCAGTACCAGGCCATGCTCACCGCGGAAAACATTGCGTTTATGGTGGGCACGTTCGTCGCCGCAGCGGTCGGATCGTTCTTCGGAATTAGCGAGATCGTAGGCGGGGTTCTATTCGTATTAGGTATCTGGCTTGGAGGGCCGGCTGCCATCGAGGCCGCGAAGAACTTCCGAGACTTCCTGGAGCTTGGGGCAACGGGAGCGACAACCAAAGAGTTGAATGCGGCGGCGGCCGATCTGGCCAAGGTGATCACCTTCGCGGGCGTCGTCGGCTTATTCCTGTTGATTCACCGTTTGGGCGAGGTCACCGGAGCGAAGCTGAAAACCGCGAAAGCGGGCCCGCCGGCCGGGGGAGCCGAACCGGAGACCGAACCCAAGTCTCCTGACAAGCCAGCAAAGGCCGAATCGGATAAGACATCCACCACCGACGCTGACCGTCCAGCAGTGGGCAGCTCCGTAACCACATTGAAGAGTGAAAGTACTGGGGCCACCATCAAAGCAACGCCCGGGAAGACCACCACGGTCCTTGGACGGTACCAGCCCGACATGAAGTCGATTCTCGGCCAACTCGACGCCAAGCAATCGACCGACTTCGGGCCGAAACCCGGCGGTTTCAACGTTCTGAACGTGGATGCCCCAGACATGCCGGCCCAGGAGTTCTGGGAAACCTACAACAAACCGTTCCTCGATCAAGCCATCGCGAGAGGGGACAACATTGCGCTGGCGACCAAACCGCTGCCGGAACAGCTCACCACTCCGACAGGGAACCCGACGATGTTTGGTCGCGAGATGTCTTATCTTCAGGCCAACGGCTACACTTACGACCCAGCAACCAACTCCATGGTGAAGTGAAGGATTCGAGGCCCGAAAGAACGATATGAACGACTTTGAGAAAATTGAAAGCTATCCCGAGTTCAGGAAGGCGGCTTCCGACCTCGCGAAGGAGTACCGACTGCACGAGGGGGCAACGACCAGTCTCAACTATTTCTGGCTGGCTCAGGACTTTGCCGTCATATTCCTGCTAAGTCGTGACGGGGCCGACATGCGATATGTAGACCTGCGGAGCGTCCCAGACCCAAGCATGTACTTCCTGGGCCATTTCTTAGTACAGAGATCCAGAGCAAAAGTTGAATATCCCGGCCCTCCGGAAAGGCTGAAGCCGTCAACGCTTATTTCGGCAGAGCTCGCCTTTTTCTTAGGGCTCTTGAAAGGGGCGCCAGATGTTCTGCAGGGAAACAGAAAGTGGCTGACACAAGAGTACAACTTGGAGCGAGTACCGGTACCCCCAACCTGGAGAACTGAGCTCCAGGCGTTCCAAAGACGTCTTGCCGTGCGCCCTGAAGGCAAGATGTAAGCTGCACAACCACCCGTCCAGTCTCAGCCAGACGCACGACCCACGGAGCTTGATGTACGCGTGCCACGCAAGGAAGGTTGGGAGAGTAAACTCAGTGACGTACCCTTCCCGTTAACCCCCGAAAAACCTTAGTAACCTTGAAGGCTACCCTGTCATCCAAGACAATAGACGATATACCTCTAGAAGGGAGCCCCTTCTGAGAAAGCAGTGGTATGGCCAAGGGTAAAGTAACCTCGGGAATGTGGCGGATTGATCCGCAGAAATTGTCACGTGTGGTGGATCGATGTGGGCAACCGGTAGCCTCGGTGGCAGCCGAACCGGAAGCGAATGCGAATGCCAGCCTGATTGCCGCCGCTCCGGATATGTTCGAATTGCTGGAGAGTCTGGAAACGAACAGCTCCCTCCCTGAGGATGTCGCCCAGGAAATCAAGATGGTCCTGCGCCGCGCCCGCGGCGATTTCGGATTGGCAGTTTTCTCACGCAACGCAGCCCGCATGTGGCGCGCCCGAACCCAGGACTGGCTGAAGTTCATGGAAGGCTTGTGGAAGCCCGACCAGCCCTCGGACGAATAGTCGATCTTCCTCGGTCTATCCTCCTCGGTCGCCTCCCCGCCGTCACTCTCTCAGTCTTCACCTGACGTTCGCCTACTTCTGTTTTGCCCTTTGCTTCCCGGCGCAATACTTGTTATCGTGGGCAGCCGTGGAAAATGGCCTGAGAATCGCTTCCAGGCCCCAACGGACCGCCGTTCTCATTCCGATGAAGCAGCTCAAACCAGTTCTCTGGACCAAGGGCACGTTCCTCACCCCGCAGCACTTGCAGGTCCAGGATCGCTTCCTCGAGGACACCCTCAACTTCCGGTTGCAGGCGCTTAAGTTCTGCCCGTGGGGCTTCAGCGAGCTGTCGATCAATGCAGAGCTTCTGGCCGAAGGACAGTTTGCCGTCACCCGCGCAGCAGGCATTTTCCCCGACGGGCTATTGTTCGAAATCCCGGAAGCCGATCCGCCTCCACCCTCCAAATCGCTGGAAGAATTCTTCGACCCCGGCACCAAGGATCTCGATATTTACCTGGCCGTTCCCGACTACCGGCAGCGCGGACTGAATGTTTCCAGCGGGAAAGATGGTGGCACCCGGTACCTGGCGGAAGTCACCGCTTTCCGCGACGAGAACACCGGGATGGGAGAAAAGCCCATACAGGTTGCGCGGAAGAATATGCGACTGCTGGCGGATTCAGAAAACCGCGAAGGCTCTTCGGTGTTGCGGATTGCGAACGTGGAGCGCACCACGGCAGGAACATTTCAGCTGAGTCCCCGGTTCGTTCCCCCGCTGATTGAAATTGGAGCGAACGAGTATCTCGTGGGATTGCTGCGCGGGCTCGTCGAACTGCTTTCGGCGCGCAGCACTCAACTGTCTGCTGGACGCCGTCAAAAGAATCAGAGCCTTGCGGATTTCACGGCCTCCGACATTGCCAATTTCTGGCTGCTCTACACGGTCAACTCAAATTTTCCGGTGTTCTCGCATTTGTATGAGAGCAAGAAGGGTCACCCCGAGGAATTCTACGCCGCGATGATTTCTCTGGCCGGATCGCTCACCACGTTTTCGCAAAAGATGCGGCCGCGCGATCTGCCCGCGTACGCTCACGATTCGCTTGGTCCGATTTTTTCCGAGTTAGACGAAAAGTTGCGCGCCCTGCTGGAAACCGTCGTCCCGACCAATCTGGTCTCGCTGCCGCTGAAGTTGATGCCAGGTTCGAACTCCATCTATGCCGCGGCCATCGACCAGGACAAGTATCTGGCCAATACCCGCATGTATCTGGCGGTGAGCGCCGAAACGACCGAGGAGAACATCATCCAGAGGGTGCCGCAACTGGTGAAAGTCTGTTCGGCGACCCATGTTGAGCACCTGGTGCGGCAGGCGCTGCCGGGAATTCAGCTGCGGCATTTGACCAATCCGCCGAGTGCAATTCCAGTGAAACTGAAATACCAATATTTTGCTCTGAATCAATCCGGCGCCGCCTGGGAGGCAGTCAACCGCGCCCGCAACTTCGCCGCCTTCGTTCCGGGAGAGTTGCCGAACCCCACCCTCGAACTGCTGATCCTTCTTCCGCAGTCCACCTGATTCAAATCGCCCGGCAACAGCTTCTTCAGTGCTTGAGCGCGAAGTAAAGCACCAGTAGTACGGCGACGAAGAAGAGCACGGTCAGCGTGATGATCAGCGGCCAATAGGACACTGGCGGCTGCGTGGGAGCCCCGACCTTGGGGACTTTCGGAGCGGGGGGCGCCGCAATCTTTGGCATCGGAACCGGCGGAATCGGCGGCGGCGCCGGCATTTTCGGTACCGGCGGCGGAGCCATCACCGGAATCTTCGGCATAGAGGCGGGCGGCAGCTTGACTCCCGCGCCACCCTTGGATGGAGCTGCTTCCTCCGCGCCTGCTTCGGATGGAAAGCTGGCGCGCGAGATGATCTGCGTATAGGGACTTGGACCGCTTGGCACTTCCGCTTGTACAGGCGCAGGTTCGCTCGTGGGACGGTTGAATGCTCCGGTCGCGGCACCACCGGGCAAAGTGCTCGGTCTCGGCACCGGTTTCTCGACAGACGGGCTGGGCGGTATGGGGATCGGAGTGATTGCAGGCGTTGGCACCGGCGAGACCAGGGGCGGAGGCACAAAGATCGGAGCCTGTGGGGCCGGGTACGCATCCTTCGGAAGAGCCTGTACGGGGGCTGGCTGAACCGGAGGCGGCACCACACTTCCCGACAACGGAGCATTCGCGTTGAAGGGCTTCGGCGTGCTCTCCATGTCCTTGAACAAGCCCGTGAAACTCGGCCCCGATCCTGCATTGCCAGCCGCCTCTGCCGGCGCCTGATCGGGCGGCGTCACCTGGCCGAATACTGCCGTAAACTCCCCCACTTTCTTTCGCGGAGGCTCGATGGGCTGTCCAGAGACAATCGGCATTTCCGACGGCGCGTCTCCACGAAAAGGTCCCTGGAAGAAGCTGGTGAACTCGCCAGGCTTGGAACGGTCGTTGATCGCAGGCATGATCGGTTCGGGAGGAGCGCTCTTGCCGGCAAAGTCGGACGGAACGGAATTCGGAGTACTGTAACCTGGGTCTTCCCTCTTTACCGGAGTCGAAACGCGCATATTGGACGGATCCCACGGCGGCGCGGCATGAAGCCCAGACCCTCCGGGTAGACTGGGCGAGGGCAGAGGCCGGGGAAGCGGCTCCTTCTCTTTCTCTTTGGGAGTGGACTTCTGCTGTTTCTCTTTGGCTTGCGAATCAAAATCGCGGAACAATTGCGTCATCGTGCCGGAAACAGGCGCAGGTTCCCGGCTCCTGGCGGGCAGAGCTAGAGGACTTACTGCGACGGGCGGGTCGGACGGCTTCGCCTGCAGTGTGGCTGTCTCACGGGTCTCCTGGCCCTGAATTTCATACTTCCGAACCCAAACCTTGATGGCCGTCTCATCCGGCGGCTTCGTGACGAGATAGGCATACTGGGTCCCGCTGTACTTGCCGGTTTCCAACACGGGCCCCGCTGGCTCCGGCGCCACCCGGCGAAATGACTCGAGGACCCATTCCGACGCGGACTGATCGGGCTTTTGAGCCGCACACTCCACAATATGGACTAATACCCGGTCGCCTCGGACTTTGTCGTTAGCAACGAATGTCTCCACGGTACCCGTGGTCAGCGACTCCAGCAATTCGTACTTGTCCCCAAATTTCATCGGCGATAACGAGTCCCTTCGGCTTTCCAGGGGTTCAAAGAAACAACGCTCTCGAGGCAGGATTATATATCGCGGCCACTACGGCTGTGACGGCGAAGAATGAAAGGCAGGCAGCCTTGGTGACGAGATCGATACGCAAACGGGCCCACCGCTCCAACCGCAGCGTCAACGCCAAAGCTCGAATTGTTCTTGACTTGCCCCCCCGCCCGGACGAGAATTTGATGGCTCTTACGCCCTTCGCTGAACAAAGTCCTGGCTCTCGGTGGTTCCTTCCTCGATGCTACGCAAGGAACTCTCGACCTCACGTTCAGTTATGTGGCGTCGCTCCCCCTGTCCTAAGAAAGAAGCCAGACCGCAACGTGTGCGCGGAGCCTGATCGAGCGAATGTCGAGACCACCCACGCAGCGTCGATGCCTGGCAAATGCATGCGAGGAAAATCTGTCGGGATTGAAACGATTCGACTTCTATACGCACTAACAACTTGCAGGAGTCTTCCAGGAGTTTGCGATGAGCCTTTTCCAGCACCACGATAGATTCTTCCAAATGTTGGCCGTACTGTTTCTGTCAGGCGGCATGGTTGCAACGGCAGCGGGGCAGCACGACAAGAAGAGTAGCCCCCCGCCGCCCAAACCCGCGCCCGCTCCTCACGTCAGCGCCCCGGCGCAGCACCCCCCGGCCAACCGGACTCCGCCGTCGACGTCGCGTCCTTCAAACACTGCGACACGACCTGCGACCACCACGACGCGCCCCTCGAATAACACGGTGTCCAGACCAGGCACCATGGGCGGGAAAACTGGCACGGCGACGACGGGGAGAACCGGAACCACCGCGGGCAGGACTCCCGGAAACATGGGGAAAACCTCAGTTCCCAACGGTATGGGAAAAAACAATATTCGTACCCCGATGGGTGGCAATACCGCTGCCGGGCGTCCGCCAACGCGTGGCGTGAACCGGCCCCTTCCCGGCAGGCAAGTCACGCTTCGGGGTGGCGGACAAGCGATCGTTCGCCCGAATGGACAAATCCGCTCGATCAATCGCAATGGAATGCAGATCAGTCGTGGCCTCAACGGCAGCCGCCACATTGAGAGCATGCACAACGGAGCCCGGGTCGTCACCACGGGCAGGAATTCCGGCTATGTGCAGCGCGCGTACGTCACTCGGGGCGGGCGCACGTACGTGTCGCGCACGGTCGTGGTGAATCATGTCGCCTACACCAGCGTTTACCGTTCCTATTCCTACGGAGGCTACTGCTGCTACTACGGTTATCACCCGGCGTACTACTACGCCCCGGCGTATTACGGATGGGCATATAATCCGTGGCCCGCGCCGGTTTACTACGGGTGGGGATGGGGCGGATCTCCGTGGTATGGATACTACGGTGGATACTTTGCGCCCTATCCTGCCTATCCTTCAGCTGCACTATGGTTGACGGACTACCTGATCGCCGCAAATCTACAAGCGGCATATCAGGCCCGGGCAGCGGCCAATGCAGCGGCCGCCAGCAATGACAATGGCGGTGGCGGAGATCAACAACAACAGCCTCAGGACGCGGGCAACGACACGTCGGGCGGCAATTCGGGTCCGGTCACTTTGACGCCCGAGGTCAAGGAAGCCATCGCCGAAGAAGTGAAGGCTCAGCTCGCAGCTCAGCAAGCCGCTGCGCAGCAGCAATCCTCTTCTGGTGGACAGCAACAGGCCCCAGCCACAAACGCTACCGAAGAGGTTCCCGCCGCTCTCGATCCCGCCAGACACACCTTCGTGGTGAGTTCCGATCTCACCGTGTCGTCGGATGGTCAGGAGTGCCAGCTGACGGCTGGAGACGTCATCAAACGAACGTCTGACAATCCGGACGACGATCGGAAGGTAACGGCCACGGTCTCGGCCAGCAAGAAGTCGGACTGTGCGGTGGGCAGGGAAATCGCAATTGGCGTCGACGATCTGCAGGAAATGCACAACCACTTCGAGGAGCAGTTGGATAACGGCATGAAAGACCTTTCCTCGAAACAAGGTCAGGGCGGCCTGCCGAAGGCCCCCGAAACCAAGACAGTGCCTTCGGATGTTCCACCGCCGCCGCCGGATAACAACGCAGCCAAGACTCTGGAAGAACAGCAGTCAGCGGCTGATCAAACCGAATCGCAGGTTGCAAAGGAAGCGTTCAGCCAGGGATCGTGAAGGGTTGCGACTGCGCCGTTCTGTCAAGGCAGGATGCGCGTAGTCGCAGCTAACGCCGCTTCTTGAGGAGTTCCGCTTCCGTTTTTTGTGCTCGCCGCGCCAGGTCCAGCAATTCCCTGGCGCTTTTACTATTGGGATCGTTGGCCGCCCTGGTGAAGCAATCAATCGCGGCAGAATAGTTCCCGTCGTCCATGAACGCCATCCCCTTGTTGATCAGAGAATCGGTGGACTCGGCTTCGGCCGGGATCGGGGGCGGCGGTGGCACCACCTGCAACTGATTGTTCACATGGACTACGCCGGGTACGGAAGCCGCCAGAGACGCCGCAGCAACTGAGTCTCCGCTGCTCGGCACATTCCCGCCGAGTATCACCTCTCCGGTATCCAACACCGAGACGCTGATGTGAGACGCATGAAGAGCGGGTGACGGAGCATTCTTCAAAACTTCCACGACGGCGTTTTCAATCTTCAGGCGCTGCAGGGATCGGTATTTGAGATATCCCACACCTGCGATCAGAAGGACCGCGACTCCCAGGGCTGCCAGGATCAAGAAGTTTCTCAGCCGGAAGGTTCGCTGCTGCACAAATACATGTTGTGCCGCACTTTTCGGCAAGGGCGGGGTTGAAGAAGGATCGACGATGGGAGCCGGAACCGGCGGAGCCGCTTCTGGCGGGGCCATGATCACGGACGCCGAAGATGGTTGGAGCGAAGCCTGCGGAGTCGGCACGTTTGGCGGGGCCACCGGGGGTGGCGTGGCCGGAGCCGGCGCAACCTGTGAAACGCGAGCCGTGGGAGTTGGAGTGACGCTGGAAATCGCTGCAGGGGGAACGGCAATCCCCTGGACCGCTCCCGTCGGTGCGTTGCCCACTTGATCGAGGGCCGCAATGAGTTCCTCGGCAGTTTGAAATCGCAGATCGCGCGATTTATCAATCGCTTTCAAAATCACTTGCGACAACAACGCCGGGATCTGTAACTCGGGTACCAATTCGTCCGGAGGCCGCACCGTTCCCTGCATGTGCTGCATCATGAGCGAATAAAGAGTGTCGCCTTCGAAAGGCAGCCGGGCGGTCACCATCTGGTACAGCACCACGCCCAGCGAATAGAGGTCGGTGCGGCCGTCAATTTCTCCTCCCGACTTCTTGCCCATGAACTGCTCCGGAGACATATAGAGGGGCGTGCCCACGACCATTCCAGTCATGGTCATCCCGGATTGCGCGTCTCCAGCGGCCTGGCGCAGCTTGGCAATTCCGAAGTCGAGAACCTTCGCGGTCTCCTGGCCCTGTTCGTCGGTGGTGAGAATGATGTTGCCCGGTTTGATGTCGCGGTGAACGAAGCCCAGTTTGTGCGCCGCACCTAACGCTTGCGCGGCCTGGGTGGCAATGCGCACCGCCCGCGGGACACGCAACGGGCCTTCCGCCTGCAGCACTTCTCCCACGTTCTTGCCTTCCACCAGTTCCATCACGATGAACGGGCGGCCGTCTTCGGTGTAATCGAAGTCATCCACTCGCACCGCGTGAGGATGCCTGAGTTTTCGCGTGATCACCGCTTCGGTCTGAAAGCGCTGCAGGAAGTTCGCGTCCCCGGCAATCGAATCGTTGACAATCTTGATCGCGCACAATTCGTTGAAGGTAACGTGGCGTCCCCGGTAGACGGCGCCCATCCCGCCAAGGCCGATGCGCGCCAGAATCTCATACTTACCCCGAATGATCATTCCCGGCTGAAATTCGCGACTGCTTTGCAGCCCAGTCTGATCCGATGGACAGACGTTGTAGTCGCCGGGATAAGTTTTATGGCACGAGGGACAATATTTCATTCACGTTTAAGCGTCTGCACTCTAGGACGCCCCAAATTGTCGACCAGAAGGGAATGCTGAGGCAGAAACCCCCGTCTGTCAAGGTGCTTGCCAATGTACCCGAATACGGAGACAATGGCTTTCGATACTGTGGGGAGATAGCCCCTACAATGCAGCGTCGCACAACGGTCTTCAATTTCGGGAAAACGCTTTGCCATCTGGCTGGATGGGCCGCGGTTTGTGTCATGACGGTCTGTTCGATCTGGGCGCAAACCGCAGAGGTTGACGGCCTTCGCCGCAAAGCCGAGTCAGGCAATTCGAAAGCCGCCTACGACCTGGCCAAGGTGTATTTCGAAGGGAAACTGGTTGCCGTAGATCCCCAGCAGGGTCTGGCATGGCTTCAAAGGGCAGCCTCGCAAGGTTATCCCGGAGCAGAAGTTGCGCTTGGGTACTTTTACCAGAAGGGCTTCAAAGGTCCACACGGCGTCCGGATCAAGGAAGATCCCCACAAGGCGGCTGAGTGGTACCGAAAGGCAGCGAGCCAGCCCAAAACCAACGCCACAGACGGAAGCTCCGAAAATGCCCGCGCCAACCTCGCGAAAATGCTGGCTCAGGGCCAGATCTCTGCCCAAGAAGCAGACTGGCATGTGGGCGAGCAGCCCTCTTCGCAGCCCAAGCCAGCCAAATCGAACAAGGTGCCTGCATTCTCTCTGACGGAGGTTGAAACCGGACTCACCGGCGGCATCACCAGCAAACGGATGTCGACCCTGGTCACGACCTATGGCGTTGATTTCTCTTTGAGCGCGGGAGCCAAGAAACGTCTCACCGATGAAGGCGCGGACGACAATCTGTTACAAACGATTGCCTCGTCGAAACACTGAGGCGGTTCGGATCGCGCCACCGCAGTCAGTCCGGTTCGATTTCCGGCATCCGCTGAGCCAGGGTCGACTCGACCCCGGGCAGTGCTTTTACGGGCAGCGGGATCTCCATGGTCCCCATCCGGCCGGTGGCTCCATCCTGCACGCCGAGGCGCATGGATGTCGCTTGCACCGGAATGTCGAGCTGCTGGCGAAAACGCAGGCCTCCGGACAGAATCTCCTGATAGCCCCCTGGCTTCAAGTCGCTGACTGCACGGCTGACGACGCTCGTCCGGAGCGTTCCATCCTCGTCGAATGACGTGATCATGAAGTTGGTGATGCCGTGGTGAATTCCTTCCGGCGTCGCATCAAAACGCAGTTGCGAAGGAGTGATGGCGTAATCCACTAGATAGCGCTGCACTTCGACTGGCGCGGCGGGACGGCTGTCTTCTTTACCATGCCTTCCCTTCACGGGCACGGGAAGCAAGGTCGTGGTCTTTGGGTCCACCTTTCGCAACTTGCCGATCGGAGCAACCCGAGCCTCGAAGACGATCTGGTGGGCCTGCGGAGATCCGTGCTGCATGGCTGCCAGGCCAAACCCCTTCGCCGCATCCTTTGCGCCCCCAGAAGTCGCATCGACGGCATAGTAGCCGGAGCGATGAATCAAGTGTAGTTTCTTCTCGTCGCCCGCCAGTGAGACTTTCACCTTCCTGAATTTTCCATCATATTTCTTGTTCGTGGGAGTGTAGGAGAGCGCGTAGTAATTTCTCTCCTGCTCCATGGCGACGGCCATTGCCTGCTCAATGCCGTTCGTGTTGTAGAAGGCCTTGCCGCCGGTGTCGGCGGCAATTCGGTCCATGATTCCGTGCTCGGTCATTTCCTGCATGAACGGCGAATCTCCCCCCGGCAAGTTGGACCCGATATCGCCGACGCCACTCAAGTTCCCAAGCTCCCTCAATCGCATGGTCTCGGAACTGGGGCTGTAAGGAGACTGGGACGCCGCCGATGGCTGCGTGGAATCTGGAGCATTGCTGAAACTCGGCGTAAGCAAGGAGTATGCAGTCAATCCCCGCACGTCGACCGGGTAAACGGCGATGTGGGACTCGGCCAGAAGATTTACGGCTTGTTTGACCTGCTCGGTATAGCTGGAACTCGTGGCATCGGAGTTTCGTAAATCCACTCCCGGAAAGATGCCGAGCGGAAAAGATCCGGAAAGCCAGATCAGGCTCTTGCGTCCCGGAATGGCTGAAAGATAGCGCGCCAGTTGAGCAAAGGCATCCATGGTGAGCCAGGCTCTCATGTCGAGGTCGCGACCGCGGCGCAGAGATGCTTCCTGTTCCATCCTGCCAGCGGCATCGAGCATCCCACGCGCCGATGCAGCGAACCTGCTGTCTCGTGCCTGCAGCTTGGTTGAGCCCTGCGTGAGCCAGGAGATCGTCAGCTGGTCCTGCGCGTCCTGATTCTGCAAAGACGTATAGCGCAACGATCCTTTTTGCCCTTTGGCTGCCCGGATGAGCAGGCCTTCATCAGGCGTGAAACCCTGGATCATCTGGAGCGAGTCCGAGAGTGCACAGAGCGCGAATCGAGATTCTTTCGGCTTGCTTTGGAGAAACTTCAACAGCTCCAACTTGGCACGCTGCTGCTGGTCGGCGGGCGTGTTGAGCAAGTCGTACAGGATCAGCGTTACAGATTCGGCCTCTGGCGCCGGAGACCGGTTGGTGAAAATGTTGGGAGCAACTTCATTGGGCTGGGCAACCGGTGGCGAAGCAGCACGGTCTTTCACCTCATCGAAATAAGTGACGGGTTGTGGTTTGCCGTCTTCGCGCACCACGAAATCCTGCCGGGGTACATTTCTTACGGTGTTGCCGCTCGAGTCTGTTACAACGACATCGAGCGCTACGACCTGGGTGCTGGTCTTGAACGTCATCGTCGAGTCAGGCAGCGCAGGATCGCCAGCCACCGGAGATATATTTGGCGCCTGCTTAAGGCTGGCAACGGCTGACGTTGAGCTTGCCAAGGCCCCTGTGGAATCGGGCGAACTATCCGAGGCAGCTGGTTCCTTCTTTTCGCCCTCTGTCTCCGCGGCGGCGGTCGTGAAGACGGGGTTGCCGGTGTCTGAATCCGCGTGATCTGCGGGCCGAATGTACAGTCCGGGCACATCCGCTTTCACCGCGGAGTACCTGGCCTGCTCCTCTGGAGTCATCGAGGGCAGATCATCCACTTCGACCTGCGTTCCACGCAGCACAGCAAAGCGCAGGCCGTCCGGCGACAGCGCGTAGTTCCGCCCCTGCAGCACGATGGGCGAGGCAGTCGCCGAGATAACATGGGTTCCGCTCGCGGTATCGAATACTTCAATTCGCTGCTCGAGTCCTTCTGGTTGTGAAGGATTTTCCTCGTCGTAGGATGTCTGCGGCGCGTCAACCAGCGTAAGCGTGCTGATGGCGAAGCGGCTTCCGTCCTCACTCCTTGCCAATGTCGGGTCATAGCGGTGCGCAGTCCAACGCTGCCGCCACAAACGGTTCCCGGTCACCGTAAAGGCGCTCACACTGTATGCCGAACCGCTGCTGGAATCGCGTCCAATCAGCAGGGTATTGCTGCTCAGATAAAGAACATCCGGAATCCTGCGGGTCCGAACCCGCGCGACATTTGTACGCTGCTGTTCACTCGGACCAAAACGCACCAGCCAGACTTTACCGGAAAACCCTGCAATCACGCTGGCTACGCCCGAACTGAGAGCTTCTACATTCGCCGGCTTGTCGGAATGGATCACCCGTTGAACGGCCATGGAATCGGTGTCGCGGAATTCGATTTGAACTCGCGCCTTCAAAGCCAGCTTCGTCTTAGAAGCACCCGGCTGCGAAGATGCGTCATCCATCGTTTCCGTAATGATCTGTTGGCCGTCGGGAGTAACCGACACCCACAGAAGATCTTTCGGTGACGTCCACAGAGGTGTCTCGCGCAGGTCAGCATCGATTACGAACAAGCTGTTCAGCCTGCGCAAGAGAATTCTTCCGCCCCCAAGAGGCCAAACGTAGCGCCGGGAGTCGTGCAGGTACCAGTCCGCCTGGCTCAGCACCTTGCCATTGGACGCATCGAGCACGACAGCGTGCACCATTCGGTCGTCATGCGTCGATGGACAGTCAGGGTGCCGTTGGAAAAGCCTCTTCGAATTAAAAGTGAATAAGATGCGGTCGTGATCAAGAAAATCGAGCGAGAGATTTGCCGCTCCGGAACGTCGCGACATGTCCGAGAATAGCTGATACCCGATCGGGGACAGGTCGATTTGGCCCGGCGTTTTTGGCGGCGCAGCGAGGGATGCGACCCCAACCTGAGCCCAGAGGCCAGAGCAGCCGACGATCAGAGCTGCGATGAACGTGACGATTTTCTTTTTGCCATGGACGAAACAGCGCCGCCGATGAGCGCCGGCTTCCTGGAACCGCGGCCCGAGTAACCGATGTGAAACGTTTGCCGCCACAGAGTTGCTACTCCCGCTGAAGTAAGCTATCTCGTCAGCTCCACCCAAGTCTGGGACGGGGAAAGTGAAATGACGTAAGCCCCGCGCTCCAATGCCGGCGAGCCCCCTACTTGAAAAGTTCCCGCTCCGGCAGGATGCGCCGGTTGCTCGATTCGGAGGCGCGCCTGGGGAGTGAATCCGTCATTCGGCGCGATTGCGATCCGCAGTTTCCCCGTCTTCCCATTCCAGATGAGGCGATCCAATTGACCGGAATCTAACGTCAGCCAGAGTCCAACGGGCGCAAGATAGAACCTGGTCCGCGAAGCGTCGCGAGGCTCGACGGTTACTTCATCTCCCGACGCCGAAATGTTGCCGCCGAAACAGATCCATCCGAAATCCGGATGGTTCACGGCGTAAGTCCCGCTGTTCCACGCATGCCCGAAAAAGTTTGGGCCATTGTCTCCGGATAAAGGGTCGAAGCGCAGCATATCGGGAAAAGAATGGAATGCCGGCGCGTCAAAGCCTTGCTCGTCGATATCAGTAAGCGCGCCCATCACGCCGCCGTAACCTGCGCGGAGGAGGTGAAAATCATCAGGATGCTCGCGGTATTCCGCCAGCATGGGAATGGCATTGATGCCCGACCCATAATGATGAAGCTGGCGCTCGATGCGGCTGTACTTTCCTGCATAGAGGAAATCCCAGTAACGGCGGGCGCTGCCGTTGTATCCCCAATGGGGAACCGTCGGCATGTAACCGATGATCGCGTTCACCGTGACTTCGGCCTTGTCGTCATATCCGAAGTATTTGCTCCAGGCGTAGACCTCTTCCTGCCCGGTCGAGTCCCAAGGCATCTCGCTGCCGAAGGGATAGGCCTCTGACTTCCAGTGGTCGGCGCGGACTTTCATCGCAGCCTCAAGTTGCGCGGCTTGTTCGTTCTTACCTTCCGCTTTGAGGTCGGTCAGGATGGCCACGAAGATATCGCCTTCCATCTGACCGAATTCCGCCAGACCGTCCGCGAAATGCACCATTGCCAGCGACGTTTGATACGCTTGCTCCAGATACCAATCCCATGGATGCTGCTTTACCAGGTCGGCGTGATTTCGGGCGAGCCGGTAAAGAACCCAATAGGCAGCCGCCACGTGGGGATAGTTGAACGATCGATCGACGGCCTCGGAAGCTTGCTGGTTCCAACTCGTCCAACTCTTCCAATCGAGATCAGAGCGATAGTAGTTCGCCGGAAGTTCATCGGGCTGATAGTAGAAGAGGCTCTTCCTCACCCCGTATTTCTTCGGTCCATCTTTGAACTGGATGCCACCCCACACAACGCCATCCACAAACTGCTCCAGCTTGGCGACTTCTTGCGGATCAGGCTCCACGTATTCCTTCATCGCGAAGCCGAGCCACGATCCTGCTCCGCCTTCATCGCTTAAGCCGGAGATCCAGACGCGGCTGTCCTGGGTAACGAGGTGGTTGGCTTCGCGGTCGTAGGTCATGACGGACGGTCCGCGGTGAAATGGGTCCTTGGGATCGTCGAACCACTGCTCATGCGTGAGAAAACGGCCCATGTCGGCAACGGCTTCGGCCTGAGGCTTCATGACGAAATAATGGATCGACTGCGTGAGCCCATCCGCATAGGTGACAGTCAGGCGCGCTCGTCCCCACTGCTTTCCGGTGAGTACATATTCTGTGAATGCGCGGTTCAGTGCTTCGCCTTTCTTCTGAATGTCGATCGCACCGGCTGGCTCCACTTCGATCGATTTCACCGGCTCCGAGTAGCGCAAGAAGAGTTGTGCGTGAATATCCCTCGGAAGCACGTAACCCGGGATGCCGACCGCGACCGGGCGGCGGTTCTGCGCAAGAGTTGCTTCAACATTCTGGATGGAACCAGCCACCACGAACTGGAAGCCAACAGTCCAGCTTTCGCCGGGCGCGAGAGTCTTCGATGTGGGCGGATTCCAGGGCTGAGCCTTTTTCCATTCGTTCTCCGCAAAGGCCTGACTGACAACCATCCAGTCGTAGAACCCCTCAAACGTCATGCCACGCGGGGTCAAGTCCATCAGGATTTCTGGCTTCGGCTGCTGATGTTGCCTCCAGCGCGGGCTCAAGATCGGCTTGTAGGCCTCAAACGAGGTCTTCCCTTCCGGGATCACCACTAAGGCGGGCCCATGTCCATTCAGCCGGGTGACTTGAAGGTAGCCTGCTTCCTGTCCGATGTAGGGATCGGAGAACGAGCAGATGGCGTGTGCTTGCTCAAGCGTGCGCTCGTTCATGTCGTTGTTGAAGACCATGGGGACGCCGAGGCCGCCGATCTCGATTGGAGCTTTGGTGTGATTGGCAAGGGTGAAGCGCAGGATCAGCTTGCCATTGGTGATGCTCCACGCGCGCATGACCTGCACCGGAATAGGGTCCGAAAATGCGTGGCTCAGATCGGCCACGGCGAGAACACCGCTCTCGTGCGGGACATTCTTTACGGGAGTCCGGCGGAGAGCTGTTGAGTAATCTTTCCACTCGGCTTTTCCGACTCTCAGGCGAATGTCGATGTCACCCAGATGGTAGTAGCCGTCGTGCGAACGTTCCGTGAGGCGATCCCCAGGCGTGAAATCAAATTGTGGGTCCGCCTTGGGATGAAGGGCCGCGACCGTCTGCGAAGAACGCACGAGGGACAACTGAAAATCTGGGGTCTCGAAGGTTTCGACGCCATCGGCAAGCATCGGACCGGGCTGCGGAGGAGCCTTCTTCGGCTCCTGCGCGAGCCCGCCAACACTCGCGGAAAGCAAGAGCCCGGCACAGCATTTCAACGTGAGCAGATGCAACTTGGGACGCGCTTGGCTGATCATTGCAGGTTGTCCTTCGTGTGAAGTCGCAGAATGTTGAGGGAGTATGGTGCGAGTGAAAGGGTCGAAAGATCGCCAGTTCTCACCGTGCGTGAGACCGGAGCGATTTTGGTGGGCTCCTCGAACGAGTTCTCGTCCTCGGCGTTCTTGGAGGTCAGAACCGTGAGTTCCCCTCCCGGCGCAACATGTTTTGCGCCATCGAGCCGGACACCCGCTTCAACCACTCCAGCAGTCGTATTAAGAATCTTGAGGATGACATCACCCGATTTCTCATCTCTTCCTCCGACCGCGAGAACCGTCTCGGGAAGCGGCAGCGTTACGTCGGAGATCAGCGTTCCATCGAGGTAACCGCGCAGCTTGCGGCCCTCGACTTCGATCATCACGTCATACCAGCGATCCGCCTCAATCGTGGCGATCACGGGAGTACCGACAATCGAGTCGTCAGTCTCCAGCGCGTGCTGGTAGTTTCCCCAGCCTCCCAGATTCCACTGCACACGCCGGCCCTCGGCATTGCCGACAGTGACCGCGAATCCTTCCCGGCCATGCAGCTTTCGCGCTTTAGCGTGCACGGTTGTGCGGGCGCTCGCGCCACCCGCGAAAGCTGGCTCGTCGAGATAAGTCCAGCTGATGTTCTCTCCGTCCTCACGATAAACGCCATGATCGGCTACCCAATGCCCAGTGGGAGACTTCCAGTTCGAGAGATCGCTAAAGTCCGCCCGATAAATCACCTTGCCGTCGCGCTCTACATATACGTCTTTGAACTCCGCGGCGGTATCGTACGTTCCAAATCCGAGTCGAAAGTGAATGGGACTTGGCGCCGGAGTGAAATCAACCTTCGTATTCAGGTTGGATGTCGGGAGATTCTCAGCGAAGAGCTTGTTTACATAGTAGGTCGCTCGTCCGAAAACCCGGCTGCTGTCGAAGTGAATCATGTTCACGTCCCAGTCGGGATGATTCACATTCTCGAGCAAAGGAGCATAGCTGCCCATTTTCACGAGATCGGAGTTCTTCTCAATGCTCATCATGTAGGCGGCGTCATTGAGCGCGGCCAACAGGTTGCCCTTACCAACTCCGCCGTTGGTCGCGAACTCGCCGATGTAGAGATCCCAGTCTTTGCGCGGGTACGAAGCGAAACTGTCGAAGTGTTCGACCGGCCAGTACAACGGACGGTAGGCATGCTCGTCGACGAGATCCACATGCCCAGCTGCACGGATCGCGGGCTCGTCGATTCCCGAGATCCACGAACTCAACACAACTTTGATCTGGGGATACTTTGCTTTGATTGCCTTTTCAAACAGGGCCACTCGCTCGCCGTAACGCGGACCTTGATCCTCGTTTCCCACTTCGATGTACTTGAGCGGGAATGGCGCAGGATGGCCATTGGCGGCCCGCCGCGCGCCCCACGTCGAATCGGCAGGCCCGATCGCGTATTCGATCGCATCCAGGGTATCGTCGACCAGCGGTTGCAGCTGGTCGTCGGGAATGAACGTGCCGCTGCGAAATGCGCACGAGATTCCCGCGTTCACCACGTAGAGAGCATCCGCTCCGACGTCTTCGGCGAACTGCAGGAACTCGTGGTAGCCAAGTCCGTCGGTACTCCAGTATCCCCACGGGCTGTAGGTGCCGGGGCGGCCTTCCAACGGCCCAAGCGTGCGCTTCCACTGCGGGCGATCTTCGATCGTGATGCCTTCCACAAAGCAGCCACCGGGAAAGCGGATGAAACCGGGCTTGAGGCCGGCGATCATCCTGGCCAGATCCGGTCGCAGGCCGTTGGGTCGATTGTGAAATGTTTTCTCCGGAAATAGCGATACGAAATCGAGCCAGGCTTGGCCTGCCGCGGGAAACGACAGCACTAGCCGTGCCTTGGTATCGGTTGCGGTCGCGTGGAGAACGGTTTCATATTTCTTCCATTCAGAGCCGCCATCCGCTTCCAACGTGGAGCGCGCCAGTATTGCGCCATTGGTGCTCTCCAGAGTGGCAATGATGGGGACGGGGGTTCCCCGCCCACGCAGAAAGAACGAGAGCTTGTAGTTCTCTCCACTTCCGATTGCCATGCCCCAGTAGCCGTCGTTGATAACCGCAACTCGGCCCGCGGGATTCACGGCTCGAACCGTAATCTGCAAGGAATGCCGGGTCGCCGCGTTCAGTGGATGGTCTTCGACCAGCTTGAACTCTGCGTCGCTGCCGCCGGTGGCTTGCGTCGACCAGCCAGGCCATTCGCTATCGACATGCCACTCCATCTTCCAATCACCAGCTTCAAGCCTCTTCCAGAAGTGCGGGGTTCGCGGCGGGACGAGAAAGTCTCCTTCGCGCCGGCATGCGGGCGGGAGGTTGGCATCCTCGAAGCCGCGGTTCCTCACGAGCTCGGCATACAGGCCGCCATCTCCGGCGTGATTGATTTCTTCAAAGAAGATTCCATACAGGCGGCCAGGCACCGGCGCGCCTTGCTTCTTCAGATCAACCGTAATCGTGGCCGATTCTGCCGCGATCGCGCACGCAGAGAGACTCAGCGACATGAAAAAGACCACGCAGCGGTGAGGAACGTTCACTGCAAATCCTCGGCCGTGTAGCCACGCACCGTGCGCACCCCGAAGATGGCTCCGATTTCATTGCCGTCCGTAGCCTGGAAACGAACTGTCACTTTGCTTTTGCCCGCAATAAGCTCGGTCGGGATGACATAGTTGACGTCAACGAATTGCTTTTCCTGATCGGGGCTAAGGTGCGGTTCTGCGTGATCGGCAATCTTCTTGCCATCGACCAGAATGTCGAGCGTGCTGTTTCGCCATCGGTCGCCACCGAAGGTCACCCACAATGCGATCGGCCTCGCATTCTCAACCGGCATGTCGAATGAGAACCAGCCTTTGCCTCCGCGCCCATGGCGGCCTCGCCAAAGCAGAGGGGCTGAGTCCTCGCCTTGTTCATTGAAGTCGCGCTCCGACTGCATCTCTCCCGGCTGGGCAAAGGCGATCGTCGCAGCCTGAAGCTTCTGTTGCTTCTCCTGCACGGCTTTGTACTCGGCCGAACGCTTGCTCCACTCTTCCGGCGTGAAAACATCCCAGTACACGGCGTACATCCGGCGCGGGAGTTCGTAGAAAGGCGCAAACTCGATATCCTGGGCCAATCCGACGCCACTTGTTTTGAACCATCCGGGCTTCCCGGCTTCCGGCATGAGGAACTGCCCGACGGGCTCTCTCTTCACGACCAGTGCGGGAGCCGACGGCGCAGGCATGTTCTCTTCGTCGTCGTGATGAATTTCAGGGCCAAGATCTCCAGCCAGCACCAGCGGCCCCCACAGGAAGGCCCTGCGGTTGGGATTGTCGGGCAGCGGTTCCTCGCGCAGCACTTTCGGAAGATTGAGTTCAACCGTATCGCCTGGCTGCCAGAGCCGACTGATCTTGACGTAAGAATCCGCAGGGGGAAGATCTTTAAGAGGCTGGCCATTCAGCTTGACGCTGAAGCCGTCCCCGGCCCAGTACGGCCTCCGCAGGGCGAGCGTAAATTGTTTCGGCGACCTGGTTCGAATCTTCACCGAGGCGGAGGAACCGAGGGGAAAGTCGGTCGCCGTTTCCACTTCGACGCCAGCCGAATCCCACTTTGCGATGGACGGCGCGTACAGGCCGATCCAAAACTCCTCGGCGCCTTTGTAGTAGTAGATTCCAGCGCCATGCAGGGCATGGCTTTCCATGCTGGTTCCGACGCAGCAGGTGAAATCCTCGAACATGCGCTGGTATTCGTGCTGCACTCCACGTCCGACGGGAAGCATATACGTAACAGTTCCATCTTTCGGGTCCTGCGAGGCGAGGATGTGATTGAAGAGGGCGCGTTCGTGAAAGTCGGCATAGCGAATGTCGGGCTCGACGGAAAAAAGCGTGCGCGTCATTTTCAGCATGTTGTAGACGTTACAGGTCTCCGCCGTGCGCCCGTCCACCATGTCGCTTAGCTTGTCCGGGGCACCGAAGTACTCGTTCTTGCCGTGGCCACCGGTCGCAAAGCTGTAGTGGTAGACCACGCGGTCCCAGAAGAATTTCGCAGCCTCCTCGTCAGCGGCATTGCCCGTGTACACGTAGCGCATCAGCGTTCCATAGAGTTTCGGAACCTGCGTATTTCCGTGGGTGTGAGAAATTACATCTTTATCTTTGGAGAGAGGATCGATCATCGCTTTCTGGTGGAACTTGTCGGCGAGCGCGAGCCAACGTGGGTCGGCGGTGTCGGCGTACAGTTCGGCCAGAACTTCGTTCATCCCTCCGAATTCCGTGCCCAGCATGAGTTGCAGTTGATCATCATCCAGCCGGGAAAGAATTTTTTCGACCCAGCCTGCAAACTTGATCTCCACCTGCAATGCGGTTGCGTTGTCGGTATACCGGTAGGCGTCCCTGAGCCCTGCAAAGAGTTTGTGCTCGACATACCACGGCGACCACAGCCCGTTCAGATCAAAGCCACCCGACTTGATAATCCCGTTGCTCAGATCGATGAAACGCTGTTTTCCATCGACGCCCTGGCCATCCTCGAGTGCTCCGATGTAGCCGTCGCCCTGCGCGTCCTGAATCTCTCTTAGTTGGTCGACAATATAGTCGGCGCGCTCTTTGAACCGAGCGTCGCCGGTGGCCGCCGACATCAGGCTCACCGCAGATAAGTAATGTCCCGCGATATGTCCCGTCAGATTGCGCTTCGGCCCATCCCATCCGCCGTAGCCTTCCGCTTTGGGCTTCAACCCGGCGCGCTGACGCAGGAATGCAAGCATGCGATCAGGCTGGAGTTCGAGCAGATACTTCGCATCGGCTTCCTGAGCGGCTTTGAGCGGGCCTCCCGTCAGCCTCACGTGACTCAGCGGGAGCGGGTTCAGCTTGACGGTCTTGCTCTCGGCCAGTTGAGCGGGATTTTCATTCCCGGCCGCTGGCCACGGCAGAATCAGGCAGGTGAAACAAACGCATAGCAGATTCTTCGTGACATGATTTCTTACGGCGTAAAGAACAGTGTTGAACATTGCGGCATCCCTCGTGAAACCCGAGCAAACGTTTGCTCATCAAGCGTTACTTTCCCTCTGCTGCTGACACCTCGCATTTACTTGCGCAGACTTCCGTCGATCAGTCGCCAGATCCCTTGTGGGTTGGCCTCTTTCAGTTCATCGGGCAGGGCGCTATCGGGGAATCCCTGGTAGCAGACCAGGCGCGTGAAGCGGAAAATCGCCTGGCTGCCCACGGATGTGGATCGCCCATCGGAGGTCGAGGGATACGGTCCACCATGCACCATCGCGTGCGTAACTTCGACTCCCGTAGGAAATCCATTAAAGATCAGTCGACCGACCTTCGTCTCGAGAATGGCGACCAGATCGGCAAAATCGCGCAGGTCCTGTTCGGTCCCATGAATCGTTGCGGTCAAGTGGCCTTCGAGAGAACGCGCGATTTCCAAAATGTGTTCGCGGCGGGTGTGTCGTATCAGCAGCGTGGTTGGCCCGAAGATCTCAGCCTCCAGGTCGGAGCCCAGAAACGCGTCCGCGTCGGCCTCGAATACAGCAGAGTGTGCACAGAATCCCGCTGCATCGGAATGCTGTTTTTCAGCCAGTAGCGTCACCGACGAATTTGACTTCCGCTTGGCGATGGCCGAATCGTACGAGGAATGGATGACCCCGGTCAGAAGATGGAAGGGCGCAGAGCCGTCGACCAACGCTGCTAATTTGCCGGCAAATTTGTCAGCATCCGGGCCTTTTTCAAGAAACACCATACCCGGCTTGGTGCAGAATTGTCCGGCTCCCAACGTGAAGGATGTGTATAGGCCAGAGGCGATGTTCTCGGCACGCTCGCGCAAAGCTCCCGGCAGGATGAAGACCGGATTGGTGCTGCTCATCTCGGCATAGAAAGGAATCGGCTCAGGGCGCGACGCAGCCACGTCCATCAGAATTCTTCCCGCCGTGCGTGATCCGGTGAAACCGCCGGCTCTGACCAGCGGGTGTTTCATCAGCGCGGTTCCGATCTGCGAACCGTGTCCAAACAACAGCGAGAAGACACCCTCGGGCATGCCGCATTGGCGAACGCACTCCTGGAGTGCGCGCCCCACCAGTTCGCTGGTGCCGGGATGAGCGGCATGCGCCTTCACGATCACTGGGTTCCCGCCCGCCAGCGCCGACGCTGTGTCTCCCCCAGCCACGGAAAATGCCAGCGGAAAGTTACTCGCTCCGAACACCACCACCGGCCCCAGCGGCCGCATCAGCGAGCGAATGTCCGGCTTCGGAAGCGGCTTGCGTTCAGGATCAGCGTGATCGATTCGCGCATTCACCCATGAGCCTTCTTCAGCGACTTGTGCAAACAAGCGCAGCTGGTGACAGGTACGCGCAGTCTCGCCTTGCAGCCGCGCTACTGGAAGAGCCGTCTCCTGCGCGGCTCTTTCGACAATGTCACCTGTGATGGACTCAATTTTGTCCGCAATCTTCCGCAGGAAAGCACCGCGCTCGCGGCCCGATGTGCGGCTGTAGGTCTTGAAGGCATCGGCCGCGATTCGCACGGCGCGGTCAAGTTCCTCGGCCGTCGCCGGAAGAAATCCCGGCTGCAACGCCTGACCCGTGGTTGGGTCATGCGCATAGAGCGGGTCTCCGGAACCTGCGCCCTCGCGAAAGCCGATCAGCGAACGCCCTGAAAGTTTTGCCATCTCACCCAACATACGGTCACTTCCTATTCGGCAAGGCGTACGAAGTCACTTCTGCTGGCCGCGTTCGTAACGCTTCACGGATGATTTTCGTTGCCTGCTCGAGTTCGCCTCCCACCAACTCCAATCGCGGTGGCCTTACACGGGAACTCCCCATTCCGACCTCGGCTTGCACTAGCTTGATGAGTTGAACGAACTTCGGCACGGTATCCATTCTGAGCAGAGGCAGGAACCAACGATACAATTCAAACGCCTTTCGATCTTCTCCCTGGATTCCGCAGGTGAACAGGTCTACAGACTCGCGCGGCAGGGCGTTCGCCAGGCCTGCAACCCATCCGGTTGCGCCCACGCCGATCGCTTCCAGAACTGCGTCATCCACGCCGACCGAGATTTCGATCCGGTCATCGACCAGCGCGCGAATCGCCGACACGCGCCTGGCATCGGTACTCGATTCCTTGACTGCCTTGAAGTTCTCGAACTCCGAGGCGAGTTCCTGGATATGCTCCGGGAGGAAATCGGTTCCGTAGGCTACCGGATTGTTGTACAGCATGCAGGAGAGCGGCGTAGCGCGGAAGACTGCCGCAACGTGAGCTTTCATCTCGCGCCAGTCACCGAGATATACGTAGGGCGGCAATACCATCAGCCCGGAACAGCCCAGGTCGCTCGCGGCTTTCGCCAGCGAAACCGACTCGGAAGTCGTGAGAGACGAGATCGACGCCACAAGTGTCCCACCCCCATTCACTGCCTTTCCCAAAGCGCGGAGAACGTCCGCTTTTTCATCGAACGACAGAGTCGCGCCCTCGCCGAGCGACCCCAAGGCCACCACCCCGGCGCACCCGTTCTCCAGCAGCCAGCGGGCATGTTCCGCCAGGAATCCATGATCAACGCTGAGATCCTGGTTGAAAGGAGTTGTAATAGCTGGCGTGACGCCTTTCCAGTTCATTGAATTTCTCCTGTTACTTCTGGAATCGACTGCGGCAGTGCCGCCAAGTGTTCGACGCGTGCCGGGAAAACCGGGGGACGAACCGAATCCGGGTTCCATTTGAAAAGAAACTGCGTCGCCGGTCCGCAAATTCTTCCCTGGCAGGGACCCATTCCGCAACGTGTGTGCAGCTTGGCGGCACGCCATGATGTGTGTTCGCGAAGCCGCGAGTAGGGAACGTCTTCGCATCGGCAAATCAGAGTGTTGGCCGACGGCAGGGTTCTGAGTTCTGACCGCAAACAGAATGTTTCATCCAGCAGGCACGCAAACCGTTGAAATTTCTCCCGCTGGGGAAACAGCGTTCGGGCTTCGGCGGTTTTTGCCGTTGCGGCGAGCCCGGCGATCTGTCCTTCGATGAGAGCCCGGTCCACTCCGCCGATGCCCGTTGGTTCGCCGGCGCAGAAAATCCCCGGCGCCGTGGTTTGCTGGAAGTCGTTCACTTGCACGTAGCCGCCTCTAATTCCGCATCCCAGGAGAATCGGCAATTCCGTGTTGGGAACAAGATGGAATCCGCAAGCCAAGAAATTGCACTTGATAGCTCCAGTGTGACCGGCGTGTGAGATAGTCACCGCTTCCAGAGCCTGCTGACCGTGAGCTGCGGTGACCCAACTGTTTGCCGCGAACCGGATGCCCGAAATGTCTCGTTTCAACTGAACACTCTGGGCGATCTTTCCCGGGTGAGTCATGAGCGCCATGCCGAAGCGCGCCAGCTTTTTCCACGACGTCTGCTCGCAGATGAGGGGTATCTCGGCGCCGTGTTTACGCAGATAAGCCGCGACGGCGAGGAGCAAGGGCCCCGTTCCCGCGATGACGACGCGTTTGCCGCGAATCGGCAAACCGGACTTGACCAAAGCCTGCAACCCCCCAGCACCCATTACGTTCGGCAGTGTCCACCCTGGAAATGGCAGAAATCTTTCTCGCGCGCCCGTTGCTAACACCAGGTTGCGATAGCTCAACTCCCAAACATCGTCGAGTCCTTCCGCCATCAGAACGCCCGCTTCGGGATGATGAAATACTCTCTTCCCGCACAGCACGAGGACGCCGCATGTTTTCAATCGAGCCAGCCAGTTCGAAGCTTCGGAGGAATGCGGTCCCTCCGATGGCCCGCCGCGCCAGATCTGGCCTCCCAGCGCTAGGTTCTCGTCAACCATGCCTACGCGGGCGCCGCTCTCTGCGGCACGCACGGCGGCCGCAACGCCCGCGGGCCCTCCACCCACGACCAGAACGTCGAATCGGTCTCGTGAATAGTTACTCATCCGTCTTTACTTCCATGTCCGGCTCGCACAAGAGCTGGCAGGTTCTGGAATGCGATATTCCATTGACCACCGCGCGACATTCGAAACAAATACCCATCCCACACAACGGACCCCGTGGCTCGCCCGTCACCGAACTCCGGCAGGGCTGTCCGGCGATCGCCATCGCCACGGCCACGGTTACGCCCGCCGGCACGGAGACTGACGCTCCGTTGACCCGCACTGTAAATTCGCTAGGCATGGGCATATTCCTTTGCGGTCCGCGAAGGCAGATACGGCTCAGCCGCGATTTCCGGTTTCGAGCCTGTCACCAGATCCACCAGAATCCTCGCGGTCCCGAGCGATGTCGTAATTCCCAAGCCTTCGTGTCCGGTAGCAAGAAATACCGACTTGTATCCCGGGCACGGACCAATGAGCGGCAATTTGTCAGGCGTCGCGGCGCGAAACCCCGTCCACACCCGTACTGCCGACATTGAGCCGAGAGCCGGCATATATTCCTGCGCCCGCCGCACCATGTTCGCCAGCATCCCCTGATCAACATCTTTGTGCTCAGCTCCATACTGCCGCGAGGAGCCAATCAGAATTTGCCCGGTCAGGCGGGGCTGCACATTAAAAGCCACCGAGTCCCGAGATACCGAGTGTGCACTCTTCAGATAACCCAGTTCGACCAGTTGATGACGCAGGAATCCGGGATAACGATCAGTAATGACGAGGTGGCCTTTGCGCTTCTTGACGTCAATACCCGCGGTGAGTTCTGCCGCAACCGCTCCGGCCGCATTCACCACGATGCCACCCGCGATTTCCTGATCATCCTTGAGCCGGACACTACCTTCCAGGATCTGCACCACAGAAGCACCGAGCCTGAGCACGGCCCCGTGTTGCTGGGCGCGACCGATCAGGAAAGAGGCTGCACACGGTGGATATAAAACCGCGTCTCCCGGAACCAGCAGCCCTCCCGCCAGACCGGCGCGCAGATTCGGTTCAGCTTCCTGCAGCTGCCGGGCATCCATCACCTTCACAGCGACGTCGCGTTTCTGGTAGTAATCCCGCTTGCGTACCACCTCCGTCATTTCCTCTTCATCCGCTGCCACCCAGATCGTTCCGGATTGTTCGTATTCGACGTCATCGGGCAACTCCGAGCGTAGTTCGTGCCACAGCCGCTGAGAGTAGTTCGTGAGCGCGAATTGAGCGTCGGAGTCGTCCATCACGACGATGTGTCCCATGCCGGCGGCCGTGGCTCCACTTCCCACCACATCGCGATCGACAACCGCAACTCGCAACCCTCGCTGGGCGAAAGCGTCCGCGCACGCCGCTCCCACGATCCCGGCGCCGACAATCACGACATCGTATGTTTCTTTGCTCATGCCTCGTCAGACTCGAACGCCCATGCAGAGAGCGTTCGGCGGATTCAGAATCAGTTCCGCCTCTGCACCCACACAGGCCGATCCAGCAATACTGCGACAGGCCTTGCCGTCTGTCACTGTTACCGTGCGCCGAAAAACGCCATCGACAATTGCTTTCCCGCTGCAAATCTGGCGTCGACGGCGCAACGCTATCCTATGGATACAATATGCAATCGTCAAACGAGCCTTCCCTCTTTCCCCGATTCCAAGAGGATAGACTGACTCCAAGCCAATGAAAATAATACATTTCTCAGGACGACATTAACCCCTTGCATGATTCCCTCTCTGCATACAATCTGCGGTATACTTTCCTTCGAGGAGCTTGGGCTGCAAGGCGAAAATGGACCTAGAGAGCGCACCGTATTCCGGCTCCGGTATACCCCGCCAGTCGCTGACATCCGCTGTTGCCGACAAGCTGCGCGATCAAATCATCCGAGGCGAAATCGCTGAAGGCGCTCAGCTTCGCCAGGACGCAATCGCCACCCAATACCAGGTCAGTCGCATCCCGGTGCGCGAAGCCCTCCGGCAATTGGATGCCGAAGGTCTGATCGCAATCGTTCCCAACCGTGGTGCCATCGTCCCGGCGCTCTCGCCCAACGACATCGGAGAACTGTTTTCCATTCGCGCCCTGCTCGAGCCCGAAGTCCTGAAGTTGTCCATACCTCATCTCACGGAAGAAGACTTCACTCAAGCTGACAGCGTGCTGCGCAAGTACGTGAGTGAACTCCGCAAGCAGGAACACGTTTCCGCGTGGGGCCGCCTGAACTGGCAATTCCATTCCATCCTCTACTCCCGAGCCAACCAGCCTCGCTTCATGGCGATCATCCGGAACGTCAACAACAACGGAGAGCGCTATACCCGGCTGCAACTGTACCTGACGCACGGCATGAAACGGGCGAACGAGGAGCACCACCAGATGCTCGAACTGTGCCGCCAGCGCAATTCTGCTGCGGCCTGCGACCTGCTTCGCGAGCACATCCGGCACGCCGGTGATTCGCTCAAAGAAGTGCTTGAGCAAAAGCGAACGGAAGCACAACGCGAGTTGGAGAATGCGGGCCGGCATTCGAAATTGTAAGCCCCTGTAGTGCGCTCAATTCACGCCCGACCTTTACTGAATCCTCACCAGAACCGCCCCATGCCGAGGAACCTCGACGGTGTAGCTATCGTCGAATGAACCCAAGTCTTTGTGCTGCCAAAGATCTCGGATGTGCACACTCTTCCGCACCCCCAGGTCTTTGAGATTGACCGTGATCGGATTTGCAGATTCACCGCGATTAAACAGGCCAACCGCCACGGCGCCACCGGCGAGAGGTTTGGCCCACACTTCCAGCGGGCCCTCCTGCGCGACCCGGCGCCCCTGCAATCCCTTGATGTCCTGATCGACCGAGATCACCTCCTTGTTTGTCAGAATGGCCAGGGTCTCCGGGCTCATCTTTGACAGATCGTTGCCCGCCAGCAATGGTGCGGCGAGCAAGACCCAAAGACTCATGTGCGTGATGTACTCGTCATGGTTCATGCCGCCGTTCCCGACTTCGAGCATGTCCGGGTCGTTCCAGTGTCCAGCCCCGGCGAATGGCTCCAGACCATCCTGGTCGAACCCGATGACCGACATGCGGTCGTAGTGGTCGGTAATGTCTTCCGTCGTGCGCCACAGATTGCCACCCACCGAAGCTCCCCATCTCCAGACACGCTCGTAACCGTACTGACACAGGCTGAAGACAATTGGCCTGCCCGCCCGCACCAGCGCGTCGTGCATCTTTTTGTAGGCCGCGGGCATTTCGCTCCGCTTGTAAACTTTTTCCGCGCTGCACCAGTCATACTTGAGGTAGTCGAATCCCCAATCCGCGTATTGCTGTGCGTCCTGCTCCTCGTGCCCAAAGCTTCCTTCATATTTCGCACACGTCCTGGGACCGGGAGATGAATAGATCCCCGCTTTCAGACCTTTGCCGTGAATGTAGTCGACAAGGTTCTTCATGTCCCCGAACTTCGCGTTTGGCCGAATTCTCCCCTGCTCGTCGCGATCTCCTTGCCAACAATCGTCGATGTTCACATAAACGTAGCCCGCATCCTTCATCCCGTTGCTGGCTATGGCATCGGCTGCGGCACGCACGTCATCCGCCGTGACCTTGCAGGCAAAGTGATTCCAACTGTTCCATCCCATGGGAGGAGTTGCGGCTAACGTGGAATCGCCGGCCATTGCCCAGCCGGCGGTTGCTACGACAAGAGCAACTAGAATTCGCATTCTCATGAGTCGAGTACCCGTTCAGCCAATCAGGCTTAGCCAATCTGGCCAACAATTTCGAACCGTTTTGCGCCCTTCACCGGGATGATCACTGTGTCTCCGTGAACTCCTCCCAGAGACGCAGGTTCACCGTTCACGGTCACGCGCTGAAGGGCGCTCTCCGGCGGAAGACGAAGCTTGAAGTGTAGCTCCTTTGGAGTCGAAGCTCCCGCCAGTTCGACGTGCCCGACCACGGATTTGTTCTCCTGCTTCTTGATCATGAAACTGACCTGGCCCCAACGCGTCGGAGCCTGCTGAATCTGGATCGATTTGCCAGAGGCGACCCACTCTCGCGGAACACCTTTCGCGAGATACAGAATTTCGGCGTCCGAATCCTCCAGCACCAGCATCCACCGAACCAGGAGTGGAATGACCTGCTGCGCCGGGACGCAGTAGGTTCCCGAATCGCCCGTGATACCCGTCACCTCACCCGCCGTCCAGCTTCCACGCGTATGAGCGTGATAACGATGCGCGTAAAGAAACAGCAAAAACTCTTCGATTCGATCCAACCGCAGAAGCATTTGAGCGTAACCGTAGGAGATGAAACCAAGAATCTCTCTCCCCTCGGGCCCAAAACGCCACACGTTCGCTACCACTCCAAGAGTGGTTGCTCCGTGAGCACGCATCGAGTCGATCACCAGTTCGCCAAGTTTGAAGGCAGGACATCGGCCTGCAGCAACTCGGCATAGGGTCGATGCGGCCATTGCTGGGGACTGGGCTTCTCTGTCTCGAGTGATTCCCGGAACGTGAGGGTCGTTCCCGGGAAGATCCCGATGTATGGAGGCGTCTTATCTCTTTGTATATTCCTTTCGATGCTCTGGATGGTCTGGTCCCGCAATGTCTTGCTGCGCTTGAGCCACTGGTCCGCCAGAGTTTGCATGGCAGGCATCGAGTTATCCCGGCTCAATTGCATCCACACTCCAGCGATATCCTTGAACCCGCGTGCGGCGAACGCACTGTTGGCGTAATAAGCCTGCCAATACAATGACGGGGTTGCACTCAAACAGGAATCCGATTCGCTCCATCCGCGGATCAGACCATACTCCGGGCTGTGCTCCGGAGCTCGGAAACTTTCGTCGTGCATGTCCGCCAGCAGTTTTGCCGTGGCTTCGATTTTTGCTCTGTGTTTCAGAAGCAGCCGGGCATCGCTACTGTAGTTGAAGTACCGCGCCAGAAGAGACAGTGTCATGCCAAACTGGGCGGTCTCCGGACCACGCATATCGACCATGCCGGAGTCGTCGACGTATTCGGAAAAGTAGTTGTCGATGAAGAGCCGCGCAGTCTCCAATCGACCCCACTCCATGTTGGTGTAGATGGCGCTGGTGAAGATGTCCTGGAATCCGTCGTACTCCGATCCCGCGTAGTCGCGATCAACCGCACCGTATTTCGGATAGACGCCACCCGGGCGCGTCATCAGTTCTTTCGCGAAAGCATGCTTCGATAGATCGACCCACTCATCGTGCGGCAAAGAAGCGGGAGAGCAGTCGTCCAACAGTCGCCGCCAGTATTGGGCAAACTCCAGCAGAGCGCGATAGAACTCCTCCGGCTTGGGATCGTGTCTCGCCGGTGGAAAGGCGGGATAGCTGTGGCCATACACGACCTCGGCGATCTTTCCATCCTGGATTCGCGCCGTGCGGTGCCAGGTGTGCACAATGTACTTGTTCCGGTTCGGGTGCACGTCGCCGAAGACAACGACCTCCCAGTAGCCTTCGTTCGCCGTGGTGATGACCTTGCGAACGACCGGCATCCAGCCGCCCACGAGCCCGTCGTAGATTTGTCCCTGCTCGGTTGCCTCGCGCAATCGAGGAAAGTACTGGCCGGGATGATACGTGCGAGTGCCGCCACTTCGGTAGACAGGAGTAACGTCGTAGGCTTCCCTGGTTCCCACAAACGTCGTCCATATTCGAGGATTCTTCTCCGCCGACGCCATGGGAGGAGCGGCCGTTCTCACCGCTTCCGGGTCGGGATCGCCGTTTCGCAACAGCCGATCCGCCAGCAGGTCGGCGGATGACAATCCGATGTCTTGCAACGCCAAACCCATATATGGCGCCCCCTCTGGCATCGAAGCTTCGGCGCTCTTACCCAGAGAGAGCGTCTCTCCGGAAGAAGACACAAACATGAACGGGCCTTCGCGAGTGCGAAGATCCTCATAGACTTTCCACCATTCGCCCTTTGCACGGAATTCTGAAACGAGGGTGCACCCTTCGACCGAAACCGGCAGGCCGGAACCTGGATTCGGTCCAGGATGCTTCCCCGTCTGCGCTTCCGAGGCCCCGAGACCTTCGAGCAAGTCGAAACCGGCAGCGCTTACCGCCATACTCTGCAGGAATGTTCTTCGGTCCATCAGAGTTTTCCCTGTGTGCACCCGTCAGTGCTAGCGCCGGCGTCTTCTGGGTCCGTCCGGGTCTCGCTCTTCCTTAATTTCGAAGTTCGCCGGCGGCGTAACTCCGAGCAGATGTTGAACGAAATAGTCCCAGCGCCGCCGCACCAGGTAGTGCGCGTGTTCCCCACTCTCTCCGTGAAACATGTTGGGCACAAACAGCATGTCGAAATCCTTGTTGGCCTTCATGAGCGCATCGGCCAAACGCATGGTTTCTACCGGGTGCACGTTGTCATCAATGTCGCCGTGTTCCAGAAGCAGGCGCCCTTTCAACCGGCTCGCCATGCTGACGTTCGATTGCTCAATGTAATCGTCCTGCACCGGATATCCCTGATAGAGTTCGTTCCACCATGCCTTATCCAGACGCGCATCGTGGTCGCCGGAAGTGGAAACGCCGACTTTGTAAAAATCCGGAAACGCGAGCATGGCATGAGCCGCGCCGTAACCGCCGGCCGACGTTCCGAAGACTCCCACCCGCTCGACATCCATAGATGGGTAACGGGATGCCATTTGCTTGATCATCGCGACGTGATCTTCGAAGGAGCCTCCCAGATTTCTGTACGAGAACTGATGGAAGGCCCTTGATCGGCCTGCCGTGCCGCGGCCATCGATCATGACAACGACAAACCCCAACTCCGCCGTAGACTGAAGCCAAAAGGTATTGAAGGTCTTGGGCACAAAGAAGGATTGCGGCCCGGTGTAGATGAATTCCACGATGGGATATTTTTTTGCCGCATCAAAGTTTGAAGGACGCCAGATCAGTCCATACAAATCGGTGTTGCCGTCGGCCGCCTTCCCCTGAAAAGCCTCGGGAGGTTTCCAACCCATCTTCATCAGCCAACTGGGATCGGATTCTTCCAGGACCCGCAGCAGTGACCCGTCTTTCGCCCGCCGCAGGACTACTTTGGCGGGCAAGTCAGGACGCGAATAGGTATCGATAAAGCAGGAGCCATCAGGTGAAAAGCTGGCGGAATGGGTCGCATTCTCCGGAGTGAGAAGCTGCAGCCCTTTGCCATCGAGGCCAACGCTGTACAGGCGCGCCTGATATGGGTCTTCATCCTTCTCGCGTCCACTGGCGGAAAAATATACACGCCGATTCGCGTCATCGACATATTCGATCTCCCGCACCACCCAGTGTCCCTGCGTGATCTGGTTCTCAAGTTGTCCCGCTTTGCTGTAAAGATACAGATGATTCCAACCGTCTCGTTCTGAACTCCAGAGAATCTCGCCCGTGCCTTTGACGAAGCGATAGAATGTCTCGCCGGGATCCACGTACGGATCGGATTGCTCGCGCAGCAGGACTTTTTGCTCTCCGGTTGAAGCGTCAACCCCACGAAGTTCCTTCGCCTTGTATCCACGCTCATCGTAGTCGTAATAGAAGCTCTTGCTGTCAGGAACCCACTCAAACCCGGGACCATCCTGAAAGGGCAGTTCGATCGAGGCAGACTTCACGTCCGTGCGCCGGCCGGATTGAATATCGAAGATGATGGGCTCCGCCTTGGCCAGAACCTCGCCCGGCAGCGGATACACATAGGTGAAGGCTTTGGGCCGCAACTGGTTCGGTGGAACGAACTGCACACTGGTAAAGCGGCCTGAATTTCTGGAGTCGATGCGATAAGTGACCAGCTTTGACGAATCCGGCGCCCAAAACACCGCGGCCGACTGCTTCACGTCTTCCGTGCCCTGATCGACCATCAATCGCAAGGACGGAAGCGGTGTGGCATAGTCCCAACCCTTTACTCCATCCTGGGTCAGCTGCAACTCCGTGCCTGTGGAGACATCACGCAGAAACAGATTGTGTTCTCGAACGAAGGCACCCCAGCGCTTGTTGGGCGAGAGCTCCTCATTCGGATGTTTTGATTCGACCGGATTGCCTTTGCACTCGTAGTTGACCAGGGAACAGGTCCACTCCGTGCCCTCTAGCGAGAAATGAATCGCCTGGTTGTCCTCCACGAACTCGAACTCTCGGAAAGGCAGGTCGGTCGAGGTATGCTCCTGCTTGTCCGCCCGCGACAGGCCGGCGGCAAGGCGCGCGTGATCGAAAGCGGGAACGCTGGTGTTCCGTTCCGCGTCGACCAGAATGAATTCACTGCCGCTGGGGGACGACTTGCGATACCAGAGCCGGCTCGTCTTTTGAATCCAGTGCGGGTTTACGTCGGCAACGTAAACCACCCGGCGCAGGTTTCCCGGAAGAAACTGCTGCGCCCGTTCATAGTCCTCTTGCTTGCCTTGTGCAAGGAGCCGAGGCACAAGCAGAGACGAGAGCAGCGCGAACGGAAGAACCCAAGAACAGGACTTACGAATTGTCTCCCTCCTGGAACAGGCCGGCTAATTGCTGGAAGCGCCTCTGCCGTTCTCGCCCAGAGACGGCAGAGGCGCTCTGTTCATGCGAGCCGCTTAGAATTCCACGTTGGCTCGCAATTCGATCACGCGCGCCCCCTGGTTGGGAGAAGCCGCGTTGTAGTTCGGCGAGATACTACCGATTCCAAAACCAGACCCCTGTATGAACGGGAACTGGTAATTTGCCGACGTACAGTAGTAGTTACACCCGCTTCCTGGACCCTGCTGGAAGTTCGGGTGGTTGAAGACGTTCAGCATCTCCGCCTGGAACGTAAAGCTCGCCCTCTCCGTCATCGCAAAACGCTTGGTTAGCGACAGGTCGTCATTCCAAAAGCGCGGCCCGTAGAGCCAGACACGTTGCCCGATGGTTCCTGGCGTCACGTTCGGTGTAATGAACGCTGGGTCTGCCCCACCACCGGTGTTGGAACCTGACTTGACCGCAAGGTACTTCGGATTGATGAACGCGACACTTGTAGTTCCGGGAATCTTGTAGGCCCCAACCGAACTCTGCAGTTGAGAGGCGGTCACGTTGTGCAGCACGACCCCGCCATCACCCAGCCCGTCGGCGTTGGGATTGTTGTTGAACGTGCTCGCGGTGAACGGATCTCCGTTTCCGCTGCCGCCGCCCAGCAGGAACGGTGTTCCGGTCTGGACATTAAAGATCGTGCCGACCGTCCAGCCGCCCACAATCCTGTCGACGACACCTCCCTTACTCGCGAACATCTTCCCTTTGCCAAAGGGAAGATCGTAGGTGCCATTGATATTGAGCGAATGGCGAATATCGAACAGCGACGGGCCGTAGCCGAGCCGCATGTTGCGCAGAGTGAAGGTGTAGGTCTGTCCCTGCCAGTTGTTGGGAGTGGTGAGACCGAGGGTATGACTCCAGGTGTAGTTCGCGTCGAACTGCAGGCCGTGCCATTGCCGCTGCCGGAAATCCACCTGCAGCCCGTTGTAGTTGGAATATCCTTCCGCAACCAGGTATAGCGCCGCGTTTCCCGAGGCAAGAGGATTTGCCTGAAGGAAGTTGATGGGCAGCCCTGCTCCCGCTCCAGAGTAGTTCAAGTTGTTAGCACAAGGTCCAAACGAGGCTCCAACCAGATTGCAGAAGTATGACGCGGCACCGTTGTTGTTGGTGAAGCGACCGGCGATCGACCCCGCCTCTCCCATTGCAACCATGGTCCCGAAGTTGAAGTCCGTGTAGTCAGCAAAACTCCCGTCGGCTCCCGGATTCTCGCCGGCGAAAGCAGCATCGAAGAGCGGCAACGCCTGCTGCCCGGGGAGTCCGTGGTTCGCAAAACTGCAAGGCGGCTGGCTCGGTTGTCCGCAGGTCGGATTTGCCTGGATATATGCCGCCAGGTTCGCCTGCGCAGCCTTCACGTTGGTCAACACTCCGTAGGCACCCGATTGGAAGATGTTGACCTCATTGATGTCCTGATACATCCACTGGCGCAAAACGCGGTTGCCCACATAGCGAATCTCCAGCGCCCGGTTTTCACCGAGTTGGCGCTGGATGCCCAAATTCCAAGACTCCGAGTAGGGCTGCTTGATGTGCGGATCGATTCCATTCGCTCCCGGCCCTCCCAGGAACGTGAAATCAGATAACGCTTCGCTCTTCAGGTAGGTCTGCGGCGACAGGGCATACGACTTGCCTGCAGGAAGTTGAAGTGGAGTGTTGTTGTTGAAGAGAAAGGGTGTATTGAGAATGTAGCTTCCCGGTGCAAAGCTGTTCGTATTGCCCGTGTTGTTGGCAAAGAGGTTGAAGAACTGGTAGAAGAAAGCTCCGCCGTCGGAGGCCTGGTTCCAGAAGTATTGCTGCGGCTCGGTGAACCGTTTCAGCGAAGCTCCGGCACGAATCACCGTGCGATCGCCGCCCAGCAACTTCCCCAGCCAGCCATCACCGCCATGGGGATTCCACGCAACTCCAAAAGCCGGCTGCGGACTCACATTCCAGCTATTAAACGGGCGAGGACGTTGCGCGATCTGCGGATTCATGTCCCCATTCAGAACTCCCGGATTGAACAGGTTGTTGACTCCCGAGGGGCCGAAGATCGCCGCTGGATCGGCATTGTGATACCCGCCGGTGAGATCATGATCGGGACCGGTGAAATCCCACCTCAGGCCAAAGTTCAAGGTCAAGTTTGGCCGGATGCGGTACGAGTCCTGGAAATGCAAGGCCCAGGCTCGCTGCAACTCATCGAGGTTGTATCCCAACAGCTTTGTGCTGTTGTAGCCCTTGGTCGCCGGATCGTAGGCGTACTCTCCGTTCACGCCGGAGATTCTGCCCGTGAGAATGGCATACAGCTGCTGCGCCTGAGCGATCTGAGAACCACTTGCATTCGGGATACTGTTGGAGGAGATCGCATTCACCGCAGGATCCGATCCTGTCAGGCCAAGGTTCACTACAGGGAATCCCTGCACCGCGTTGTAGTAATGATCTTGTTCCTGGTACCAGGACACACCAAAACTCATGGTATGAGCCTTGCGTTGCAAACTCACCGTGTCAGAAAAGTTCAGAAGCGGATAGAACGTTCCCACCAGCAGCCAGTCCACCGTGCCGTTCATCTGAGTGGCCCGCGTTCCTCCGGCGCCGGGGTAGTTCCAACCGACTTGCGGAACATTCAGATTGATGGGTGCGGCATTGTAGGAGAACAGCGAGGCATCATAGAGATACCCGCCGCGGAAGTTATTGACAATGGTCGGAGAGAGCGTCCAATCAAAACCAAAGGCCGCCGTGTAGTTCTTGCTGGTATCCCCGGCGCCCGTTTTCGCCCATGTCGATCCAGGAAAATCCGGCGGATGGTTCGCTGGCGTTGTGTTCTTGGTCATGTTCCAGGCGACGTTGAATCTCATCTTGTCGTTCGGCGTGAAGTCCACCCTTACCGCGGGGAAGTAATACGTCGTCGGGTTCGGAACCTGCCAGTTGATGCTCTGGACATTGAGATCGCCGTTGATGGGCGCTATCGCTCCCAAGCCCGAAGCGGGATACGCGCTGAACACTGCCGCCGTAGCCGGACTCAAGACATTCGTGCTGCTCGGTACTCCGCCATTGGCCGCGAGTTGATACAGATTGACCGTTTGGGTCGCACCGTTGGTGTCCTGGTAAGTGAAAATTCCCTGCTGGGCCGCGCTGGTGAAGAGCCAGTTGTTTGCAGCCACGGTTCCCGGTTGCTTCTGCTCGGCATAAGTGCCAAAGAAGAAAAGCTTGTTCTTGATAATGGGACCGCCAATGCTGCCGCCGAAATCATTCAGCTTGACCGGATTCTTTGTCTGCGGATTCGAGGGATCGATGGCGGTTAGCGCATCATTGGTCCAGCTATTGGCATTCAAGGCGGCGTTTCTGAAATCCTCGAACACCCGCCCATGGAACGCATTGCCGCCGCGGCGGGTTACGAAGTTAATCTGCATGCTCGCCTGACCGAAGCCCTGGTTCATGTCGAGTTGCTCGGTCTGAACGGTCATCTCCTCAATGCTTTCGAGCCGTGGAGTCACAGCGGGCTCCGAGTTCCCGGCGAATTTCATGCGGCTGGAGCTACCCACGATGCCGTCGATGTTGTTTCCCTGATCGATCGAAGGCAGGCCATTCCAGGTTCCGCCGATGTTGGTCTGACCACCGGTGTATCCCGGAATCAATTGCGACAATTGCCCGATGTCGCGAGTCTGGATGGGAAGATCTTCGATCTGCTTCATGTCGATCGTGGTGCCGATCGCATTCGTCGTGGTCTCTACCAGGGGGGCGGTGCCACCGCTTACCTGTACCGTCTCGCTGATCGCCCCCACTTTCAAGTTCGCCGTAATGTCGGTCGTCTTGGCAGCCTCGACGATGACGTCGGTGAACTCCTGGGTCTGGAAGCCCGCCTTCTTCACGGTCAGCGAGTACCTTCCAAGAGACAGGTTGGGGAAGGTGTGCACCCCTTGGTCCTGGGTACTGGCCCTGCGAACGCTGTTGGTCGCGACGTCTCGAAGTTCCAGGCCCGCGCCTTGAACGACGCTGCCGCTCGGATCGAGCACGGTCACGGTCACGGTGCCCTCAGAACCGTGCTGCGCCTGAGCGGCACGCACACCCAACACAAAGAAAGCCGCAAGAGCGATCACGATCCATGCTGCAGATTTCATCGCGAACTTCATGATTCCTCCTTACGAAGCCGGCGAAGGATGGGTTGTCAGGCAGATCCCCCAGACTTCACATACAGGTTCCAGCAAACGTTTTCTCAATTGCGGGATTTTGTATACTTTATTCGCAGTCTTTGTCAACCGGAAAGTTTTCCCCGGGTGCTGCTCCCTTTACAATCACCACCCTGGACCCTGATCGAAAGGCACTCGTGAACCCCGCGGGCATCTCCAGACGCGAGTTACTCAAGCAGATGGGCGTTTTCTCGCTGGCGCTCGCCACCCCCATCCCTACCTTCAATCCGGAGAGCCGGAATCCCATCCGTTTCCTCGACATCGCCGCGCAGGCAGGCATCTCGTTCCGCCACGACAATGCCGCATCAGCGGAAAAATACTTGATCGAAACCATGGGCTCCGGCTGCGGCTGGATCGACTACGACCAGAACGGCCTGCTCGATCTCTACCTGGTGAATGGCGCCGCCACGCGGGTGTATGCGCCGAAAGAGCCACCGCGCAGCGCTCTCTATCGCAACAATGGCGACGGCACCTTTAGCGACGTCACTGCCAAGGCTGGAGTCGGCGCCGAAGGGCTGTTCGGAATGGGTGCTGCGGTTGGCGACTACGACAACGACGGATTCCCCGATCTGCTTGTCCTCGGCTATGGCCGCTGCATTCTCTACCACAACAACGGGGACGGCACCTTCACCGATGTGACCGCGCGAGCGGGCGTGCAAAACGCCGGCCTGTGGGCCTCGAGCGCGGCCTGGTTCGACTACGACAACGACGGCAAACTCGACCTCATCATCGCCAACTACGTTGACTGGTCCCCGGAGCGGAATTTCTATTGTGGAGACCGCGGCTCCGGCATGCGCAGCTACTGCCATCCCGACGATTTCCATGGCCAGCCGCCGACGCTTTACCACAACAATGGCGACGGCACTTTCACCGACGTCAGCAAGCCGTCCGGAGTCGCATCCAAAGGCGGCAACGGCCTCGGCGTGGTCACTTTTGATTACGACAATGACGGCTGGCAGGACATTTTCGTCGCCAACGATCACATGCCCAATTTCCTATTCCACAACAATCGTGATGGAACGTTTCGCGAAGTGGGATATGTGGCAGGTGTTGCGGTCAGTGGTGACGGCCAGTTCGAGGCCGGCATGGGTACCGACGCTGCCGATACCACTGGAGATGGGCGGCTCGATCTCATCGTCGGCCATCTGGACATGCAACTCGCGCGCCTTTACCAGAACATGGGGGATCAGACATTCGACGATGCCACGCTACGCTCCAAGCTCTCGTATTCGACGTATCACTTAAGCACCTTCGGAACTCGGTTCATGGACTACGACAACGACGGCTGGCGTGACCTCTTCATGGCCAACGGCCACGTGCTCGACAACATCGAGCGATACCATGCCGATACCAAGTATGCCGAACCCAAGATGATGTTTCGCAACACCGGCCGCGGCATTTTCGAAAACGTCAGCGACCAGCTTGGCCCGGACTTTCAACTGCCTCGCGTGAGCCGAGGCGCCGCGATCGGTGATTTCGACAACGACGGCGATCTCGACATCCTCATCAACAATTGCGGACAGGCCGCGCAACTTCTCCGCAACGATGGCGGCAATGCGAACCATTGGCTGGAAATCTTTCTGATCGGAACCAAGTCGAATCGCGACGGCGTGGGAGCACGCGTCAAGGTCACAGCGGGAGATCTGGTTCTATACGACCAGAGAAAGGGCGGGATGAGCTACCAGTCTGCCCAGGATCCGCGCCTGCATTTCGGTCTGGGGCAGCGTTCGTCCGTAGACTCGATTGAGATAGTGTGGCCTAGTGGCAGCAGCACCAAGCTGTCAAATGTTAAGCCTGACCAGGTCATCGCGGTTAAAGAAGGAATGGGGATGGTTGATCGTCCGTTTCCGCGCGTTGCAGCAGTGACGGTGCGCTGAGCTTCGGGCTCTAAGAGCAGCCAACCCAGTCACTGCGGCGAGGACGAAGGGTCCCCCGCGTAGCTCGTCTTTCGCTCGCCCGGTGCAGACCGGATCCGCTCCGCCTGTGCCTGATTTAAGCTCTCCAGCTTCGCGAGCGCTTCCTGCGCGCGCTGTGAGTCTCCCTTGCGCTGATACGCCTTGGCCAGACTCGGGTATATCGATGGCTGATCGGGTCTCATCTGCCGGGCTGCCTCCAAATGCAAAATAGCATCGTCGAGGTGGCCATCCAGCAGACAAATCTCGCCCAGTGCGATCCGCGAACCCACTTCGTTCGGATGTTCCGCAACCGCCTTTTCGAGCGCACTCTGCGCTTCCGTGAATTCCGGTTGGCCGGGCGCAATGCCGGAACGCAGCAACGCTTTCCCAAGAATCACCAGCAGAACTGGGTTCTGAAATCCTTGCTTCCTGCCCTCCCGCGCGATTCGAATGGCCTCACCAATATTGCCGCGGAGAAGATTCTCGTACGCTGTAGAGAGATATCCAATCTCGCTACCCTGCCCGAGCCTGCCGGCCAATTCAAAATCCGCCTTGGCCTGGTCAAACCGATCCAGTTGCGTCAGAAACATAGCTCTCTCGTAGTGTAGCCTTGCGGATTGCGGAAGGTAGCGGAGCCCGATCTCGACTACCTTCAAGCCCAGTTCAAAATCTTGCTTGTCGCTGCAGGCATCCGCCACAAAAGTGAACAGCTTTTCGTTCTGTGGGGAAATCGCGGCGCCCCGTTCAAGAGCAGCCAGAGCATCGCTTGGTTGGCCGTTGCCGATATACGCCTGCGCCAGCAGATTCTCGACATCCGCGTTTTCATGCCCCTGTCGCCGCAGTCCCTCGAGAAGCTGAATCGCGTTCTTGTATTCACCCACTCCGACGTAGCAGAGGCTGAGGTTGAACTCGAGTGCGTACTCGTTCGTCACGCTTCCTTGAGCCGCACGCAGATGCGGAACCGCTTCGTTAAATCGCCCTTGCCGCGTCAGCGCAGTCCCGCGTTCAAGCTCATCTCTCGCCTGTGCGGTTTCAGACTGCGGCGACGCCGGCGATGCATTCTGATTTATGGATTGATTCGCGGGATCTGGTCCAGAAATACGCTGCCTTGGGGATGAGACCTGACCGCGGCCGGGACAACATGGCAGAAGGCTCACTACGATCAAGACTCTCCACCAACTCGCCGGTACGATTTTCATTGTGACCCGCCCCGCCTCAACAGCCTACTTCCACTTACCCTCTCCCTCCACGATCGTAATGTAGCGATCGATCGGCAGATCTGTAATCCGTTCCTTCTTGCCGCTCGGCTGCGGCCATTGCACTTCGAGCCAATCAATTTTCGTTCGCCTGCCGAGCCCCAGAACCATGCGCGGGTCGTGGGATGAAAGATAGCTTCCACCTCCGACCTTGAACTTGTGCCGCTGCAAGTCCCCCGCCTGGTATGCAATTTTCGCGCCGACCGCATCAATGTTCGATTTCGTTCCCACCAGGCGAACTCCCAACCAATGATTCTCCCGTCCCGCCAGGTTCCGCAGAAGAATCGGTGCACCGTTGTTCTGGGAAATCAGTACATCCACCGCACCATCATTGTCGAAGTCTCCCAGCGCGAGGCCGCGAGCCGCGAACGCCTTTGAGAATACCGGGCCGCTACGCTGGCTGACGTTTTCAAATCCCTTGTCCGTATTGCGAAACAGCAACATCGGCTCACGGAACTTCACCCCTTCGATTCTCTTCTCGACCGTATCATCGGGATGCCCGTTGCAGAGCAGCAAGTCAAGATCGCCGTCATTGTCGTAGTCAATAAACTTCAAGCCCCAACCACTCATAAGCCGTGTAGCCATCCCAATTCCATTGGGATTGGACACATCGGTGAACACTTCGTCCTTATCGTTGTGGTAGAGCGAGTACATTTCCTGATCAACATTGGCTTCAAACAGGTCGATCCAGCCATCCTGATCGTAATCGGCCGCGTCCACCCCCATGCCAGAGCGGGGCTTGCCAAAGCCGCTCACTCCCACGCCCGCAAGAATCCCGATTTCCTCGAAGCGTCCGTTGCCTCGATTGACGAAAAGAAAATTCGGAACGGTGTCGTTGGTCACGTACAGATCCATTCGCCCATCGTTGTTCAGATCCGCCGCCACAACTCCCCAGGCCTTGGCGCGCGATTGCGCGATCCCGGACTCGTTACTCACGTCCGTAAACGTGCCGTCTCCATTGTTACGAAATAACCAGCACGGCATGGGATCGTAGATGCTGGGAATGCAATAGTGACGCTCCCCCGTGATCAAATCACCGCAAAATTTCAGCTTTGCTTTGCTGTAGTCGACAAAGCGGCACACAAACAGATCGAGCCGCCCATCGTTGTCATAGTCGAACCACACCGCACTCGTGGCCCATCCCGGGGCGGCGACTCCCGCCTTGACCGTCACATCTGTGAACGTCCCGTCTCCGTTGTTGTGATAGAGGATGCTGTGGGGATATTGTGTGACGTACAAATCCGGAAAACCGTCGCCGTCATAGTCCCCGACCGCAACCCCCATGCCGTACGCGCTTCCGGGCACACCGGCGCGTTGCGTCACATCGGTGAAGGTGCCGTCGCGATTGTTGTGGTAAAGCCCGTTGCGCAGTGGCGAAGCCGGATCGTAGAAGTCGCATGGCCCGCTGTTTACAAGATAAATGTCCATCCAACCGTCATTGTCGTAGTCAAGAAAAGCGCAGCCAGCACCGACCGTCTCCGGCAAATGCGCCATAGGCGACCGGCCGCTTACGTGCGTCCAACGGATGCCGCTGGCGCTCGCAGCAATCTCTTCGAACGCCTCCGTCGATGCTACCGCTCCCACAACTGAGAACAGAGAAGCGCCCCGAACTCCGGTGCCGACCCCCGTCGCTCCAAGCAACTGAAGAAATCGGCGGCGAGACAGTGAACAGCCACTCGCATTCCGCCGTCTTACCATTCGGTCTCGCTCGTCGCACTATTCCGGAGGCGTGCGCGGCGCCTTCGCGGCCGTTTCCTGCTGCAACGCCATTTGTTGTTGAGCATCTTGTTTGCGGCCCGTCCGTGCATACGCCGTGGCCAACTGATAGTGACCCGCCGGATCATCGGGCTGCATCTTCACGTAGTTCTCCAGCGGCGCGACCGCATCGGCAAACTTCCCTGCGGCATTCATCGATATTCCCAACGCCAGATACGCCTCCACAAACCCTTCATCCAGCTTCGCGGCTCTTCCAAAGTGGCGGATGGCATCCTCCCACTGCCCGGCCTGTCGCGAAGTCTCGCCCAGCAGAAACTCCGATGCAGCGCTGCTGGGATCAATCTTCAACTCCTGCTCGAATTCTTTCCTGGCGTTCTCCGCGTCCGGCGGAGTCTTCGATAGAAAGACCCTACCCATCCGGTAATGAATGCCATGCTTCTGCGGATTCTGCTCCAGAATCCTCTGGTACTGCGTGATGGCCTTGTCCCATTCTCCCTGAGATTCGAATGCTTCAGCCTCCAGTTGCTGCGCCTGCGCCGACGAGGGAGCGGTCTCCGCCAATTCATGCGACGCTTTTAGCGCCAGCTCGGAGTAGTAGTGAGTCGTAAGATACAAAACTTCTGGATCCTTGGGATATCTGCGCTTGAGTTCGAGCAAAGCCATCACCGCGACATCGGTTTCCTCCAGCCCTATGGCGCATCGAGCGGTTGACATCCCCACGTCGTACCTCAAGTTCTTGTCCGTGATTTGCGCGCTCGCCTTCTTCAACAGAGGCAGGGCCTCCCGGCACCGCCCCTTGCCTGCCAGGGCAATCCCGCGTTCTGCACTGCTGGAAGTGGCGCCGGCAGGCGTTTTCGAACTTACTTGGGCGCTGCCCACAACACAGAGAACACTGACAGCAGCGCAAAGGGTGAGCATCCGCTTGCGGAAGGCTTCACCGATTGTGCGATCGCTATCCATGACGTGTGCGCGGAGTATATAGCCAAGTCTCATCGATCGCCACTCCCGGCTTGGATGCCGCGCATTCCAAATCCCCCAGCGATCAGGTACTTGCGGTAAACGTTTGCCCATCTTTTTCTCGTAAGAGTAAGTGGAGAACGTCAGGTTTGGCAAACCTATTCCGTCGCAGCAATTCGGTGAACATTCGGGGGCGGCCTGGACATGACGATGTACTGTGCACATCCCAGAAAGAAGCGGAGGTTGGCGCGACGAGGCCGGGTGCTTCGAGACAGTTCTCGGAGGTGAACCGGATCTGCAACGGGGGCCGGCGGCGATCCAGAGCCAAATTGTTAATTCGGAAACTTATGTATAATGATGAACTTACCGCACTGCAAGTGGGCGCTTAACTCAGCGGTAGAGTGCCATCTTCACACGGTGGAAGTCATAGGTTCGAATCCTATAGCGCCCACCATCTCAACAGCTTACGATCTATCGGATCGCCTCCTTATTTTTCAATAGCTTAAGGACGCGTGGTCCCTCTGGCGATCCGATAGCGAAGACTGCTTTCAGCACGCTGCTAAGCTGCAGTCAATTCCGCGTCGAGAGACCGAACCGATTGTTCTCGCCAACTGAGCTTTCGCTGCCGGAAGTTAGTAAACACAGGCCGACTTATCAGGACTATCCCTTCTATGCGGTGCGACTGAACCTTGCCGCACAGACAAATTTGGTCGACGGGGCGCTGCCGCGAACGAGCATTGGAGAAACAATTGTTTTTGTAACCAGCCATCTTGCGCACTTTTATGGAACCGGATCATCTTCGCCGCTGGCATGCCAAGATGGCACGCAATTTAAGTCCCAGTTGCCAGGGGTTAGGTTTCCAGCAGCGCCCGTAACTTGTGAGCGTATCTGCGGCTCGACGTGACCACCGTTCCTTCTGCCAGTACGATGTCGTAAACCCCATCGAACATCGGACGAATCTCGCTAATGCAGGCACCATTCACGATGGCCGATTTCCGTACGCGGATGAAGTGGTGTGGCGCAAGCTTCTCTTCGAGATGTGCCAAAGTTTCCCGCAACAGGTGACTGTCGCTGGCGGTATGTATGCAGGCATAGTTTCCCGTGGCTTCGATCCACAAAACATTGGACACAGGAACAAAGAAGATCCGCTTCTTGTCCTTCACCACAAAGCGTTCCAACGGGCGGAGACTACGGAGGGATTGGAGCAGTGGTTCGAGATCTCGATTTGCTGTCCCGCGCTGTTCGACGACCTGGAGTGCGTGAACCAGGGCCTTGGCAAATCGCTCCTTATCATACGGTTTCAAGAGATAGTCAACAGCGTGCACTTCGAATGCACGAATGGCGTGCGCATCGTGAGCTGTGACGAAGACATAAACGGGAGCGGGGCCGGTCGATGGCTCCACATTTTCGATGACTCCAAAACCATCCAGATCAGGCATCTGCACATCGAGAAAAACGATGTCGGGATGAAGTTCATTGATCTGCTCCACCGCACTGATTCCGTTCGCCGCCTCGCCTACAACTTCAATGTCGTTGTGTTTGGCCAGATAGCGACGGATACCGCGCCGGGCGATCGGTTCGTCATCGACGATGAGGACTCGCGTCTTCATTCGAACTCCGCAGTGGAATGGTGATGATGGCCTCGCAGCCTCGACCGTCGCCCCTAGTGAGTTCCAGCGACGACTCCTCCCCGTAGAGCTGTTTCAAGCGTGACTGGACATTGGTGAGTCCGACGCCGAACCGCAGGCGTGATCCCGGCGCCAGACCCGGGCCATCATCGCGGACGCGGAGCGAAACTCTGCCATTGTTTCGTTGCGCAGCGATCTCTAGCCGGCCCGCGGTGGAATCGACACTGATGCCGTGCTTGATGGCATTCTCAACCAGTGGCTGAAGCGCCAGGCTCGGTACATAGACTCCGAGAAGGTCAGGTGGCACGTCCATGTGAACTTTCAATCGATCGTGAAAGCGTGTCTGTTCGATCTCCAGATACTTGCCGACGAACTCGAGCTCGCTCTGCAAGGTGATCTCGTTCTCCCGCCGTTCGAGGGCCATGCGCAGCAAGTCGCCGAGACTGACCAGCAGATGGCTTGCAGCCTCGACGTCTTCCTGCATCAGGACTCCAATGGTGTGAAGACTGTTGAACAAAAAGTGCGGATGTAACTGGCTCTTAAGGTTCTCAAGTTCGGCGTGGGAGAGCTGCGTCTCCAGTTGCGCCGCTATAGTCTGGCGCTCCATAGCGGCCTGGTAAAAGTGGACCGACTGATATAGTCCTACAACTAGCCAGTACGTAAGGATGCCAGTAAAGCTCATAGACAGAACACTGACTGTGAAGGTCGAGAGAAGGCGTAGCGCACCAGGATCGGTCATGCGAAAAAGTAACTCCAGAAGTCCACGGCTCAGAAAGTATGCGGTGACAGATCCCAGGGGAGCCATCATGAACGACGTGACCGTGTGGATCGCTATATGAGATACAAACCTCTGGCCCGTCAACGGGAACCGTTTGGCCAGAGCAACCACAAGCGGTGTGCACGCCGCCCATACGTTCCAGTAGACGAGTTCGATCACACCCACGATCACCCAGTTGACATGCCCGCCGTGAACGCTCGCCACCACGATCTCCCGAACGGTGAACAACAGTCCTACAATCGTCCACGCACACAGGATCAAAATCCATCTCGTGCGTCCCATATCTGGTGTGGCCTGCAGCAATGGGTTTGTCGACCTCTCCGGGACGGATTATAGCGGAGACTTCGAAGGAGACATCACTGAGGACAGACCGCTTGTCTTATTTCGGACGCCGCATGTCACTTTTCCTGCAAACGCTGGTTCTTCGCGTCATATTGTCCGGTGAGCAGGAGCATCGGCAAGACCCCACACGGGCTCGTCATCTTCACCAGCCGACAGCCAGCTAACCCAGTATCCACAGGAGTTTGCCATGAGCAAGACCGCAATTACTTCGCCGGAACTCACGCCGCCGGTCGGCCCGTTTTCCCAGGCGATCGAAGTCGGTGGTTTTCTCTATTTCAGCGGACAGGTCGCCCAAGACCCGGCCACCGGCAAGGTGGTCGAGGGGGGCATTGTGGCAGAGACAGAGCGCGTCCTCCAGAACCTCTCGGCAGTTCTCAAGGCGGCCGGCAAGAGTTTCGATGATGTCGTGCGCGCCGGTGTGTTTCTCACGAACATGACTGACTTCGCCGCGATGAATGGCATCTACGCAAAGTATTTCAGCCAGCCCTTTCCTGCCCGCACGACGATCGGGGCCGCCGCGCTACCGCTTGGGGCCTGCGTCGAGATCGACCTCGTCGTCAAGGCTTGAGGCGGCGCAAGGAGGGCCTCATCGCCGGGATCTTGGAGGCTCCAAAATGCAAATACTGATAGTGGGCATTGGCGCGTTGGGCGGAACCATTGCGGCGCGTGCCATCCGCACCGGCCTGCCCGTCCGGCTTGCGGCTCGCAATGCCGAATCCGCGGAGGTGCTGCGCAGATCGGGCCTGCGAGTGTCCGGCATCGGAGGAGAGGTGAGGGCAGACGTTATCGACATTGCCGCAGTTGCGGACTACGGAAAGGGAGACCAATTTGACTTGATCCTGCTTGCCACCAAAGCGCAGGACACGCTGGAAGTCGCGCCCCGCGTGTTGCGCCTACTCGCGCCCGGCGGGGTTATGTTGCCTATACAGAACGGCGGGGTTGCGCGGGTGCTTGCGGACGGTCTCGGCGAAGACAGGATCCTTGGAGGATTCTCAAATCTTGGCGCCACGATGGTTAAACCCGGTGTCTACGAGCAGAAGAATGCCGGGCATCTAGTGATAGGCGAACTTGCCGGTGGCGTCAGTGAGCGCATCGATCGGGTTGCGCGCACGTTGGGTCGAGCGATTGAGGTCAAGGCATCTTCAAACATCACCGGTGCCATCTGGTCGAAGCTGCTGATCAACTGCTCCGTTACAACCCTTGGCGCGCTCTGTTCTCAGACCATGCGCCAGTACATGGAAACAGAGGCAGGAAAGAAGGTCTTCCGAAGGACGTACGAGGAGGCGTTGTCGGTGGCATTTGCAACCGGCACTCGGCCGGAGCGCCTGGCCGTGGACCCAATTCCTCCCGGCTGGGCGAGCAATGTCGCGATAGAGCAACGCTATGAGTCGTGGGTTGAAGAAATAATTGCCTTCTACGGAGATGTCAAACCTTCGATGCTCCAGGACTTCGAGCGTGGCCGGAAGACTGAGGTCGATTTCATCAACGGCTATGTGGTGACATTAGGCCACGCGTCCGGAGTGCCGGTACATATGAACGCCACAATTACAGACCTTGTACACCAGATCGAACGTGGAGTTCTCCAGCCGGCACGAGACCGGATGAACGACCTCGCTGATCAAACCGGTGAGCGGACCCGTGGCACCAGTATTTGACGGCCAACTCTGACCGCTTGTCTCATTTCGGACACCGCATGTCACTTTTCCTGCAAACACTGGTTCTTCGCGGCATATTGTCCGGTGAGCAGGAGCATCGCCTAGAGGAGTTCCACATGAAGAAGATCCTGACTCAGTACGGAGTGTGCGCGCTTGCAGTCGCTCTGATGATGCCGTTGGCGCAGGCGCAGTCGGTAGGAATACAGGCTGCCTTCGCAAAAGATGCCGGAACGCTTTCCGACAAATTCACCGGACTCGCGCGCGTGATGTCTGGCAAGTACGACTGGAAGCCCGGCCAAGGTGTTCGCTCTGTCGGCGACGTGTTCAACCTGATCGTGATGGAAAACGGCCTGCTCGCCGGAGTACTTTCGGGTACGCCGAATGCGGGGGCCAAGCCTGCGTCCATCACCGATCCGGAGAAATTACAGGAAGCTCTGAAGACTTCTTACATCAATCTGCAAAAAGCAATTACAGGACTTTCCGACAATGACCTGCAGACGACGGTGAAATTGTTCGGAAGAGACTGGACGAAGCAGGACGCGGTGATGCACATTCTCGAAGATCAACACGAGCATCTGGGGCAGTCGATTGCGTACGCGCGCAGCAACGGTGTGGTTCCGCCCTGGTCTAAGTAGCAGCGCCGCGCGGTGGGACACTCAGTTCGCGTCGTCCAGGAAGGAGTATTGATGACATTCAACTGCTGGAAATTCAAAGGCGGGAAATCCAAGGGATGGAGTGTTTGCGCCATAGCCCTACTTTCTTTCACCGCCGGATCGCTCATTACTGCCCGCCTTGCTCACGTTGACCACGTGAGGGCCGACAGCAATCGCGTCTTCGAGCTTCGCATTTATCGCACTGTACCGGGAAAATTGCCGGCACTGGAATCGCGGTTTCGAGACATCTATTCAAAGCTGTTAGCCAAACACGATCTGCAGGTCGTGGGTTATTGGGTACCTGAGGGGGCAGCCGATTGGGACAACACATTCGTATACCTCGTGGCTCATTCCAGCCGGGAGGAAGCTAAAAAGAACTGGGACGCGATGCTGGCCGACCCGGAGGTTCGGGAAGCAATCAAATCCGAGGAGGCCAACAAGCTGGTGGAAAAGATAGACCGGACGTACATGCGGCCGACGGATTTTTCGCCGATGAAGTAGTGTCGCATTTCGCGGGATTCGATTCGTCAGTCGAGTTCGACGCCGGAAACCTTCCTCTAGGGCTGGCGATATTCAACTACGATTTTGTCATCCACGACAAGGTTACTAATTCAGGCCTCGAACACCGGCAGGTGCGCAAAAATCGATGGGGAGTGGAAGATATTGTCCGTTACCTGGACGATCTATTGATAGTCACAGCTGACAGGCCGAGAGGAGCGTCTTCATGGGGACTTTACTTCAGGATATTCGCTATGGTCTGCGCATGCTGGTCAAGAAGCCCACATTCACAATCGTAGCTGTCCTGACGCTGGCTCTGGGCGTAGGAGCAAACACGGCAATTTTCAGCATCGTGAATGCCGTGTTGCTGCGTTCTCTGCCCTACCCTGATCCCGATCGTTTGGTGCGAATCTTCTTTAACGAGCCGGGCGTAGGGTTGCGGGACGTTAGGTTTTCCCAGCCCGAACTGGATGACCTGCTGACGCGATCGGGTGTATTTGAAGATGTGACGCCGATCTTCGAGGGTAGTGAGGATGTGACCGGGGCCGGACAGCCCGAGCGTGTCGAGGGGGTTAATGGCAGTTTTAGCTACTTTTCCATGCTAGGTGTGACCCCGCAAATTGGACGGCTGTTTGGTCCGCAGGACTTCGTGCCTGGTTTCGCTGCAGAGGCTGTGATCAGCGATGGCCTGTGGCGCCGTGCCTATGGCGCCGATCCGAATGTTCTCGGCCGTACCATCCGGATCGACAATGATCCCCTTACAATTATTGGGGTTCTGCCACGCGGATTTCGCCATCCTGGACCGACGACTTCCGGCGACGCGGAGGTGTTTTGCGCCGGCGGATTCAGTGGAGATCCCTTTCCCCCGCCAATGCGTGGTACCCGGATTTTAGTATCTGGAATCGGACGACTTAAGCCTGGCCTGAAACTGGCGCAAGCGCAGACTCGGCTCACTGCTATGGCGGCCCAATTACGCCACGACTTTCCCACCGACTACCCGGCGCAAGCGCAATGGACAATTGAGATTCAACCATTGCAAGAAACTCTGGTGGGCAAGGTTCGGCCCATGCTGCTGGTGTTACTGGGTGCGGTAATCCTGATCGTTTTCATCGTATCGTTAAACATTGCCAATCTCCTCTTGGCGCGCGCTTCGGGGCGACAACAAGAGATGGCTGTGCGGTCAGCGCTGGGGGCGAGCCGCGGCCGCATGGTGCGCCAAATGCTGACCGAGTCCATGCTGCTGTCGTTCATGGGCGGTGCCGTGGGAATCGCAACCGCGGTTGGTACTTTAGGCTTCATCCTGCGCTTGATGCCATCGAGCGTTCCCCGGCTCAGCGAAGTCCGAATCGACTGGGTGGTGCTGGCGTTCGCTCTGCTGATTTCCATTCTCACCGGCTTAGTATTTGGACTTGCTCCAGCGCTTCATTCGGCAAAAGGCGCTCTTTACTCGGCCATTCGTGAAGGCGGTCGAGGGTCCGGCTACAGCACGAAGACCGGCCGATTGCGGGATGTTCTAATTGTCTCTGAACTGGCGTTCGCCGTCATACTGATGGTCGGAGCCGGCTTGCTGCTGCGTACGCTGCGGGATCTGTTGCAGGAAAATCCAGGCTTTAATCCAACTCACGTTGTCACGGCAAACATACAGCTTCCGAATCCCAACGAATCGGAGGCGGATCCGTATCTCGATATTCCTCGCAGGGCCACGTTTGATCGTGAGTTGCTGCGGCGCATGAAGGCAATTCCGGGAGTGGAACTCGCCGCAATCACCTCAGCCCTACCGACCACCAATAGCAACCCCAACGCGGTCGGTGGCTTAGCCATTGAAGGCTTCGCGATTGAAGATAGACCGGTCGAGTCCTCGCAGGATCTGAGCGCCGAGAGAATTCGGATAAGTTCCGATTATTTTAAGGTGTTACAGACGATGCTCCTACGCGGCCGCTCATTCACCGAGGGCGATGAAGACGGCAAACCGCTGGTGGCCATCATTGATGAAAGCACCGCTCGTAAGTATTGGCCAACCCAAGATCCGCTGGGCCACCGAGTGCGGTTCGGACGAGACGCTACCAA
>DASQGJ010000027.1:0-59299 GCA_035632675.1 Candidatus Dormiibacterota bacterium
TATCTGCGCCGTGATCGTTTCGATTTCCCCTTCCGGCGCTTCATAGCGCCCCACCGCGTAGGCATCGCTCTCCGGCGCCGGCAATCCCTTCCGATCCAGCTTCCCATTGGGCGTCAGCGGCATTCTCTCCAGCCGCACATATGCTGCCGGCACCATGTACTCCGGCAGGCTTTGACTCAGGTAATCGCGCAACTCTTCCGCAGTCACGCCGCTTCGATCGTCTTGCTCTTCGGTCACCGCAGCGGTGTAGTACGCCACCAACCGCTTTTCTCCCGGCACCTCCTCCCGCACTGCCGCCACCGCTTCGCGTATGCAGCGATGTTGCGAAAGGCGAGCCTCGATCTCCTCCAACTCGATCCGGAACCCTCGGACCTTCACCTGAAAATCGTTCCGACCTGCAAACTCAATCGTCCCGTCCTCTCGCCATCTGCCGAGATCTCCGGTCCGATATGCCCGCCCTCCCTCGTCGTTCCCATCCTTCTTGTATGTGTTTGGTACATGAGGCTCCGGCACGAAGCGCTCTGCCGTCAGTTCCGCCCGGTTCAGATACCCTCGAGCCACTCCCGCTCCGCCGATATACATCTCTCCCACCACCCCTGTCGGCACGGGCTCTCCATTTCCATCTAAGATGTACACTCGCGTGTTGGCTATCGGTCGCCCGATTGGGATGTTCCGCGCACCTTCCTCCACTTCCTGAATCTCGTGCGTAACTGCAAACGTCGTGGTTTCTGTCGGACCATATCCATTGAGTACATGCTGCGCCGGCGTGCCCCGCATCACCGTTCTCATTACTCCCGCATCCAGAGCATCCCCGCCGACAATCAGGTACCGCAGTCTCGAAAATTCGTCTGCCAAGGCTTCCGCGTACTGGTTGAACAGCCCGACAGTCAGCCACAAAATGCTTACCCCGTGCTGGCTCAACTCTTGCCCAAATCGTTTCGGATCCAGCAGCACGCCTTGCTTAATCACCACCATCCGGCCGCCATTGAGCAGTGGGCCCCAGACCTCCATCGTCGAGGCGTCAAATGCCGGATTCGATGCGAACGCCACGCTGTCGGTGGCGCCGAACTCTGCATACCGGTTGTTGATCACTAACCGATTGATCGCTCGATGAGGAACCATCACTCCCTTTGGCTCACCCGTCGATCCCGATGTGTACATTACGTACGCCAGCCCTTCACTATTCCGCCCGACCGAGAGATTTTCCGCCGCGTGCTGGTCTAAGGCCACCTCTTCCATCTCCACCTTCTTCACTCGCGGCAAGTCCGGCACTTTCAGTCCCTGGCTGACCAGGACCATCTCGGCCCCGCTGTCCTCCAGCATGTATCGCAGCCGTTCTGGTGGATACTCGGGGTCGAGCGGCAAGTAGGCGCCGCCAGCTTTCAGGATTCCAAGCAGCGCCACTACGAGCCCGGTCGAGCGCTCGATGCAGATTCCTACGACCGGCTCCGGCCCCAGTCCACAGGCGCGCAGGTAGTGTGCCAACTGGTTCGCACGCCGATTCAGTTCCGCGTACGTGAGTTGCTCGCCTTCACAATCCAGCGCCACTGCCTCCGGCGCCTTCTCTACCTGCTGCTCAAATATTTCATGCACGCAGCCGCAGGGAATTTCGGCATCCGTCCGATTCCACTCCTCGATCTGGCTTCGCTCTTCTTCCGGCCGCACGTCATCGATTCGGTCCGCCGCCATCCCTGCCAGCAACCTCGTGTAATAACCAGCGACACGCTCCAGCGCCGCTGCGCTCATAATGCCGGTGTCGCAATGCACTGTCCCGCGCAGCTTTCCGGTGTCTGGCGAAACTTCGAAGTTCACCAGGAAATCGAGGCTGGTCCGCGCTTGCCAACTTCGCGCCCGAATCAATCTCCGTCCGTCCTGCGCCTCCCCCTCCAGTCCCCTGTAGACGTGAAAATGCACATAGTTGAACGTTGTCTGAAACAGCTCTGCAGCCCCCATCTGCTCCCGCAGATCCACCATAGGAAAGCGCCGGTGAGGCATAATCTGCTGTTCGGCCGCGAAGGTCGTCTGGATCAGAGATCTCCAACTGTTTCCATCCATTCGCAGCCGAAAGGGAATCGTATTCAGGAAAAGACCAAGGAGCTGTTCCCCTCCTTCTATTTCCGGCCGTCCATTGAGCACCACTCCGGTGGTTACATCCGGCTGGCCGCTCAGAACCTGTAACGCCTTCATATGTGCTGCCAGCAGCACCGTCTTCAGGGGTGTCCCATTTTCTTGGGCTAGACGTTGCAACTGCTCCCGGGTGTTTTCGCTTATTGCAATCAGCCGAACTAGAGTCGCGCCTGATCTTGCCGGCTTTTCTTTTGCACGCCAATCCCTCAAAGGCACCGGCGTCACGGTATGGCCTTCCAGCATCTGCTTCCAGAATGTGACGCATTCCTCCGAGGCCATCGCTTGCTGCTCCAGCGCGATGTAGTCTCGATAGCGCACGCCAAGGGGAGTGGTCTCCGTGACCTCGCCCGCTAGTCGGCGTTCGTAATCCTGCACGAGCTCTGTGATCAGGCTTGCTTCGCTCCATCCGTCCATAAGCGCGTGATGGAAGCTGAAGCTGCACTGGAATTCACCTTCACTTAGCCGATGCACAAACAATCGAAACAACGGTGCTTGCTCGCACGCAAAACCAGTTCGGCATTCTCGCTCCATAAACTCCGCGAGCGCCGATTCCTGTTCCTCTGCACTTTTCTCTCCCCAGTCCTGTTCCACTACCGGCAAATCTACCCGCCGGTGGACTAGTTGCATCGGTTCGCTAAAGCTCGACATATCCATCGAGGTGCGCAGCATCTCGTGCCGCTGCGTCAGTCCGTCGACCGCGCTCTGGAACAACTTTGCTTTGTAGGGCAGACACAAACGATAGCTGATGACGTCGTGGTAGACGCCGCTCTCCGGCGCATAGCCGCTGTGAAACAACATCCCTGCCTGCAAACGGCTCAAGGGATACGCATCTTCGACATTCTCCGGCAACCGACTGCGCACTTCCTGGCTTACCAACCCAAACGGCGCTGTCACGATCCGCTGTTCGCCTGCCTCTCGCCGCGCCACTCCCGCCAAGGCCGCAACCGTCTGGCACTCGAACAGATCCTGCACCGAAAAATCCAGCCCTCGCTCCCGTGCGCGCCCGATGATCCGGACGCTCAAGATTGAGTCTCCTCCCAGCTCGAAGAAGTTCTCTTCTACGCCCACCCGCTCCAGCCCCAGCGCCTCCGCCCACACCTCCGCCAAAACCGCTTCCGTCCCGTTTCGCGGCCCGACATAGGCTGCGGTTCCTCTCTTTTCCAGCGCATCCTCTGGACTCGGAAGATGCCGTCGATCCACCTTCCCACTCGCCGTCAGTGGTAACTCCGCCATTATCACGACGATCGGTACCATGTATTCCGGCAACTTCTTCGCCACTTCTTCCCGCAGCCCGGCCGCGGTCAGCACGGTTCCCTCTTCCTCAACCACATACCCCACCAACTGCTTGTCTCCGCTGTCCTTCACCCACGCTATGACTACCGCCTCTTTCACTCCCGATTGCTGGCGCAAAGCCCCTTCGACCTCTCCTACCTCGATCCTGTACCCACGAATTTTCACCTGCTGATCCCGCCGTCCCAGAAACTCGATGGCTCCATCCTCCTGCCAACGCCCCAAATCCCCAGTTCGATACAACCGCTCTGCGCCTTCTTCACTGAAGGGATTCGGTATGAAGCGTTCGGCCGTCATCTCCGGTCGATTCGCATAGCCGCGTGCAATACCCAACCCTCCCACACATACTTCTCCCGGCACTCCGACTCCCACGGCCTCCAACTCTCCGTCCAGGATGTATATCTTCGTATTCCCAATCGGGTGCCCGATCGGCACGGCCTTGCCCGCCTCCACTCGCTTCAGAGCCTGGTACGAGGCAAACGTCGTGGCTTCCGTCGGACCATACACATGCACCACTTGCCGCGGCCCTTCCTGCTCCACGCCCTGACGTACGCATTCCGGATCGCAGACCTCCCCGCCGAACAAGACCTGATCCATTTCACGAAAACTTCCGCGACAACTGCGCACGCATTCCTGGAACAACGCTGTCGTCAGAAACAGCGATGTCACTCCCAATTCCTTTAACTGCCTTGCGAACATCTCAGGCGCCGTCAGCACGTTCATTTTTGCTATTACTGCCAGCCGTCCTCCGTTCAACAGCGCTCCCCAGATCTCGAACGTGCTGGCGTCGAACATCACGTTCGACACGTGTCCGATTACCATTCCCGGAGCAAACTCCGCGTAGTTCGTGTTCCGCACCAGCCGCACTATATTCCGGTGCGTCACCATAACTCCCTTCGGCCGACCAGTGGATCCCGACGTATACATCACGTACGCCAGCTGACTACTATCCAACTTCAATCCGACAAGATTGACTTCACTCTCCTCCGCGATCGCGTCGTCCTCTTCATCCACGCAGACCACTGGCACAAATCGCGTCGCCTCCGCTGGCAGGCGATCCCGCAACCCGGTCTCCGTTATAACCATCCCCACGCCGGCGTCTTCCAGCATGAATAACAGGCGCTCTGCCGGATAATCCCCATCCAGAGGCACATACGCTCCTCCCGCTTTGAGGATGCCCAACGCAACCATGACCATCTCTAACGACCGGTCCAGGCACACCCCTACTCGCGTCTCCGCATCCACTCCGCACCTGCGCAAATAATGTGCCAGCCGATTGCTGCGCCGGTTCAGCTCCGCATAACTCATCTGCCGGCCTTCAGACGACACCGCCACGGCATCCGGTGTTTTCTCCACCTGTTCCTCAAAGAGTTGCTGCACGCAAGCGCGGGGAATGTCGGCTCCGGTCTGGTTCCACTCACGCACAACCTGCTCCCGCTCCTGCTCTCCCAGAATCGCAATCTCATCGACCGCCTGACTCTCGCCTCTCGCCACCATCCCTTCCAACAGGCGCGTGAAATAGTCCCGATATCGCTCTACCGTCTCGCGCTCGAACAACGCCGTCGCATACTCCACTCTTCCCTCAATGCTGCCCTCAGACTCCTGCAGCAACAGACCCAGATCGAAGCTCGACACTCGATGCGGCGACAGCTGCAATGGCCCGGCCAACAATCCCGACAGTTGGGGACGATCTTCCAACCCCTCGAGCCACGTAAAGCTCACCTGAAACAGCGGGCTGTGCGCCAGGCTGCGTACTGGTTGCACCAGTTCCACGACCTGCTCAAACGGAATGTCCTGATGCTGCTGCGCCGCGATCACTTGCGCCTTCACTCGCTGCAGCATCTCTCCCACCGTCGGCCTCCCGCTTCCATCCAGCCGCAGCACCAGCGTGTTTACAAAGAACCCAATCAGATTCTCGATCTCGACTCGCCCGCGATTCGCTACCGGGGACCCGATCACCACATCCTTTTGCCCCGACAGCCGGCACAACAACACCGCCCATGCCGCCAGCAGCGTCATGTACAGCGTCGTCCCCTGCCGCGCACTCAGTTCCTTCAGCCCTGCCGTCAGCTTTTCGCTTAACATCACCGGCAGTACTGCTCCGGCAAGTTTTTGCCGTACCGGTCGCGCATGATCCGCTGGCAGTTCCAACACCTCCGGCGCCCCCGCCAGATTCCTTCTCCAATATTCCGCCTGCTCCTGCAGCACTTCCCCTTCCATCCACTTCCGCTGCCACACCGCATAGTCCGCGTACTGCACGGCCAACTCCGGCAACCCATCCTCTTGCCCCCGTACATACGCCCCGTACAGCTCGCTCAACTCTTTGAACATCACTCCCAGCGACCATCCGTCCGAGACGATGTGGTGCATGCTGATCAACAGCGCATGCTCCTGCTCCCCCAGCCGGATCAGCCGCCCGCGGATCAACGGCCCCTTCTCCAGATCAAACTTCGCGCTCGCCTCTTCGGCGACCAAGCGCTCCAACTCGGCGCCTGCCTCCCCGTGCCCGCGCAACTCGTGTTCCCGCCACTGAAACTCGCTCTCTTCCACCGGCGTGATCCGCTGCTCCGGCTCTCCTTCCACCATCCCGAACGTCGTACGCAGCGCTTCATGCCGCGCCACGATTCGATCCAGTGCCCGCTTCAGCGCCCCCACGTTCAACTCGCCTCGTAACTGAACTCGCAGCGGAATGTTATAAGCCTCATTTCCTCCTTCTAACTGTGCTACGAACCACAGCCCTCGCTGCCCAAACGACAGCGGGATTGGCTTGCCACGCTCGGCACGCGTGATGGCTGGCACCCCGCTCTGCCGCGCACTGTCCACCACGCGCGCGAAATCGGTTAACACCGGCTGCGCAAATAACGCCGCCACTCCAACCTCTACTCCCAACAGCTGTCGCAACCGTACCGACACCTGCAGGGCCAGCAAGGAACGACCACCCAATGCAAAGAAATCATCTTGCTGCCCCACCTGCGGTACTTTCAGTACCTCAGCCCAGATCTCGGCTACGATTCTTTCGATCTTCCCCTCCGGAGCTACATAGTCGGGCAGCACAGATACTTCTGTAGCCGCCGTCTGCGAGCCCGTGAAAGACAACTTCTCCGACTGCGTCATGTCAATGTTCTCGTTTGTAGAGTTGAAGTTCTTGAGATGTCGATTTGTGCGAACGTCTTTCAGGCGAGGGCTGCCGCTGGACACCAAACCGTGGTTAGGGCTGTCTTGATCGTGGGCTTAAAGGGTGCTATTACCCGAATCGCCTGCTCCGTAATAGTTATCGAGTGTGCGAAGAATTGCCGGATCGCCAAAATCGTAGATGTGGTGTTCGGGTTCGGCATCGCGGTGCATGACCTGGACGTGAACTCTTTCCCCATCATCGTAGATGTAGATCTGAGGCGGATGATGATGTGCAAGACGTTGGCTGATACAGACAGATTCCGAGTATCCATCAGCCTGGGACTGCGCCTCGCGATACTGCACACGTAGCAGATTCACAGATTGCATCGGACAATTCTCCTTCCGTGCACAAAAGCGCCGTGTCCCAATCTCCTGGCTGCGGAATGTGAACAAAGTAATCTCGCGTGTCTGTTGCTGCGAACGAAGCTGTGACTGGTTCTTACGAGGCAGACAAGGTTTGAAGCAAGTCCAGCCGAAGGATCCTAACGAACTTCGTGTTCAGATTGTGAATGAAGAAGTGCCCCCCGGGAAACAATCGAGTTTTGCATTCTGCTGTCGTCTGTAGTTCCCAAGGAGTCAAACTGTTGACGCTGGCAAGTTCGTCCTGCTCACCTCCGTAGACGGTAATATGACAACCAAGCGGCGACTCGACAACATACTCGTAAGTGTCGGTAATTTCGAAGTCAGCTCGCAGCAAGGGGAGAAGCGCTTTTTGAAGTTCGGGCGTCTCGAAGAAATCTTTCGGTGTTCCCCCGAGTTTCCGGATCTTCGCCATGAACTCCTGCAAGGGAAGGTTAAAAGTCGGTGGAACAGATCTCACCACATTCGGGGCCCGGCAAGCGGACAGGAACAGATGAACGGGCGTGCCGTACTTTCTACGACGGAGTTCCCGCGCCAGTTCAAAACTGATGAGCGCTCCCATACTATGGCCATAAAAAGCGAACCGTCCGCGAAGCTCTGGGCGGATCGCATCCGCCATCTCTTCGACCAGGGGATGTAACCGGGTTCGAGGCCGCTCTCCCATACGCCGAGCGCGGCCCGGCAAGTGCGCCAGACATACATCAATTTCCGGACCCAAATGCGGCTGCCAGTCGCGGAACACGTGCGCACTTCCTCCGCCGTAGGGAAAACAGAACAGACGGAGTCGGGTAGAACGAGCGGTCGAAATACTCTCGAACCAGCTGTTGGCCGGATTGTGACAAGGCATCGCCAATTGAATTTTCCACGAGACTTAAGAAACTCGGCTGGTAATCTCATCGGCTGAGATGAACTCGCAGGTAGAGTCAGTTGCGGTCAGAGGCGTGTCTTCGATCAGGATTTCTTTTTCCCCAAACAGTCTTTCCGTCGTGATTCCCCGTTCATGACTCCACTTGAGCAGCCTGTCCGATTCGATTATGGGGCGGGATTGGCTCGTATATTTGATACTCGTGATGTAGTTCAGCCATGGCTCCTGCCCCATCGCGTAAACATACACCTCCTTGCAGTTGAACAGTTCGACGATGCTTCTGGCTTGTTCAAAATTGGAGCCCGAGAGTCGCCGCGACTCATCCATAACCCTCTCCGTGGGAGTCGTGAGCAGTGGTCCGTAGAGCCATGTGAGCGGGGCGCCATCGCACTCCATGCCGACGAAAAGGGCATCGACATCGCCTACATCCCGGTGGATATGCTCATAAAGACGAGGCTCGATATTGCAGGAATCGGCGGCAAACATCATGGCATGCGGCCCAATTTTCACCAGCCACGCCATCTTGCTTCGTATGTCGAGATCGGCATGTTCACCGAAGAAGGGCAAAGCGGTAATTTGGACGTTCCCGGTTCTGACATTCTCCATTTCGGTTGCTTCGATCACGTTCCGGAAGCCGCATTGCTCGAGCAGCAGCTTGATAGAGGGATCCTGCAGCTGACCGCCACCGCTGCGGGGAACGACGATGTTCTTGACCTTGTGCCGGATTTGCAGGAGCGTTTCGAAGAGCACGTGGTCCTGGTGATTGTGCGTGATCAGCACGTAATCGATGGAGTCCGGCAAGTCCAGATAGGTATAGCGAGAAATGCCGCCTTCGTAGGTATAGCTGAGCACGGGATCGAACAGCATGCTCACGCCTTGCGACTCAATCAGAATGCAGGCATGTCCAAAATAACGCCAGCGGACTCCAGGCCCCTGATAGGGGACATAGTCCGGCGGAGGCTCGGGCGTAAGGAACGTGCTCATCAACTCCCTCGGGCGCCCTTCCAGGCCCAGCATTTCCTGAATTTCCTCGCGGCGTCGAGGAAATGATTTGAGGCGAAAGATTTCGTCCACGACCGGGCTGTTGAAGGGAATTTGCAGGTGCACGCTGTAATCGTCTTCAAGGCGTGGCGTGCTCAGCACGAACGGGCGGTCATCGCTCTGAATCGCTGACAGCATCAGGCTCTGCATGGATGGGTCATAGTATCGGCTGCGATAGAGCAGCGGCTCAATCAGCCGGAAGGATGGCTGATGGTTCAAGTCGTAGACCAATTCCACATATCCGCGCAGAATGTCGGGAACTTCGGCGTACAGCGGGTGCAGGCTGAAGCCCTTGGCTTTGGTGCGAATCATGTTGTCCAGTTCGCCAATGGCGGCGGAGAGCTCGAAAAGATGGGCCCGCTCCTTCTTAGTACGATCGCGCAGGCTCCGCACTTCATCCACCCGTCCGCCATTCAACGCAATAAATGGTCCTCCCTGCATCTTCGGATTCTTGACGGCATTCATGTGAATCTGGGGAGAGCTCACATAGGAGTTCATGATCTTCATGTGCCGTTCGGTGAGATTACGGGCAGCAGTCGCAGGGGGAATCAGATGAGGCCACGCATACCAATGGTCGACGAGAGGTTCTACCTGAATGTTCGGCCGCAGGTAAAGGCTTTCATTCTTCATAGTTGTCTTGTCCTTAGTCGACGCGGGACCCAGCGCTTCTCGCCGTTTCGCACCATCTCATTGTGCGGACGCCAACAGATCCGGACTGGTGGAATTTTGGCGTGTCGATCCTGTGCATAAAGAGCGGCCCAAAGTCTCGACCGACATTCGTGCTGTTCTCGTAGGCGATTGATGCTTGTCGAGAAACTCGGTCAACACCCAGCGGAGGTAGTGGTACTGCAGGTCTTGGATGTAATGGCCGCTGCCCTTAAGGCTAACTTTCAAGATAGTGTTGTCGGTGCACCATCGCTTCATTGCCGATGAGACCAGTTCATTGCTCACGATGCCGTCATCGGCACCCATAATGACCATGGTTCTCGCCTGAAACTTTCCAAGAGCCTGATCCATGGGGTAGCTTTCGTCGGACGCCACACGACGAGCTATGTTGATGAAGGACTGCGCGTCAGTAAGCATCGCCATCATGGCGTCAGCGTGCTCCTTAGCGGGCAAAGCAAACAAAGCTTGAGCGCGGCTGGCAGGAGCGTTCACCCACCGCTTCCAATCGGGCGATGTAGGTTGTTTCAAAATCTCTTTGGAGAAAAACGGAGCTAGCGATGGTTCCTTGCACACCGCATCAAGCAGAGGTTGCAGATCCCGCTCAAAGTTACTCGGGCTCGAGGTGATTCCACGGACACCTTTGAGCATGGGCGCCAGCAGAACGATTGACGCTATCTGCTGAGGCCGGCAGTTCGCTAGGTCGATGGCGACTCTGGCCCCATTACACCATGCCAGGACATCGACTTTCTCGATCGATTCAGCATCGATAATCGATGCCAAGTCCGTCGAGTCTGTCTCGATGGTAATGTGCTGCTGTAATCCACCTCGGAACAACTCGCTGCCCCGCCGCCGGGGCAGGATAATCTTGAAATCGTGAGTTGAATCCGCGAGGAATTGCTTCCATATTGCGATGGAAGTGCCGGTTGCATTAATCAACAGCAGTGGACGCGTGCCCCGGTTGCGAACGTAGTAGCAGCCTCCTCCCGGAGTTCGCCGCTCGCTGAAATCCCCAGCCAGCAGCTCGACAACTGACTCGCTGTATCCGTTCTGGGGCTGCAAGGCTAGCAGCCCCTGATCGGCACAAAGCGCGTCAATGATACAGTCGCATAGAAACTGAGCCATGGGGTCGGTTGCCGTGCTCGCTTGCTTCGCTTTTGTCCACCCCGTGGCAACATAGGCGAGACCCTCTCTGAGGGCTGGTTCCACCACTCCCGAAGGAAGGTTCTTGCAGAGCGGATGCTGCGCATACTCCGATACCATTCCTTCGTAAGAAACAGTGATCGGAAAAGAAGAAGGATAAGCCGGTTCCCGGCGACAGACTTCCGCCAGGGTGTTATCCAACAGCTTACAGAAAGTGGAGGTCATGGACAGCGTTTGCCGGCTACCTGGGATTGCAATTCAAGAACTGTTTCCCTGTTGTTGTGTGGGTCCGTATGCGGTTATGGGTGTATTCGTTGCGTCCGGACACCAGGACGGCGCCGTATTGATCGAGTGAGTAGCTTCCGCCCAGCTCCCTGACAGTGTTTGTCTCTCGCATGTTGCCGTAGAGCACGACCGAGGTCGGGACGTAGCGAGCGGCCACAGCCAGCCTCATTTCCTTCGATTTTGCAGTATGGGGAGTCGAAGCGTGCATGAGGGTTGTCGGGAAAATAAGGAACTGCCCAGCGCGGCAGGGCATGGACACGGCCTGCGACTCGTCTGGGGTCCAGTTCGGGTCTTTCTGGAGCTCTCGCCAATCGTATCCGAAGAACCCGCGAAGGACCCCGTTGATTTCTTTCCGGTTGGCTTTCTTGGGATCGTAGTGCATTCCCTTGCTCTCGTCGAAATACATTGTGCGCTGCGTACCTGGCATGAATTGCATGCATGCCATGTCTTCACTGGCGTCGGTGAAGGCGATCCAGGCCGTCATCGCGCCGCCAAAATCCGATCCGTTTGGCCACTGAATATGTGGGATTCCGTCCGCCCCACCGAAGGTGTCTACCTGGTGCCAGTCTGTCCCCTCGTCACCCGGATACTTGGGAAAGAACTCGCTTCGCCAGCAGAGAATGTCGGGGCCAAGAATACTGGCCATCTTGTTCACGATCTCAGGCCGGCAAACAATGTCGGCTAAGATGGAGTTATCCAGATGGCGGTCGTAGTCATAAATGCCGGTACCCGGCTGTGCATCGGGATAGACTGCTTTGGTTCGATCAAACAACTGAAGACGCAACCGTTTCCAGAGCGCCTTCATCTCATCCGCCGGCATTAGATCGTAAGGTCCAAGGAACCCTCTTGTATGGAACTCGGCCAATTCGTCTCGAGTTAAAGAAAACGTCTTTGGCGTCATCCCTAACGGCGGTTGCTGCGTTTCTATATTCATTCCTACCGGTGTTGCCATAACCATGCCTCCCTTTCAAGTTATTGATTGATTTACTCGTTAGCGCGATTACGCAACGAGGCACTCCAGGGAAGATCGATCAGAGGTGTTGGTCCGTTCTCTGACGGCCTCCGCCAGTGCCTTCACCGTCGCTCCCCCCGCCACGATGCTGGTGTCCAGCGGAATCGCAAAGCGCTTGCTCATTTCTGCGACTACATTGATTAACGCCAGCGATGTCCCGCCCATGTCGAAGAAATCGTCGTTCGCTCCGACGTCACTTACTCCCAATGCCTTAGCCCAGATTTCAGCCACTGTCCGCTCCGCCGATGGGTCCGCCTGATTCAGGGCAGCCATTCTTTCCTTGACGGCATCCGCCAGTGCGCTCACCGTCGCTCCTCCCGCCACGATGCTGGTGTCCAGCGGAATCGCAAAGCGCTTGCTCATTTCTGCGACTACATTGATTAACGCCAGCGATGTCCCGCCCAGGTCAAAGAAATCGTCGTTCGCTCCGACGTCACTTACTCCCAATGCCTTCGCCCAGATGTCCGCTACCGTCCGCTCTAGATCGGAACGCCAAGGTGCTCCGTTCCCGCGCTTTTCCGGCGAAGGCAGCGCGCGTCGGTCAACTTTTCCATTGACCGTCAGCGGCAAGGCATCCAACACTATCAAAAGCGAGGGAACCATATATTCCGGCAAACGCCGAGCCAACTCTTCGCGAACGCTCTTTACATCCGGCTCCACACCGACAGCACTTACTACGTATCCCACCAGTCTCTTATCTCCACCGGGATCCGGCTGGGCCACCACCGTGGCCTGACGAATCCTGGAATCCGACAAGAGCGCTGCTTCCACCTCCTCAAGCTCAATTCGATAGCCTCGTACCTTCACCTGCGAATCCACGCGTCCGACAAACTCCAACACTCCATCGCCGGAGTAGCGAACCATATCGCCTGTGCAATATAGTCGGCTGCCACAATCACCAAACGCGTTGGGAATAAATGCCTGTGCCGTCAGATCTGCGCGGCGAAAATATCCCCGCGCCAGCCCCGCGCCTCCAATGTGTAGTTCCCCGGTCGCCCCGATAGGCGCCAACTCCCGATCGGAGTCAAAAACATAAGCGGTGGTGTTAGAAATCGGCCGGCCGATCGGCACGGTCTTTTCAATTGCAAAAAGATCGGGTATGGGGAAGCAAACGCTAAACGTGGTTCCTTCGGTCGGGCCGTAACCGTTAATCACAGTGCAAACGCTGATCTCTGCCAGTAAACGACGAACGTGAGTAGCGGATACAGCATCCCCGCCGACTAACAATTGCCTGATCGGAGCAACAATTAGCGCGTCTGCGTCCACAATGCTGTTAAACAATCCCACAGTTAGCCACAACACGCTGATGCCAGTTTGATGGATAACACTCTTCAGCTTCAATAAGTCGAGCGTAGAATCCGGAGGATATAGCACCAGCGTGGCTCCGTTCAGGAGTGCCCCCCATATCTCAAATGTTGCTGCATCGAACGTTATCGGGGCCAACTGTAAGAACACATCATTTGTCGATATCCGGACATAGTTCGTGTTCCGGACAAGCCGGCTGATGTTTTGATGCACGACACCCACTCCCTTTGGTTGGCCAGAGGAGCCGGACGTATACATTACGTACGCCAGATTTTGGGCCGTGGCTCCGATGGCGGGCGCCCCCGTCGGCTGATCGGCTATTCGTGATTCTTGTTCCACTCTGATCGTGTGCACTCCGTGAGGTGCGAACGCATCGTTCGTTTCCGACGAAGTCAACACCACAGATGCACCGGCGTCTTTCAACAGGTAGCCGATGCGCTCCTCCGGGTAATTTTTGTCCAGAGGCAAATAGGCTGCCCCTGCTTTCAGAATGCCCAATAGGCCTATAACCATTTCCAGTGATCGCTCGACACAGAGACCGACAACAGCTTCGCGACCGATCCCGAGCGTACGAAGATAGTGCGCCACTTGATTAGCACGCTGATCAAGCTCCCCATACGTGAGGCAATCGTTGCCTGCCACTAGTGCCACAGCCTCTGGCCTCTTCGAGGCCTGCTCTGCAAACAGTTCATGAACACACTGGGTTTTCGGAAAATCGGATGCCGTGTCATTCCACTCGACCAGAAGCCGGTGACGCTGTTGTTCATCCAGTTGCAATGAACTCTGGTGGTTTGGTTGTGAATGACTCGTTTCCGCTGCATCCTCAACGCCGATAAGTGTGCTCAACGTCGTCATACGTGTATACCTCCGTTTATTGTGAATACAATAGGCCGTGCGGGGTTGGCTTTGGGGGCACTCTGGAGACTTGTGTCTAACATAGATCGCACCTATAAGGTGCAACCGCATGTGTGCTATAACAGCAGCAGATGAACGGATCGCGCTGATCCGATAGCACCATTTACTGCATCTGTTGCACACGATCGAGCGGACTTACATCGGCCTCGTCAATGGCGACCGAAAACGATCTTTCGATTGCGTCCACGGATACGACGAGTCGCCGCTGGTTTTCCACCCGAAGAATCGCGCCGACCATTCCCGCAAAGGAACCACTTACGACCTTAACTTTTTGATTGACCCTGAAGTATGGGCACGGACACGCCGGCAATCCAGCCTTGCTCACACGGGCGAGAGAAGATATTTCGTCATCGGAAAGCGGACTGGGTTTCCCACCCACAGCCACAAATCGGCCAAGGCCCGGAGTCGTGAGAACCGAACTGAAAGCCGCTTCTTGAATTCTGCAAAATACATATCCGGGGAACAGTGGACGTTCCAGTACTTTGATTCGATCTGACCACCTGTGGCGTACTTTGTAAGTGGGTAACAACGATTCATACCCTTTGCATGTCAGAAGTAGTACAGCTTTATGTTCTCGCCGTGGAGTAACTTGAAGCGCGTACCACGTCGGCTTGGGGATGGCATGCATGGCCAGGATCTCACCCTTTGGGGGTATACTTACGTGTGAGTCACTACACTTATGGGCCATGGCTGTCCGATAACAGGCATAGGCTACGCATTTGGAGTCACAGCGCGTGACTCAAATCGCCTTGCTGGAAGTTTGTAGAGGTCAGAGTGAGCTGGCCACGAGCGAAATCAGATGAAACAAATTTCGTCGCAGGTACTATCGACGCGGTACATTACATCACCGATATTAGGGCAGGTATATAAAGTGGCTTTTGTTACAAAACACGAACCATTTCGACCACATTGTGCTTTTACTTAGTTTGTGTTTCCGTATGGCGTTTCTATAGTTAACCGCAGCCGGCGCATCTTGCATATCGGATCAGGTCGGCACGATCAACACGATTTACGTGGCAGCCAGGTTTTTCAAAATCCGGACAGGAGCCGCATTGCGCCGCCAGGTAAACCTTCTGGCTGGCAGGATCCGGGTGCAACCGGGAACCACCAGGAACGCGGAGCGTCGTGAAGGTAGCATGACGCCCGTGCGCACAGTTTTGACGCAGTGTGTCTACGGCAAGAATGGAGACGATTGTGTGATCACTCGCGAGGATGGGCAAAACGTACGCGAAGGCCGGTGATCGCCAGAGCAATTCCGTTCCAATAGCTCCTTAAGTTCTAACCAACTGTCCTCGGAGAGGTTTGAGGGTGGAAGTTGGATGGTGCCGGGAGGGGGAATCGAACCCCCACAGTCCTTTCGGACCTGCGGATTTTAAGTCCGCTGCGTCTGCCAATTTCGCCATCCCGGCTCGTGCTTATTCTAGCTTAGGGATGTCGGTGGAGACGGCGGAAGAGAAGTGCAGTGCAGATTTATGCGAGGGTCGAGGCTGAAGCACCATCCGCCATTCCGGCAGGAATGGCGCGTTGCTTGTGGAGCGCGTCATAGAATGCTTCTACCGTGAGAGGCCCACGGTAAAACAAATGCAGCAGTGGATCTTCAATCTCCAATGCGGGCGGAGTACCCGGCGCGAATTCTGATTCCAGGCCTTCCGGCTGTACCAGCAGTTCCGGCAGCAGCGTGCGGTTCTCGGTGAGCACGCCCAAGAATCTCTCCAGAGCGGCACGGTGCTCTGGTGTGTGCTGCGTGAATTCCACCCCCATGCCCTTGTCGGGATGCATCACGCGCACGATTCCTTGCACTCTGACTTCGACCCCGGCAGCACGCATCGAGAGCGTCACGCGGCTCGACGCGGGAAAGGGAGATGAAATCTCGAGATAGCAGCCGCCCAGGCTGAGATCGGTGAGTTGGCAGCGGATCGGAGGATCGTCTTGCTCGGCTTCCGGAGAATTCTGCCGGAGCCACTCGCGCAACTGCTGCGCCGCCTCCGGAGAAGTTTTCAGGAAGCGCAGGCCGCCCTGCTCCTTCGAACCTTCCCATGCAAATTCGGCGGGAATCTCCAGCGCGGCGGCGGTGCCGGGCAGCGTGAAGGCAATCTGCCAGCGCCCGTTGGGGCGGCGGCGATTGGGCATGGCGACCGCCATACCGCCTTCGCTCAAATCGATGGTCGTCACTTTCATGTTGCCGCCCAGTTCGGGGCTGCGCATCACAACTGGAATCTGCACCGAGACTCGGACATTGCGCCGACGCTCACTCTTCATCAGGGCGCGGGCCGCACGAAAACTCGACTTGGCGCGTTCGCTGGAAACCGGCTTGTACAGCACAAAGTGGGCGCCGACTTCGAAAACCGCCTTGAGGCCGACAATTGGTTCCACCACAGCAACCGCAACCGCCTGCCGGTTGCATGGAGCCGTGCGGGCGCTGCGCAGCACGTCGGTCGCTCCATCGTCAGAAAGATCGGCTATGATGGCTTCGAATCTCTGCCGGGTCAGCTTCCGCAGAGCGGCGTCAGAATTGGCGCATAACTCAACCTCGATCTCGAGGTCTCCGAGCACGCGCCGCAGCACGCGTACGATCTTCTCGTCCGAACACAGCAAAAGAGACTTCAGGGCCATGGCTGGGTTGATTCCGGAGCCTGATGAGACGACTCCTTATTGCACTGTATTGCGATCAGCCGACCCGATCAACGTCCTGAGGGAGCAACCTGGTTACCGCCGTAATCGGTGCGCCCAGCCCGCTGTTGGCTGAATAATCAAAAGGAAACCCCGGTCAACCTGCGACCAATGTCAGATCGCAACGCCAATCCACTCGGCAGAAACACTGCAAGTCATTACAACAGAAAGGGTTAAATAGGAATACCCCACTCTCACGAACACAAAATTCCATTGACTTTCTGAGTATATTGCCGGTAAGATAACGAGTCTCCAAATGAGCTTTGTGCTTTACCTGTGGATATCGAGCGATAGGGGTTTGTCCACACGGGGTGCATTGGCAGAATCCCCGAGCGGGGTTGGAGAATCTTATACTTAAAGGCTTTTTAGCAGTTTCATCCCCCTGAGTGGAAAGGCAATCGTTCAATGGCGAAGCGACGCGGAAATCCAAACTGGGGCAAGCCCGAGCCGATCGGGCCGATTACCCCGACCATCACTGAATTCGAACAGGTTGTGCGCGAGTACAAGCTCTCCCCCGACCAGTATCTGCGGTCGACTCGCCTGCGCGAGTGGGCCCGGCGCAACAAGAACTCGAAGTACATTCCCGAGCCTCTTCTGGAAGCCTGGGGCTTCGAGATCGAATCAACGCTGTAACCCCGGACTGAGCTGGATTTGAAGGGTCGCTCTTCGAGCGGCCCTTTCTGTTTTCTCTGGGGTCGAATGTGGCCCCTCGGACGCCCGGTGAAGACTTCGCCGCCGTGATAATGTCTTGCTCAACCAATGCTCGACGTCCTCAAAATTCCGTCCGCGGAGCTTTTCTCGCTACTGGTAGCCATCGGATTTGCTGCCGGACTGAATCTTTACGCCACCGTCGCCGTCCTCGGACTCCTGGCCCGCTTCGGTCACCTGCCGCTCCCTTCCGGGCTGCAGCTGCTTCAAGGTTGGCCGGTAATCCTCGCGAGCACAGGCCTGTTCGCAATCGAATTCTTCGCCGACAAGATTCCGGCCTTCGACCTGCTCTGGAATGCCCTGCACACCTTCATCCGCGTGCCCATTGCCGGACTGTTGGCCTACCGCGCCACCAGTCAACTCTCCCCTAAGCATCAACTTCTGGCTACGTTGTTAGGCGCCGGCGTCGCTCTCATCGCGCATGGAGGCAAAACGGCCGCTCGCGCAGCCGTGACGCCCTCGCCCGAACCGTTTTCCAACATCACCCTGAGTCTCGGTGAAGACGTTCTAGCCATCGGCTTGACCTGGCTGGCGACGCGGCATCCTTATGTGGCAGGCACGCTAGCCGCCCTGTTCGTGGTGATTATCTTGATCCTGGTCCGATGGGTGATCCGCGCCATGCGTGCGCTATTTCTGGGAGCGGAGCACGAACTGGGCGGCTAATGGAATGTATCGCCACAAGCTGGCTGCCCCAGGCTTCGTGATTTTCGAAGCCTGGGGCATTCCTCTGCCGACGCCGGGAGACTCTTACCGCATTCCCAAGAAATGCTTCACGCACTCCATTTCCAGTTCAAGCCCTTGCCGGAACACGCGATCCTTCGGCGCCGATTTCACGTACCCGAACTCCGCCTTCAACGAACCGTCTTTCGCCGACAAGTTCCCCCACCCGATCACCTGATCCCGCCACAACAAGGGCAGCGCATAGTACCCTCGAACCCGCTTCGCCGCGGGCGTGTAAGCCTCAAAGCGGTAAGTCCATCCCCAAAGCCTCTCGAATCGCCAACGATCCCACACCACCGGATCGAACGGCGCCAGCAGCCGGACCGTATCATCTGGCTTGGTGTCCCCTACCTTCCACTCCGCCGGCCAGTACCACTCGACGCCATCCACGATTGCGTGCGCCAAGCGCTGCTTCGCCCGCTGGAGCGTGCCTGTGATCCGGTCCTCCCACTGTGGAGTAGCGAAGCGCAAGCGCCGCAACAACAATCTCAGGCTCGCCAAGGGCAGCGGAGCGTAGATCCCAATCGCCACGTCGGCGAGCGCATCCAGCCGCGCCTCGCAGACCGCCTCGTCCAGAGATACGGCCGCATGCTCGTGCGCTGCGTAAACACGAATCCCTGCATCGCGCCGCACCACGCGCAGCCATCCCTGATAGTGCATCGCATCGAGCAGATGCGTGGTCGCGTTCGACGAACCTCCCCAATAATTCGTCACGCTTCCGTGGGAGAAATGTTTGTCGACTTCGCGCGGATGCACCACGCCGCGCTCTTGCACGAAGGTCAGGATCTGTTCAGCCTTCTTCCGAAGCCCGCCGCTCCAGGGAAGACGACCGCCAGCAGGTGCGGGACAATTCGACCGAGGATGCATCAGCGACTGCAGCTCGCCGGTGACGAAGCCGTAATTAATAAAGAAATCTTCGTGCACTCTGAGCGACTCGTAGCGCCGCTCCAAATCGCCCGCACGATAATTCTTCACGCGCTGCCGCAGAATCAAGTCCTGCGCCCGCGCGGGCGCCCGAATCGGATCTGCCTGCACAAACTGCATCCGATGCAGCGCGCGCTTCAAGGTCGTGGGAGGAAACAAGCTCTGCGAAACCGTAAGCCGCCGCAGGTCGTCAAGAGTGATCGGCATGAGGAGATGTTATCGAAAGCCGCCTCCCGGCTCCCAGGCACGCTCCCTTGGCAGAATGTCGCTGGGTGCCCCATCTTTGCGTGTTTCTTGCGCAAAGGTGTCATGCCGGAGAAGATCACAACCCCAGGACTTGAGCACCGTGGAATCCCACCCACCCTTGCAAAGAACGCAAGGATGGGGCACCCGGAATCAGGCTTGATCTACAGGTACACGCTAGGGCCGGTCGAAAAAGCTTAGTAGCTCGTGCTGGAACCGGCGATGATCTTTCTCGAGCATCAGAGCGTGCCCCCCATCCGGAAGCAAGACGTATTCCTTGTCGTGCGTCCTGAGTTGCGAGTAAAAGGGCAGCAGGTCTTCCTCTGTCGCCGCATAATCTCGCTCTCCATGAATGATCATTGTGGGTACGGTGATCCGGGCCGGATCCAGGATTGGAAGATGCGCATTTTCGACGAACGTATTCGGAGCTTGGGGGTCGGCCTTTAAGACCTCTCTCACCAGTTCATCGACAACGTCGGCTTCAACCTGAGGATGTTGCGCCAAGTCCCCTCTCACAAAGTCGCTGCGGATAGACTCTTCCGTTACGTCGCGATACTGCGGAAGGGGCTTACCGCCGTTTTCCATTCGCTTTCTTCGGAACTCATTTAACTCAGCGTTTCCCTTCCACCAAGGCGCGTAAAGGACCAGCTTCGCAACTTTGTCCGGGTTCTCCATCGTGAACATGCCAGCTCTTTGAGTACCCGCAGAGCAGCCGAGCAGGTTGATCTTGGTCACACCCCTTATCCGGGTTATATAGCCCACGGCTGCGGCGATATCGGCGGCTGCGGAATGCGAATCCGTCCAATCTTTGTCAGTCTTGTCGGAGCGCCCGTAGCCGTGGAGGTCAATCGCCCAGACGTCGTAGCCATGACTCGCGAGAAAGTCCATTAGCGAATAGTCGCGAATCTGCAAATCAAAAAGTGGGCGACCCGACCATGTGGCACCGTGTACAAGGAGAGCAACCTTGCCGTTCTTCGCGAAGGTGCTTTCCAGTCCTGACTCGTGTTTTTCCCAGAGGTAAATTCGGAGGCCATCTCTGATCACGTAGTGCTCTTCGCCGCGAATAGAGTTGGCGCTGGCTCCGGTGTCCCGCGATGTATCCTGTGCGCTGCCGTCGGCTGTCACGATTGCGCACGAGGCCAAGACCAAAACCAGGAACGAGAACCCAGGTTGCATTGCTCGCAGTGTCACTTTATTCCTCCGCGTGAATAATCCTTCCAAGCGACTACGGGATGTACGAAGAGTCTTCGTGCAGTGGTGCCCCATCCTAGCGCGTTTTCTTGCGTAAGGGTGGGATTCCACGAACCTCGATCCTTTGGGATTTTGATAGGGGCCACGGCGACCGGGAAGGGCACGCGTTCTACCCGCCGCAAATCGTCCGCGAAGATACCGCACCTCAGCGTCTGATGTACGCCTCGGCCTGGGTCATGCCTGAGAAGATCAAAACCCTAAGGGTTTTAACCGCCGTGGAATCCCACCCTTGCAAAGAACGCAAGGATGGGGCACCCAACACCCGGCCTCTATCCTGCACTGCATCGAAGGTTCCACGTCGACGTTCGGTCCCTCGCGCCGGCTACGCCGCCGCTCAGGATGACAACCTCACGGAGTAGGCGCTGCTTCTGCCACACCTGCTCGACACTTGCTAGAATGACCTTACGATGAGCCCCCAGTCTCCATTCACCGATGTTCCTGACGCGATTGACGAGATCCGCGCGGGACGCATGATCGTCGTGGTCGACGATGAGGACCGCGAGAACGAAGGCGATCTCACCCTCGCCGCCGAGAAGGTCACGCCCGAGGCCATCAATTTCATGGCCAAGTACGGGCGCGGCCTCGTCTGCCTCGCCATGACCGAGGAGCGGCTCGAGCACCTGAACATCGGTCCCATGACCGCGGAGAATACTTCGCAATACGGAACCGCATTCTGCGAGGCCATCGACGCGCGTCAGGGCGTCACGACCGGCATCTCGGCGCACGACCGGGCGCGCACGATTCAGGTGGCAATCGATCCGGCAACCAAGCCTTCCGACCTGGCCCGTCCGGGACACATGTTCCCGCTTCGCGCGCGCAAAGGTGGAGTGCTGGTGCGCGCAGGGCAGACCGAGGCTTCGGTCGACCTGGCGCGGCTGGCGGGAATGATTCCCGCGGGAATCATCTGCGAGATCATGAAGGACGACGGCAGCATGGCCCGTGTGCCCGACCTGATTGAGTTCTGCCGCGAGCACCAGATGAAGATGCTCACCGTCGCCGAACTGATCCGCTACCGCATGGCGCACGAGCGCTACGTGCACCGCGTGGGCGAGGCGCTCATCGACACGCGCTTCGGAGAGTTCCGCCTGATCGCGTATTCGAGTGAGGTCGATGGCGGCGAGTCGCACGTGGCGCTGGTCCGCGGCGATATCGAGCACAGCAACCAGCCGGTGCTGGTCCGCATGCACGCCCACTGCCTGATGGGCGACGTCTTCGGCGCCACCGGCTGCGAGTGCCACGCCACCCTGGAAGGCTCACTCCGCCGCATTTCATCCGAAGGTCTCGGAGCGCTGATCTATCTGCATCAGACGTCGCAGGGCTTCGCCGTCGAAAGGGTTGGAGACCGCACGGCGCTGAGTTTCCACGGAGGCCGCGCACTTCCCTCTCTGTACGACACCGAGAAGCATGTTCAGCGCGAGATCGGCATCGGCGCGCAGATCCTGTCGGACCTGAACCTGCGGCGCATCCGCCTGCTGACGAACCGCCCGAAGAAGGTCGCAGCCCTCGAAGGATTCGGGATCGAGATTGTGGAGCAGGTTCCTGTACAACTTGCCGAAACGGGCAAGAAAGCCTAAACCACGAAGGACACAAAGGTTCACCAAGGAAAGCCTCTAGCGTATGGCCACTCACTTTGCCGCTGGGGATCGGGCCGAGCAGAAACGGCAGATTCCCGCCGGCCTGATCGATGATGCTCGGCAGCACGTCTACGAAGCGGCCATTCGCACGCCGCTGGTGCGCCTGAACTACGACGGACCTGCCGAGATCTACCTGAAGCTCGAGTGCCTGCAGCCGATCGGGTCGTTCAAGATCCGCGGCGCCTACAATGCGGTGCGCCTGCTGCCGGAAGATCAGCGTCGACGCGGCGTGTGGACCGTAAGCGCGGGCAATGCCGCCCAGGGAGTGGCGCTGGCCGCGCGCAAGGCCGGTGTCCCGTGCAGAGTGCTCGTCATGGACACCGCTCCCGCGGCCAAACTCGACGCGGTTCGACGCCTCGGTGGAGAGATTGTGCAGGCTTCGTTCGACGAATGCTGGAAGGCGCTGGGCGAGCGCGCGCATCCGGCGATGAACGGGGCGTTCGTGCATCCGTTTGAAGATGACGAATTCATTGCGGGCAACGCCTCAGCGGGGCTGGAGATTCTGGAGGATCTTCCCGATGTCGACACAGTAGTAGCCTCGTTCGGCGGTGGAGGCTTATCGTGCGGGATTGCAGCCGCCATGAAAGAGCGGGGACGCAACGTGAAGGTCTTTGCCTCCGAGCCGGAGACGGCGGCACCATTCTCCCACTCGCTCGCTGCCGGCTCACCGCAGAACTTTCCGAACTGGAAAGCGAGTTGGGTGGATGGTTGCGGGGGAAAGTCGGTGTTTCCCCGCATGTGGGATCTTGCGTATCATCTCCTGGCTGGATCAATCGTGTGCACACTGGAAGAGGTTCGGCAGGCGATGAAGATAGTGGCGACGCGGAATCATGTCATCGCCGAAGGAGCCGGAGCCTGTGCGGTCGCGGCCGGGCTCAGCGGAAGGTGTGGCTCCGGGAAGATTGCGTGCGTGGTAAGCGGTGGGAACATCGACCTTTCGGTCTTCACGCAGCTGATCAATCAGGCGTAGAAAGGGTTACTTAAGTTAGAAAGGTTTTCGCACAACGACTTCTGCATCGCGGATGAAAAACTGCGCCGAGCATGTCTCGGACCCGCAGATGACAGGCAGAAAGCCGTTAATCTGTTTGCGGGTGATCAGGCCAAGCATGCCGCAGGAAGGGCAGGAGAGCACGGCCCAGTAGGGATCTTCCTTTTCGCCGATTTCGCCGGCGTTTTCGAGCACAAAGACGGTACCAGGCTGCATCTGTTCCGGAATCCACTCATTGAGGACATCGAGCTCAGCAACCATGTATTCCCCCTTGTAGTCCGCTTCCGTTTCGTGCAACCCACCCAAAACGATCCCTACGAAACTTTTCTAACACGCTTGCGGTAATCGGGCGAAGTTACTGAGGTACTTGCCTTTGCACCAATGACCCCGGCTCTCACCTGCCGCACCGTGTCGCTGAGACACACCCCCAAGATCGGCTGCGCTGAATTCTTCAGGATGTCGACGATCTGCCGCGCCGAGGTCTCCAGATAAAGGTGCTTGCCATCGGTGAGCAGGTGCATCTCGGACGCGCGGTCGACGATTTCTGACAGATTCTTGTGGAATTCCCGATCGAGGAGGCGCATGACCTTGCGCACGCCTTGCAGGGAGAATCCCTTGCGGCGGAGTTCGCAGATCACCGCCATCTCGGTGAGCTGATTCATCGAGTAGAGCCGCCGGTGCCCTTCCCGCTCAGGCCTGACCACGCCGCGCTCGTCCCACCACTGCAACTGACGCGCGGTGATGCCGGTCAGCGCAATCACTTCCCGGGATGTAAAGCGATCCTGCATGAAAGCTCAAGTATGTTTGAAACAAGTGAAGTGCAAAATGTTTCAAACATTTTAGGCATGGCGGGCTGTGGATCAAGCAAAGAAAAGGAAGGGGTTAGTGACTAAGAGAGTTCCTGGCCTCCGCCCGCCGTAGCGCGATCCGGGTCGATCGAATCTGGAATTGTCAAGAAAACGTAAAATTCCGCAGGATTTCGAGATGGCCGCTCAGTTCGCGTTAGGATAGCGAGCGGTTGTGAGAGGGCAAGTCATGCGGAAGACGGTAATTGCAATCGGCCTCGCCGCCCTGGCACTCGCCGTTGGAGTCGGCGTCCTATGGTCTGCGGATAAGCCAGAGAACCTGCAGCTTTCGTCCCAGCAGTGGAAAGAAGACTTACAATTTCTCGCGCGCGAATTGCCCCAGAGGCACGCGAACGCTTTTCACTTCACCCAGCGGGCGGAGTTCGAGAAAGCGGTCGCTGACCTTGACGCTCAACTGAATCACTCCGACGCCGACGCGGCATGGGTCGGAATGCAGCGCATCACGAGCCTGGTTGGCGACGGCCACACCTACCTCAGGACGCCGCGCGACTCGGCCGGGTTTCCCATCAACATCGAGCGTTTCGGCGAGGAGTACCGGATTGTCAGCGTCGTCCCGGGCCTCGAGAACGCCCTCGGCGCTCGCGTCGTGAAAGTAGGAGACACACCCGTTGCGCGAGCGGCGGACCTCTGCAAGGAGTTGTTTTCGCGCGATGAGAACCCGTCGCTGGCGGAAGGCTTTATTGATGACGCACTCACGACTGGAGCGACGCTGCACGGCCTCGGAATCATTGCCGACCGGAATACGGGACGCTACGCCTTGATCGATGACAGCGGGCGGGAATTCAGCACCGATGTGCATCCGCTGCCGCCAGGGAACAAACCGACACTCATTTGGGCCTTCAAAGATCCTCCGCTATATCGCCAGAATCCCGAGCAAAAGTTTGCGTGCAAGTACTTGCCCGATTCCCGCGCTCTGTACTGCAACGTTCGCGCGATACGCGACCTCAGCGGCCCGGTTGACGAGATGCTGAAACTGATCCGCCAGCAGAATCCGGACAAGCTGGTCATCGATCTGCGGCAGAATGGCGGCGGAGATTACACCGTCGGAGAGAAACACCTGATTCATCCCATCCGGGGCCTGCCTTCAATCAACCAGAAGGGCCACCTGTTCGTTCTTATCGGTGCCAACACCTTTTCCGCTGCCATGAACAATGCTGCACAATTCCGTTCGCAGACGAACGCGATTCTGGTCGGCCAGGAAATCGGGGAGAAGCCGAACAGCTACCAGGAGCCGAGAAACATGACCCTGCCCAACTCACATCTGATGGTCCGATATTCGACGCGCTTCTACCATTTCACCGATAGCGCCGACAACGCGATACGACCCGATCAGGAAGTTGTCCCGACCTGGGCTGAATACAAGGCGGGAGCGGACCCGGTGCTGGAGTGGGTACTGAAATACACGTCGAAGTAGGAAATGCGGCGGGTCCAGCGCCGCCCCCCACGAAATGCACAACTTCGAGCCTGTCGCCTTCGTTGAGGTGAGTCCCCTCCCAGCGATCACGGGGGACGATTTCGCGGTTCAACTCGACGGCGACGCGGTCGGGCTTCATGCCGAGGGTTTCCACCAGCGCGGCGAGCGTAGGGACCGCGGAGTCAAATGTCTTCTCTTCCCCGTTGATGTGGAGTTTCATGGCCAATGAACCAATGTACGACGAGGGCAGTGCCGTGAGGGCGGCCGACACTCGCTTCGCTCGGGGCGGACGAGGCGTCCGCCCCTACGCAAGATTACTCCGCTTTGCGCAGGAGAAACTTCCGCGTCGCGGTTCGGCCCTCGAAGTTGGCCTGCACCAGCAGTGACGAGTCGGGCAATGCAGCTTCCTCGACCTCAATCTTGATCTCGGCGGCCCCACCGGAATCAGCCACGGCCTGGGTGTAGAACGGCGCGGCCCCGGGACGGGCAAAGCGGAACGTGAGCCGCGCACCCGATGCCGCAGAGCCTCCCTCGGTCACGCGCAGCTGCAAGGTCAGGTTGCGCTCGGCATGAACCGATTCCGCATTGAGCCACTGCACTTCCAGTTCTTTGACTGTGGCCAATACCTCCGGCTCAGGGTGGTCCAGAACGTTATCCAGCTTGCCTTCCCGGATCGCGTCCAGCACCAGCCGGTGCTGTTCACGCAGTTGCTGTTCCTTCTGAGCGTCTCCATATTGCGATTCCGCAGCCTTTTTGGCATAGGAAGTGGCCTTCTTGCCAATACAGCGGCCACGTACGAAGACCTGGGTCTGGAGCAGGAGTTCGCCTTCACGCGCTTCACTCTGCACGTGGTAGATGGTGTCGCCGTGCTTGACGTCGGTATTGAAGCCGAAAATCATAGGGATCGAGCCATTGAGTCATTGAGTGATTGAGCCATTGGACGCCATAACTGCAACTTCCCGAACGGTTGTTGCCGGTTCTCTAGTCGCGCAATCGCCGAATCACACAATCGCAAATCACTTCCTTTGGATTTTCAAAAATTGCAGTGCGTTCGCTTGACACTCTCGGTGCAAGCCCATAACCTAGAATGTTTCCCGGTTAACGCTGGCGCGAATTATATATACCTCGTCCTATGCCCGACAATTACTTCGCTCGCTACCTCCCGTTTTTGATCCATATTCTGATGGCTGGCGGAATTGCGGCTGCAATTGTCATTCTTTCCTGGCTGATCGGGGTCCGAAAGCCCACCCGCGCTAAACTCTCCCCGTACGAATGCGGCATGGCCCCGGTCGGAGACTCCCGGCAGCGCTTCTCAGTGAAGTTCTACCTGGTCGCCATGTTGTTCATTCTGTTCGACGTGGAAGCGGTTTTCATCTATCCCTGGGCCGTGATCCTGAAGAAACTTAAAGCAGAGGGTCAAGGGCATTTCGGGCTCTGGGAAATGCTCCTCTATATAGGGATCTTCCTCGTGGGCTTCTTCTACGTCTGGAAGAAGGGCGTTCTGGACTGGGGTGAGACTTCCAAGGGACGGGAGAGAATCTAATGGCCCTGGCCCCTGCGATCACGGACATCGAACAGCTGAAGAACCACCCGGCTGTGGCCCGTTTGCTCAGTTGGAACGCGGGAGCCGTGCAAGGCGCGAAGTTCGACCGGGAGGAGATGACGATCTACGTCGACCGGTCGGGCATTCGCGAGGCCTGCGCGCTCTTGAAAGAAGACTCCGCCTGCCCGTTCAATTTTCTCTCGGACATCACCTGCGTCGACTGGTATCCCGCAGAGCCGAGGTTTGAAGTCGTGTATCACCTGCTGTCGATTCCGAAGAAGGAACGCGTCCGGCTGAAGGTACGGCTGGACAGCGCCAGCCCGGCAGTCGAATCGCTGACGTCGATCTGGCCGGGCGCGAACTACTTCGAGCGCGAAGTTTTCGACCTGTTCGGGATTCGCTTTACCGGGCATCCTTATCTGCGCCGCATCCTGATGCCCGAGGACTGGGAAGGCCACCCTCTGCGTAAAGACTATCCGGTGGAGGGCTACCGCTAAATGGCGCACCTGACTCCTACGCCAGTCCTGGAGCCCGGCCAGGATCGCACCATGATCCTGAACATGGGTCCGCAACACCCGTCAACCCACGGTGTGTTGCGCGTGCTGCTCGAGATCGACGGCGAAACAGTTGTGCGCCTGATGCCCGACATCGGCTTCCTGCACACCGGCATCGAAAAGACCTGCGAAGCGAAGTTCTACCAGCAGGTGGTCCCGCTGACCGACCGCATCGACTACTTGTGTCCCATGACCAACAATCTCTGCTACGTGCTGGCGGTGGAGAAGTTGCTGGGGCTGGAGATTCCACCGAAAGCGCAGTGGTTGCGCGTCCTGCTCAACGAACTGACGCGCATCAACTCGCACCTGGTGTGGTTGGGAACGCACGCCATGGACATCGGCGCACTCACGGTCTTCTTATATTGCTTCCGCGAGCGCGAAGAAGTTCTGAAGATGTTCGAGATGGTCAGCGGACAGCGCATGATGACCTCGTATTTCCGCGTGGGCGGAATTGCGCTGGAACCGCCGCTGGGATTCTTCGATCGCGTGCGCGACTTCGCGGGATATTTTCCCGAGAAGGTCGACGAATACGAGAACCTTCTGACTGGGAACCCCATCTGGGGGATGCGGACCAAGGGTGTGGCCCGAATGACGGCCGAGGACGCCATCGCTCTGGGCGCGACTGGCCCGACCTTGCGCGGGAGTGGCGTGGATATCGATCTGCGACGCGATATGCCGTACTCGAGCTACGAAAAGTTCCAGTTCAAAGTGCCGGTTTCGCAGGAAGGCGACGTTTTTGCCCGATACATGTGCCGGGTGCAGGAACTGCGGGAGTCGATTGGGATCGTAAGGCAGGCGTTGGATGGCATGCCCGAGGGGCCCATCAAGGCGAATGCTCCCGGCATCGTGCTGCCCGACCGGGAGAAGATGAAGACTCAGATGGAGTCGCTCATCTATCACTTTAAGATTATTACGGAAGGCTTTGCGGTGCCGGCGGGTGAGGTTTATCAGGCAGTCGAATCGCCGCGCGGCGAGATGGGCTACTACATCGTGAGCGATGGCACGGCCAAGCCCTATCGAGTGCACATGCGGTCGGCGTGCTTCGCGAATCTGCAGACACTGCCGAAGATGTGCGAGGGACGGTTGCTGGCGGATGTGGTAGCCGCGATCGGGTCAATCGACATCGTGTTAGGAGAAATAGATCGATAACCCTGTGATCCTCTGTGCCCCCTGTGGTGAAAAGCCTTAACCACAGGGGGCACAGAGGATCACAGAGGAAATACATATGAAGTTTTCTGAAGAATTCGAAGCGCGGTTTGCGGAGATGGTGCCGCATTATCCGACGAAGCGGTCGGCGCTCGTCCCGACGTTGCTTTACGCGCAGGACGAGGTTGGGTTCCTGTCCGACGAGGTCATTGCGGAGATCGCCGGACGCCTCGATCTGACGGAACTCGAAGTGCGAAACGTGATCAGCTATTACTCCATGCTGACCACCAAGCCGCGGGGGAAATACAACGTGCAGGTCTGCACCAACATCAGTTGCATGGTGCGCGGCGGAGAAGACATCCTGCATTACTGCGCGAAGAAGCTGGGCATCGGCCACAAACAGACCACGCCCGACGGCCTGTTCACGCTGGAAGAAGTGGAGTGCATCGGGGCATGCAGCTGGGCTCCGGCGGCGCAGGTGAACTACGACTTTCACGAGAACCTGACGCCGGACAAGATGGACAGGATTCTGGACGAGTATAAGAAGAAGGGAACGCAGTAAAGCAATTTCTGATTGTCGATTTTTGATTGTTGATTGAAAGGCCTTAGTCCCAAGCGGTTTTCAATCAACAATCATCAATCATCAATCAACAATTTTCATGGCTGACTTGGTCTCCCATCCCGACGAGGTAAAGGTCGTCTCCCGGCGCTTCGGCATGGGTGCGACGAACATCGACCGGTACCTCGAACTCGACGGCTACAAGGCTGTCCAGAAGGCGCTGGCCATGGAGCCGGACGCCATCATTAATGAGGTCAAGAATTCCGGGCTGCGCGGACGCGGTGGCGCTGGGTTCTCGACCGGGATGAAGTGGTCATTCGTGCCCAAACAGTCGGCCAAGCCGAAGTATGTTCTTTGCAACGGCGATGAGAGCGAACCCGGAACCTGCAAAGACCGCCTGATTTTCGAGCATGACCCGCACTCGGTGATCGAGGGCGTGATGATCGGCGCGCTGGCGGTCGGTGCGAAGAGCGGCTACATCTACATTCGGGGCGAGTACCGCTATCTGTCGAACATCATGCAGAAGGCGATTCGCGACGCCTACGCCAAAGGATTTATCGGCAAGAACATTTTCGGCAGCGGGCGCGACCTGGACATTTACTGGCACGGCGGCGCGGGAGCTTACGAGGTCGGCGAAGAGTCGGCGCTAATGGAATCACTTGAGGGCAAGCGCGGCATCCCGCGAATCCGGCCCCCCTTCCCTGCTGTGGTTGGTCTTTGGGGCGGGCCCACGGTCATAAATAATGCGGAGACTTTGGCCAACGTGCCGCACATTATTCTCGGCGGCGCGGATTGGTACGCCAAGCTGGGAACGCCGAAGAATGGGGGCACACGCCTGTTCTGCCTGAGCGGCAATATCGCGAAGCCTGGCGTATATGAACTGCCCATGGGCTACAACCTGAAGAAGATGCTCTACGAGGTCGGCGGCGGCATACCGAACGGGCGGAAGTTAAAGGGAGTCGTGCCCGGCGGAAGCTCGTGCCCGGTTTTGACCGCCGACGAGATCGACGTCGCCATGGATTTCGATTCGGTCGCGAAGGCCGGATCCATGCTGGGTTCGGGCGGCGTGGTCGTGATCGATGACGCGCAGTGCATCGTGAAGTTCGCGCTGCGCACGATGAAGTTCTACCAGCACGAGAGCTGCGGATGGTGCATCCCGTGCCGCGAAGGCACGGACTGGTTGAAGAAGACGTTGATCCGCTTCCACGCCGGCGGCGGGATGAAGAAAGATATCGACAACATGCAGTACCTGGCGGAGAACATGCTGGGACGGACGTTCTGTCCGCTGGGCGATGCGGCGGCGATGCCGACGATTGGCTTCGTAAAGAAGTTCAGAAAAGAATTTGAAGATCACCTCGATGGCAAGCCTTGCCCGTATGAGAAGGAAGGCACAGTGGAAGAAATCCCGGCTTTAGCGCACTAGAAATCACCAATGGCTGATGTGAACCTTACTGTCGACGGCAAGAAACTCACCGCTCCTGCGGGCACGCTGCTCATTGAAGCCTGCAAGAGCGTGGGCATCGAGGTGCCGTCATTCTGCTATTACCCCAACCTCTCTTTGCAGGGCGCTTGCCGCATGTGCCTGGTGAAAGTGGAGAAGATGCCCAAGCTGCAGACCGCGTGCACGACGGTGGTTGGCGAGGGCATGATCGTCACCACCGAGAGCGAGGAGATCAAGCAGGCGCGCAAGTCGATGCTCGAGATGCTGCTCGGCAACCATCCGCTGGATTGTCCGGTGTGCGACGCGGGCGGCGAGTGCGAGTTGCAGGACATGACATTTTCGTACGGCGCCGCGGAATCAAAGTTTATGGAGGCGAAGAACCACAAGGAGGAGCAGCAGTGGTCTCCGGTGGTGTTTTTCGACCGGCCACGCTGCATTCTCTGCTACCGCTGCGTGCGCGTGTGCGGCGAGGGCATGGACGTGTGGGCTCTGGGTGTGCAAAACCGCGGCGTGAGTTCGCTCATTGCGCCGAACAAGGGCGACCATCTGGAGTGCGAAGAGTGCGGCATGTGTATCGACATTTGCCCGGTCGGCGCGCTCACCTCCGGGGCTTACCGCTACAAGACGCGGCCGTGGGAGATGAAGCACGTGGGCACGGTCTGCACGCACTGCGGCGACGGCTGCAAGACGACGCTGGGTGTGCGGCGCTCTGACACTGGCATGGAAATCGTCCGCGGCGATAACCGTGACAAGAGCGGGCCGAACGGCGACTTCCTGTGCATCAAGGGGCGCTACGGATTCGACTTTGCCAACCATGAAGAACGGCTGACACAGCCGTTGATCCGCAAGCATGGCAAGCTGACGCCGGCGACGTGGGAAGAGGCGTTTGAACTGGTCGGCAAGAAATTCGCGGAAGTGCGAGACAAGGACGGTGGGTCGGCGATCGGCGTGATAGGTTCGACCCGAACGACGAACGAAGAAGCCTACCTTTTGTCGAAGTTCGCGCGCACCGTGTTGAAGACGAACAATGTCGACCATCACCGGACAGCCGACTTCCCTGCCCTGGCTACGGCCCTGCGCGGCAAGCCCGATGCGACTGCCAGCATGGCTGACGTATTCAATGCCCCGGCGATTTTGCTGATCGGCAACGACCCCACCGAGCAGCATCCACTGCTGGCGTGGCAGATTCGCAACAACGTCCGACTACACCGGGCCCGGCTGTACGTGGTTAACGCGGAATCGATCAAGCTACGGCGGCAGGCAACCAGCTTCGCGCAGATCGCGGCCGGAGCCGAAGGCAAGGTTGCGAGTTTCTTGTCAGGCAACGATGCGGCTCTGGATGGCATTACCACTCGTGTGGGCGCGGGCAACTCTCCCGCGCAGGACTTGACAGCACTCCGCGACAAGCTGCGCACAGAACAGAATCTCGTCATCATTTTCGGCTCGGAGATTCGGGGCGCCGACATTGCCAGCATCATCGCTTTCGGCTCAGGCATTTCGGGCGCCAAGTTCATTTGCCTTGCCGACTACGCCAATTCACGCGGTGCCAGCGACATGGGGCTCTATCCCGATCTGCTCCCCGGATATCATCCGGTCGCCGCAGCCAGCGACTTCCAGCAGGAGTGGGCCGGTATGCCCCTGCAAGCCGGGATCGACTTGGCCGGAATGGTCGATGCGGCGAAGGCTGGCAAGCTGAAAGCGCTGCATGTGGTCGGATCGAATCCCGTCAGCCGGCTCAACATTGATCCGTTTGTGTTCTCGAAGAGTTTCGTCGTGGTGCAGGACATGTTCCTGACCGAAACCGCCGTTTTGGCCGACGTGGTTTTGCCCGCAGCGAATGCGTATGAGAAGTCCGGAACGATGACCAACACCTGCGGCGATGTGCAACTGGTGAAGAAGGCTGGAGAAGTCTCGGGCACGAAGGCCGATTTCGAGATGATCGTCAGAATCGCCGACGCGATGGGTGCTGACGTTCGCAAGCTGGTGCCGTTTGGACGCGGAACTCGCGCGGACATGGGTCAATCGCGCGGCGCACAATCGGGCGAGGCGGACCGGCATGCCGTGTGGCTTGAGATGCAGGGCTTGGAGCCGAAGTTGAGCCCGCTCGATCCCATGGCGATTCTCGATGAGATTCAGCGCCTGGTGCCCGGCTACGATGTTTCCCGGATGAACCTACTTGCCGGCAATAGCGAACACACTTCGATGACCAAGAGCGGTCCGGGGGCGACCCACAAGCCGGAGTCGATTGTTCCGGCCAAGGATGGGCTGTTTACGTCAGGCACGCTGGGACGCTATTCGCGTGCGTTGAAATCGGTCATGGAAAGTCATGAAGTCAAGCCGGCGGAAGTCGCGGCGGACTAGCTATAGTTTTCAGTTTTGAGTTAGCGATTCAAGAATTGCGGTCCTGAGTAAGAGAGGAAGTTGCGCGTTGCCGATCTGGATCTACATATTAGCCTCCGTCATCAAGTCTGCGATTGTGCTGGTGGTTTTGCTGACCGCCGTCGCCTACACCGTCTGGCTTGAGCGCAAGGTCGTGGGCCACATGCAGAATCGCTGGGGACCCACGCGGGTCGGCCCATTCGGCCTGCTGCAGCCGGCCGCCGACGGAATCAAATTTCTTTTCAAAGAAGACCTGACACCTCCGCATGTCTACAAGCCGCTCTACATCGCGGCGCCGCTGATTGCCGTCATCTTCGCGCTGACGTCGATCGCGGTGATTCCGTTCGGAAATTCGATTGTTCTCTTCGGGTACAGATTTCCTCTGCAGATCACCGACGTAAACATCGGACTACTGATGATTCTCGGCATCACGTCGATCGGTGTGTACGGCGTCGCGCTGGCGGGATGGTCGTCGAACAACAAGTATTCGCTGCTGGGCGGACTGCGGGCCAGCGCACAGATGGTGAGCTACGAGATTTCACTGGGACTGTCGCTGGTCGGCGTGCTGTTGATGGCGGGGAGCTTCAGCCTGCGCGAGATCGTAGACGCACAAGGCGGACATTTCCTGGGGATCGTCCCACGGTGGAATATCTTTCCGCAGTTCATCGGCTTCTTCTGCTACCTGATGGCGGCGTATGCGGAAACGAATCGCATCCCGTTCGACCTGCCCGAAGCCGAAACCGAACTCGTCGCGGGATATCACACGGAATACAGCGCGATGAAGTTCGCCATGTTCTTCATGGCCGAATACGCGAACATGATCACGGTGGCTTGCCTGGCGACGCTGCTGTTTTTGGGCGGATGGCATGGACCCCTTTTCGGTCCTCCGCTGCTGCAGGCGATTCTGCCGGTCTTCTGGTTTGCGGCGAAGATTTTCGCATTTCTGTTTTTGTATATCTGGGTGCGTGGCACGTTGCCGCGCTTCCGCTATGACCAGTTGATGGCGTTCGGTTGGAAGTTCCTGCTGCCGCTTGCGCTGGTGAATCTGATCGCGACAGCGATTGCAGTGGCGTGGTGAGAAAGCAGGGATCAGAGGTCAGGGATCAGGGGTCAGCAAAACGGAAAACCTTCCTGAACCCTGGCGCCTGATCCCTGGTAACTGAATTTCATGATCAGCGTTCACTTAATTCTGTTTCTGGCGTTCGGAGCCATCGCCGTGGCGGGCGCCGTCAACCTGCTGGTGCAGCGGCATCCGATCAACAGCGCGTTGTCGCTGATCGCGGTGATGGCCGCGCTGGCCGGCGAATATCTGCTGCTGGGGGCTGAATTCGTCGCCGCCGTGCAGGTCATCGTCTACGCCGGCGCGATCATGGTGCTGTTCGTGTTCGTCATCATGCTGCTGAACGCCGGGGTGGAAGAACATACCAAGGGCAGCCGGGTCGCATTCCTGTTCGGCATTCCCGGGATGCTGCTGGGCAGCTTGCTGGTGGGATGGGTCGTTCTCCGCCACTCGGGAACCGGGTCGGTCGGCATAGGGGCACTTCCCGGCACACCCAAAGTAATCGGCAACATGCTGTTTCATGAGTTTCTGCTGCCGTTTGAGGTCACGTCGATCCTGATTCTTATCGCGATCATGGGCGCGGTGGTACTGGCCAGCAAACCTCCATCCGCCCCGGCAGAGAAGGTGAAAGACTAATGGTCCCGCTTTCGTACTATCTTGTGCTGAGCGGAATCCTGTTTGCCTGCGGGGTGACGGGATTTCTGATCAAGCGCAACATCATCAGCATCTTCATGTCGATTGAGTTGATGCTCAATGGTGTGAATCTGTCGTTCGTCGCCTTCGCCGCGCACTGGCAATTGCTGTCGGGACAGATATTCGTCTTCTTTGTGATGGTCGTCGCGGCGGCAGAGGCTGCGGTCGGGTTGGCGATTATCATCGCGGTCTACCGCACGCGCGAGACGCTGAATGTGGACCAGGTGAACCTGCTCAAGCTATGACCCAGAACCCTTATCTATGGCTGATTCCGACGCTACCCCTGGCTGGGGCGGCGATCAACGGTTTTCTGGGCCGCAGGTCTTCGAAGACAGCCGTCTCCGTAATTGCGCTGACTTTCCCGGGGTTGGCCTTCGTACTGGCGTTGAAGATTGCACTGGGATTCTCCTCGGCAGCCGCGCCCTATGTTTTTGACCTTGCCCACTGGATACGCTCGGGGAGTTTCTCTGCCGATTTTGCGTTTTACCTGGATCAACTTTCGCTCGTGATGCTGCTGGTCGTCACCGGAGTCGGATTCCTCATCCACCTCTATTCCGTCGGCTACATGTCGGAAGATCCGAGCTACTACCGCTTTTTCACGTATCTGAATCTGTTCATGTTTTTCATGTTGATGCTGGTGCTGGCCAACAACTACCTGATGATGTTCATCGGATGGGAAGGCGTGGGGCTCGCGTCGTATCTGCTGATCGGATTCTGGTTCACGAAAGATTCGGCAGCCTCGGCCGGCAAGAAAGCGTTCATCGTCAATCGCATCGGCGACTTCGGATTCCTCATTGGCATCTTTCTGATCATCCAGCATTTCGGGTCGCTGAACTTCACGGAAGTATTCAGCAAGGTCCAGCCGCTTGCGTCCGAGACTTCCAGCGCGGGATTTCTCACGGCCATCGGAATTCTTCTGATGGTTGGCGCTTGTGGCAAGTCGGCCCAGATCCCGCTCTACGTCTGGCTTCCCGACGCGATGGAAGGCCCGACGCCGGTTTCCGCACTGATCCACGCAGCAACGATGGTAACGGCGGGAGTGTACATGGTCGCGCGATCGCACGTAATTTTCGAGCGCGCGCCGATGGCGTTAACCGTCGTCGCGATCATTGGGAGTCTTACCGCGCTGTTCGCCGCGACCATTGGCATCACGCAGACCGATATCAAGAAAGTCCTGGCCTACTCCACGGTTTCGCAACTCGGCTACATGTTTATGGCATGCGGCGTAGGAGCGTTCTCGGCCGGGATCTTCCATTTGATGACACACGCCTTCTTCAAAGGGTTGCTGTTCCTCGGTGCAGGGTCGGTCATTCATGCGGTTGGCGGCGAACAGGACATGCGGAAGATGGGAGGGCTCAAGTCCTATATCCCCGTGACATTCGGGACGATGTTCATCGCTACGTTGGCGATCGCCGGAATCCCGCCACTGGCGGGGTTTTGGAGCAAGGACGAGATCCTGTGGAAGGCCTATCAGGGCAGCTGGGTCTACTGGCTGATCGGCGTCACCACCGCGTTTATCACTTCGTTTTACATGTTTCGTCTCCTTTACATGACTTTCTTCGGCGACTATCACGGTATCCAGGTCGACGACCATGGACGCGCCCACGCCGTCCACGGTCACGACGATCATGGTCACGGCGATCCCCACGAAAGCCCGCTGGTGATGCTGATCCCCCTGATAGTTCTTGCTGTGCTTTCGCTCTTCGGAGGCTTTGTCGGCTGGGGCAATCACTTTCAGCATTTTCTTGAGCCAGTGTTCGGCGGCGGGGAAACTACAGCCGAAGCCGCGAGCAGCCTCACTGAAAAGCTGTTAATGGGAGTTTCCGTGCTGGTTGCTGCCGCGGGCTGGCTCTTAGCCTACGTGCTCTACTGCGCGCGGCCGGAGCTTCCGCAGAAAATTGCCGCATCTCTCGGCAGCTTCTATGATGCAGTCCTGAACAAGTACTACGTGGATGAGATCTACGCGAAACTCTTCGTCAAGCCGCTGGTGGATGGCTCGACGAGCATTCTGTGGCAAGGAGTCGACCGCAAGGTCATCGACGATACCGTGAACAACGCGGCCGACGGCGCGCGCCATATTTCCGACGAAGTCCGCCACATGCAGTCCGGCAACCTGCGCTCGTATGCGGGCTGGATCGCCGCCGGAGCCGCGGTCCTGATTGCCTACATGATCTGGCTCGGGGTGGGACGATGAACATCGATCACCTCAGCCCCTACATTCTCACGCTGGTGACTTTCGCACCGCTTGCGGGAGCTTTATTACTCGTCCTGCTTCCCCGGCGCGACCGCGACATCCGCATTTTCTCGCTGGTCATCTCGCTGCTGACCTTTATCTTGTCGCTGCACTTGCCGGTGCACTTTCATCGAGGCCAACCAGGCTTCCAGTTCGACATCGACAAGCAATGGATCGCCAGCCCCAACATCCACTACCACATGGGCATCGACGGCATCTCCATGTGGCTGGTGGTGCTGACCACATTCCTCACGCCGCTGTGCGTGCTGATCTCGTGGAAATCGGTGCATGACCGGGTGAAGGAATTCTTCATCCTGCTGCTGATTCTCGAAACGGCGCTGATCGGCGTGTTTACTTCGCTCGACCTATTCCTCTTCTATTTCTTCTGGGAAGCGACGCTGATCCCGATGGCTCTGCTGATCGGTGTTTTCGGACACGAGCGCAAGGTCTATGCCGCGGTCAAGTTCTTCATGTACACCATGATCGCCTCGGTGTTCATGCTGGCAGCGATTTTGTGGCTTTATGCGCACACCAGCCCCGCGTCATTTGATTTTGTCGAAATACAGAAACAAATGCGGGCGGGAACAATTCCCAATTTCCCTGCGGCCGCACAGTGGCTCTTCCTCGGTTTCTTCCTGGCGTTCGCGGTGAAGGTTCCGCTGTTCCCCTTCCATACTTGGTTGCCCGACGCGCACGTTGAGGCGCCCACTGCCGGATCCGTCCTGCTGGCGGGCGTTCTGCTGAAGATGGGCACCTACGGCATGCTGCGCTTCAATCTTGGCCTGTTCCCCGAGCAGGCGCGTCACAATGCTCCATGGATCATGATTCTCGCGCTGATCGGCATCGTTTACGGCGCGCTGGTGGCCATGGTGCAGCCCAACATGAAAAAGCTGATCGCCTACTCTTCGGTCAGCCACCTGGGATTCGTCGTGCTCGGCATCTTCAGCTTCACGCAATCTGGATTAAACGGAGCGATGTTCGTGATGCTGGCCCACGGCATCTCGACCGGCGGCTTGTTCATGCTGGCGGGGATTCTCCACGAGCGGCGCCACACCTACGAGATCTCCGAATTTGGTGGACTGGCCGCTCCCATGCCGGTGTATGCCACGTCGTACCTCTTTATTGTGCTGGCGTCGGTTGGCCTGCCGCTGCTCAACGGATTTGTCGGCGAGTTCCTGGTGCTCAGCGGCGCATTTCGGAACCGGCCAATCTATGGGATCATTGCCGCCACCGGCATCATCTGGAGCGCCGGATACCTGCTGTGGATGTTCCAGCGTGTGTTCTATGGCAAGGTCACCAACCCTGTGAACAATTCCATGGCCGACATGATCGGGTTTGAAAAGGCCGCCGTGTGGCCGTGCATCGTGGCGGCGCTGGTGATGGGAGTGGCGCCGATCCTGTGGTTAGGAGCGATTGATCCTGCCGTAAAAGCCGCGCTGAATTCGGTCCCGGAGTTGGTCAGCAAGGTGGTGGGACAATGACCACCTTCCCTGCCATGCTCGTGCAGGCCATCCCCCAGGGTGAGGATTCCATCCGCATCCTGCCGGTACTCGTCCTCTCCGGATTCGGCATCGTCGTGATGTTGCTCGATCCGCTGGTCGACGAGGAAAAGAGCCAGAAGACTCTGGGCGTAATCGCATTTCTCGGGACGCTCGCCGGGCTGGCCGCGACCTGGTACATGGCGCAGTCCCCGGGCCTGGCGTTTTCGAGAACAATCCGGGTCGACAGCTTCAGCGTTTTCTTCAACTATCTGGTCATCGCCATCGCCGCGGTCGTGATACTGAGTTCATTCGAATACATGGCTGTACAGCGGATTCGGGCGGGCGAATATTACGCGTTGATTCTGTTCGGCGTGGTCGGCATGTCGCTGATGTCTTCCGCGGTCGAACTGGTTCTGATCTTCATCGGCCTGGAAATCTCTTCGATTTCCACCTACATTCTCGCCGGATTCCGCCGCAACGAGGCCTCCAGTAGCGAGTCGTCGCTGAAGTATTTTCTGCTGGGCTCGTTTGCCACCGCATTTTTCCTCTATGGAGTCGCGTTGATGTTCGGCGCTACCGGATCAACGAACATCGACACCATCAGCCAGAAACTACAGTCTGGCCCCGTCGAGGTGCTGGTGTTCCTGGCGATGGCATTGATGTTCGTGGGCCTGGGATTCAAAGTCGCAGCCGCCCCGTTCCATGTATGGACCCCGGACGTATACGAGGGCGCACCGGCCCCAGTCGTCGGCTTCATGTCGACGGCGCCGAAAGCGGCGGCCTTCGCCGTTCTGCTGCGGGTAGTCTTCGCGATCAACGCGCCGGGGCGCTTCTGGTTCCTGTGGGCGGCCGCCGCTCTTTCCATGACGATCGGCAACGTCGGGGCGCTGGTTCAGAACAACATCAAGCGCCTGCTCGCCTACTCCTCGATCGCGCATGCGGGATATCTGCTGGTGGCCTTTGCCATGACCACCCCGGAGAATTCTGCTACTGGAATCTCCGCCGCCATGTTCTACACCGCAGCCTACGCGGCCATGAACGTAGGCGCCTTTGCCGTAGTAAGCCATTTTGCCAATGCCGGGGAGCGCTACGTCACTCTGGAAGACTATGAGGGGCTGGGGCGGAGTTCTCCACTGCTGGCGGCCACCCTCACCATTTTCCTGTTGTCGCTGATCGGTATCCCCATGACGGGTGGGTTTTTCGCGAAATTTTACGTTTTCAGCGCGGCTCTGCGGGCCAACCTGATCTGGCTGACGCTGATTGGCGTGGTCAACAGCGCGATTGGCGCCTACTATTACCTCCGGATCATCGTCGTGATGTACATGCGCGAGTCGCGCAAAGAAGTCCCGGTCACTCCTATTCCGTTCGGCCTGGGGGTCGCGCTCGCCATCAGTATCCTCGCAACGCTGTATCTCGGGATCTTGCCGAACCGGGTTCTGCAGGTGGCACAACATTCTGCCCAGAACCTGCTAGCTCAGCCCACCCAGGCTCCCCCCAGCATCGCTGAAACCCCGCATCCTGCGGGCATTCCGGCTCAGTAAGCCCTGTGTAAAAAAACTGTAAGGACCCATTTGACAAGCGCCTTGCGCCGCGTGCATCATGTGTCCACCAAGTTTCCTAAGTCAGTCCTTCTCACTCAACGGCACTGACATTGACCCTGGAGGAGAGCAAATGTCCAACGTGATTCGCAGGCTCTGGTCCGAAGATAATGGGCAAGATATCGCAGAATATGCCGTAATGCTGGCGGTAATTCTGGTTCTGGTCGTGGGGACGGTCCGTTTGATCGGATCCAACGCAAACAACGCATTCTCCAGCGTCGCCAGTTCGTTGCAGTAGAGGATATGCAGTTTCGAGGCGGGCGGATCGCCTCCGGTGAAGAAGACTTTCATGACACGATTTACTTCAGACATCTCATTTGCCGCGTACTACCGATTTACCGGGTTAGCGGCTGCGGAGCAGCTTGGAGGATGAGCCCCTGAAGGCACCTGGTCGAACCAAGCTTCAACCGCAAGCCGCGATTCAGATCGCGGCTTTTGTTTTATCGGGAGAAATTACACAAGGAGAACCGGAACCATGATTGTCAACATGTCGGAGAAGGCCACCGAGCAGGAAATCAACCACGTCATCGATCGCATCCGCGAGGCGGGATACCAACCCCATGTCACCCGCGGCACCGAGCGCACCATCGTCGCCGCCGTGGGCAGCGGACGCCGCCACGAGATCGAAGCGCTCCAGGTGGCTCCCGGAGTCGACAACGTCGTCGCCATTGCCCAGCCGTTTAAGCTCGTGAGCCGGCAGGTGAAGCCAGAGCGCTCAATCGTGATGATCAATGGCGTCTCGATTGGCGGACCCGAAGTCGTGGTGATTGCCGGGCCTTGTTCGGTGGAATCACGCGAGCAATTGCTCGATACCGCCCACGCCGTCAAACGCGCCGGAGCGGCGATGCTGCGCGGCGGAGCGTACAAGCCGCGCACCTCTCCCTACGACTTTCAGGGACTCGGCCTGGAAGCGCTCAAGATTCTGCGGGAAGCGAAAGAGCAGACCGGGCTGCCCGTGGTCACGGAAGTGATGAGCACCGAAGACGTGGAGGTGATCTGCGAACACGTCGACATGCTGCAGGTCGGTGCGCGCAACATGCAGAACTTTGCCCTGCTACGCCGTCTGGCCACGGTGAATAAGCCGATTCTCCTCAAGCGCGGCCCTTCCGCCACGGTAAAGGAGTGGCTGCTGGCGGCGGAGTACCTGCTCTCTGGAGGAAACCACCAGGTCGTACTGTGCGAGCGTGGAATCAAGACGTTCGAGACGGAGATGCGCAACACGATCGATCTGGCCGCAGTTGCCCTGGCCCGCGATCTGTCGCACCTGCCAGTGATCGCCGACCCGTCGCACGGAACGGGAAAGCAGAGCCTGATTGCAGCGGTTTCACGCGCGGCCGTTGCCGTCGGGGCCGATGGACTCATCATCGAGGTGCATCCCTGCCCCGAGCGCGCGCTCTCGGACGGCCCCCAGTCCCTCGACTTCGCCGGATTCGGCAAGGTCATGCGGGCGCTGGCGGAACCGCTGCGGCAGACGGCTAGCCTGCCCGCAGCGGTGTCAGCGGCATCATAGAATCGCGAAGAACGGTTGGAACGGCGGCAGGAGCCACGGACCCCACTTCGGGGTGCAGCGGCCTGCTGCCCGCAACATTGGTTGAAACGCCGTGTTTCAACGAAGTAGAGAGCCGTCTCGGCCGATGGAGCTAGTTCGTCGCGTGCGCAGAATCACATCTCGCAACAGTCGAGAGAGACTACAATTCCAGGCGTAGATTTGCGCGGGACCCGTTCGGTACAGAAGGAGGATCTCATGTCGCGCACACCTCGCAGTACATTCCTGGTTCTTATAGCGGTTTTATCCCTATCCCCGGTTTGGGCCCAGCAGAAGACGACGCCAATTCCGGATTTCTCGCGCGCAGTCGACCTCACCGACCACAGCCTGATTCAGTACCAGGATTACGACAAGAAACTCCTGACATTTACGACCAAAGCGCAGTACGTACTCGTTCCCGCCGTAGTCTTGGACAAGGACGGAAATCCCGTCACCGGATTGAAGAAGGAAGACTTCCGCCTGCAGGAAAATGGGAAAGATCAGGTCATTTCGAATGTCGACGAGATCATCCCGATCACAGGACCGCTGAACAAAACTCCCGCGAGTAACGCGAACGAGGCCAGCAACGAACTGTCGATCGAGAACCGGGCGCCGCGGCGTCTGGTCATCATCGCCATCGACATGGTCAACACGCCATTTCTTGACCAGGTGCGCGCACGGCAACAAGTCATTCGCTACCTCTCGGACTCGCTTGAGAGTGACAGCCTGTATCAGATCGTTGTCATACGGAACAACGGCCTTCGCGTGCTCCACGACTACACCCAGAGTTCTACCGATCTGGTCGCGACGTTGCAGAAGGTACAAAGCCGGTTCACCCCCTCTGATCGAGTGGATACCGCGTCGCTGGCCGACTTCAATTCCAAAGGAAGTGTCGGTGCAACAACAGGAACGCCAGGGGCCACTTCGGTTGGTCCGAGTGGAAACTCGTACACCATTGATCCGAGAGTCGACCTCGAAGCATTCGCAGCCGGTGCCGATGCTGCCGCAGAGCACCCGTATGCCGAATTCGTTGCTGCCGCGGCCGCAGAAAGCACATTGACCGCCTTCCAGCAAATCGCTGAACGGGTCAGCGGCGTTCCGGGCCGAAAGTCTCTGATTTGGATTACGGGGGGCTTTCCTTTCTCCCTCGACCCCGCGACAGCCCGATTCAGCAGCGGCGTCGCGTTCGACATCTACCAGCATGTCATGCAGGAACTGAATGACCAGATGATTGCGGTCTACCCGGTGGACGCGCGCGGCCTCCTGACGTCGAATGTCGACGCCTCGGTGCACCTCACGCGGACTCAAAACGCGTTTCCGGGAGCAATGCTGGCAGACACTTCCAACCGTCAGAACGACATCCTCATCACGATGCGCGCCTTTGCCGATATGACCGGAGGGCGCGCTTTCGTCAATACCAACGACACCACCGGAGCTGTTCATTCCGCAGCTCGGGATGGGTCCCGTTACTATCTGCTGAGCTATCCCTTGGACAAGAACAACCGGCGCCAGGGCTGGCGCAAAATCACGGTGAAGGCCGGGAATTATCACGTGCGCGCGAGGGAAGGATATTACATGACCCAGGCCACAGCTAATCCTTCAACTTCCGCACGATACGACGTGGATGCTGCGCTGAAATCCCCCCTTGACTACACCGGCATTCCGCTGCGGATACTGCTTAAGCCACAAATTGCGGCGGACGGCAAGCGGAAGCTGCCCTTCTCGACGGTCATATCTCCGACAGGAATCACGGTGGACAGCACTGACAACAATCACGTGTTCCTCGACATTTCGTACTCGGTCCTGACCGCCGACGGCAACAGCGCGTCGAAACAAGATAAGAGCTACAACCTGAATCTGAATGCGGATCAACTGAAACAGTTCGAGGCGAAGGGCCTGGGCATTGGCGACACGCTGGACCTCGCGCCGGGGTCCTACCGCCTGCGAGTGGTAGTCCGCGATAACCTGAGCGGCCACATCGGCAGCGTTCTGGCGGAGGTCCGCGCGGATTGAGAGGATGACAATCTCGCTGGAGACCGGTGATTCCACCGCTCGCCGAGTCCTCTAGTGGACTGGCGTGCTGGCGGAAGGCTGCTTGACCAGCATCGCAGGATCGCCGAGCAGAACGAATGTGCGGCGGGTATCTGCGTCCGCGATCTTCGACTTCGCCTTGAGGAGCGCGCCACCAAGCGTCAGTCCTTTTACGCTGAGAGCGTTGTGTACGACCATCGCATCGAGATTGGTTTGCGGCGGCGCTTGGTTCAGGCCACTCGATGCCAGGACTGCAACGGCCCCTCCGTTCGGCGCCAGCATGAGTGTCGCGCCGAGGGGTTCCGCGTAGACGTCCTGGAAGTACCCATTCAGGCAGTCCATGATCAGGAACACCGGCAATTGCGAGCCGTTGGTCAGAGAGTTCACTGTAGTCTCATCGAAGATGTCGGGGCCGGACCATTGCTGCTCCGAGCCATGTCCGAGATAGTTCACCAGCCCCTGGCCTGAATTGATGGCGTTGATGATGTCGCCTCGGGCGGCCGTCGTGCCGACCGTATCGACGAACACGTCGGTCACCTGCATCGCTGCCGGCAACTGTGCCTCTACCGTCAGGCTATCCTGCGTGAAGTTCTCCGTGTCGTCCTTGTCAGCGACGAAGAGCGCGTTCGCGGTCCACGGACCGTTGGTGGATTGGCCTTCATACGTGGAAATCTTGCCGATCACGGTCGTGGCTTCATCGATTGTGCTCACGGGCAGGCGCCCCGTGGCGATGGTTGCCGCGCCGCTGTTGGTGAAGTCAGAGAACCAGTCGTCGGACGCGGTCATCAAGCTGGTGGTGGGCACAATAAACGTCGGAACCATGTCCAGATTGCCGAAGCCGAGATAGTTCCTTGGATCGAACGACGCCCTTCCGTTCAACAACAGGTACGCGGGCGGCTTGCGCCATTTCTGTGTCGCCGTCTGCAGGAATTGCTTGATCGCAACTGGGCTGCGCTCGCCGAAGTTGAACTCATCGTACAAGTCGCCAACCGGAATGACTGCGGAAGTCTTGCCCTCAGCCTCATGCGCGCGCACCAGCGGAGCCAGCGCGCCGGCGAATTGGCCGTACGTGACCATGGCAATATCGGCTCCGGGCTGCGAGGCATGCCAATGCGATGGATGGTTGGGCCATGCACCTGACACCGTCGAGATCCGGTCGTCCGCCACGGCCAGTAGAACGTGCCGCACAGGAGCCGCAGGATTCGTGGTCGTAAACGGAACCTGCACCGCAGCTTCAAATTTGCCGTCCTTCGAGGTGATGAGCGGCGTCAACTGCACCGGACGGTTTGGATCCGTAACATCGATCACCGCCGGCGCGGTCGTAAAATTACTAACCACAAGTTCCTCGCCTGGATGTCCGGTAAACTTCAACTGGTCTGCGTCCGCGACATACCGGTGTGGATACGTGATGCGTATATATTCAACCAGGCTGGTGTCGTAATCTCCGTTCTGCGCTGTCAGCGTAACCGTGTTGCTCCACGGCTGGAGCACGCCCGCCGGAATTGTAACGGTCAGAGTCCCCTTATCCTGCCCGGTGAACGTCACGTCACCGAGGTTGGTTTTGTTCAGCGCAACCAAAACATCATGTGGGAAGCCGACGATTACGCCCTGCAGTGAGATCTCCAGTTGCGCGGTTTGGGTCGAAGTTGTATCCATGTGCGGTACTTCCAGAGTCTCGTCAACGGGCACAGAGGACACAAGACTGCCGAAGAAGTTCTCCCCGTTCGTGGTGAGGAGAGCCGCGAAGTATATAGAGTGCTGCTGCAGTTCAACGGTTGCGGAGTAACTGGTTGGGGGCAGGTTTGATCCCGCAGACGCCTGCAGGTGCGGGATACGTGCTCCGCGCCCTTCGCCTGCTACCAACCAATAAACCCGCGTTCCGGAGAAGACCGTGTTGATGCCGGTACCGTAGAAGCTGATCGACGCCTGCGGTCCGAAACCCCCAGGACCGTTGTTTGCCCCTGTGATCTGTATGGGCTGCTCAATGGCCTCAGCGTAGAGATGCAGCAGCGCCGGATCGACATTCGGATCAAGTCCTGCCTTGACCAGTTCCGGCTGAGTTACGCGATACCACCCTTCATGCCGCACCTGAATCTTGACCGCCGGATGGGACGCCAACTCAAACTGCCTCCCGACTTGCGCAGGCGTTGGCGCAGAACTTAGAGGCAACGTTTCCACCATGTGGCTTTCGTGACCACCCGGCACCGGCGGTTGCGCCTGACTCATCTGGTTGAACATGCGCGCTTCGGCCACCGTAGTATTGGCGCTGGCCGATCCACTCATGACCGGGACCGGCCCGTGCAGCGTGCGGGTACCGTTCACATCAATGTCTTCCAGCCAGTAGGACGCTCCGGCGACGGGTGCCGCAGGATCGATCCAGGCGTAGCTGCGGCCTGCGTGCCGCGGCAACGCCCCGCTCATGAGCAATGCCGAACCGGCAATCAGCGATGAGTTCATGCGCGCCCGGTTCCCGCCCAGGTCGCGATAGACGTTGAATCCAAGGTTGTGGGCTTCGCCGCCAGTCTTCCACGTCAGCAGGACGCGATTGGCTCCGCTCTTGTCGGTCCCATAATGCGCCGAGAACGAGCGCAACGTGATCCTGGTCGGAGCGACGACGGTCTCGCTTTGCGTCGATGTGTTGTTCCCCAGATTCGGATCGGTCTGGTCAGCCGTGACCGTCGCAGTATTCGAGATCACACCGGGCTGCTGCGGAATCGTGAGGATGGTCACCGTCGCCGTGCCGGCGTTCGCCATCGTCCCCAGCAGACACGTAACCGTGCCGCCGGCCTCCGAACACGAGCCCTGCGTGCTGGTCGACGAAAGGAAGGTTACGGTCGAAGGCAGTGTGTCGGTTACCGTCACATTGGTTGCGGACGCGGGACCGTTATTGGTCACGGCCAGTGAGTACGTGAGCGGAGTGCCTTCGGTCACCGGGTTCGGAGTCGCCGTTTTGACGATCGCCATGTCCGCGCTGTTGGCATTCGCGACGACGACTGTGGCGCTGGCAGTGTTTGTCGTGAGGCTGGGGACAATGTTGGTCGCGTTCGCTGTCACCGTGTCTGTAATGTTCGTGCCCGAGGGCGTGCCCGAATTCACCTGCAACACCAGCGTGAAGCTCGCGGTGGCGTTGACGCCAAGACTGGGGTCGGTACATGTGATGGTCCCCGTTCCACCCATTGGGGGAACGGTTCCGCACGTCCATCCCGCCGGAGGCGTGATCGACTGGAAATTCGTGTTCGGCGGTGTGACCTGGGTAAAGGACGCGGCAGTAGCCGCCGCTGGGCCGTTGTTTGTGACCGTTTGGGTGTAGGTGACGTTGCTTCCCGCCGCCACGGAAGTCGGAGCAGCGGAGTTCGTCGCGATTAAGTCTGCCTGCGTGGCGAGCGCGACGACATCGGCAGCCGTGGCGCTATTGTTCGCTGAGTTCGGATCCGTGATCGCCGATGTCACACTCGCCGTCTCGTTGATCGCCGTGCCGGCGGCAGTACCGACATTCACCTTCACGACGTAAGTAATCGTGGCGGGGGCGGCAGGCGCTAAACTCGGGTCGGTGCACGTGAGGGTCGCCAGGGTACACGTCCAGCCAGCGGGCCCAGTGAGCGAGACGCCGGTGGTATTTGCCGGCGCGGTCTCAGTCAGCGACACGCTGGTTGCGGTGCTGGGACCGTTGTTGGTCACGACCTGCGTGTAGGTGATGTTTGCATTCGCCAGGACCGGGACCGGGGCGGGCGTGTTGGTCACCGCCAGGTCCGCAGAATCAGCCACGACCGTGTTGACGGTGGCGCTGTTGTTGCCGCCGTTGGGATCCGGGGTGGTCGATGTAACCGAATCCGTCTGCGTGATGATCGTACCCTGCGCTACGGTTGACGTTACCTTCACCACAAACGTGAAATTCGCGGTTGTGCCGGACCCCATTGCCGCCGTGTCGGTGCAAGTCAGAGTCGCCAGGACGCAAGTCCATCCCGCCGGACCGGTCAACGATACCGACGACGTGTTCGCCGGAAGCGTCTCAGTGAACACCGGAGCATTCGCCGGGCCCGGACCCGCATTCGTCACACTCTGCGTATAGGTAATGTTGTTTCCCGCGGTCACAGGATTCGGGCTTCCCGAATTCGTCACACTGAGATCGGCCTGCGCGCCCGAGGCGACTGCGATGTTTACCGTCGCCGAGTTGTTGACCAGGTTTGTGTCGTGGCTTGTGGTTGCTACATTGACGGTGTCGGTGATGATAGTTCCCGCCGCGGTTCCAGCGGTCACCTTGTAGATCGCAGTAATCGTCCCCGTCGAACCCGGCGGGACACTCGGATTAGTGCAAGATACGGGCCCGGTATTCGGACAAGTCCACGTTCCGCCGCCCGTGGTGACCGCCGCCACCGAGACGAAGGTAGTATTCAGCGGCGTCGCCTCAGTCAGCGTTCCTGTGCTGCAGTTGCTCGGACCGAGGTTCGTCACAATCTGCGTGTACGTAATATTGCTTCCAGCAGTCACCGGACTCGGGCTACCGCTGTTGGTCACCGACAAATCGCACGCCACATTAACGCTCGTTACAACCGTCGTACTGTTGTTCGCGCTGTTGGGGTCCGACGTAGTTGCGGAAACCGTGGAGGTCGCGGTGATCGCAGTGCCATTCGCCACGCTGGAGGGCACGTTCAGCGCGACCACAATGTCAGCCGCTGTGCCCGAGGCCAGACTTGCCGTGTCATTACAGGTAATTGTTCCCGTGGCCCCGACTGCCGGTGTCGTGCAAGTCCAACCAGCCGGCGCCAGCACCGACTGGAAGGTGGTGTTCGTGGGCGTCGCTTCCGTGAAACTCACTCCCGTAGCCGCGGCCGGACCATTGTTCGAGATGGTCTGGGTGTAGGTGATTGCGTTGCCTGCAATCACCGGATTCGGCGTGGCGGCGGTGCTGAGAGCCACATCAGCCTGTACCGCAGTCGCTACCACATCGGTGGCCGTCGCGGAGTTGGCTCCAAAGGACTGGTTCGTTGCATTCACCGTGGCGGTGTCAGTGATGACGGTCCCGGCCGCCGTACCTGCAATCACTTTGTACACAACTGTAAATGTCCCAGATGAACCCGCGGCGACGCTGGCATTCGTGCAAGGACTCGCCGGGAAGAGAGCGCAACTCCATCCTGCTGGCGGAGTAATCGACACGAACGTCGTATTCGCCGGCGTCGCCTCCGTAAAGGTTCCATTCGCAATCGCCGACGAACCGGTGTTGGTCACCACCTGCGTGTACGTAATGTTGTTCCCTGCCTGTACCGGGTTTGGCGAAGCAACGTTGGTCACGGACAGGTTCGGGCCCGCCGTTCCAACCATCGTCGTAACCGTTGCTGTATTGTTCGCCAGATTCGGATCAAGCACCGACGAACTCACCGTCGCCGTGCCCGTGATGACGGTCCCATTCGTAACTCCGGCGTTCACCTTCACGACGAAAGTGAAGGTGCCGGATGTCAGTCCAGCCAGGTTCGAGTTCGTACACACAACGTTGCCGGTGTTGCCCACCGTCGGAGTCAGGCAACCCCATCCCGCGGGCGCCGTCAGTGACACAAAAGTTGTATTGGCGGGGACCGGCGCCACGAGCGTGGCATTGTCCGCCGCGCTCGGCCCATTGTTTGTAACCACCACCGTATACGTAATATTGCTTCCGGCTGTGACCGGGTTCGGTGACCCGGCGTCGGTGACCGCCATGTCCGCGGTCGATCCCACATTGGCGACGTCGGTCGCTGTGTCATTGGCCAGATTGGCCTCGCCGCCGCCGCTGACCGTCGCCGTGTTGGTCAGAGTTGCAGGCGCCGATTGCGCGACCAGCGCATTCAACGTGATCGACGGATAACTGCTCGCCGCCGCCAGCACATCAGAACGCGTGCAACTCAACGTCTGCCCTGAAACCGAGCACGTCCATCCCGTGCCGATCGCGCTCGTGGGACTGATCCCCAGCGGCAGCGTGTCGTTGATGGTCACGAGTCCCGTGGTCGCTCCGAACGGGCTGACATTGGAAACCGGAATCGTGTAGCTGGCAGCCGAACCGCGGGTGAAGTTGCCGACATGGCTCTTGCCCAGCGTCATGTCGGGCGTGCAGAGCGAAGAAGATTGAATGCCGGTAACCTGGCCAAGGGTTGCATTCGTAGCGCTTGTTCCAGCGTTGCCCGCTGTTGCGCCATACGGTACGGCCGGCGTATTAAGAGTGAGCCCGTTGGCGCCCCCAGCCACGCTGATACCGGCCGGCGCGCCCGAGACGAAGACCACGCCACCGCCACCACCACCGCCGGGTCCGTGGCGCAGCGTAAGAGTGTAGGCTCGGATTTGCCAGGCATTGCCACCGTTGCCGCCATTCGCCTGCAGAGTGAGTCCGGCCTCGCCACCGTTCGCGGCGAGCATCACGATGGTGCCGCCTGCGCCGCCGCCGCCACCCGCGTCATTGAGGGTGCCGTTGTAGGCGCTGGCGCCGTTCGCGGTTAGAGTGGCTGTCCCGGAGAAGGTGTCGGCGCGCATGAATATGATTCCGCCGCCCGCCGCCGCACTGCTGGCCTGGTTATCGCCGTCGGAATTGTTTCGCGTTCCCGCGCCGCCGCCGCCGCCCATGGCAACGCGATCGATCGTCGCCGGAAATGCTCCGCCCCCCTCTCCGCCGTCACTCAGGTTCGTATTCCACGAGTCGCCCCCAAATCCTCCCGAACCTCCGTTACCACCGCCACCACCGCCGGCATTCTGATCGTTGGCTGCTGGATCTGCGTCCGTGCCGCCTCCGCCCGCGTTGCCCGGCGCCCCGCGGGCCATGCTGCCGTCGGTTCCCGCTGTGCCGCTGGGATATCCGACGCCATTGATCGTTCTTAAGAACGATCCGCCAGATTCCACAAACTTCGATGTGCCGGCAACGCCTTCGCCCTTGGGAGCGTCCACTCCGGCTTCGACTGCGCCGGTATAGTTATTCGGTCCCGGAAATCGATAATCGGTGTTTGCGCCGGCGGCGTTGCCGTTGAGCTGCATGCCAGCGCCGCCGCGAAAACCGAGTCCATCCAGCGAAACGGTCGCGCTGCCCAGATTGAGTTGTCCGGCAATATCCAGCGCGAGGATTCCTCCCGTTCTTCCATTCCACGCGGACGCAGTCACAGCGCCCAATGTGGCCGACGTGTACTGCGGCACGAGCACGACCTGGAAAGTGCTGATTCCCTTCGTCGCATTTGCTACCGCGTTGGTGTATCCGAATACCAACCCGCCGCCAGTGCCCGCTCCCGAGATCGGCACGTTCCCGCCCGCAACCGGCCCCGTCGCCGTGACCCACTCGTAGTTACCGGCATTGTTGATCGTGGTGAATCCCGCGCCGGTGCTGCCATTTCCGTATGCCACCGTGTTGGAGGTGCTGATGCTCGCATCCTGCATCTGGATGATCAGCAGCAAACTTCCCGCCGCAATGGTTCCGCCCGCGCCTCTCGAGGCTCCAACCGGAATCGATGTCGCTCCCGCCGCGACTGTGCCATTCCCCGGAAAATACGTATTCACGACGCCGGTCAGCGTTCCGCCCGCCGTCAGCGTGTTCGCCGCGCAAACTACGCTCACGACTGGAGCGAGCGCTACGTAAGTGTTGTTCCCCGTATTCGGATCGGGCGGTGTTCCGGAATCGGTGATGGTCGCCGTATTTGGATAGAATCCGGCCGTCGTGGTCGAAACCACGACCGCCACAGTCGCGACCGCGCCGCTGGCGAATGGCGTGGGCAGGGTGCAAGTGATCGTAGCGCCGGTGACGCAAGTCGTCCCCGCACTGGGCGTGACCGAAACCACCGCGAGCCCGGCTGCCGCATAGGTATCGGTCAGCGTGACGCCGTTGGCCGCCGATGGACCACTGTTCGTGATCGTGATGTTGAAGGTGGAATTCGCCCCCAACGCTACGGCGCTGACGCTGGTGCTTACGCCAATATCGGCAGTACTGGGATTGATCGGGATCGCGCCCAGAGACCAATTGGATGTCCCGCTGAAAACTTCTGAGATGGGCACGCTCGGCGCGCCTGTGCGACTGCTGCCGGTCGCGGTTACCGCGGGAGGGTCGGTACCGGAGACGGTCGTGATGTTCCACTGCGAAACTTGTGGCCCGGAAACGGTGACGGTCTGATCTCCGCCCGTGGCCATCGTATCGAGAATCATGCCGTTTATGACGCTGGGGACATCCATCTGCGAATTGGCGCCTGCGGCACCATCGGCCGACGTAAACGTTCCCAGCGGGACGGTCTGGTCGACATCGGTAAAGGTGGTGGCGCCCGCAACCACACCAACTGTGGCTCCGGCGGTTGGAACCTGCACTGAAACCACAATGGGCCGGTTCGCGCCAGATGCGGGATTCAGCAGGTACCACATTTCCACACGACGGGTCGCCCCAGCGTCATTGTGGGCGCCAATGAAATTCAATGCGGTACCGTTGTAGGTGACGCCTACGACGCCCGTGGTCGTCGAGTTCGTAATGTTCATCGACACGCCGACAACCAGAAGGCGGTTCGCAGTGGCCGTCGTAGTATGCGTGAAGTTGAGGGCGAAGGTTCCCGTGCCGGTGAATTCGTTGTTTGCCGACGTGGTCGCGTCGACCGCGACCTGTGCGGACAGCGATGCGGCCAAGAAGAGCAGTCCTAAAATAGCCAGGAGAGAGGCTGTGGTGGCCGCTTTCCGGAACAACTTGCTGGAGACAGACTGCGCCCGCGCCGCCGAGCGCAGCATCCACCCACCCACGCCTCTGAACCTAGCCTGCACGATATTCCGTCCTACCCGCACTTCCTTGGCCCGAGCGAGGCCGAGAATCTGGTCCGCCCTCAACGCCGGATCGTTTTCCTGGCCGCAGTCGCCGCGCGTAATGAATACGTCGCTCGCGGAGTCTGCCCGGACAATCCGATGAAGCCGGAAGCCGCAATTAGATTTTGCTAAGACGATATCGTCCTTTCGTAATTTCGCCACGATTACGGGAGTAACCTCGACCACCTCTCCGTCACGTATCGCCGGAGACATGCTGGCGCCGCGCGCCTGAAAACGCACGCTCATGCCCTGCTCCAACAGCGGACGGACGACTTCCTCAAAGAGCTTCGAATCAGCAAAGACTTTCGAGTCGGCTCCGCCGTCAATCATGGAAGTGGATGATCGTATCTACCGCACGCTGGTCGGGCTCGAATGCGTAGCGATACACCGGGACCGCATCCACGAGTTCCTGCAGGAACTCCAGCGCCGAATCGACATATTCATGCCGGTGAAACGGCACAAAACTCCGCGCAAACAGCTCTGCCACGGCCTGGCTGGGAGTCAACCGTGTAATGACATTTCCGTGCCCATGCTCAAGCACGAAGATGCGAGCCAGCGGCGCGCTGTTGGGCGACGCATACATGGCCTCGCCATGCCAAGGCGTGCCGTACATCCGCATCTTGAATTTCTTATTGAGATGCGCAGCGGAGCGCCCAGCCAGAGCTTGGTTATCCTGAGCGATCTTCGTCTTGTCATCCTGAGCGCCTTTTGTCTTGTCATCCTGAGCGCAGAGATTGGTCCGCGAAGCGGAGCAATCTCGGAGTCGAAGGACCTCGTGTTCGCTGGCGGCACCGACGGCGTAGCGAGGAGTTTCCACGGCAACCTCATCCCGCCGCACAATAATCCGGTCATCACTCAGAACTTCCACATCCTCGCGCTCAGTCCACAACCGCGTAGTCGTACTCTTCCCCGCCCCCGAATGACCTACAAACAAATTGCCAATTCCATCCGCGCGGACAATCCCGGCCCCATGCAGTTCAATCGCCTTCTCCTGCGTGAGGCGGTGCATGATGAGGAGCTCGTCTAGGGGATAGTCCAATGGAGCTAAAGAGGGAAATGCTGTGAATGCCTCTTCATTCAGCTCTAGGCTTGCGCTGGAAAAGCCGCCATCTACAAGCAGTCTCTTGTAGGGCAGATCGCCGAACATCGGCACCCTGAAATCAAACTGAAAACCCGCGTCACTTTCAAACAACTGCCAGACTGACCCAGAATCAAACAACTGCATCCCAGAGGCCGGATCTAACACGTTGACCCAACGCGCTCGCACACCAATGTCGAAGAGTTCAGATTGAATGCAAAACGGCATCAAAGAAGGTACCAAAGCGACTGCCGCACGATCGCCACTGGCAACTTGCACCGACACGCCTCCCACACTGAACTGGCTACAATGGCCAGCGCTCAGTTCCTCAACCGCCTTCGGGAGACGCGGAAGTTCACCCTTCATGTCCTGACCAAGTCTTTCACTCGACAAACGAGTCTCACGACCCGATGCTGCGACAGCCCGCCAGAAGAATGTCACATGGTCCCGCAGTTCCGGAGGGGCCACTTCCACCGGAAATCTTGCAATGCCCCAGAACAGCTTCCTCGGGGCGCAAACTCACCGCGACGAGTTGTGGCGACTCATAGGGCTTCTTGCCGTTGGCTTCTGTTATTTCATGACTCATTCAGCCTCCGCCGTCGTCCCATTAGTTGCCGCTGCATCCACCGCAACCTACTGCCGCAATACTTGAATTGTTCAGAATTGGCAAGACTTGGTGCGAACCCGCCCAACTGTCGACGTCAATTTCTTTGCTAGCGATCCGGCGTGCTGACTCCAGCAGCGCCTCATGCTCTCTCCCGCCCTCGCAGAACTCACACTCTCCATGTGCGGGAATCTCAACTCCGACAGCCACCGCTCGCAAGTGGGCAACGTGACAGAGAAACTCCACCGGACTCTCCCGGTCTCCGTTCTCCATCTCACCGTTTGCTGGGCACATCCCACACAGGGACTGAATACGGCACTGTATGCACTTGGTCACACGTGTGCGCTTCCGGGTGCGCAATTCCAGCAGAGACTCTTCCCAAACGCGCCTCACACCAGCGGTCCGTACCGTGAAAGTCTCCTGCTGCGAGATCACGCAAATACCGATTTCACCGTAGGCGTTAATTGCAAATCCGTTCATGCCGCCACCGCAGTAATACACGGTGTCGATTTGCGCGAGGTTGGGAGGGTGCTCCAAGTCTCGCTGTGCCAGCCTTCGGTACTCACTGACCCCTTTGGGGGCAGCGAGGTCGAGCGCCACCAAATCCTCAGGAGCCAGGCGAACCGCTAGTGGGCTCTGCGAGCAATCAATGCGCGGATTGATTTGCCCATCCATCTTGAATTCGACACCCAACTCTTGCTCTGCGAATTCCCGCATCGCACCAACTTCATGTTTATTAATGCTTGTAGGTACCGTCTTCAACTTCAGCGGCAGCCCTCGCTGCTTCAGCAGCCTGATCCCCCGCAGGCACCGGTCATACGAACCCGGAATCGCCGTCAGCGCCTCATATGTCTCGCGCGTGCGGCCGTAGAGCGTGATCTCGATCGCGAAGGGTGGCCACTCCGTCAGGTAGTCCGCGATCTGCTCGTTGATGATCGTGCCGTTGGTAAACAGCGTGATCAGGAATCCTTTTTTCTTGGCGTAGGTGTAGATTTCGAGGAAGTCTTTGCGGGCGAAGATTTCGCCGCCGGTGTAGAGCAGCCAGAAGCAGCCCATCTCGACCAGTTCGTCGAGCACACGGAAGTGCTCTTCCTTGGTCATCTCCCGCCGCTTGGCGTCCACGTCACCCATGGGCAGGTTGTTGTAGCAGTGGAGACACTCCAGCGGACAGCGCCGCGTAACTTCAATCGAAACCTGCAGCGGCACACGCTCCCCAGCCTGGCGCTGATGCAGATCCGCACTGAACGCGCCGTAACTTAGTTGCTCCAAATCCCCCTCCAGTCTGAAAGCAGCGGACGCGGTCTTTCCATTCGTCCGCGCCCGCTGCTCACAGTCCTTCCCGCCCCACTGGTGTCAGTCGCCCGCCATCGCCACAGATGCCGGGACCTCGACCAGACCAACAGCCTTCATCTCACCCACAAAACTCGTTACGTCGCGCTCGGCTTGCGACGGATCAACCTCATACTCCTGCGCGACCGCCGCCGCCAGTTCGCTTACTGTCTTCGGCGACTCGAGCAATTTCCAGATCAGCGTTCCGGTTCCGTTGAAGCTGTAGATCGACGCCAGGTCGCCCACCTTGGCGCGCACCGGAACGATCAACGTCTCGCCAGCGACGACGCGGGCCACCACCGACTCGGAACGGATCAACATTTCTTCTCGCGATACATTCGCCAAGCGCTGCACCCCATGTTTCGGATTTCGTAAAAAACGCCACTCTTCGAAACCCGCCTGCTTTCGTCCCAACTTGAGATTACGGCAAGTCCACCCCCCATAGGCAATCGGACTTTGGGGGAAGGTATTGAGTTGGTTATCAGCCTGGATGGTTCCGAACTATATACAAAGTAGAGGTTTAGACCCTGCTCTGGATCGGCCAACTGGGGCCGCGCTCGGGCATGCGTTAGGGAAAGATAACGCCTCGAACGAGCGTTTGCGGCACACCTCTTTCCTCTGGACAAACGAAACGAAACGCTATAAAAAGAAATGCGCGCCGCGAAACGTAAGTACACGCCGCGCAATTTGCTCAAGGCTAAACCACTTGCTCAACGAAGAACGTCGACGGGCCATCCTCGATTTGTTGAACCATCAGGGACGAGTCCTGGTCACCGAACTCTCCCGCCAGTTTGAAACTTCACAGGTCACGATCCGCAAAGATCTGGAGATTCTGCACGCGCACGGCTTGGTCCATCGCACCCACGGAGGCGCACTGCCTTCGCGCGAAGGCGCACTCGAGGATCCGACGCTGCGCGAAAAGGAAAAGCTGCACCATCATGAGAAGCTGCGCATCGCCGACAGCGCCGTTGAGAAGGTGAAAGAAGGCCAGGTGCTCATTCTGGACTCGGGCACGACCACGACCGCGATCGCGCGCAGCCTGCGTAACTTCCAGAACTTGACGATCATCACGAATGCAGTGAACATCGCAGCCGAACTTGCCGGAACTGCGGTGGAGGTCATCCTCACCGGGGGAACGCTGCGCAAGAATTCCTTTTCGCTGGTCGGTCCGATCGCCGAAGAAACCTTGCGCCGGTTAAGCGCCGACATCTTATTTCTGGGTGTCGACGGATTCGATGTTCACTTTGGGCTAAGCACACCGAATCTGCTGGAAGCGAAAGTGAACCGCGTGATGGTCGAGGTGGCGAAGAAAACCGTAGCCGTGTGTGACTCCAGCAAGTTCGGACGCCGCAGCCTTTCGTTGATCTCGCCGACATCCGCGCTGAAGGAAGTCATCACGGACCGGGCAGCTCCGAAGTCCGATCTGCGAGTCCTGAAACAGGCTGGAATCGAAGTCACGCTGGTGTAGCGCGCTTGCAGATTTGATTTCAGATTGCGGATTCGTAATCTCGTGCAGCATCTTTGTTTCAATCTGAAATTTGAAATCATAAATCTGACTTTCCTATGCCCCGTTTCGACGTCACCATCGCCGGAGAACTCAACCTCGACCTCATCCTCTACGGACTCCCTGAGCAACTCCCCCCGGAGCGCGAACTGCTCGCCGACCGCATGATGCTGACGCTGGGCTCGTCGTCCGCCATCGTCGCACATAATCTTGCCGCGCTCGGCAGCCGTGTCGGATTTCAGTCGCGCATCGGCGGCGACCCGCTGGGTCAGATCGCACTCGAACGCCTGCAACAAGGCGGCGTCGACACATCCAATGTGCGCTGCGTGCCCGGCGCCACCACGACCGGACTCACCGTAATTCTTCACCACGAAGCCTGGCGCAACATTTTGACTTACGCGGGAACGATTTCAGAACTCACGTGGGACGATCTCGATCTCGACTACCTCGCCGATGCGCGCCACTTCCATTTTTCGTCCTACTATCTGCAGCGCGCCCTGCGCCCGCGCGTGAGTGAGTTGTTTCAGCGGCTAAAAGCGAAGGGACTCACAATTTCTCTCGATACTAACGATGATCCCGACGATCGCTGGGAAGGCGGCCTTCGAGAACTCCTGCGACACGTCGATGTCTTCCTGCCCAACGAACGCGAAGCGTGCAAAGCCACCGGCACTGAGGACTTGGAAGTCGCTATCCGCAGGCTTTCTGGGCTCGTGCCACTGTTGGTGGTAAAACTCGGCCGCAAAGGAGCGATGGCACAACGCGGCACGGAACGTCTCGTCATTCCTTCGCAAGAAATAGTTCCGGTAGACACAGTAGGCGCAGGCGACAGCTTCGACGCCGGATTCCTGCATGAATACGTGCGCGGCTCTAGCCTGGAGAAATGTCTGGCGAGCGGAAACCGCGCAGGAGCCCTCTCCACCACCCGCCCCGGCGGCACCGAAGCATTCCGCGACGCGGCCCATCGCGAAAACTTCCTGCGCGAGCATCCGCAGACCACGTAGCGACAGCCGCCTCGGCTGTCGCGCCAGGGCGAAGCCCGGCGGAATTCGCAGACGTTGTCGGTCTCTATTTCGAACTCACTTCGAGCAGCAAATGTTCTTTGAACTCCGTCTTCAGCCTGGGAACCTTCCCTGCTTCAGCCTGCACCGCCCCAAGATCCTTTCCATCGGCGTAGTCGAGTACGTGATAAGCTCCAGGCTTCAGCCCGCGCAGCTCAACTTCCCCTTTGAACGCGGCATTCTCCGCGGGGGCAAAGAACGCGTAATACATCTTCCCGTCCTTCTCGATGGCGTACGCCTCGGGCGAGTCATACCCATACACGTAGAGATCGCGGAACTCTCCCTTTGATAGCATCTTCTCGTTGTACAGTCCGATCCACTTCTTCCAGTGCTCTTCCTTCTCACTGGTCAGCGCCACCGGCTTGTACTTCGGCCCCGGATCCGGCCACACAAACTTCGTTCCCGGCACACCGCCGGTGCCCAGAGTTGATGCGAAGTCCGCGCCGTGCTCACTCCATCCATTTGCGCCCACGCGCGACATCGACGATAGCTCGACATGATCTCCATACACCGCCGACTGCGGACCCAGCAGCGCTTTATACATTTTGATTCGCCGCCGCACCTGGACCGCTCCCACCGGATCGGCCGTTACGGCCTGATCGATAAACGGCAGCCACGCCAGCGACGGCGGAGTTCCGCACGGACACGCCTGCGTCACGCTCTCCGGCTTGATCGCGCGCGTCGTTTCAAAGATGACCTTGTACACATCCGCCATCGCGTTCACCGAATCCTGCGGCGACTTGTGATGATGCGCCGGGTTATAGCAAGCCGGCACGCTGTAAATGTTGTCCAGCTTCGAACCATCGAATCCCCAATCTCGAATGAATTTTTCCGTAAGGTGCTTGAAATAGGTCTGCACCTCAGGCACCGCTGGACACAGCGTCGCAAGATTGCGAGTCATCCGCGCGTGTCTGCCGCTCTTGTCGAGGACCAACCATTCGGGATGCTCTTTCACAATCTTGGCGACCACATACTTGTGCGACTCCCATCTTCCCTGCCCATCTTCCACGCCCAGCGGCAGCCACCACAGCTGCGCCAAAAATCCCTGCTTGTGAAAGTCGTCTACCATCGTCTTGATCGAATCCCCGGGAAACGTATCTTTCCGCG
>DASQGJ010000028.1:0-97291 GCA_035632675.1 Candidatus Dormiibacterota bacterium
GGGCACTCCTGCCCGCGCTGCATGCAGCATCCGGATCGACAGCGCGGGCAGGAAGTGCCCGCGCCACACAAGCCTGCAAGAGGACTCCAGCCATGTCCAAGCTTTCCATTCGTGATCTTCCGCTCAATGGCAATCGTGTGTTCATGCGCGTCGATTTCAATGTGCCGCTCGAAGACGGGCGCGTCATGGACGATACCCGTATCCGCGAAACCCTGCCCACCATCGAATATGCGCTGCGGCATGGGGCGCGGCTGATTCTGGCCTCGCACCTCGGACGTCCGAAAGGCAAACCGAACCCGAAGATGAGCCTGAAGCCGGTGGCCGAGCGGCTGCGCATGCTGCTCGACAAGGAACTAGCCCGGGGCGAAAACGTGGGCTTCTGTCCGGACTGTGTCGGGCCCGAAGCCGAAGAAGTTGCCGGCCAGCTTGAGATGGGACAGACGCTGCTGCTGGAGAACCTGCGCTTTCATGCCGAAGAGGAAGCCAACGACCCGAAATTCGCGCGGCAGCTTGCGAACCTCGCCGAGTATTACGTGAACGATGCGTTCGGTTCGGCGCACCGCGCCCACGCGTCGACCGAGGGCATCACCAAGTTCATGAAGCAGTGTGCCGCCGGACTGCTCATGGAGAAAGAGCTCAAGTATCTGGGCAAGGCCCTGGCGGATCCCGAAGAGCCCTTCGTGGCGATTCTGGGTGGGGCCAAGGTCAGCGACAAAATTGGCGTGATTCAGAACCTGCTGACCAAGGTCAACGTGCTGATCATCGGCGGTGGCATGGCTTACACGTTCCTGAAAGCCCAGGGACAGGAGATCGGCAAGTCGCTGCTCGAAGCTGACAAGGTCGATCTGGCCAAGAGCCTGTTAGCCGAGGCGAAGAAGCGTAACGTGAAGTTGCTCTTGCCGGTCGATCACGTCGTGGCGATCAAGCCCGAGCCGAATGCAGTGGTCCAGCAGATCGGCGAAGGTCAGGCGATTCCGGCCGACAAGATGGCGCTCGACATCGGTCCGAAGACCATTGAACTGTTCTCGGATGCAATTTCGGACGCGCGCACGATCGTGTGGAACGGCCCCATGGGCGTCTTTGAAGTACCGGGATTCTCCAAGGGCACATTCAAGGTGGCTCATGCGGTGGCGGACAATGGCGGCGCGATTTCGATCGTGGGCGGCGGCGACTCGGTGGCAGCCGTAAAAGCGGCGAACGTTGCCGACAAGATCACGCACATCTCGACCGGCGGCGGCGCGTCGCTGGAGTTTTTGGAAGGCCAGAAACTGCCGGGCGTCGAAGCGCTGACCAACAAGAAGTAGGAAATGATTGAAAGGGTGCGGCTTATACCCGCGCCGTCGATAGTCAGACAACCGTTGGGCTTTGGCCCTGAGGAAAGCAGGGGCTGAAGCTTTTCGGAACTTGTGCGGCGCGGCTTTAAGCCGCGCCCTTTCAAACCTTACGGCACCACTTTTATGCGACTTCTGCTGGACGATCAGAAGATCATCGAAATCGAGGGACCGGCCGACATCACCAAGGAGACGACCGAAGCGATCGTGAACGCGGCGAATTCCTCTCTGCTCGGTGGTGGTGGCGTGGATGGCGCGATCCACCGCGCTGGCGGTCCCGCGATCCTTGCCGAGTGCCGGCAGGTCGTCAGCAAAATTGGCAGGCTTTCTGCTGGGCAAGCGGTCATCACCACCGGCGGAAACCTCGCCGCAAGGCATGTGATTCACACGGTGGGCCCGGTTTTTCGCGGTGGCGACCAGGCCGAGGCTGACACACTGGCCAGTTGCCATCGGGAATCGATTCGTCTTGCCGATGAGCATGCACTCACTTCCCTTTCTTTTCCTGCGATCTCAACGGGTGCATTCGGATATCCGGTCAGCGCGGCCGCCCAGGTCGCAATTTCTACTGCCGTCGATGCCTTGCGCTCCACAAAATCGGTAAAGAAGTGCCGCTTCATTCTGTTTGATTCGGACGATCTGGACGCGTTCGAGAGGGCAGCGAAGAAGCTTCAGAAGACGAATTCATTCCAAATCGAAAAGGCGAACTGATGAGAAAAAAAGTAATGGCTGCCAACTGGAAGATGTACAAGGATCCTGAGGAAACGCGGGCGTTCTTCCGCGAATTTCTACCCCTCGTCGCGGGCCATGACCGCGATGAGATCGTGGTCTGCCCGTCGTACACGAGTGTGGCAACAGCCATCGAGGCGGCACGCGGGTCGAACGTCGCCATTGGCGTGCAGAACGTTCACTGGAAAGCGGACGGAGCGTACACGGGCGAGATTTCCGCGCCGATGCTTCTATGCCTGGGGGTCACGCATGTGATCGTGGGGCACTCGGAGCGGCGGCAGTATTTCGGCGAGACTGACGACACGGTGAATCTGCGACTGAAGGCAGCCCTGGAATCAGGCCTGGCGGCAATCTGCTGCGTGGGCGAGGTTCTCGAAGAACGCGAGGCGGGGATGACCGACGACGTGCTGCGCCGCCAGTGCGTACGGGCTTTTCATGCCATTTCGGCGAAGAAGGCGGCCAAGCTGGTCGTCGCCTACGAACCAGTGTGGGCAATCGGCACCGGCAAGACGGCGACTCCGGAACTCGCCGCCGAGGCCCATGCGGTGATCCGCCGGGAGGCCACCGAGATCTTTGGGGAAGCATTTGCCGCGCAATTGCGCATTCTTTATGGCGGATCGGTCAAGCCGGACAACGTCTCTTCACTCATGGCGCAGGAGGAAATCGACGGCGCGCTGGTGGGCGGGGCGTCGCTTGACCCCAAGTCATTCACGGCGATTGTGAAGTATTGACCTTTGGTAGAGGCGTTGATTGCAACGTCTCGGCCGTTAACTCAAGTGATCCGGCGCACAGCAGATTCTGTGTGCCGGACGTATACTTTCTGCCGCATAGCAGACCGGGTAACCGGCCCCTCAACATCAGGTCCCACGAGGAGGTCGTATGCATCTCTCCAAGCTTCGAGATTTTCTTGATTCCCACAAAATCAAATATCTTGTGATTTCTCACTCCCTGGCGTACACCGCTCAGGGTGTGGCCGCTCTCACGCATGTATCGGGTAAAAAGCTGGCCAAGACCGTGATCGTCAAGATTGATGGTGTGCTGGCGATGGCGGTCGTACCCGCGTCCTATCATGTGGACCTGGATCGGCTAAGAACCTTGACCGGCGCTCAGATCGTCGAACTGGCTTCGGAACGCGAGTTCCAGAAGGCCTTCCAGGACTGCGAAACCGGCGCGATGCCGCCCTTCGGTAATCTCTACGACATGCCCGTGTATGCCGACCGCAGCCTCGCCGAGAACGAAGAGATCACGTTCAGCGCCGGCACGCACCGCGAACTGGTGCGCATGAACTGGGAAGACATGGTGCGGTTGGTGAGGCCGGTGGTGGCCGACTTCGCCTATCACTCGTCACCGTCGGTTGCGGCGTAGGCTTGAGCCCGGCCGCCGCGACGGAACGGAAGGCCGCTCCCGGGGGATTGGATTGTCCCGCGACAGCAGTCTCAAAAGGCCTGACTGGCAAGCCATTTCTACGTTGACACTGTTTACGTAATCAAGTAACGTGATCCCGGCCTTCCTGACCGGTTTGGGGCAACGCGGGTTCCGTCGGCAGCCAACGAACTGCCGGTTTGCGAATTCCCGCCGGTCGCTAAATAAGCCCGAGCTTGCCGCCGGGCATCCCTGGGGGAACTCTCAATCGTGAAGAAATGTTTTGTGGTGGTGTTGTGTGCGCTCTCATATTTTTCCTCGTCCGCTCTGGGCCAGGTCGCCTTCCAACAATTCAAAACTCCTCTAAAGACGTGGTCGAATTTCGCGCTCTCCAGCAACGGCAAGGTGATGGCCATGAATCTTGGCGGGGAGATCTTCCGCTGGACCTCTGCCGGCGGGTTCGTCGATCTGGGCCTGGGCGATACTTTCAACTCTTCCATCGGCATCTCCGCCGACGGCAACACGATCGTGACTGGACGCGTGGGGTTAGACGGCAATACGAATCCCGCGATGTGGCAGCAAGCCAGCGGCTGGGTAGACCTTGGCCATCCGGCGGAAGGCTGCCTGATTGACGGGAATTGGGGTGACGCGTGGAGCACGAATCGCGATGGATCGATCGTCGTCGGACTGTCGTGGTACTGCCCGGGCGCGGAAGGGTTTGAGTGGACCCAAGCAGGAGGAATCGTCGGGCTGGGACATCCGGCCAATGCCAGCAGCCGCGCCACGACCATCTCGCCCGACGGATCGACTATCGTGGGCTTTTACGAAGATCCGGTGCAGGGCTTCCGCCGCCCCGTGCGCTGGATTTCGGGGAGCACCGACCTGTTCTTGGGGGACATCGCGGGAGAGGCCATCGGCGTGAGCTCTGACGGATCGCAAATCGTCGGGCAGGCGGCCGACAGCACGGGAAATGGCCGCGGATTTTATTACACCAACGCCGGAGGGCTGGTCGATCTGGGCGTACTGAGTGGCAATACTACCGATCAGAGCGTGGCCATTGGCGTATCCGACAACGGGATCGTGATTGGGGCGAGCATCAATCCATTCTTCTGGACGAGCTCACCGTTTGTCTGGACGCCAAAGACGGGCATACGCCCGCTACAGGCGGCCCTCACGCGCAACGGCGCGGTCATTCCCAGTGGTCTGACGCTGACCAACGTGCTGGCAATCTCCGCCGATGGATCGACCATTGTGGGACTCTGGGCGGATGCGAGCTTCAACCAGGGTATCTGGGCGGCGCATCTGCATGGGAAGTCCGCGCTGCGCAAGTAGTTTCAAGGTCGCATTCCGGGTGTGAGGTGAAATCCCCACTTCTCGCGCAGACTACGCGCGAGAAATGGGGCACCCGGATGTTGCCAGCTTACTTTCGGCCAATTGCCATGATGTGCGCACTGGCTCCCAAGACGGACGGTTCTCGCTCCATCTTTCGCACGGTGGCGAGCAGGCGTTCGCGCTGCAGTGGATCGCTCCACAGGCGATCGAAATCGCGAGCCAGCCAGCCCGGGCCTTCGATGGGCAAAGCCTCTAAGACTTGAAATCCCGCGGCCAGGAATTCGCGTGACAATTCGCCGGGGCGGTGGAAGAAAGCATCGGTGAAATACACCGGGTTCGCGGTGGGATTGCGATGCTGGCCATCTTCCAGGTCACGCTCGAGGATAGGGGCAAAGGCGGGATCGTCGAAAAATCCGTGGGTGAGAGAATCCAACAGAGATGCGAAGTGGCTGATGCCGGCTCCGCACAAAAGGCCTCCGGGACGCAGAACGCGGTGAGCTTCGCGCAGGCAGGCGAGCCGGTCTTCCTTCTCAACCAGATGATAGAGCGGGCCAAGCAACAGGGCCGCGTCCGCGGTGCCGTCAGCGTGGGCGAGGTGGCGAGCGTCGCCGACTTCGGCCGAGGTGAGGGGATGTTCCGGTTGCTCCGCAGACGCTCGGCGGGCTTGTTCAACGTGCTTCAGGACGGGATCGATCAGATGGACTTGATATCCGCGCGCGGCGAGCCAGAGGGCATACACGCCGGAGCCTCCGCCGACGTCGATGATCACGGCCGGAGCCGGCGGCAAATGGCGAAGGAGAAGTTCCTGGGTGCGCGCACGCTCCAGCTGAAACCAGCCGCTCTGAAGGCGCGAGGCCTCGTCGGCATCGCCGTAGAAGCGGACAACTCGATCCTCTGTACCCTCACTCATAGAGAAGCGCTCGCGCCAACTCAGGTGACGACTACCTCGGCGGGCATCGCAGTCTGCCGTAAACTCGCTCGCGCCGGAGTCAGCGAGGAAACTGCGCTCGATAATAACTCCAGAAAGCGGTCGACTTCCGGTTGCGTGTTGAAGCGTCCCAGACTCACGCGAATCAGTCCGCGGGCGCGTTCGGCGTCGTAGCCCATGGCGAGCAGCACGGCGGAAGGTTCTCCGGAATGATGGGCGCTGCAGGCGCTGCCTGCCGATACCGCGACTCCGGCGAGATCGAGCGCGGCCAGCAACTTGCCGAACTCCTTTTCGTGCCCGCGAAATCCGAAGCTGAGGTGGCCGGGCAGACGTTGCGTCGAATGCCCAAACAGATACGAGCTGGGAAAGATGCGGCGGAGTTCTGCGGCAATGTGCTCGCGGAATTGCGTGAGGCGGATGGCCTCGTTGCCCAATTCCCTTCTAGCGATATCTGCCGCCGCGCCGAATCCGACAATGCCTGCGACGTTTTCGGTTGCTGAGCGAAGGCCGCGTTCCTGTCCCCCGCCGAAGATGATCGGCGCGAGTCCAGTTCCCTTCCGCACGTATAACGCGCCAATACCTTTCGGGCCATGGAGCTTGTGCGCGGACAGCGAGAGCAGGTCGACTTGCAGGCGGTTGACGTCGAGCGGAATCTTGCCTCCCGCTTGCACGGCGTCGGTGTGAAATAAAACTCCGTGCAGCTTCGTGAGGTGAGCCACTTCTTCAATCGGCTGCAGCGTGCCTACGACGTTGTTCGCGGCCATCAGGGAGACGACGGTGACGTTGGACTGCAGCGCGCGCAGCAAACCTTCGGGACGAACCAGGCCATCGGCATCGACCGGCAAGTGCGTGATCTTCGTGCCACCGCTCGCGAGAAACTTGCAGGTCTCAAGAATCGCGGCGTGCTCGATCGTGCTCGTCACCACATGTCCGGGCTTGCCGCTGGCGCGCACCGCGCCAATGAGTGCGAGGTTGTCGGCCTCGGTGCCGCTGGCGGTGAAGATGATCTCGTCCGGCTCAGCGCCGATTAACTCAGCGACCTGCGCACGTGCCTCGTTGACGGCCTGCCGGGCGGCTCGTCCCTCGTGATGCAGGCTTGACGGATTGCCGTAAGCGCCGCCGAGATATGGTCCCATCGCCTCGAGCACTCGCGGATCGAGTGGTGTCGTGGCGGAATGATCGAAATAAATACGCGAATTCATGCCAACTCCAACTGGGCCGCGCTCGGCTCTGCGCGCCCCTAAAAACACGAAGGCCTCATCCGGGATTTTGGGGATGAGGCGCATGCTCACCGCGATCTCATGTCCCCCGCGAACCGGGCGGGAATTGGCACCAGATGATCAGGCTGTTTCCTGATCCGGTTGTCGTGGCTTCTGCGGGCCCGTTACCCTCAGCCACTCTGCATGAGATACGGCTTGTTCCGGCACGAATGCCGGGACTCATTACAATAGGGTCACCCGGAATTGCTGTCAAGAAATAAAACGGTTTGGTGATGTCTGAGTTTGGTTTTCTTTGCGAACTTAGAGCGTTTTCGCTTGCGTAATTTTGCGGTTCAAGTCTTTAACATTTGCGTGGGAAATCAAAAGCGATAACCGCAAAGTGCGCAAAGAACGTCCGCAAAGTGCGCGAAGAAAATCTAAATTCGGACACTGCAACGGTTGGAGCATTCTCGGCGACCTTCGCGAATCCTCCGCGGACTCTGCGGTTTAAGATCTTTAACCGCAGAGGTCGCAGAGAAATGCCGCCGAGAGCGCAGAGAAATGCTCACGCTACGCTTTCACCAGTCCCTTCGCCGCTTCGCAGAGAAAATTCCCTACCTCGTCACTGTAGGGCTTCTTGAAAGTTGCCGGCCAATTGGCCTTGTCGGCGTAGAGCTTCTGCAGATTTTCAGCGATGCCGGCGTCCCCACCGGTGAACAGGTTGAGCAACTTCTGACGGCGCTCGGCCAGCTCTCGCCCTGCTTGGCTCTCGGGAGCTTCTCCGCGCGCTATCGCGGCCTCGACGTCACGCGCGAGCTCGTTCCACGCACGCTCGGACTCAGCCTGCACTTCCGGCGACCAGCGCTGGCGCAGGTCGGTGAGTTGTTCTTCGGTGTAGTACTTCTTCATCCAGTCTTTTCGGGTTTGCATTTGAATCACCTCGATGATTTTCCGGAACGGTTCCCAATCGGCTTGCTCGCCTGAGGAAACGGCCTGCTCAGCGCGTTCGATGGCTCGGATCGCCCGGTCAAGATGCTCTCGCTTCTCCCCGATGATCTGGCGCTGCTGGCGAAGAGCGGCCAGCACATCCAGATCCTTCCGATTGAGTAGTTCCCGGATCTGGGACAAAGGGAACCCGATGAACTTCAGCGCCACGATCTGTTCCAGACGCACCAGGTCCCGATCCGAATATAGGCGATAGCCCGCCGCCGTACGTCCGCTGGGCTTGAGCAACCCAAGGCGGTCGTAGTGATGCAGCGCGCGGATCGTGACTCCGGCCCGCTTGGCAAATTCGTGAGGCTGATAGGTGCGGTTCACAATGTCCCTAGTCGAGGTTTTACGGTCTGACGTTGCGTCAGGGTCAAGAAAAATCATTGTTGATTTCTTGATTGTTGATTGTTGACTAAACGCCTCCGAACTGAACGCGTTGGGGTTCAATCCTCAATCAACAATCATCAATCAACAATGAGCCTTCTATCCCACTTTGCTATAATAAGTTGCTCTCTTGGCAGTTGCGCTGCATATCTGTGCGGAAGTGGTGGAACTGGCAGACACACCATCTTGAGGGGGTGGCGCCGAAAGGCGTGGGGGTTCAAATCCCCCCTTCCGCACCAATTTTAAGACCGTAGATTGAATAGGTTACAGGCAGCTACCTAGTTTCGTACAATTATCGTACAATGCTTCCGGCGGGCTCACCTTCTCCCGGAGGCATTTATGTTGAGCGTCTACACTCGTCACTACCCTCCTTGCGCGCAGTCAGATCCCTATTACAGACGTTGCCACTGCCCGAAATGGATCATGGGCACTGTCGAAACGACAGGCGCCTTTGTGCGCGTCAGCGCCCGCACTCGCGCCTGGGAGAAGGCGGAAAAGAAGGCGCGGCTAATGGACGCGGAGGCGGCCGACCCCTCGCCGGCGCGCGTGACCGTAGAGGACGCGCTCGATGCATTCATCGCAAGGAAGCAGGGACAGCGGCTATCGCATAGCTGGCTCTACAAATTTTCGTTGATGCAGCGTGAGCTGGTCAGCTTTGCGCACGGTCGAGGCTTGACCTACATTGACGAATTCACGGACGACGAACTTGGCCTGCTCAGTCGATCCTGGAAGGTGGCACCTATCACCGCCCAGAAACGCCAGGAACGCTGGCATTCGTTTTTCTCCTACTGCGTGCGTAAGCGCTGGCTGAAACAGAACCCTGTCGAAGAATTGGGCCCAATCAAGGTCAGACCGGTGCCCACTGATTATTTTTCGCAAGAAGAGTTTCAGAAGTTGGTGAACGTAACTCACGATTCGTCTCATTGGAGCACGAACCCCGGACACCGGGTCCGGGTACGGGCTCTCTTGCTTCTCATGCGCTACAGCGGACTGCGCCTGAATGATGCAGTAACACTTGAGCGGGCGCGTCTGACGGAAAATCGCCTATTTCTGTACCAGCAGAAAACCGGGCTGCCAGTATACGTACCCCTGCCACCTCATGTAGTCGAGCTTTTGTGCACGCTGCTGAACAGCAACTCGCGGTACTTCTTCTGGACTGGAAATGGGCTGCATTATCGCGCCAGCAATTGCTGGCACGCCAGTTTGCAGCGCCTCTTCAAGTGGGCAAAACTCGAAAAAAGAGCGCACCCCCACATGCTCCGGGACACCTTTGCCGTAGAACTGCTGTTGGCAGGCGTTCCCATTGACCAAGTGTCCATTCTGCTGGGACACGCTAGTGTGAAGACCACGGAGCGGCACTATGCTCCTTTCGTCAAGGCCCGCCAGGAGCAATTAGTTTCGTCCGTGGAAAAGAGCTGGCGGCTCCAGGGACTGCGACTCGTGAAGAAGCACGCTTAGCAGCCTCGCGGCGCTTTTGCAGCAACTGTCGTGACCGTCAGCTTGCTTTGCGGAGCCTACGATGTACGCGAAGAAGAACAGTTTCTGGTACTCGTAACGTACGATATCCGCGCTTGTGCAACGTCTCTTCCCTGCTCCAGCGGATCACGCCTGGTTCCCGTTCAAAAATCCTTCGAACTGTCTTCTCACTGAGCGCCCAGAGTTTGGCGATCTCGATAACCGAATAGTGCTTCTCATTCGCCAAATCGACGGGGCCTAAGGGTGAACCGACAGAAACCGGACGGAAGCCGTCAGATGGCTCTATTGGTCTTCTAGCGGAGTCAGACATGGCACAAACCCTACCGCAGCCGGATGTTAACCAACTTGATTCCACCTGCTTAAATTGTCCAATGAATTCTCAGGCGATAGCTATTCCCAACGGGAATAGCTGGGTTAAAGCGCTGCCAAATTGGGCGGGCACAGTGGGGCCGATTTGCTTCGTCGGGAGACGCGGATTGATACCTCCTTCAGGAAAGCGGGATCATGAGGGAACGCTAGAGAGACTTTATTGAGCGCGTGTTGCCTTCTTCATGCTGACAACTCGGGCGGACAGGGACTGTTCAATTGGCTTTGGTGGACGGCGCTGGTCAGCATATCGGCGGAGGAAGGACCGGGCGAACTCGTTTACCAATCGCGAATCGTCGTCGGTTCTCATAACCACACATGTTTGGAAAGACAATGAAGCATCGGAAAGAGGCTTTACCACCACACTTTCAGACCGGGAACCAAAGCCCGTAGGCTTAGTGAGGATAGCAACGCCAACGTGCTCAGATACCAAGTGAATCGCGTGTTCAGCCGTAATAATCTCGTGCGCATGTTTGGAAGCGATTCCTTCACGTCTTGCCGTCTCCATGATTGCGTCATGAATGGTCGGGTGAACTCGGCGCGCAAACAAGATCCATTCATCCTTTGCCAGATCTTTGAGCACGAGTTTGTCCTTTTGGGCAGCCGCGTGGCCCTCCGGAAGGGCCGCATAGATCGGCGTCAGGGCGAACGGTGCAGCCGTGATCTGAGAGTCCTCGGGCGGTGCAGTCACCAGGGCAAGATTTAATTCGCCTGCTAGAACACTCCGGACCAATTCGATTGGGAACTGGCCGATTAGTCGAATGGCGAGCTTGGGGTATAGCGGGAGACGGACTGCAAGAAGGTCCGAGACCCAGGCTTGATCGGCTTCATAAGAGTGCCCAATCGTCAAAACGTTGTCCGCTCCGTCATGGGCGGCACGAGCGAGATGAAAGGCCCGCTCCATGTGCGAGATCGAGGAGCGAGCCTCTTCGACGAAGACTCGCCCAGCGTCGGTCAGTTCCACACGGACAACCCGTCGATTATCGCGAGTGAACAGTTGAAATCTAAGCTGTTTTTCGATCTCAGTGATTTGTCTGCTGAGCGCAGATTGGGTGAGGTGCAATCTGAGGGCGGCCTTCGTGAAGTTCAACTCTTCGCCCAAGGCAATTACTGCGTGTAAGTGGCGCACTTCGACGTTGGGAAACACTGCTCCAACCCCCGCCCAAGAGTTCGGTGAGACCAGGAATTCGTCCTGCCATGTGTGCGTGGAAGCGACGAGTGGTTATGAGCTTAGAACCCGATCGGTTTTGAAAAGTTTCCCGAGGGCCAACGAATTTTCAAATCCCTTGCATCTGAAACCCGCTCCAAGCGAAGGTTCTCGGGCATTGTTCATTTGATACCCATCGCATGGTGCCGGTATCCGTCAAACCAAGAAGAATTCCGACTTGCGGGAATGTGACAGCCCGGCGTGCTGCCGTGACAGGGCAACAACGACGTGTAACTTATTGGATTTCAACGGTACTGACAGCCCGTTCTTGATCCTTTAAGGAGTTCTTCGACCCGGCTTACCAGACCCAAGTCGGACCCAGATTTGGAGAGAACTGCCCGATACGCCGCCGAATGTCTTCGATCGGGTTCGGATTGCGGCATTGACAAAGGCCGTGAATAACCTCATTCAGACGCTAGCGACTAATTCGAGTTTCGGAACATCCGGAGAAAGAAGCGCTCGAATGTCCCGCATGGGTGGCTGGCCGAAGAAGCGGCTGTATTCGCGATTGAATTGCGTAGCGCTTTCGTAGCCGACCTCGAAAGCGGCACTGGCGGCATCAAGACCGTTGTTCAGCATCAGGCTCCGCGCTGACTGAAGCCGGAGTTGTTTCTGATACTGAAGCGGGCTCATCGCGGTCAGCATCCGGAAATGATGGTGCAGCGTCGATACGCCCATACTAGCAATTTGCGCGAGGTCCTCTACATGTAGCGGCTTAGAGTAGTTCACGGTTATCCACTCTACCGCTTTTGCCGTCCGGTGGCTTTGATCTCCGAGCGTTGCTACTGCGCGCAAGCGGGCTCCCACGCGTCCACGCAGGACCCGATAGATGATTTCGCGCTGAATCAGACCGCTCAGAAAAGGAATGTCCTGCGGGCTGCCCAGCAGATCCAGCAAACGGCAGCATGCATTCAGGAATTCCGGGGTGGTCTCGCCAATCGACATAGCAAGACTGTCAGACGGTGCTTCCGCGACATGAATTTCTTCACGGCTGAGCAGCTCCCGGACCATGGACATATCCAATCTGAGCGACAGCACGAGGCAGGGGGCCTCCGCGGTTGCCTCGGCGACCCAGCTCACGATCGGCAAATCGACTGCGGTCAGCAGGAAACGGGACTCGTCATAGATAAAGCTTGCCGGGCCGAGATTTGCCTGCTTGCTTCCCTGGGCGACCACGATGATGCCCGGATGGTAGGTTGTCCGGCACGGCGGTGTAGGGGAAGTCCGACGGTGGAGGCTCAGGCCGGGAACCTCCGTTATCCTTTTCTCTTCCTTGCCCATGAAGGAGGCAATCTTGCGAGCGAGCTCTGCGCGCAACTCGTGGGCCGGGTTTGCTTTCACAGTAGCGTTTTCTCTTGTGTTTTTCACGTTAGCGATTCCTACAGTCCTTTCTAAAGATAGCCGCCCCTCTCCAGCAAATCCATTGATTTCTCACGCGACAAGAGGAATAGGCAATAAGTAGGCAGGATCGGGCTACCTCGCCGTGGTTGTTTGCTCATATGTTGGGATGGACGGAAGGAATAGGTGAGGAGAACCAACTTGAAGAAGCGAACCCTCGGAAAAAACGGTCTTGAGGTCTCCGCTCTCGGCTACGGATGCATGGGATTGTCGTCGGCATATGGTCCGCCGGTCCCGCGTCAAGACGGCATCAAGATTATTCGTACCGCCTTCGAGAGTGGCGTGACCTTCTTCGATACCGCAGAGGCATATGGTCCGTTCGCGAACGAAGGACTCGTTGGCGAAGCGCTCGCGCCGATTCGCGATCAGGTGGTCATCGCGACCAAATTCGGCTTTGACATCGACCCGAAAACGGGGCAGCGCAGCGGCGCGCTGAACAGCCGTCCCGAACACATCCGAGAAGTCGTCGAAGCGATGCTGAAACGGCTGAAGACCGACAGCATCGACCTTCTGTACCAACACCGCGTTGACCCTGCGGTGCCGATCGAGGACGTTGCGGGTACAGTGAAGGAACTTATTACCGCGGGCAAGGTCAAGCACTTCGGACTTTCTGAGGCCGGAGCGCGAACCATCCACCGCGCGCACGGTGTGCAACCCGTTACTGCCGTTCAGAGCGAGTATTCGCTGTGGACGCGAGATGTCGAACCGAATGGCGTGCTGGCAACATGCGAAGAGCTCGGAATCGGCTTCGTTCCCTTCAGTCCGCTCGGTGCAGGCTTCCTGACGGGCAAGATCGACACGAAGACCGCCTTCGATCCGACTGACTTCCGCAACATCTCACCGCGCTTCACTCCTGAAGCACGCGCCGCGAACCAGGCCGTCGTCGACCTGCTGAAGAAAATCGCCGGCAACAAAGGCGGGACTCCGGCGCAAGTTGCGCTCGCATGGCTGCTCGCACAGAAACCGTGGATTGTTCCGATTCCTGGCACGACGAAGCTGCACCGTCTGGAGGAAAACCTCGGTGCGGACACCATCCAGCTCACGGCTGAAGACCTCCGCGTTATCAACGTGGCGGTCTCGAAGATCGAGGTTCATGGCTTGCGACTGCCCGAGGCTGTACTGAAGATGTCGGAACGCTAGTTCATTCGCAACTCACCGCGCCCGCATGACGGGCACGAAAGGTAACTCTATGCTCTCGCGCTTTAAACGCATCGCTGCCTCTGTCAAAACAGTAGGTCTCGTGGTTTGTCTGATCGCGTTCGCTGCGCCAACATTTGCTCAATCAGGAAAGGGCTCCATCATGGCTACGGAACAAGAGATGTTGAAACTTTCGAAGCAAAAATGGGATTGGATGGCGGAACAAAACGTGAATGCTTTGGCCGCTCTGTTCGACGCTCAATGCATGTTCGTCCACATGGGTGCCACCATGACCAAGACGCAGGAACTCGAAGTCATCAAGAGCGGGATGATCCAATACAAAAAGGCGGATATTGAAGAACAATCGGTGAAGTTCTTCGGAAGCACAGCCATCGTCCTGACCAAGATGAAATTGCTCGCCGTGGTTGGCGGCCATGAGGTGACGAACCCGTTCATGGTCACCGAAGTTTACGTGCAACAGGACGGCGTGCGGAAATTAGCTTCGCTCTCCTTCACACGACTGATCACCCCAGGGGAGAGCCACTAATCACTTCATGGCGCAGCAACCCTCAAGGGAGCATTCACAAGCCGCCGCGTCTTAACGTTCCGGAAGGAGAACAGAGCAGTATGGACAACGCAAGCAAGATCACCTCTCGCACAGCGATCGGGCGTCGCGACTTCCTAACGAAGACAGCGATGGTCAGCGCGGCACTGGCTCTGAGTTCCGCGCCAACGGCAGCTTCGCAGCTCCAAGCAACCCCTTCAGGCACAGGTAGCCCGGCACCAAAACTTAGTGGGCGGCGAAAGCTCGGTTCCCTTGAGGTCTCAAGCGTGGGACTCGGCGTGCAGAACATGAGTCGCAAGTATGAGACGACCGTGCCATACCGCCCGGAGATGATCAACATCATCCGCGCTGCCTATGACCGCGGCGTAACGTTCTTTGACACGGCTGAGGCTTACGGACCACTCGAATGCGAGCGCATCCTGGGCGAGAGCATCGCGCCGTTCCGCAATAACGTGGTAATCACGTCGAAGTTCGGCTGGAACATAGACCCCGAGACCGGTCGCTTCGAAATGGGGCTCAACAGCAAGCCTGACCACATAAAGAAGGCTGTGGATGGGATGCTCAAGCGGCTCCGGACTGACCGCATTGATCTCCTCTACCAGCACCGCGTCGACCCGCAGGTACCGATCGAGGATGTGGCCGGCATAGTTAAGGATCTGATGGCGCAAGGCAAGGTTCTGCACTGGGGTTTGTCCGAGATGGGTCTGAACACACTGCGACGCGCTCATGCCGCTCTGCCTTTAACCGCTGTGCAGAACGAGTACTCGATGCTGTGGCGTGGCCCTGAGAAGGAAGTCATTCCACTGTGCGAAGAGCTGGGTATTGGCTTCGTACCGTGGAGTCCGCTCGGTGTACAGTTTCTCACCGGCTGGATTGACGCGAATACCCGCTTCGCTCCCGGCGATATTCGAGGCATGGAGTCGCGCTTCTCGCCGGAAAACCTGCCCCACAACCTAGCGCTCGTGGAATTGGTCAAGCGCTGGGCCGAGCGAAAGAGTGCCACTCCCGGCCAGATCGCGCTGGCATGGCTGATGGCCCAGAAACTGTGGATCGTGCCTATTCCAGGAACGACTCAGATGGCGCACATGCTCGAGAACACCGGCGCAGCCGAAGTTCGATTCCCATCGACCGAACTTGTCGAACTGAATGCAGCTGTTTCGGCAATCGAGGTCCGAGGGGCCCGGCTTCCCGATATGGTGCTTGCTCTCTCAGGAATCGAAGCAGCGCCGAAGAAATAGGCCGCGCAGTTGTGCAACTACTGATACTAGAAAGACGGCAAGATCGAGGTTTTCAGGACAATGAAACGCATAACTGTTCTGTCGCTGATTATCCTGACAGTGATTTGTCTTCTATCTACTTGTTTTGCGGCGCAGCAATTGCCCGCAAGTGATCAGCGGCTGCCCGCGGAAAAGAAGATACTGATCGTCTATCTTTCCCGGACCAATAACACAAAGGCGATTGCAGAAATCATTCACCAAAAGGTCGGCGGCAGAATGGTCGCGCTCGAATTGGAAAGACCTTATCCCACTGACTACAACGCAACTGTTCAACAAGTCGTCCGCGAGAATGAAACCGGCTATTTGCCACCTCTGAAGACCAATATCGACCGTATCGAACAGTACGATTTGGTGTTCTTGGGCTTTCCGACCTGGGGAATGCAGCTGCCGCCGCCCGTCAAAAGTTTCCTGCACCAATATGACCTTAAGGGGAAGACGGTCATCCCATTCAACACGAACGGAGGGTATGGCGTAGGCAGCAGTTTTCAAACCGTTCGGGAGCTATGCCCGCAAAGCACGATCCTGGAAGGTTTCGCCATCAGCGGCGGCTCGGAAAGAGATGGGCAATATCTGGTCATTAAGGATGCGAGGGCAGAAGAAGTACAGAAAGAAGTCGAGAGCTGGCTAAGGAAAATAGAGATTCTGAAGTAAGGACTACGACATGAAATTGAAGCTGGCGGTTTTGGGACTATGTTTCCTGACGACGAATGTGCAATGGGCCTTTACTCAGGCGCAACCGGCAGGAGCTGCCGGAACAACTGGTTCAGTTCCGGCAGCGATGGGTGTCGGCACCGCCGCGCAGCCTCCTGTGGTGCGAGTGGACAGCGGCGAGATGCAAGGAGTGGCCGAGGGCGGCGTCGTTTCCTACAAAGGCATCCCCTTTGCGGCACCCCCCGTAGGCGACCTGCGGTGGCGGCCACCTCAGCCCGCGGCGCGGTGGACCGGCGTGCGCCAGGCGACGGAATTTGGAGCGGATTGCATGCAGGGACGGTTCGGCCCGCCCCCGGCGCCTGGTGCCCCTCCGGCCCGGGCGCCGTCGGAAGATTGTCTGTTCCTGAATGTCTGGAAACCGTCTAGCGCTGCCGCAGGAGCGAAGCTGCCGGTGATGGTCTGGATCTACGGGGGCGGGTTCGTTTTCGGCTCAAGCGCGATGCCCAGCACATCGGGGACACAGTTCGCAAAACAAGGCGTCATCCTAGTCGCGGCCAATTACCGCGTTGGGCGTTTCGGATTCTTTGCCTTTCCCGCATTGAGCCGCGAGCATCCTGAGGAGCCCAAGGGCAACTATGCCTACATGGACCAGATTACTGCCCTCAAGTGGGTGCAGAAGAACATCGCCACATTTGGAGGCGATCCCACCAACGTCACGATCTTTGGATTCTCCGCGGGCGGCGTCTCGGTGCACAGTCTCCTGACCATGCCAATGGCACGCGGCTTGTTCCATAGGGCTATCGTCGAATCTGGCGGTTCGCGTGACAGCGTGCTCACTGCGCGGCCGATTAGCAAAGACGGTGTCGATCCTAACTATCCGGTTTCGGCCGAGACAATCGGGATACAGTTCGCGCACTCGATGGGAATCGATGGCACAGACCAGGCCGCGCTAGCCAAACTGCGCGCTCTCAGTGAAGAAGAGGTCCTTCGTGGTGCACCAGCCCAAACCGGCGCCAGCGCTCCGTCGTACGAGACGACACCCATCCTTGACGGCAAGCTGGTTACGGAGACGGCAGAGACCGCTTACAAGGCTCGCCGCCAGCCGCGCGTTCCGATCATGCTCGGAAGCAACAGCGCCGATTTTGCGGGTCCGCGGGTAAGGGCAACCACCAAGGAGCAGCTGTTTGCTCACTTCGGCCAGTGGAGCGCTCAGGCGAAGGCGGCTTACGATCCCGACGGAACGACGCCTTTGGCCACGCTGGTAGCGAGGGCAAACGACGACTTCGGCCAAGCCGAGCCGGCCCGCTTCGCAGCGAGCGCCTTCGCGGCCAACGGTTCGCCCGTCTATCTCTACCGGTTCTCCTACGTTCAGGCTGCATTGCGGGAACGGATGACGGAAGGGACCCCGCACGGCGGCGAAATCGCCTTCGTGTTCGGCACATTGGGTACCGGTGGCTTCGGGCCGCCACCACCCGCGCCTACGCCCAAGGATCAGGCGGTCTCTCGGATGGCGCAAAGCTACTGGGTCAACTTCGCCAAGACCGGCGATCCGAATAGTGCGGGCTTGCCGACTTGGCCACGTTACGATCCGAGCAAGGATTTGATCTTCGATTTCCATGCCGATGGCTCGGCCAGCGCGGTTCCGGATCCCTGGAAAGCGCGGCTTGACGTGATGCAGTTGGCGACCGAATCGGGGAAGCGCGCCGATTTCTGAGATCGGATGGTGCGGGCGGCCCGGCTGGACGTGAGGGAGCAGGCCACCAATGCTGCCGAGTCCCACAAAACTTGGGAGTAATCGATGGTAGACAATACTCCCTGCAACAGGGAGCGGCAGATCAAGGAGAGCCGCAATGCGGATGTTTATAGCGATCGGAGTCTCGCTTTTTATGTTCCTATCAGGCGCCCACAGCCAAACTGCAAACGACGCGGGCGCGATAAGAATTATGCGGAGCGGTTCGCAACCGTCGCGGCAGGCGCCGGTGGAGAACTTCACCGGCTCCGCGCGAGTCGATCCTCTGTTCCAGGCGATTGCTCCGGCGCGCGCATCTGGTTTTCTTGTCACGTTTGAGCCCGGTGCGCGCACGGCTTGGCACACGCATACGCTCGGCCAGATCCTGATCGTCACGGCGGGTACGGGCCGGGTGCAGCGCTGGGGCGATTCGGTTCAAGAGATCCGGCAGGGTGATGTGGTCTGGATTCCACCGGGTCAGAAGCATTGGCACGGCGCGGCGCCCAACAGTTCGATTGCGCACATCGCCATCGTGGAACAACTCAATGGGAAGACTGTCGATTGGATGGAGAAAGTCAGCGACGCGCAGTACAGCGCGCCGGTCCAAGCGCAGGGGGCCGGCACGGACGCCGCCGTGAAGCCCCGGCCATCGCAAGGACCAATCGGTGACTTCGCGCCAAAGTTGGCGGAACTGACTGACGACGTCCTGTACGGCGATGTATGGGAGCGCACGCAGCTTTCAAAGCGCGACCGAAGCCTCGTGACTGTGGCGGCGTTGATTGCCTTGAACCGACCGGAGCAGCTTCGGTCCCACCTTATCAAAGCCCGTGAAAACGGTGTGACGCAGGATGAATTAGTCGAGACCATCACGCACCTTGCGTTTTATTGTGGGTGGCCGAACGCTGTAAATGCGATCGGGGTTGCCAAGGAAGTCTTCGATAAGAAGTGAGCTTCGAAAGAGAGCGCCCTCCCGGGTAAGCCGCATTGTGCAGGAGAAATCATGTTGAACAGAACGCATGCGAGATCATTTATCGTTGCCTTGTCGATGGCAGCGTTCGTCGTCACTTCAGCCAGCGCTCAAGAAGCGCGCAAGAGCAAGTTCGAACCGCTGACGATACAGGGCCAAGGCAGCTTCGCCGTCGGTGGCAAGGTCATCACGAATCCGGGAAGCTTTAATCCAAAGCAGCCGACACCGGATGGCCAGACGCTGCATGGCGACCACGCATACGTCTTCTATCAGGTTCCGGCTAATCCGCGAAGACTTCCCCTCGTCTTTCTACACGGCACCGGTCAGTTCTCAAAGACCTGGGAGACTACACCGGATGGTCGAGAGGGGTTTCAGACCATCTTTCTACGCCGTGGCTTTCCTATTTACCTAATCGACCAGCCGCGTCGCGGAAACGCGGGCCGCGGCACGGTCACGGCTTCGATCAACGCCACTCCGGACGAACAGGGATGGTTTGACACGTTTCGTGTCGGCATCTGGCCGGATTACTTTTCCGGTGTTCAGTTCTCGAAAGATCCTGAAGCTCTCAACCAATACTTCCGTCAGATGACGCCGAACGTCGGACCGTACGATCCCGAGGTGATCTCCGATGCCTGCGCGGCATTGTTCAACCAGATCGGGCCAGCAGTTTTTGTGACTCACTCGCAAGGCGGCGGACTTGGATGGGCAACAGCCGTGAAGAGCAGCAATGTGCGAGCTATCGTGTCGTACGAGCCGGGCAGCGGTTTCCTGTTCCCAGAGGGCGAAGTTCCAGAACCGCTGCCAAGTTCAGGGGGGACACTCGTGGCCATCGGTGTGCCCACGGCCGAGTTCATCAAACTCACCAAAATTCCCATCATCATCTTCTACGGCGACAACATTCCTGAAAAGCCCACCGAGAATCCCGGCCAGGACGGCTGGCGTATTCGGCTGGAGATGGCGAGAAAGTGGCGGGATACCGTCAACCGTCACGGTGGCGACGTGAAGGTTGTGCACCTGCCGGAAATTGGCGTCCATGGAAATACCCACTTCCCGTTCTCCGATTTGAATAACCAGGACGTGGCTGACCTCATGTCGAAGTTTCTATCGGAGAAGAAGCTGGACTAGACCGTTGCTGAACCATCGCGGCTCTTCAGTTGATGCCAGAGCGCCAGCGTTTCCTCGGTGCAAAGGAGGTTGAGATGGCGGATGTGGATGAAGAAGGTCAGCCACGAACATCCCAATCGGGTATTTGAGAGGACGGGCCGATCAGCTATATTTTTGGCATAGAAAAGTCCAGGATTCGAGCTTACATGTGTCGCCGCACATCTATCTTAGAAGCAAGATCCAAACAGCGGCGGCCCAGAGGGGAAGAAGCGTGACAGAAAAGGCAAGTTTAGAGTCAATTCAAGACATGCCGACGGAAGACGTGCCGAAGGCTGTCTCAAGGCGCAACTTCATCAAAGGCGTCATTACCAGTGGAGTGGCCGTTTCTTCTGCGAGCTATCTTTTTCGCGCCTCCTCTCTTATGCAGGGCCAGCAGTTGGCAGACGGCGTAGGCGAGCGGCTGATTACTCTCAACGTCAACGGTCAGCAGCGCCGTGTCGACGTTATGAAGCAAGAGACCCTGGCCTCGACGCTGCGCTACAAACTGGGCCTCACCGGCACCAAACTGGGATGCGACCGCGCCGAATGCGGATCTTGCACCGTCCTTATCGACGATATTCCGCACTATTCGTGTTCGGTGCTCACCCACACGGTGCGCGGTCGGAAAGTTCTGACCATCGAAGGTCTGGCCAGCGCCGACGGAACCTTGCATCCCGTCCAGCAGGGCGTGGTTGACGAACAAGGATTTCAATGTGCGTTCTGCATGTCTGGGTTCATTATGACCACGGTGGGATACCTGAAAACGAATTCCAATCCCACTCGCAAGGAGTTGGCAAACGGCATCTCGGGATGCCTGTGCCGCTGTCAGGACTACGACAAGATTCTTACCTCGCTGATGCGCGGCGCCGAGAATATGCGGAGGTCGAACCTTGGATAAAACATTGGACAAGATGAAGCCGGTTGAGACCAATAAAGCCAGGGCTACCGAGCGCGCGTATGGCATCGGCCACAAGCTGATCGGCAAGAACTACCAGACCGCCGACCTCTATGCAAAGGTCACGGGCAACGCCAAATACGCCGAAGATTTTCGCGCGGAAGGCATGCTGTTCTGCAAGTTGCTGCTTAGCCCAATGCCGCATGCGCGCGTGAGGCGCATCGATGCGAAAGCGGCGCTCGCCATGCCTGGCGTCAAAGCCGTGCTCACCGCCGACGATCTTCCCGCTCCGGCCGATACGCTTACTGACAATGGCACGGTAATCAAAGCCAGCAAGTGGGGCGAACGCGGTCTCACCATGGAGCCGCTGTATCAGGGCGAACCGATTCTTGCAGTGGCCGCAGTCGACGAACTCACCGCCGCGGAAGCTATCGAGAAGATTCAGATCGATTTTGATCCGCTTCCCTTCGTGGTCGATCCGCTCGACACGTTGCGGCCGGGTGGCCCTAACCCCCGAACCGATGGCAATGTTTGGACTCGACCGGCGTCGCCACAAGGTCCGGGGGCGCCCGTCGTCACGGAACTCAAGTGGACCAAGGCCGATTTCGCGGAACTGAAGCATGGCCGTCTGCCGCTGGGTAAGACTCCCGATGAATGGTCGTATGGCGATCTCGATTCCGGTTTCAAGAATGCGGCGCTCGTTCTCGACGAGACGTTCGTCACGCCCGACACCAGCCATCAGACGCTTGAGACGCGCAGCGCAATGGCCTACTGGCAGAATGGCAAAGTCTACATTCACTCCGGCACGCAAAGCACGGCTCAAACGCTACCCGCGATCGCGCGCTGGCTGAACATCGATGCCGACAAAGTTGTGTTCATCAGCGAATACACCGGCGGTGGCTTCGGCAGCAAAATCACCGGCGGGGTGACGATGATTATCCCTGCGCTACTGTCCAAGAAGACAAATGCTCCAGTAATGATGCGGATCAGCCGCGAGGAAGAGACCTTTATCGGACGCGCGCGTCCCGGCTTTCTGGGGCGCATGAAAGTCGGATTCTCGAAAGAAGGACGGATCACAGCTCTTGATATGTTTGTTATTTGCGACAACGGTCCCTACGACGCAGTGGGCGACGCTCCGTCATCGGGCCGCATCGTCTCCCTGTTGTATCAGCCGCAAGCCATGCGCTGGCGTGGGGTGACGGTAATGACGAATACGCCACCGCGCAGTGCGCAGAGTTCTCCGGGCGGATTGCAAGGGATTGTCCTCGTCGAGCCGGTCATCGCGAAAGCTGCGCGCAGGCTCGGGGTTGACCAGGTCGCGATCCGCCGCACCAACTGCCCGGAGGGTAAGGCGCCGGTCGGCCCGGCAGTGCAGGGGAAACGGCAGTACGCCACCAGCGCATTCGTCAAAGAAGCACTAGACCGCGGCGCAGAGCAGTTCAAATGGAGCGAGCGGGTTGCGCGCACTCCGAAAAGAATCGGCGCGAAAGTTCGCGGGGTCGGCGTGTCGCTGAGCTGTTACGTTGGCGGCACCATCGGATTCGACGGGCTACTCGTCATCAAGCCCGACGGTCGGGTCACCTTCCAGTCCGGAATCGGCAACCTGGGGACGGAGTCGGTGATCGACGTTCATCGCGCGGGCGCGGAAGTTCTCGGCGTGCCGTGGGAGAAATGCGACGTGGTGTGGGGTAACACCCAAAAGAACCTTCCATTCACGTGCGTGTCCGGAGGCAGTCAGACAACGCACGCGATGACGCGGGCGGCGCACGCGACCGCGATGGATGCCAGGAAGAAACTTCAGGAAATCGCAGCCAGGAAACTCGGCGGCAAACCAGAGCAATACGAGGTCGCCAACGAGCGTGTCTTCCGGAAGGGCGGTGGCGCCGGCATGACTTTGGCGCAGGCGGCGAAACACGCGATTGAATTGGGTGGCGTCTACGATGGCCACGAGGTGCCCGCCGATGTCCACAAATTAACGAAGGCATCGATCGTGGCATTGGCCGGCCAGGGCCTGGTGGCGGCAGCCAAGGACAACTACCCACGCGACGGCGCGACGTTTTCCTATGTCGCCAGCTTCGCAGAAGTTGAAGTCGATGTCGAAACCGGGAAGTACTACCTCGTTGACTTTCTCGCCTCCGGCGATGTCGGGACGGTGATTCATCCCCGCGCACTGGGTGGCCAAATGCTCGGCCGCTCGACGCTCGGGATCGGCCATGCGATCGGTCAGAAATGGGTATTCGATCCGCACTACGGCGAGATGCTTTCCAAGCGCTTTTACCAAAGTAAACCCCCGACGATTCTAGATGTGCCCGTCGACATGCAATGGACGGCGTTGGACATTCCAGACCCGGAGACGCCGGTGGGAGCTCGCGGTGTCGGCGAGCCGCCGGTTGCAGGCGGATGTGCCTCCATCTTGAACGCGCTCTTGGATGCGCTCGGAGACGAAATCTTCCAGCGCGCGCCGGTGAATGCCGACACGATTCTGACCTCGCTCGAAGCGGGCCGGCCTATGCAGGATCCCCTGATGGCCCACATTTGATGGATGAAGGTTTGAAGGAGAGTTATGGCTGTCATACGAGATGTAATGGCCGCGTTCGAGTTGTATCAGCCGACTTCCGTAGACGATGCACAGAGGCTTCTCGAAAAGCATGGACCCGATGCCTGGGTGCTGGCCGGAGGCCTCGATAGCTTCGACTGGCTCAAGGATCGAATCAGGAAGCCCAAGGCAGTCGTCGATCTGAGCGGAATCGAGGAACTGCGCGGAGTTCGCACCACGGGCAGTAACGGCAACGATGGTATCGAGATCGGCGCCATGACCACGCTCACCGAAGTTGTAAATCATCCCATCATCAAACAGAAGTATGGTCTGCTGGCGCAGAGCGCGGAAGTCGTGGCTTCCCCCCAAATCCGCAATCAGGGAACCATCGGCGGGAATGTTTCGCAGGACACGCGCTGCTGGTATTACCGCGGAGGTTGGCCGTGCTACCGTGCCGGCGGCAACATCTGCTACGCCGATACGCCGGAGGGTCGCAATCGCGAGCATGCGATTCTGCACGCCGACCGCTGCGTAGCAGTGAATCCCTCCGACTCAGCGCCGGCCCTGATTGCCTTGGACGCCAAGTTCGTCATCCGCACGCCCAAAGGTGAGCGCGTGGTGGATGCGGAAGATTACTTCATCGGTCCTGAAATTGACATCACGCGGCTGCACATCCTGCAACCTGGAGACCTGCTGACGGCCGTTCGTATTCCATCCACGTGGGCAGGCGCGCAATTCTATTTTGAGAAAGTGCGCGACCGGAACGTTTGGGATTTCCCGCTCCTGAATGTGGCCTCGGCCACGGTGACATCGGGGGACACGATTGAGCGCATCCGAATCGCTGTGAACGGCGCTGCCGCGCGCCCGTTACGGCTAAAGGCAGTCGAAGATGCGGTTCGCGGCAAGCCAAGGAACGCGGCAACGGGTGAGATGGCGGGAAGACTAGCCGTGCAAGGCGCGGTCCCGTTGCAGTTCAATGCCTACAAGATTCCGCTGATGCGGAATCTGGTGAAGCGCGCCGTCGTTGGAATACGAGTCGAGGAGGCAACATGGACTTCATAACCTGGGCCACGAACCCGTGGGGACAGAATGTCCCGATCCACACTGCCTGGTTCTTGATTTGGGTTGCGGTGATCGCGGGGTTGCTTTTTCTGATTGCCCACGCCACTTGGCTGAGGTATTTCGCCAAGGAAAAAGAATTTGCGAGTGATGCTTCCGCGGAAGTCATTGCGAGAATACCCAAGCACGTTCCCCGGCATTCTCTGGTGGCACGGATGTTTCACTGGATCATGGCAGCCTCAATGTTGACGCTGTTGTTCACTGCCTTTCTGCCCAAGGTGCGCATCCAGTTCAATTGGGTCACCTATCATTGGATCGCGGGCGTCGTCCTAACTATTTCAGTTCTCTTCCACGTCATTCACGCTTCCTTCTGGCTCGATTTTTGGTCAATCTGGCCTGACAGAACGGATGTGGAGGATGCGTGCAGAAGAGTTCGCCGGTTTTTCGGAATGTCCGCGCTCCCGCCGCGCAGGTTTGCCAAGTATCCTCTGGAGAACAAGCTATTCCACGGCGTCATCATCCTGTGCGGTCTCTCGGTGATCCTTACCGGCGTCATCATGATGTTTCGCGTTCGCACGAGCTTCTTCCCCCGGAATCCCTATCTATTAGGCGACATGACTTGGGGCCTGATGTACGTGCTGCACGGATTGGGGGGCGTGGGGCTGATTGCGCTCGTAACGATGCACGTCTATTTTGGACTCCGTCCGGAGAAGCTCCCGATCACGAAATCGATGATCTTTGGTTGGATGAATCGCGACTTTTATCTGCAAGAGCATGACCCCAAGCGATGGGTGGTCGAGACACCTTCTTCGTCGACATCCAATTCGCCTTCTTCGTCAATATCCAACAGGATAGAAGGCCGAGGGTTGACCGATGCTGGCTGAGATTTCGAATCGTTGCAACGCTGTCGAAGAGTGCTACGAGTTTATGCTGGCCTACGCCGCCCAGGGGCTTCCCAGTGATCAAGGCAGCAAGTCGGGTGGACAAGTCCGTGAGTTCCTGCAACGCGCCGCGAAAGCCTTAACGGAACTTGCCGAGACCTGTGCGCTGGCAGTCAAAGAAGAAGGTCTTGAGCCAGTCGCCAAATACGAAGCGTTCTTTGCGGTGCTCGATCGCGACTCTCGCGACTCTCTGGCCGCCATTGAATTGGTTCTGGCCCAGCCCGCCATCAGTTCCCAGTTGATCGATAATCTGAACGCTTCCATTCATCTCCGGGCACTCCTGACCGACCTGTTTCTGGTGGATGAAATTCTGAAGAAGCATGCCACGCAGGCGGAACAGGTCGTCACAAACAAAGGCGACTGAGCATTTGGAGCGGCGCCTCCTTGCTCGCGTTTCTAACCGTTCCTAAAGAGCATTGCAAGAGCGACCGCGTTGTGATTACTACGTGCTCCAATTAGGATGGCGCCTTTTCGCGGACGAGACATTCAATCGACGGCAAACCGACGTGTCGGAGCAGCATTTGTCTGACTTCTCCAAGACGGAGCATGGCATCCGTCGGCTTCGTAATTCTTGGGACTTTGCGCTCCTCGAAGCGCACGTCGCCTAGCCCGTACAGAATAGTTCCTTGCATAATCGATCTCCTCACTTCATTCGCCTCGTTCACAACTTTAGATGTCAGCACCCGCAGAGCACACTGGCACAGCGCGCCAAACTGCTTGCAAAAGGCGCCATCTGGTTCAACGGAGGTTTGAATGACTGGAGTGTAGAAATCGAGTCCTTGTACACCACACCTCAAGACTTGAGCGGAAGTAAGTACCTTGGACCTGGGCATCAGATATCAGCGATGGGTCCGTACCTGATCAAGCGACACAAGCCCTTTGCCCTCTAGCACACCGTAGAATTGATCAGCCATTACATCGTTGATCAAGTCGGTTGCGCCGGATGGCCAGCGCACTTCGAGTTTGTCAATTTTCCTGGCGGTCCCCAGTCCAAAATGAACTCGAAGATCATTTTGGGACAGGTAGCTGCCACCGCTATGAATCTCCTCTGTCTGTGTAACCCCGCCTGCAGTGATCTTCAGTCGTGAACCAATAGCGAGGTGGTTACTTTTCGTTCCGGCAAGCTCGAAGCTGACCCAGTGCTGACCTGCGATACCGCGATTTCGCAGGATCATCGGTTTGCCCTCAAGATTCTCAACGACAACGTCCACATTTCCGTCGTTGAAGAGATCCGCCACAGCCAGTCCGCGAGAGACTTGCCGCAACGAAAGGGCTTGTCCCGCCTCGTCGCTTGCGTCGCAAAATGTACCGTCGCGCTGGTTCATCTGCAGCAACTTTGGTCCGCGGTATCCAGCGCTGCTTCCGGAAGGCAGCGTGTCGACCTGGGGATAGACGTGCCCGGTCGCCGTGATCAGATCAAGCCAGCCGTCATTGTCTAGATCTACGAATGCGTCACCCCATTTGACCCATGGCAGCGAAGGCAGCCCAACGCCGGACTGATAGCCGATATCTTCAAAAGTCCACTTCCCGTCATTGCGGAACAAAGGGGTGTAGTCGTCAGAAAAAACCGTTATCGCCAAACCTGGAAACCCAGTGTGAAGGAAATCCCCAACAGCAACGCCCATGCGCGCCTGTTCTCCGCCGTCTTCGCTTAGCGCAGTTCCGGATTCCAATCCAATCTCTGTGAACTTACCCTTCCCCTCATTGCGGTAAAGGTAGTTAGGAGTGGAATCATTGGCTACAAAGATGTCAGGGTGACCGCTATTGTTGAAATCCGCCCAAATAACGGTCAGGCCGTAGTAGTGACCGGGGTCATCGACGCCAGCTTCTTTCGCGAGGTTCGTAAAAGTGCCGTCGCCATTGTTGTGGAACAAAGCGTCCCCAGTTCCCTTCAGGCCGCGGGGACCGCATTGAACGTCGGCTCCCTTGAACTTGCACGTTGATGCGCTACCGAATTGCGGTGGATTGTTGATGTTGAAATCCACATAATTCGATACCATCAGATCCAGGAAGCCATCGCCGTCGTAGTCTGCGAAAGCTGCTCCCATCGACCAGCGTCCGTCCGCTACTCCCGCCCTCGTAGTGACATCGGTGAAAGTGCCGTCTCCGTTATTTCGGTAGAGGACGTTCCCACCCAGGCAGGTCACGTAGATGTCGGGCCAGCCGTCATTGTTGTAGTCACCAATCGCTCCTCCCATGGCCCAACATGGAGTAGCGATGCCGGCTTTGTCCGTAACATCGAAGAAGGTACCATCATGATTGTTGTGATATAAAGCACTTCTTGCCTTTTCCCCTTTCAGCGCCATTTCAAGTGTAGGAGCGTTAGTGAAGTAAACGTCGGGCCAGCCGTCACGGTCGTAGTCGATCAGTAGCACTCCCCCGCTCATTGATTCAGGAAGATACTTGGCTTCCTTGCTTACAACGTGTTCAAACTGAATCCCCGATTCTGCGGTGATGTCGTCGAGGCGCGGAATAGAACGGTTCTTGCACTTCGTGACCTTGAGACCAGTCGGAGGGGCGGAACCTTGGGACATCCCTTGCGCGAAGAGACTCGGAGATGAAGCACTGGTGCACAGGTAGAACAAGACGGTCAGGTCTAGTAGCCAGCCAACGTTCTGTCGATGGAATAAGCCTCTGCTGCAGATCACGGAATTGTGAGCCTATCCAAGCTATTGTGAGGGAGTCGGGTCTACTTCCTGCTTTGTCACTTCTCGTGGAGAAAACACCGGCGCAACTTCTTTCTGCTGATTGGCTAAATCGTGCAGCCGCCGATATTGCACCAATGCCTTTTCCTGTTCAGCTAAATTGCCCAAGCTCCTCTGGATCTTCGCTAGACGATACCAACAGACTTCGTTCTCCGGATCGACAGCCACAGCACGCTCTGCGTGAGGCAGCGCTTGATCGGGTTGGTTCTTTTCTAAAAGTACTGCGGCTAGACCTAACTGAGCCTCTGCAAAATCTGGGTAATGTTGGATGGCTTGTTCGAAGTATCGCTCCGCTTCGTCGTTTTGCTTACTTTTCCGGCGCATCTCTCCGAGTTCGTAGGCAGCATTCGCATTGTCCGGATGCAGTCTGAGCTCTTCCTCGAATTCCTTTTGTGCCGCGGGTAAATCTTCCTGGGTTTGACGTTGCCAAAACCGCCCCATAAGACTTCTGCCAATGCGATAGTGAATTGCAGGCCGACCCGGCTCTACGCGAAGGACCTCGCGGTATTCCTGAATGGCTTCACTATAAGACCCTTGGCTTTCGTGAGCTTCTGCAGCACCGAGATGTCTCCATACTGATGAGGGAGCAACTTGGGCGAGTTTCTCCATTGTGAGAAATGCAAAATTGCCGTATACCTTTCCAGCTTGATACAGGATCTCGGGATCCTCAGGGTAAAGACGATTCAACTCCATTGCGACTTCGACGGCCTTGCTGTCCCTCTTGAGGCCAGTGTACGCACGCTCCAGTTCCAGCCCGCACATGCGTCTAATCTCGCTGTCGGGGGAACGTCGAAGGCACTTGTCCAGACCGGGCACGGCTTGGTCGTAGTGACCAATTTCTGAGAGCGACATTGCGAGCAGATTGTCACTTTTGGAGAGGGTAGGTTTCAGTTTCAACGCCTGGCGCAGAGCAGGTATCGCCTCTTCATACCTTCGCTCCTCGAAATAGATCAGCCCGAGGTTGGCATGGACCTCAGCCATTCCAGGTTCGAGTTCCCGCAACTTTTCAAACGCCTTCTCAGCGTCCGCGTAACGTCCAGCTGCAAGTGCCGCTTGTCCTTCTTCCGCGTAGCGCTCGATTGACTCCTGACCGACAGCCGCCGATACGCTAAGAGCGAACACAAATAACACAACACATTTTGGTGTCTTCCGCCGATTCATACCGCGAGTCTACCTCAGAGGAGCGGTATTAAGTTCTCGATGACTTACGATAGAAGAAATCCGCCAGGTCTAACTTCGACCTGGCGGCATAGCTTGGACAGTTGTGAGGCGATCAGAAGGTGATCTTGCCTCCCAACTGCACGACGCGTGCAGGGCGGGCGCTGGTCACTTGGCCGAAATTCGCGGCAGTGATATCCGCGTTTACCGAGCTGGATCCAGCCGAAACGTTCGGTTGGTTCGGATCCACGCCGTACTGGGTGTGGTTAAAGGTGTTGAACGTTTCCAGTCGCAACTGGAAGCCCACTCTTTCCGTAAACTGGAACGTCTTGGCAAGGTTCATGTCCCAGTTGTTGATTCCGGGCTGCGTCAAGTTATTACGCCCAGAGTTACCAAACGTTCCCCAAGCACCCTGGCTGAAGGCGGATGTGTTGAACCACTGGGTGATGTTTTTGACGAGTTTTGGCTGTCCTGTGATATCAGCGCGGAGGGGGATGAAGCCGGGCTGGAAGGCGCCGCCCTGGTCAGGGGCGGTAACCGAGAATGGGAAGCCCTTCTGGAACGTAGCGATAACGCCAAGTTGCCAGCCTCCCACCAGTAAGTCCGCAACCTTCGAGCCGTTAGCGAAGTGCTTACCACGTCCGAACGGCAGCTGGTAAACAGCGCTGGTAACGAACCGGTGCCGGACGTCAAAGTCGGACGGACCATAATCCCGTCTCGGATTGCTCTCGTCCAAGTGGCCGGCAAATCCTGCACCGTTGGCGCCGATGCCAGCAGGCGCCGACTTGTCATCCAGACTCTTGGCGTAGGTGTAAATCGCCAGTAGTGCTAGATCGGAGGTGCGACGTTCAATCTTAACGTTTCCTGCATTGTATCTGGAATAGCCCTCCCAAGTGCTGTTCAGCAGCCCTGGCCCGCCAAAATTCGGGTAGGATTTGCGCTGGAACCAGTTGCAGTTGTCGGCGCTGTAGGCTGCTGCGCCCGCAGCGCCTAAAGCAAAATCCGCCTGACAGGTCGACAGCGCGGCACCGGTCAGCGGCCGAGCCTGGTTGAGGTTGGTGCGGTTCAGCAAATGCACAGCGCGATTGCCGACATAGTTCACTTCCAACGTGGTGTTCTTCGCCAATTCCCGCTGGACTGACAATGTGTACTGTTGCACATACGGGTTGCGGGTGTGATCGGAGATGATCACAGCTACGAAACCGCTGCCGAATAGGGCCGGAGTTATGGGTGCGGGTGCCGTGTTGTCCGGGAACAACTGGTTGGTTGACTTGAGCGCCTGGATTGCACTAGGTTGAGTCGTATCGGTGGGATTGATCGAGCTCCGCAGAACGTAGGGGTATTGGTCGCCGGAATTGTCAATCTCGCGAGCGAGGGACGAATCCTGGAAGATTCCATATCCGCCACGAATTACGGTTTTGTTGTCGTTGAACGGGCGGAATGCAAATCCAAACCTGGGAGCAAACGGCGTCTTGGCGCTATCCTGCGGGTTGCGACGACCGCAATAGTTGTACACCAGGTTCGATACACCGTCAGCAGGAGCAATTCCGTTCGTTAACAGTGCTTTGTTCGCGAAGCAGAGGCCACCACCACCGTCGCCGTGCGAACCTCCCGGACGGTTCTGGTCGTCGATCCAGAACATGTCGTTGTTTTGCTCGTAGGGAATGTTCCGCCAATCCCAGCGCAAGCCAAGGTTCAAGGTCAGGCGGCTGTTGACTTTCCAGTCGTCCTGCACAAACGGGGCAAAATAGTTGAATACATAGTGGTGCAGGTTGCCCGGACTACTCAGGTTGCTCAGCGGGCCCGGCGTGAATGCGCTCGCACCGTTGTAATACCCCAGGAGGAAATCTGCTATTTGGTTGCCAGTTCCGCAGAGCGGGGTCGGGCACTGCGAACCGGCGATTCCGGCGATCCCAGTGCTTGAACCGTTGATCAGTACGTTGTTATTGGCATACCCGTAGCCACCCAGATAGTTGGTAGCCAAATTCCGGGATTCCACAAAATGCCGGAAATCGGCGCCCATGCTGAGAGTATGTTTCCCGCGAATCATAGTAAAAGAATCAGCAAACTCCCACGTTGGAGTGTCGCTGGTCGTGGGGCTGTTGACGGGACTGCCCGTTGCATTGAGGTTCGTCGCTGCCGAATCAAGGCTGGTGAAGGCGCCCCAGGTCAACGTCGGGATGCCCGCCGCATACTTAGGCAACTTCGTAAATGCGCCGCTCAAGTTGAGTGTGGCAATGTCCGCATCCGAAATCCCAGGCGACCCCTGGATTGCGATCGCACTCAAGTGCCCAAAACGGAAATTGTTGACGCTCTGAGCGCCCAGGGAAATCGTGTGCGAAACCGTCCAGCTTCTGGACTGCTCGCTAAAGGTATTGACACTCCATAGTGGAGATACATACCCGCCTTGAGGATTTGCGTTGTCGTAATCGGACCTGGTGTAACGGAAGAAGACCTTCCCCGCCTTTGTCAGATCCTGGTCAACTCTGTAGGTCTGCTGATTGGTGGTAAGCGGGAAGCCTTTCTGCGCTTGGTAATTGACACCTGGACCGCACCCTCCTGACACGCATTGGGGCGTAGGCGCCGGGAATACGCCGTTGTTCAATTCGACTTGGGCGACATTGGAGAGAGTTATTCCGCTCATAATGCCACCTGCATATGCGGCGCCAGTCGCCGGATTGCCTGGCATACAAGGTCTAGGCGTGGACGCCCCGAGTGCTAGCGCGCAAGGCGACCCGGGAGTCAAATCGAATGCCGGGAACCCCGATGCGCTGAAGTCACCGCTCAGTTCTGCGGGAGTGGGAACAAACCCCGACAGGATCGTTCCGTTAACAATTCGCCCGCCTTCATAATTCGCCATGAAGAAGGTCTTGTTCCGACCGTCGTAAACCTTAGGAATGTAAACCGGTCCGCCGAGGACGAAGCCGAATTGGTTTTGGCGAAGTTCGGGATTCGGAGGGGGATTCGGTCGATTAGGGAAAACCGACTGCGCATCGAGCGCGTCATTTCGGAAGAACTCGAATACCGTGCCGTGAACGGAGTTCGAACCGCTCTTGCTTACGATTGACACCTGATTGGCGCTATAGCCATACTCTGCGGAATAGCTGTCGCTCAGTACTTTGAACTCTTGAATCGCGTCTTGCGACAAAATTACCGCAGGCGTACTCAGGGCGGGGTCGGTATTAGCCAGACCATCAAGCACGTAGTTGTTGGATTCAGGGCGGCCGCCGTTGATGCTGATGGCGTTGCCTTGCCCCTGCCGCATTCCGTTCTGCTCACCGCCGGTCTGAACCGCGCCGGGGGTAATAAAGAGAAGGCTCAGGAAGTTGCGGTTATTTATGGGCAACTGATCCACCTGCGTTGTGGTCACAATCTGCGAAATCGCCGCGCTGTCGGTATCAAGCGCAACCGCACTGCCTTGAACCTCGACGACTTCCGACACAGCGCCAGGCTTCATCGTCACATTGACACGAGCCTGTTGCGCGACCACAAGGCTCACATTATCAGTGATCGATTTCTGAAAACCGGGCACCTGCACGGTTACACGATAAGTCCCGGGCTGAAGTGAGGGAGCCGTGTAATCGCCGGAAGAACTCGTCTGCACGTGGTTGGTAACATTGGTGGCGGTATTGGTGACATCAACGCCGGCATTTGCTAGAACCGCACCAGAGTTGTCAGTTACGGTTCCGAGAATCGTTCCGTAAGCTCCACCTTGACCAAAGAGCAGGGCTGTCGCTGAGGAAATCAGCAAACAAATCGTCAGAACGCGTGTCGTCGTGGACATGATTTTTTCTCCTGGCGACGTCCCCAACATGGTGGAACTCGGCAGCGTTTCCTCTCGTCACGAAAGACTGTCTTGGAAAGTGCCCCTGCCCACACGGTTGTCGCCGTGTATCTGGAGGCGGATGCTCCCATTGGTCCATAGGCATCGTCAACCTGCAAAAGAGGCAAAGCGCGCGTTTCGCAATGACAAATGGGTCGGTTTCGGCGTCGGAAGCTCACCAAATCGTTGTCTGACAGGCCAATTCGAGACTTTGTGCGGCTTTGCGAGGGTATAGCGCAAAGGGTGGCATGTATTCAATTTTGTTGCGCAATGCGGAATACCGAAGCTATAGAGCTTGAGGGTGACGGTCTGGGAATGATTACAGGGCAGCGGCGAGAGATCCTCCAACACTAAACGAGGAACGAGAGTTTTGCTTAGGACTTCCGGACGTTCGTTGGGCGAGGGGAAGCGAAGGGTTCAGCTCGAATCAGTTTCGTAACCGCATCATTTGGATAATAGTGATTAACCGAGTCAGGCGTGATGAGTTTGTGCTCGACGAATACTGCGGGGGGGACAGGGCGATGGCTGAGAATGTCGATACTAACCCGAATTAAATCGGCTCCGTAGCGCTCAGGAAAGTAGGCGACTGAACCAAGAAACCTGGATTTCAGCAAACGCAATTCTGCACGCCCCTCAGGTGACGCATTTTGCCCCATGATTGCGCAGTTCTCCAACCGTCCTGCTTCCTCAAACGCGCGAAGCGCCCCTAGCGCGCTTGGATCATTGATCGCGCCAACCAGAACGCGTTTGGCATTTGACGAGCGCAGGTGGCGTCTTACGACTTCGAAGCTCTTGCCCAATTCTCCATCACCATCCAAGTAGGAGACGGAACAGCTAGCCGCACTAGGAAGAACGAGATTGATTCCGACCAAGAGGCCGGACAGTCGCATGCGTGGCAAATTCCCGGCGCGTTTCAATTCCAGGAGGAGAATTTCGTCCACCTCAGAATGCCAGTGCTCCTTAACCCATCGTCCGAGGTAACGCCCCCCGATCAAGCCAGCCTCGTAATTGTTCGCACCGTAGTACGTTGCACCCGGATGAGGAATATCGATCGCAATCATGGGAATGCCGGCTTCGCGATATTTCGCGGCTACAATGGGTGCAACTTCTTCGTCAGTTTGAAACTCGATCGCTAGATCGACCTTCTCACGCACGAGGAGTTCGGCATTCCGCTGTGCGATCTTGGCGCTGTAACGATTGTCAAGGCAGATCAGTTCGATGCCTTCGGCCGCAGCCGCACGCTGCAAACTCTCAGACACTTCTCGCGAGAATTGATAATCTGTTCCCTGAGCTGCATAACCAAGCCGATAGAGTCTCTGCTTCCAAGGACGAACGCGCGATTGATAGAGGTTCTGTCCCACTTTTTCAGCCATTCCACACTTTTCCAGTGTGTAGAGAAGACGAAATACCATTGTCTTCGGCAAACCGCAGCGAGCGGAGACTTCCCTCAGCGAAAGGGCCTCGCCAGGAGTTCGGAATGCGGTCAATAACTGCGAGGCGTGAAGGATAGACTTAACGAGGTAACGGTCGCGACTCTGAGCAGCGGGGCTCATACCTGCGACATCATGCGCGATTTTCTCGATTTTGCAAAGCGAAATTTTTGCTCCCTCGTTCGATGACACGCCTCCCGCATCTCCGAAAGCCTAACTTGCCATAAGTTGTCTTGAGCCGGCGGCAAACTGCATAGTGCCCAAAGCGAATCCGTGTCGACGCAAAAGGTCCATGGAAAATCGTTAATGCATGTCAGGCTCGAATTATTGGTGAATGTGGGCTTTTCATAGGAATGTCCGTTTATTCCTGATTTTACAAAGCAGAATTGAGCCAGCACCATCTCTAGCTAGCTCTGGCGCCTGTTGTGAATCCGCCCAGACCGATGTGTCGCTTTGTGGCGGCTTTCCGGCTTATGCTGGCAGATTCTCGTATTTCGCGATGCGAAATAGTTGCACCTAGCCAAGAAAGGCGTGACCTCAGCGCATAAGGGACTGTATCTTCCATTCGCAAGAGAGGTTCCCATGAACTCGTCCACGAGTGAACAGGTTTTTTCTGCGCTGGAGACATTTCGCATTGAGCTGCCTTCCTGGGGATTCGCCAACACTGGAACTCGCTTTGGCAAGTTTATTCAACCGGCGGCAGCCACCACCACTGAGGAGAAGTTCAGCGATGCCGGCCAAGTACACCTTCTAACGGGAGTCTGTCCGACCGTAGCCTTGCATGTATTGTGGGACTGCCCTCGTGGCGTAGGGAGTACAGATGAGATCAAGCAATTCGCTAGCCGTTACGGCGTCGCGGCGGGTGCCATCAATCCTAACCTCTTTCAAGACCAAGAGTACAAATACGGATCGTTTGGGAATCCCGACGAACGTGCACGGCTTCGAGCGATGCAGCACACCCACGACAGCATAGAGATTGCAAAACGACTCCACAGCAGGGACATTTCTTTCTGGTTTGCTGATGGATCGAACTATCCCGGTACCGCGAACATTCGACAACGCAAACAGTGGTTCGCTGCCGGATTGAAAGAAGCGCACCGAAGCTTATCGCCAGATCAGAGAATGCTTGTCGAATACAAGCCGTTCGAGCCCGCGTTTTATCACACCGACATCGCTGACTGGGGGATGGCGCTCCTGCTCTCGCGTGCCGCAGGTTCCCAAGCGAAAGTGCTGGTCGATACCGGCCATCACTATGCAGCGCAGAACATCGAGCAGATCGTGGCCTGGTTGCTCTCCGAAAATATGCTAGGAGGATTCCACTTCAACGACCGCCGCTACGCCGACGACGACCTGACGATGGGATCGATTGACCCGTATCAGGTCTTCCGCATTTTCCACGAGATCCACTTCTTTGAGTGTGAAACCGGGCAGCGTGCCGACATCGCGTACATGGTCGACCAAAGCCACAATCTTAAGGGGAAAATCGAAGCCATGATCCAGACCGTAACCATGGCGCAACAACTGTTCGCGAAAGCAGCATTGGTGGATACCAAGAAACTGGCAGTCGCCCAGGAGAAATGCGATCTGGTTGCGGCAGAGTCGCTCCTGCAAGATGCGTTCGCGACAGACGTTCGTCCTGCAATCCAAGAGTGGCGGAATTCCAAGGGACTGCCAAAGGATCCGATGGAAGCGTTCCGCGGCAGTGGGTATCTGGAACGAATCACAAAGGATCGCGCGGCAAGAAACTCCAATAGCGTCACTTCATACGCGTGACCGGATAGTCACTCGATTCGCCTCGCAAGTCTGGTGATTGATCGGGAGGAAATATCTCTTCTGCTGTAGGAACCTAAGACGCGTTTGGCTGCCGATCGATTCATCAGAGCAGCTTAAGTGGGGCATTCACGAAGCTTAAAGGAATAGGCAGCAGCGTGCTCGTTAGAAAAAAACAACAACGCTCCCCCTACCTGGCATTTGACTTCGGGGCCGAAAGCGGACGTGCGGTCCTAGCCGACCTGCAATCGGGGATTCTCAAAACACAAGAAATCCATCGCTTTCGGAATGAACCTGTCGAAGATGGCGGTTCGTTGCATTGGGATGCGGAACATTTGTGGTCTGAAATTCGCAAGGCGCTGAATTCGTTGGGCGGTGTGAAGCTCGCCGGTATTGGTGTTGATGCGTGGGGTGTGGACTATGCACTACTCGGAGAACGTGGGCAACTGTTAGAAAACCCTTACCACTACCGTGATCGTCGCACCGACGGAGTAATGGAAGAAGTTTTTCGGAGAGTGCCCAGGGAAGAGATCTATCGGGTTACCGGCATCCAATTCATGCCGATCAATACCTTATACCAACTTTATGCAGCACGCCGAGACACGCCCTCCATTGTTGCGGCTGCAAGGCAACTGGTTACAGTTCCCGATCTCTTTAATTATTGGCTGACCGGAAAAGCGGTATGCGAGTTCACCAATGCGACTACCACCCAGATGGTCGATGCAGTTCGACGTGTCTGGGCGAGGGATCTCATCCAGAGGGCCGGGTTGCGAGCTGACCTACTAGCACCCATCGTCGAGCCCGGAACTGTCATCGGACCATTGTTGTCCGGCATCGCGTCGAATTCATCACTAGCTGGAACTCCCGTCATCGCGCCAGCCTGTCACGATACAGGTTCCGCTGTGGCAGCCATTACCGCGCGAGATGGTACAGCCTTTCTCAGCTCTGGAACGTGGTCCTTAATTGGGACCGAACTCGATGCCCCGGTTCTCACATCTCAGGCGCTTAAGCTCAATTTCACCAATGAGGGTGGTGTGAATGGGACGACTCGATTACTCAAGAACGTGATGGGGCTTTGGATGCTGCAGGGTTGCAGAAATTGCTGGAGCGCGCAAGGCCAGAACGGAAGCTATGCCGAGCTCGTAGAACTAGCCAAGCGTGAACCAGGGTTTGCACATCTAGTTGATCCCGATGACGATTTTTTTCTGCACCCTGAGAACATGCTGGTCGCAATAGATCAGTTCTGCTCCAAGACGCATCAGCCATCGCCATCGAACCCTGGCGCGTATGTACGATGCGTGCTGGAGAGCCTGGCGATGAAGTACCGGCTGACCCTCCGCAATCTTGAACAGGTGTGCGGGCGGCGCATCGAACAGGTTCGGGTTGTTGGTGGGGGCTCGAGAAACCGACTCCTGAACCAATTCACTGCAAATGCCACCGGTAGAAAGGTGCTTGCTGGTCCAGCTGAGGCTACAGCACTTGGCAATATTGCGATTCAGGTGTTGGCGACCCGCAAAGCATCGTCTCTGCAAGAGATTCGCACCATCGTTGACCGTTCCTTCCCGACTGATGTTTTCGAGCCCCTGGAAACCGACAAGTGGGAGCATCATTTTCAACGCTTCGAACATTATTGCGAGATGACTTATGCATGAGGTCAAAGAAACGACGTACTTGAGAGATTTATGGAATGAAGAGCAGATTCGTGGGCTGGAGGGCAATGAGTTATCCCTTTTGCGCTATCGCTCGAACCTGCTCGGTGCAGATCTTCGCATCACGAACTTCGGCGGTGGCAACACCAGTTCGAAGATCGAACTCCCAGACCCATTCACCGGACAGCCAGTTCGTGTTCTTGCGGTCAAAGGAAGCGGCGGGGACATTGGCTCAATTACCGAGTCCGGGTTTGCGCTTCTCTACCTGGATCGCCTCGAACTTCTGAAGAAGCTTTATCGAGGGGAGAAGTACGAAGACGAGATGGTGCGCTACTATCCACTCTCTGCGTTTGGAGAGAATCGCGTTGCCGCCTCGATCGACACACCATTGCACGCATTCCTGCCCTTCTTGCATGTGGACCATCTGCATCCCGACTGGGCGATCGCGCTTGCCGCAAGTGCGAATGGCAAGCGCAAACTCGAAGAGTTCAATCGAGAGTATGACCGGCGCATCGTCTGGGTTCCATGGCAGCGGCCCGGATTCGAATTGGCCCTCCTGATCGAAAGAGCCGTGAAGGATAATCCCGGGGCGGAGGGGCTGATTCTTGGCGGTCATGGTCTATTCACTTGGGGAATGACGCAGCGCGAGTGTTACCTGAATAGCGTCCACACTATCGATCAGATGGGCGAGTTCATTCAGACTCATCAGGCGAAAAAGGGATCTTTGTTTGGTGGAATTGAGAACGCGCCAGTGCAAGATCGCCAAGCAATCGCTGTTCAAATTCTTCCTGCGCTGCGCGGTGCGGTCTCGTCAAACCGTCGAGTCGTCGCCCACTATGCCGACGTTCAAGATGCCCTAGATTTCGCGGGATCAAAATGGGCGAAGGATCTGAGCGCTCTCGGCACCAGTTGTCCAGACCACTTCTTACGGACCCGCGTATGCCCGTGGTTCATCGACTGGAACCCGAAAGAGGGCCTGAAGGTTCTGAAGGCGCGAATTCAAAACGAGGTTACCGGTTATCGTGCAGCCTACAAGAAATATTACGAGGAATGGACAGCCACTGATTCACCCAAGCTTCGTGATTCCAATCCCTCGGTCATTGTGATTCCAGGACTCGGTCTCTTCGGTTTCGGCAAGAACAAGAAAGAAGCTCGCATTACGACGGAGTTTTTTGTCAACGCTATTCATGTGATGGCCGGAGCAAACGCTTTGGAAGACGGTGAGGTTACGCACCCTCTTCCACAGGCGCGGACCCCTGCGCAGTCGCAACAGTTCGCCCAGTTTCACAACTACGTTGCACTTCCCCGATCGGAGGCATTCCGCATCGAGTACTGGGCTCTTGAGGAAGCAAAACTCCAGCGCATGCCTCCTGAGGCCGAGTTCAGCCGCAAGATCGCTCTGGTTATCGGTGGAGCGAGCGGCATTGGCCGAGAGGTGGCAGTGCTGCTGGGCCGCCGAGGAGCCCATGTTGTGATTGCCGATTTCGACCTGGAGGGGGCAACGAAGACATCCCAAGAAGTTGGGTCATTGTCCTCTGCAGAGTTCGTTGCAGCCACCGTAGTCGATCTCAGTTCTTCGGAATCTCTCTTAGATGCTGTCCGATTCACGATTTCGAAATTTGGTGGGATCGATATCGTCGTCAACACGGCCGCAATTTATCCTGTGCCCGGCGACGACGGAGAGCTCTCGGACGCTCAGTGGGCCAAAACATTCCTCGTCAACGTAACCGGGAATTACCTGCTGGCTCGCCAAACTGACTGGGTTTTCAGAGATCAGAACCTGCCTGTGACCATCGTGTTGACCAGTTCTGCAAACGCGGTTGTCCCTAAAAAAGGCAGTGAAGCGTATGACACCAGCAAAACGGCATTGAACCATCTGATTCGTGAACTTGCCGTCAAGCTCAGTTCGCTTGTGCGCGTCAATGGAATCGCGCCTGCCACGGTCGTTGCCGGCTCGACTATGTTCCCCCGCGATCGCGTCATTCAGTCCCTGCAGAAATACAAGATTGACTTTTCTGAATCGGAGTCCAGCGATGAACTGCGAGACAAGCTTGCGAATTTTTATGCCCAGCGCACTTTGACGAAGCGTCCGATTTTGCCACAGGACTGTGCGGCTGCAATCGTGTGGCTTGCTGGGGATCAGAGCGGCAAGACCACGGGACATGTGATTCCCGTGGACGGTGGGTTGTCCGAAGCCTACCTGCGCTAAGGAGAGATCAATGCAGCGCATCTGCTTTGTCTTGCAGGTCAAACCGGAGCGGCTCGAAGAGTACAAAGAACGCCATCGCCACGTCTGGCCGGAAATGCTAACGGCTTTGCGTGAGACCGGTTGGAGCAACTATTCCCTTTTCTTGCGTGAAGACGGTCTGCTGGTGGGATATCTGGAAACGGAAGATTTTGAGGGCGCCAGGTCCGGTATGGCACGACGTGAGGTGAATGAGCGATGGCAAAGGGAGATGGGCGATTTCTTCCTTCAGCCCGACGGATCGTTGCCGGATCGCGCGATGCGACCGCTAGAAGAAGTGTTCCACTTGTAGCTCAGATTCGAGGAGACGAATGAATCCTAACCCAGCATTGGGGGTATTTTTTCACTGGATTGGCGGCCTCGCTTCCGCCAGTTTCTATGTCCCTTATCGCGGAGTAAAGAACTGGGCGTGGGAAACCTATTGGCTGGTTGGCGGTTTTTTTAGCTGGATCATCGCGCCATGGCTGTTGGCACTGACAATGACCCATGACCTCACTCAAGTACTCCATGAGGCGCCGGCCAGCGCGCTGTTTTGGGCCTATGCCTTTGGCGTGCTCTGGGGACTTGGAGGCCTCACCTTCGGCTTGACGATGCGTTATCTGGGAATGTCTCTTGGCATGGCGGTGGCACTGGGATACACCGCAGCCTTTGGCACTTTGATGCCTCCGATCTTTCGAGGTGAGTTCGCCGCCCAAGTGTTGGGAACACGTTCTGGACTGGTCATTTTAGGCGGCGTTGCCATTTGTCTGATTGGGATCGCCGTCGCAGGTGCCGCCGGAGTTTCGAAAGAGCGGGAGATGTCAGACGAACAGAAACGCGCATCGATTAAAGAGTTCGATCTGAAGAAGGGCTTGGTAGTCGCAACCTTCTCCGGAGTCATGAGTGCCTGTTTTGCGTACGGTCTTGCGGCCGGAGATCCGATCAAATCCATTACTGTGCAGCACGGCACTGCGGGACTGTGGCAAGGCCTTCCAGTCTTGGTGGTGGTGCTTGCAGGCGGTTTTACAACAAATTTCATTTGGTGCGTCATTCTGAACGTCCGAAATCACACGGGCCATCAGTATTTCCAATCGCAGATTCGCGGCGAAATTCCGAACCGTAACCAAGAACACATTCTCGAAGCTGTGACAGATGCGCCAGCAGAAGAAATGGCGGTCGCAGTAGCAGTTGAGGAGGAAACTCGGCGGAAAGCCCCGATGCTTCCCAATTACTTGTTCTCGGCTCTGGCTGGAACGACCTGGTATATGCAGTTTTTCTTCTACACCATGGGCGAAACGCAGATGGGGCGCTTCAAGTTCTCCAGTTGGACCCTGCACATGGCAAGCATCATCATCTTCAGCACCTTGTGGGGTATCGCGCTGAAAGAATGGAAGGGAGCCGGGAGCAAGACGAAGTTGCTTGTGGTCTTGAGTTTGTTGGTGTTGGTGACCTCCACAGTGGTTGTCGGCTATGGGAACTACGTCGGTGGGGCACACTGAGGCATCTTCAGACCAAATGTGATTACACATGAATGGATCCGTGAACTCGTCCCAAATAGTCAATATCGAAGACCTCCGGCGAATGGCGCAGCGCCGCGTTCCCAAGTCCGTCTTCGATTACCTGGATGGCGGTGCAGAATCTGAAACTACTCTGTCGGAAAACTGCCGAGCTTTTCGTGACATCACTTTTCGGCCACGCAGTGCGGTTGCTATTTCTGACTGCAAGTTATCGACCGTCGTTGTAGGACAAGGAATCTCGGTGCCGTTCATACTGGCACCTGTTGGTTATAGTCGACTCATGCATCCAGAAGGTGAGCTCGCCGCGGCAGGTGCTGCGGGCGAAGTGGGCACGGGGTACATCCTCTCGACGATCTCAGGTCACAAACTGGAAGACGTAAAGGCTGCCTCAACAGCTCCTTGCTGGTATCAGCTTTACCTAATGGGCGGCCGTGCTGCAGCAGAAGGCGCAATGGAACGGGCGCAAAGGGCGGGATACTCAGCGCTAGTGATCACCGTTGATACTCCCGTTGCTGGCCTTCGTGAGCGCGACCCCCGTAACGGGATGAAGGACTTGTTAGGCAACTCTTCATTCGCGAAGGTTCCGTACCTGCCGGACATTCTGGCGCATCCCGGATGGGTCACTTCTTTCCTACTCGACGGAGGCGTTCCCAAGCTGCAGAACGTCGTGATCCCCGGCAAGGGCCCTATGGACATGCTCGATGTTGGAACTGCCCTGGCTGAGTCAACCGTAACTTGGGCAGACTTGAAGTGGATTCGCGAAGCGTGGTCCGGGCCGATCATCGTGAAAGGAATTCTAATTGGCGATGATGCGAAGAGAGCCGTCGATGAGGGAGCGGCCGCTGTGGTTGTGTCGAACCACGGAGGGCGCCAGCTGGATTCAGCGCCTGCATCGGTGCGGGCCCTCCAAGAAATCGTCGCTGCGGTGAGTGGCCAAGTTGAAGTCTTAATGGATGGCGGTATCCGGCGTGGGAGCGATGTGGTCAAAGCCATTTGCCTTGGCGCTCGGGCAGTTCTCATAGGGCGCGCTTATGCCTACGGACTGGCTGCTGCCGGAAGACCTGGTGTTGCTAAAGCTCTTGCGATTTTGAGAGCGGACGTGGAACGCACTCTTCGGCTACTTGGCTGTCCTTCCGTCGAGACTCTTGGTCCTTCCTATGTTCAGGTACCCGATGCTTGGAAACTGCGTGAGGTCTTGTCAGAGCAGGTATGGAAATAAAGGAACTGCAACCGATTCCGACGGAGCATGCTTTGTAGGCTCGAAAAGAGCACATTGCATGCATTTTGCGCGATTATCTTAAGATACTTCGCATAACTTATTGATTTTGCAAAGAGGCCATTGTACGATTGCATGCAATGCCAGCTTCTCCTATTACTACGGTCAATTCGAACACCCAAACGGAACGCCTCGTACTCACCTTACGGGCGCGGATACTGAAGGGCGAATTCTCTGCCGGCGAGCGGCTGACCGAACTTGGCTTGGTCTCACTGCTGCGGGCCTCGCGCACTCCAATTCGGATCGCGCTCGAACGGCTGGCGAATGAGGGCCTGCTCGATCCGATTCCGACGGGTGGATTTCGCGTTCGTTCCTTCAGCACCATTGACATTTGCGACGCGATCGAGATCCGCGGAGTCTTAGAAGGCACAGCGGCGAGATTTGCAGCAGAGCGACTCGAACGCGTGGAAGAACTTGGACGAGTGAAACGACTCCTTCCGAGAGTTATCCTCGAGAACCCGATATCACCGGAATCATTCGCGCAATTTCTGGATCTGAATAGAACGTTTCACCGCGAAGTGTGGTGTCTGGCGAAGAGTCCGTCACTTTTCCGTGAACTGGAGCACGCGTGCAAGATTCCATTCGCCGCCCCAGAAGCCTTGGTATTCAGTCCTGCGGACTACGAGGTGAGCACGGCACACGTTGCAGCGGAGCAACATCGAGCCATCGTGGAGGCCATTGAGAATCGCGAGGGCTCTCGCGCGGAAGCGCTTGCACGCGAACATTCCAGGATTGCTCGGCGCAATCTCGAAGCTGTTTTCCGCAGTAACAAGGAAGGGGCCAGCCGCCTGCCTGGAGCAGCGCTCGTCACGCACTAAATCCAAAAACACGTAAGGAGCTAACTTGAAACCGATTGTTTTCGTCGCGGTAGTATCTCTAGCCCTGAGCATTACAGCGGTAGCCCAATCCAACGTTTGGCAATTGGACCCCGCACATTCATCAGCACAATTTGCTGTTCGGCATATGGGGATTTCAACCGTACGCGGTACCTTCACCAAGCTCAGCGGAAGCGCGCACTATGACCCGGCAGATGTCAAGAACGACTCGGTTGAGGTGACGATCGAGACAGCGTCCGTCGACACGCGCGTGGAGATGCGCGACAACGATCTTCGCAGCGATCACTTCTTCGATGTTCAGAAGTATTCCGCCATGACATTCCGCTCCACAAAGATTGAGTCGCTTGGCGCTGACAAGTTGAAAATTACTGGTGACCTCACGATCAGAGGAGTTTCCAAGTCGGTCAGTCTCGACGTCGAAGGTCCGACGAAGCCCATTGATGACGGCCATGGACACCTGCACATGGGTGTCTCGGCGACCGGAACCCTGAATCGAACCGATTTCGGAATGACCGGCTACCAAGGGGTCGTAGGCAACGAGATCAACTTGACTATCGATGCGGAACTTGTCCAAGCAACCCCGGCTTCGAAATGATTGTTTGTGCGACAACCGGAAATAGTCCAGAGGCAAATGTAAGGAATTCAGATCTAGAGGATAGGTATGCCAAGCGATCGAGATTTCCCGCTTCTTGACCGTCGCGGGTTCCTAACGAACAGCTCAATAGCGTTGGCTGCCATCGCTGGCAGTTCAGTACTTGCTTCGAGTGAGCTGTTGTGGGGGCGACCAGCACCGGCGGAAACAGTCGCGGTGCAGACCGCCTACGGACGTTTGCGAGGCACACGGCACGGAGACTTGGTTACGTTTAAAGGCATTCCTTATGCTGGGTCGGTTGCGGGAGATAATCGTTTCAAAGCTCCACCCCCACTTAAGCCGTGGACCGGAATTCGCGATGCCTTCACTCCTGGCCCTCCCTCATTTCAGCCCAGCAGGCCATCGTTCGGAAAGGAGGAACCGTTCCCTTCTGAGGATTGCCTTGTGCTGAACATTTGGACCCCCGCTGTGGATCACCGGCGTCGTCCGGTGATGTTCTACAACCACGGCGGCGGTTTTGTCGTGGGGTCGGGAAGTACGTGGTACCAGGACGGCAGCAATATTGCTCGCGAATATGACGTCGTGGTGGTAGCAAGCAATCACCGCCTTGGGCTTCTGGGATATCTATTCCTGGCGGATCTCGCAGGCGAGGAATATTCCACCTCCGGTAATCAGGGAATTCTGGACATTGCGGCTGCTCTGAAATGGGTCAATGAAAACATCGAGGCTTTTGGCGGCGATCCGCACAATGTGATGGTCTTTGGCGAGTCTGGTGGAGGCGCGAAGACCGCCTGCATCTACGCATTACCGACAGCGAAAGACTATTTCAATAAAGCATCGATTGAAAGCGGTCCTGGCGTGCATATGTCGTCCCGAGACGTAGCGACGAAAACAACGAAGATGGTCCTGGATGAACTAGGATTCTCCGAAAAAGAAGTTCTGAAGCTCAAAGAGGTTCCAGCAGAAAAACTGGTTGAAGTTCAAGGTGCTGTCGCTCAGAAACGACCGGGGGGACTGAGTCTGAGCGGCGGAAGGCAGGGCATGGTTGTGTCTCAGCCGGGTGGATTCATTCCCGTTGTGGATGGGACTTATCTTCCCCATCATCCTTTTGACCCCACTGCCCCGGCAATCTCTCGAGACAAGCCGCTGATCGTCGGAACCAATAAGGACGAGATGGCCTTCTTTTTCTGGGAACGCAAAGACACCGATGCATTCACGCTGACCGACGATCGACTGCAGGCGCGCTTAACAAAAGAATTGGGCCCAAATGCAGAAAAGATACTGGACGCTTATCGTAAGAGCCGCCCCAGCGCCTCGCCCGCAGATCTTTATGTTGCGATCACCACAGCGCGTGCGATGTGGCTTGGCTCTATTGAGATAGCGGAGAAGAAATTCGCGCAGAATGCAGCGCCGGTCTATATGTACATGTTCACCCACGAATCCAACTTGGTCGTTCCGGGGACCAACCACCGGCTCGGTGCTGCTCATGCGACGGAAATCTGGTACAAGTTCAACAACGTTGACGTAGAAGGGCCGAAGGATCCGAAAGATCCATCTCGCCCAGGCCTGATCGGCACCGATGCTGATCGCGAAAAAACAGCTCTGAACATGAGCGAAATGTGGACTACTTTTGCGAGAGCCGGCCAACCTGGCGCCAAGGGACAGCCCTCCTGGCCGCCATATACTCTCCCAAAACGGTCGACAATGATGATCGACGCAAAATGCACGATCGAAGACGATCCTTTCGGGCAGGAACGCGCGATGTGGGACGCTCTCAGTTCACAGCCAAACGTCGAAGGCGGGTAGTTCGGGCGGAGATCAGCGGAGTCGACATTTCGCCGCGCTACGGAAACGGCTGCTTCCGTCACTCTTACGGCTGGCAGGGTACATGTAGTGTTCTTTCTCATTGTCCGAGTGCACAATTAAGACTACAGAACAGATCTTCCGAAGGCGCCAACTGACTCCGTAGTGGGCACCAATTGATCGATGGCGGGATAGGATATAGCATCGACAATCGCAATTTCTTTCGGCTGCGAATTGTTTCGAAGTGCGGTCACAAGCATATCGATTGCCGTGCCGGCCAAAACCGGCAGAACAACCGTTGCCGTCAAAAGCCCCTGCTTCACCCAGAGTTGTCCAGAAGAAGGAAGCCCGTCACAACCGATGATTGGTACTCTCATCAGTCGTTCCTTCGTATCTCCAGTTGCGATCTCACGAAACGCCTTTTTCGCACCCACTGCCATAAAATCATTTTGGCAAGCCACCAGCGCGATCGGCTCCTGTTTAGAAGTGGACAACCTCAGCCAGGCAACTACGGCCTCGTAACCAGTCTGTTCGGTCCACTTTCCCCGAACTGTGAGAAGTCGGGTAGTTGGTGGCGTCGTGCTCTTTAGTCCATTGAGTCGTTGTTCCGAAATAGAGTCGGTCGCAGGACCGAGGATGCCCAGCACCGTCCCGCCTTTTGGAAGCAAAGCAGTGACCTGCTTTCCCTGGATTCGACCTTCTTCCACGTGATCGCTGCTAAGCATGAATGCGGGAACCTTAGAGGTACGTCGAAGGTCCGCAATATAGTCGACGTCCTTGTGCATTATGACCCAGCCGATTCCTGCGGCGGTGGCAGCACGAGCTAGCTGCTGCATTCCAGTTCCAACCGGTTGCAGAACTATTCCATTCAGAGTTGTGGTCTTTGACTGGATTACGGAGCTCAACTGCTGGCTTTGCTCGATCGCATCGCCGCCGGCAAACAATATTTGGACGTCAACTCCCAAACGGCGCGCGGCCTCTTCTGCCGCAGCGGCCTGAGCACGCTGGTAGTCATTGGCGCTGTCGACGAGCGACACTACAAAGCGGAGTTTGGTCGTGAGTTCCTCTAGTTTTCCCCGTCAGCGGGCCAGAAACTAAAGACTGGATGTGGAAGTCCTACTTCAAGATTCTTCGGCGCGCTTTCATCCTCCGATGGCGACTCACTTCTCCCACAGAGGCCTAGACACTTTTGCCCTGTAAAGGACTAGGGCCCCGCGATCCTCCACATAAGCACAATCATCTCAAGGCAACTGAAATTGTTGATTGCCCGGATGCATGGCTGTGGTCTTTCCCTTCCAGAGAAAATCCCCAGACACGTTTGGTGGAAGATCTACCTCGGCATGTACACCCGTCGGATTCGAATCGAGCTTCACTTCGATCATCCCTTTCGGCGTTGGAACGGTTGCACTCACACTGCGCAGGCGACCGAGATGCGGTGCGATGATGACATTGGAAAACCCAGGTGTCTTCGGCCGAACTCCGGCGACGATGGTGAGAAAGTCGAAATTCGGATGGGCGCTCCAGGCATGGGAATCGGACCTGGTAGGTTCCGGTTGTTCTGCCCAAGTCGTAAGCCCGAGTGCAACCATATCCTTCCAGGGCTTGAGCAGATCCAAATACCGGTCTCCCAAACCTGCATGGTCGAGGGCCCGGGCCAAATAGAACCGGAAGTAATACGTCGCTTTCGTCATCTCGGGTACTGGGCCCGATACTGTAAATCCAGGGTCGCTCGTCGAGAGAATCTTGGTGAGAACCTCCTTTTGTTTCTCCGCAGGGACCACGTCCAGCCACACGCCCAGAATGTTGGCGTGCTGGCTGTAGTGCTTCTGGGCCGGAGTGTCTGCGATTAGGCCATAAGCGTCGTTCCAGCACCGTTTTCGGACTGCTCCTACTGCCTTAGATTCGGCTTCGCGATAGCGTTTCACACGCACCGGGTCGCCGAAGGTTGACTCCAGTTCCGCGCCATAGCGAAGCGCTTCAATGTATTGCAGCGTAATGGGAGAAGAACCTCCGTCCGCATCCTGGGGCGGCATACCAAACGGAAAGTCTTTTCCCCAGTCGACAAATGGCCACCACGTTATGTTCCGAACCAGTCCATCTGGCCTTTGCCTATCAAGAAACCAGTCCAGAACCGTCCTGGTACCGGGGATTTGCGCCTTAACAAATTCGGAGTCCCCGCGATACATCCAGAAGTCATGCAGCATCCCGATCCACAACAGCGAGAACGTTGGAATCATCTGGGTTACGGATGAGGGATAACGGCTTCGGGTAAGGCCGTCAGGGACCCGGGAATCGTTGAACGCCTGCATCGCTTGGCGGGCGAGGCGATCGTCACCGGCAACTGTATAGGAGACTAGGGCTTGGATTCTCGTGTCGCCAATGTACTGCATCCGCTCGTAATAGGGCGTATCCATGTAGGTGTCGTGGGCATCGAGGCGAGCAGTACGCCAGCCAACTTGCCAAATTGGCGTAAGGGAGGGGTCATCTGATGAAAAATGAGCGCGTTCTTCGAATGGATACGCCGTGAACCAAGAACGAAGATCCTCAAGTCGAAGCGGCTGATCCGCGGTGTTGATGTCGAGTTGCAGATATCGCCAGGTGCGCCAAACTAAGGGCACAAATCTGCGGGATTGGGATCCATCCGGCGAAAACTCATCATAGATGCCCACGATGTGCTTATCGGCGATCTCGTTTCGATTTCCCTTTTGTCCATCGCTGTCGAAGAGTGCTTCCGCATAGGTCAGGCGAATCGTGCTCTTTGCACCCCCGGTCACCGTCAACTCTGGGTAGGCGGTAGTCAAATGGGACTGGTCCAGCAGCAGGCTGACGTTGGAGTGAGCCGGTATTTCAAATGGTGCCCCCGGAAAGTTCGCTGGCGACTCGACTCCCGTAACACGCACCACCCGTCCTGCTGGCGTCAGTTCCATTTGCATTGCGGGCAGCGAGTCCGGCATCAATTGCCAGTTGTTGTTCTGCAGAACCGCCCCTCGCAAAGACGCATTTCCAATCGACAATGGCTTTTCCCATTTGCCGTGTGAGGATGCTGCATCATTCCACGACCAATCGAGCACGGCACCGTCGATGCGCTCCGCCGGTTCTGCTACGTAGTAAGATCTTTGGATCTCAGGCGGAGTCGGCAGAATTCCTATCCCTTTTTCTTCTTCGACTTCCCAGCTATTGTCCGTATTAGCAATCGCTTCGGCCGCCGTTTCACCTAGCAGCACAAACGCAGTTCGATCGGTGATCTGAGCCAGCGGCGTGACGCCGAAATTCCAGACTGTGGCGGAAATCTCATTCTTCCCGGCCTGCAGAAATCTCGCGAGATCATAGGTCTCGTACTTCCAATGGGCCAGATCACTTCGCGCAGGTCCCCGCCCCACCTCGTGCTGGTTCACACAAAGGATAAATTGGGAGTCAGCGCTCACATGGACAACGAAGTTCTCCGGAATCTGCGGAATCTCGAACACCTTCCGGAAGCGCAGGACAGTACTATCCCTCAGCGGCGCGCTGGGCGAAGTTATCCATTGCGCCTTCCAGAGTCCTTTCAGAGCTTCCTGCGGAAGCTGAGCTGACGCTTTGTTGTCTACAGCTATCAGAAGAGCAAGACATGTAGCCGCAAAAAACTTGATTTTCATGTTGAGTATCGTTTGCCCCGAAGATCCAAAATAATGAGCTACGGCTTTTCGGTGAGCATGTTTGCAACTTTGACTTCGCCCGTCAGTTCGATCTGTGCAGATGATTCGCCGATCAAAACCTTGTACGTGCCTGCGGGAACTTTCCAAACACCAGCATCAGCATCGTAGTAAGCCAACGCACGCATGTTCAGTTCGACGGTCGCTCGTTGGGTTTCGCCCGGCTTGAGATTGACTTTTGCAAACCCTTTGAGCTCTTTGGGGGGCCGAGAGACGCTAGTGCCAGTATCGGCAATGTACACCTGCGCAACTTCTGCTCCGCTACGACTGCCGGTGTTGGAGATGTCGAAGGAGACAAGGTACCTGGCGCCTGTTGTGCTATTGTCCTTGATCGACAGGTGAGCCAGATTGAATGTCGTATAGGAAAGACCAAAGCCGAACGGGAAGAGTGGCTTCGTTCCATTGTGCTCATAACCCCGATATCCGACAAAAACACCCTCTTTATATAAGACCCTGTTGGTGCCGGGCTCCGGGTAATAGTTCGAAAATGTGGGATTGTCTTCCTGGCGCTTCTCGAAAGTGATTGGCAATCGTCCCGATGGATTCACATCGCCGAAGAGAACTTCAGCGAACGCTGTGCCACCCTCTTCTCCTGGATACCACAATTCAAGACATGCGGACACTTGGTCAATCCAACTGGCGGCGTCGACGGCACCACCCGACGTAACGGACACAATCACATTCTTGTTCTGCGCTGCCATCTCATGAATCAACTCGTCCTGGCCAATCGGCAAAGAAAATGTTCGATCCGCTCCTTCGCCTTCGCTATCACGATTAAAACCGACTGCCACAACGACCGAGTCGGCCTTTGCCGCAAGTTGTTTCGCAGTATCAGTTACGAGTGTCTTTTGGTTTGCGATCGCCAAACGCAACCGGCCGCCGAAAGGGGTTCGCTGGACATCCTCGACAACGACCTTGTGCGGACCAGAAGCGAGTTCCAGGGTTCCGTGCTCCTGGTAGGCTTTGGCAAGCTCCCAGTTATCGAACACTAGTCGATCGTCGATGTATACACGGAAACCGTTGTGCTCGCCGGGACCTTGCACTGCGAGTTCATATGGCCCCGCATCCTTTGCGACGTAGTATCCGGACCATCGGCGGGATGTCAGTTTTGGCGCACCTGCGAGGATTGGCGCGACATCTTGCCAATCAGATAGGGTGTCCCACGAGAATCCGGCATTGTTGATGCGCCGAACGACCTGAACAGTGTTAGGCGAGCCGGATAGGTGGTCATTATCGAACGTTTCCAGTTTGAGGCCTGCCTGGCCTCCTTTGGCATCAGTGACAAAGTCGGTGGCGGAGACCATTTGCTGCAATGTTGGAATTCCCGCGTCATAGTAAACGGACGCTGACTTTCCCAGGACATGTGCCACGCCTTCCAGAACGCTGACGGCGGAGTAAGGGATTGCCGCTCCACTTCCTCCAGCAACAGGTTGAGCAGGATAGACATTTGGTCCAACAATCAGGATTGACTTGATTGTGCGCTTGTCCAGCGGAAGCAGGTGGCGTTCATTCTTCAGAAGTACGACGCTTTCACGAGCTGCATCGAGGGCAACTTCATGATTGGCTTCGTCGTACTTGGACACACTCAAGTCCGTCTGTTGCCGATCAAGCCAGCCGAACCTTACGGCGGTCTGAAGGATATGACGTATCTTGTCATCAATAACCTGCTGCTTTAGGTACCCGTCTTGAATAGCCGGAAGCAGGTTTTTGCGGTTCATGAACTCGCCTGTGGGCATTTCGAGGTCGAGGCCGCCATTAGCCGCGGCAACGCCATCGTACGTTGCTCGCCAATCCGACATCATGATGCCGTCGAAGCCCCACTGTTTGCGTGCGATATCTGTGTTGAAGTAACCGTTCTGTGTAGCATGGGTGCCGTTGATGAAATTGTAAGAGTCCATAATCGCGCCCACGTGCGCCTGCTTGACCGCCGCTTCGAAAGCAGGCAGATAGATCTCGCGCAACGTGCGCTCGTCGATCACGGAATCGGAGTCGTGCCGCAAGAACTCAGAATTGTTCGCCAGGAAGTGCTTGATCGTGGCGCTCACGCCCTGGGCCTGCATGCCTTTGATATAGCCGACGGCAATCGCTGACGCAAGAAACGGATCTTCTCCAAAGTACTCGAAACTCCTGCCGTTTCGAGGCGAGCGATAGATATTCACGCCCGGTCCCAGCATGAAGTGCAGGCCGCGCGCCCGGGCGTCACGTCCAATGCCGCCTCCAACTTGCTCCGCCAAACTGCGATTCCAAGTCGCGGCCAGTCCGACACCTGCGGCATAAACCGTGGAGGGAAACCGTGAGTTACTACGCACACCCAAAGGGCCATCCGACATCTCAAACGCGGGCAACCGCAGACTGGGCATCGCACGAATTGCAAACCCGGTCCCCCCGACGTAGTCGGTCTTCTCCTCGATCGACATCTTGCTCACGATCGATTCGACACTGTCGTTGGATGACGGCGACTGCGCCTGCAGAATCGAACAAGTGGCGCAGATCAGGAGCAGACAAATTTGAACACGGCTTCTCATGCTGTTGGTCTTGTCCTCAAATCGTTGAATCACGAAGTAACCCATCTTCAACTGCAAAGCAGGACATTTCGTTTCAACGGAACGCATGGCGCGGATAGTTTCACCCGGAATAAGTGAATGTCAATGAGCGAGCTACTGTCGTCGGTTATTTCGCCCTGTGAAATTGCAGAACGGGGTGGCCCAGGCGGTAATTACGCGCCGTGAAGGCGGTTGAAGCCCGGACTTCCATTCACGAATTCGAAAAGTATGACGAGCTTTTTGTGATTCTCGTGTTGGGAATCAAGCGTTGTGCGAACTATCCCTATACCGCCAAACTGCGGAGGGTCTCATGGCGTCCGAGGGGAACTCGAGTTTTGAACCATTTCGTAATGCACAACAACTGCGTTCGGCCGTCAGGTTGTTGCTTGTGAGTCTCCATTGCCCTTATGCTGACCGCCTTCATTGGAGATGTGCAGATTATGAAACAAACTTGGAGACGGTCCTCGGTTGCGGCATTGACACTCATCTGCCTCGTTGGAGTTTGTGTGGCCCAGACTTCAGAGGACGCACTCAAGAAAGGGTTCGACGATCCACCAAGTACGGCGCGCCCGCGTGTCTGGTGGCACTGGATGAATGGGAACATAACGAAAGAGGGCATCAAACTCGATCTTGAGTGGATGCACCGATCGGGGATTGCGGGTTTCCAGAACTTCGATGCCGCCCTGCAAACGCCGCAAGTTGTTGACAAGCGCCTGGCATACATGACCCCGGAATGGAAGGATGCGTTCAAGTACGCTATCGGCCTTGGTGACCAGCTCGGAATGGAAATCGCGATTGCGGGTTCGCCGGGCTGGAGTGAAACGGGTGGCCCCTGGGTACCACCGGCTCAGGGAATGAAGAAGTACGTCTGGACCGAGACCGCATTGAACGGCGGAGTTCAATTCACCGGTAAGCTGGCTCATCCTCCGACCACCACCGGTGCCTTTCAGAACCTCGGCGTTCGCGAACAATTCGGGCCACCCGCTCCACACTTGCCCGAGTTCTATGCGGATGCTGTTGTCATCGCGTTCCGAGTTCCCTCTGGGACATCCGGACTGGCTGAACAGCAGCCCAAGATCACTTCCAGCGGTGAAGGGCTGGATATCGCGATGCTAAGCGATGGGGATCTGGAAAAGACAACAAAAGTGCCCTTTCCGACCGCAGCTTCGGATTCCTGGATTCAGTTTGAATATCCGGAACGCCATACAGTTCGTGCGGCAACGTTCGTGACAAAGGATCCAGGATTCATCCAGGAATTTGTCAGCGGGATTCCGGAGAAGACGCTCGAATCCAGCGACGACGGGCAGAACTTCCACAAAGTAGTCAGCCTGAGCGGAGGCCGGGCGCCTGAACACACAATCTCATTTGATCCGGTGACTGCAAAGTATTTCAGAATTACGTTCAAGCGCACCCCACCGCCGCCGGTCCCAGCTTGGGCTGAGGGGATCGACTTTTCGGCGTTCGGTCCGCCACCCACCGCACCTACCTCTTACGAGGTCGCCGAGCTAGTGCTTCACTCTGATCCGCGGGTGAACCACTTTGAAGAGAAGGCGGCGTTTGTCCCCGAACCCGACCTCTATCAGTTCGCGACTCCGCAGGTTGAGGCTTCGTTGGCAATCCGGAAGTCGGACGTGATCGATCTAACCTCGAAAATGGGAGCCGATGGCACGCTGGATTGGACACCTCCTGAAGGCAAGTGGGTCGTGTTGCGGTTCGGCTATTCGTTGCTCGGAATCACGAACCACCCTGCGACACCCGAAGCGACGGGACTCGAGGTAGACAAACTCGATCGCCGGTTCGTGAAGGATTATTTCGAAAAGTACCTCGACAGCTACAAGGATACGGTCGGGGCGGATGAGATGGGAAAGAAAGGCATCCGCTACGTCATCAATGATAGCTGGGAGGCTGGGTCACAGAACTGGACTGACAATATGCTCGCGCAATTCGAGAAACTGCGCGGGTACGACCCGACGCCGTGGTTGCCTGTCTTAGCCGGCCGCATTGTTGATAGCTCGGCAGATAGCGATCGTTTTCTTTGGGACTTCCGTAAGACCGTCGCAGACCTCATTGCTACGGAGCATTACGGCCAGTTGGAAGAGACTCTTCACGAACGCGGCATGGCTCACTACGGAGAATCCCACGAATCAGGGCGAGCGCTGGTCGCAGACGGCATGGAAGTGAAGAAGATGAACGAAGTGCCGATGAGCGCGATGTGGACGCAAAGGCCGGGAGTAAATCGGCCGCAGTACGGCTACAACGCCGATGATCGTGAATCGGCGTCGGTAGCCCATATCTACGGCCAGAACATTGCTGCGGCAGAGTCATTGACAGCGGCCGCGGCACCTTGGGGATGGTCTCCCGCGACTCTGAAACCAACGGCTGACCAGGAATTACTCAACGGAATCAATCGCTTTGTAATTCATGAGTCGGCCCACCAGCCGCTGGTTGGGAAGGCTCCTGGGTTGACGCTGGGCCCGTTCGGTCAGTGGTTCAACCGCAATGAAACCTGGGCGGAAGAAGCTGCGCCATGGGTGAACTACCTGGCGCGGTCCAGCTACATGCTGCAGCAGGGGCACTTCGGCGCCGACCTCGTCTATTTCTACGGAGAAGACTCGAATCTCACCGCCATCTTCCAACACAAATCTCCAGAGATCCCGGCCGGCTATGCCTTCGATTACATCAACGCAGACGCATTGATCCATGAGTTGAGTGTGAAGGATGGTCAGATCGCAACAAAAAGCGGCATGCAATATCGAGTCCTTGGGCTGGATCCTTACAGCCGCTACATGTCTCTCCCGGTGCTTCGTGCGATTGCCAAACTCGTGGAGGACGGTGCTGTCGTGGCAGGGCCCAAACCTGCGGATGACCCTAGCCTAGCGGACGACCAGGCTGACTTCGAGAAGCTTTCATCGCAGTTATTCGGCGATGGCACTGGTGTCCACAAGGTCGGAAAGGGTGCGGTGTATGCCGGCCGGAACCTTGGTGAGGTTTTCAATGCGCTCGATCTGAAACCAGACTTCGATTATTCGAAGCAATCCGATAGCTCCGACGTAGAATTCGTCCACCGCAAACTGACAAATGGCGACCTCTATTTCGTCGATAACCGAAGCGATCATGAGACGACGATCGATGCCACGTTCAGGTTGGCTGGCAAGGAGCCGGAGTTGTGGCGAGCTGAGAGTGGTACTTCGGAAGCGGTGTCGTTCAAGGTAGCGGAAGGACGCACGACGGTACCACTGCACCTCGAACCATGGGGGACGGTGTTTGTCGTTTTCCGCAAATCCACATCCAGCAATTCTCGCACCCTCCCCCACACGACCGAGACGAAAGTCAATACCGTCATCGGTCCGTGGAAATTAGCGTTCGAGCTAGGACGCGGAGCTCCCGATTCCATCACGCTGGACGAGCTTTCGGATTGGAGCAGCAGCAACGATACAGCAGTGAAGTATTTCTCTGGCGTCGGCACATACACGAAGACCGTGCAGGCCTCACCGGAGTGGTTCAGCAAGGGCGCGCACGTGTGGCTCGATCTAGGAGATGTGAAGAATCTTGCCGAGGTCACTGTTAATGGTAAACATCTGGGTCAGGTCTGGCACACACCGTATCGAGTTGACGTCACATCCGCTCTCAAGCCTGGCGCGAACGAACTAAAGATCGCGGTAGTGAACGGATGGGTGAACCGGATGATCGGCGATGAGCAACCCGGAGCGACAAAGATCACCTTTGCGGATGTGAAACCGTACAAGGCGAATTCGCCTCTTCTGCCATCCGGTCTGCTTGGACCGGTAACGGTGGTTCGGGAAGATATTCATTAAATCGACGAAGAAAGTTCCAAACATCTGGAGACGCATGCGGAAACGACTTATTGCTGCAGTGGTTACGGCTCAGGTCTTGCTCCTTGCTACGTTCATAGCCGCACAAGACACGGTCACGATCGAAACGGGGAAGGTGAAAGGGTTTGTCAGCGAGGGTGTCCTATCGTTCAAGGGAGTTCCCTACGCTGCCCCGGCGATCGGGGACTTGCGTTGGCGCCCGCCGCAACCTGCAGCGAAGTGGTCGGGCGTTCGAGAGGCGAATGCTTATGGACACGACTGCATGCAGCTTCCCTTTCCGAGCGATGCTGCCCCGCTCGGAACAGCTCCTGCGGAAGATTGCCTCGTGCTCAACGTCTGGGGTCCCGAACAACGGGCGGGCAAGCTTCCCGTGCTGGTTTGGATCTATGGCGGCGGATTTGTCAACGGCGGAAGTTCTCCGGCGGTTTACGACGGCACTCAGTTCGCGAAACGAGGATTGGTTTTTATCAGCTTCAACTACCGCATCGGTCGCTTTGGTTTCTTCGCACACCCGGCGCTCACGCGAGAGAGCAAGGATGGACTTCTCGGTAATTACGGCTATATGGACCAGATTGCCGCGATGAAGTGGGTGCAGCGCAACATTGCCGCATTTGGCGGAGATCCGCACCAGGTCACGGTTTTCGGCGAGTCCGCTGGTGGAGGGTCGGTCCACATGCTGATAACGTCGCCCATGTCCGCCGGCTTGTTCCAGCGCGCCGTAGTGGAATCGGGAGGTGGTCGCGCGCTGATGCCCAGCACAGGACTTCATGAAGGCAAAGAGGGACGGCCGTCGGGCGAAGAAGTCGGAGTGGCATTCGCCAAGAAGAACGGCATTATGGGTGATGATTCCGAGGCTCTGAAGAAACTGCGCGCCTTGCCTGCCGAAACGGTTGTTGATGGATTGAATATGGCCAGCATGGATCCTGCGGCGAGCACATATCCTGGCCCGATGATTGACGGAAAGATCGTAACCAACACGATCGAAGTCCTCTACAAAGATGGCAAGTACCAGCACGTCCCCATGATTGTGGGGGCAAATAGCATGGATATTGGATTTGCTCGTGCAACCACAGTCGAAGAATTGTTCGCCCCGTTCGGGGCAGATTCCGAAGCCGCGAAGCGGGCATATGACGCGGATCAGTCGAAGAACCTGAGGGAACTGGGAATGAAGGTCGCGGCGGATCAGCTCATGATTGAGCCTGCTCGTTTCGTAGCGGCGACGTTGTCATCCCAGGGCGGCTCAGTATGGGAGTACCGATTCGCGTATGTAGCTGGGTCCATGCGATCGCAATGGTCAGGCGCTCCACATGCAACCGAGATCCCATTTGTTTTCGACACCGTGAAAACTAAGTACGGCGCTCAGCTCACATCGGAGGACGAATCGATCGCGCAACAAACGAATAACTACTGGGCGAATTTCGCGAAGAGCGGTGATCCGAACGGTGCCGGGCTACCAAAATGGCCACGGTACTCAACCGCCGATGAACTGCTGATCATCCAGGCGAGTGGGCCAACCGGCGAGCACGATCCGTGGAAGGTGCAGCTGGACCTCGTCCAGAAGCTCGCCGAGAACAAGAGAAAACCATAACCGCTTTAATTGGCGTCGACGGTCACGAATATACAGATTAGGTACGCGAGAAATCCTGCATCTCCGGCGCTGATTTGCGCGACACCGTCGGTGGTCTTAATGAGCCCAAATGAATCGTCCGGTTCGCAAGGAGAGTCGTCAAGCTTCACTCGCTGCGAATCTCACGAATCAATGGCGTGGGAGTGAGCAAATGGGAATTCTTTGGGATGACATCAAGTACTCACTGCAAAGTTTCTCGAAAAATTCAGCTTTCGCGATTGCTGCCGTCTTCGCACTTGCTCTCGGCATCGGCCCCAACAGCGCGATTTTCTCTATCGTGAATGCGGTTTTGCTTAAGCCGCTCACTTATCCCGACGCCGATCGCATGGTGAATTTTCTGTTTTCCGCAAGCGGCATTGCCGACAACCTTCACTGCGTCGCGGAATTTCACCTTTTTCAGCGCCAAACCAACCTGTTTAAGGAGGTCGTGGCATTCGACAATGCGGGCCCCGGCTTTAACCTGACCGGCGGTAGCCGCCCGGAGCAGGTTAACGGGATTCATGTCACGGAGGGCTACTTCCGAGTCTATGGTGCGCCCGTGGCATCGGGACGGACCTTCACGCTACAGGAGGACTTGCCCCACGGCGGCAGGGTGGTAGTCCTGAGCTATGGCCTGTGGCAGCGCAGGTTCGGCGCCGACCCGGCCATCGTGGGGAAATCGATCTCGCTGGGCAATGAGCCATATACCGTGGTGGGCGTGGTCGGAAAGGGTTTCGTGGGTGATGTGCAGGCCGACCTGTGGCTGCCGTTTCAGATTGACCCGGCGAGCAGCGACGGGAACGTCTCCTTTTACGTGACCGGACTGCTCCAGCCGGGCGTCACGGTCGCCCAGGCGAATGCCCAATTGCAGGCGGTGGCCCACGAGTTCCGCCGTGAGTTCCCGAGCCTAGCCTGGGTATCGCACTTCAGGGTTGGACCTTTGCTCGACAGCATTATCGGCGACGCGCGAAATTCGCTGCTGATGATCATGGGCGCAGTAGGGCTGGTGCTTTTGATCGCCTGCGCCAATGTCGCCAATCTGTTGCTGGCGCGCGCCACAGTCCGCAAGCGCGAGCTCGCGATTCGCTCCGCACTCGGAGCCAGCCGCGCGCGCATTGGGCGCCAGCTACTGACGGAAAGCGTTTTGCTGTCCCTTGCCGGCGGCATCCTCGGCACGGCCCTCGGCTTTGCCGGAATGCGAGCGCTGCTGGCGGTTAGTCCCGCTGGCCTGCCACGCATCGGCGAAAACGGCTCGGCCATTAGCATCGATTGGCGTGTGTTCGGTTTCACCCTCGGTCTCTCGCTATTGACAGGCATCGTTTTTGGACTATTACCCGCTTTCAGTTCTTCCCGTTCCGACGTGAGCTCCACCCTCAAGGAGAGCGGCAACCGCTCGGGCACCGGATTCCGACAGAGAAAATCCTTCTCGCTGCTGGTCGTAAGCGAAATCGCGCTGGCCCTGATGCTGCTGATCGGCTCGGCGCTGCTGATCCGAACCTGGATCGCTCTGCACGAGGTCGGTCCCGGCTTCGATTCCAACAAAGTTCTGACGATGGAGATGTCGCTCAACGGCCCGCGCTATCAGAATACAGCCGGCCTGGCGCGGCTCCTGCGGGATGGACGCAACCGGCTCAATGCTCTCCCTGGAGTGGAGGTTGCAGCTGCGGGCTTTTGGCGGCCAATCGATGTCGAAGACGGCACGGGATTCCAGCTGGTCGGTCGCCCGGCCGATCCACTCGAAAAGGACTGCTGTTCGAGCGCGTGGATGAGCATTACGCCGGATTATCTGAAGCTGTTCAGGATCCCGCTGCTGCGTGGGCGCGATTTTACGGATAACGACAGCGCCGACGCGCCGGCTGTCGATCTTGTGAACGAGGCGTTTGCCAGAAAATTCTTTCCGCACGAAGACCCGGTCGGGCAGCACATCATGCACGGAACCATGAACTCCTCCTCGTCCGGTCTCAGAATTGAGACCATTATCGGGCTGGTCGCAGACTTCCACAACGGCGGCCTTTCCAGGCCTGCCGACCCGATGATCATCGCTCCGATTCCGCAGGTCTCGGATGGCTATAACGCAGCGTATGCCAACATCCAGCCACTCTTCTGGCTGGTGCGAACCCACGGGGACCCGCACGCCCTTGTTCCGGCCATCTCCGAGCAGTTGCGCATCGTAAGCGACGGCTTTGCCGTGGGCCATATCCGCACGATGGATGAGGTCATGGGGCACTCCACGGCGCGGCAAAGCTTCCAGATGTTGCTGCTCACGATCTTCGGCTCGGTGGCGCTGCTGCTCGCTGCGATCGGCATCTACGCCCTCATGGCCTACTCGGTCGAGCAACGAAATCAAGAGATGGGCATTCGGATGGCGCTGGGCGCTAGCCGTAACACCATTCGGAGGCTCGTTGTCTGGCAAGGCATGAGTCTGGCCCTCGCCGGCGTAGTTGCGGGTATGGGAGCGTCCTTCGGTGTTACTCGCCTTTTGTCAAACTTCCTTTTTGGTGTCAAACCGTGGGATCCGACGGTCTTCGTATGGGCGCCAATCATTCTCACTGCCATTGCCCTGCTCGCCGTATGGGTACCTGCGGCGCGTGCTTCCAAATTGGACCCGATGCGAGCGCTGCGTGCAGAGTAACGAAGCTGAAATGCATTTGTTCCGTCATAGCGCTTATGGCAGCGGGCTGGGCGTGGGAGACGCTGCATTAGATACGTGGCCCCGCCCATCTCGAATTGTGGCTGCGGGGTCAAGGTTGAATCACACACGATCCGTCACTCGTCGGCGCTGGAGAACGAAAGTCCTCGAGATAAACTCGCCGCTGTTAACAAACATAAGACGGTTCAGCGAAGCGGAACCTAAACCAACGGAGCCGAAGACATGTGTCTGCTGCGCAATATCGCATTTGTAATTGCGGGAATCATTCAGCTGCTGCCAAACCAGGCCGCGGCCGCTATTCCCGGTCCCCTGAAGGCCGGCGCCGGGCGCGTTGATATTACACCAGACGCCAACGCAATTCCTCGGCCTTACACCTCTATACTCGATCACCTTTATGCGCGCGCCATCTACTTGGAGAACGGACACGATCGCGCCGTTCTACTGAACGCGGATGTGGGTGCCCTTTCCACAGCGATTACAGACAAAGTTTCAGCGGAAATTTCGAGCGAACTGAACGTTCCCGCTGCCAACATTCTGATCTCAGCTACCCATGACCACAGCGCTATTTTCGGTGGTCCGCGGCCGCCGGCGGGCGGAGCTCCCGGTGAGGACAACGCTCCGGCGAAAGCGTTTGAACAGAATCTGGTATCTGGTCTGGAAAAGGCTGCCAAGCAGGCTCATGACAGTATGCAACCCGCCAGGATTGGTTTTGGCTCTGGCAATCTCTATTTGAATGTGAACCGCGACGCGATCGACGAACAAACCCGGCTCTGGGCGCAGGAACCAAATCTCGAATACCCCTCCGATAAGACGCTGGCGGTCGTCAAGATAGAGTCGCTGAGCGGACAACTCATCGCGGTTTACATGAACTATGCGATGCACGCGAACTCACTGTTTTTGAATGGCATGGTTTCAGGCGATTTTCCTGGAGAAGCCCAGCGCTACCTTGAGCGCACCTACGATAAATCGGTTGCTCTTTGGACGAGCGGGGCAGCAGGCGATCAGAATCCGTTGTACTGGCGCGCCAATCACGTAGTCGAACAGGCACGAATCCACGCCGTCATGGAAGCCGAACACGTCGACCTGGGTACCGCCATCATGCACGCGATGTTTGTTGGAAATCCAGCGGCGGACAAGGTCGCGGTCGATCCGGTGGCGATGGATCAGAGCATACAACTGGTAAAAGCCATGGGCTTGCTTACGGCGGAAGAGGCGATCCGCCTGATCAGCCATATCAGCACTATGAGTTCTGAAGTAAAGATCGAAGGAGCCCAGCAAGACGTCACCTGCCCTGGCCGGCGAAGGCTCGATACCGGCCGCGAGGGAGAGCCCGGAAAGTACGAAGACTCGCCCGATCCTGTCCGCATCAAAATCGGCGCTCTGCAAATTGGAGACATCGCGCTAGGAAGTGCAAATGCCGAGCTCTACAGCATCATTGGTCAGCACATAAAAACTGGCTCCAAGTTCCGCGAGACGGTGGTCGTCACGCTCACAAATGGGATGGCCAACTCGGGATATGTGCCAACTGATGACGCATTCGGCCGCTACACATTCCAGGTGCTTGGCTCCGCTCTGAAACCCGGCTGCGCCGAGGCTGGGATCGTCAATGGAATCGACGAGATGATCGGGAGGATGGAGTAATTCGATCTCGGTAGTCGTTGGCCTATTTGAATATTGGGGAAATCGATTACGCGACGTTGGGGAAAGGGCAAACTGATGGCGGATTACGCAGGGCGATGGACCGCTGTTCGAGTGGAAGTGAGCGAGGATATCGGATGGGTGATCTTTAACCGGCCTGAAAAACGAAACGCGATGAATCCAACTCTTAATCGAGAGATGCGGGACATCCTGGAGGTGCTTGAACTGGACGAGTCAGCAAAAGTACTGATACTGACCGGAGAGGGAGACTCATGGACCGCTGGGATGGATTTGAAAGAGTACTTTCGTGAAGTTGATCAAGCTCCGGAAAGTTTGCGAGAAAAGATTCGACGCGAGGCGTCGGCATGGCAATGGAAGCTGCTTCGGATGTACTCCAAGCCGACGATTGCGATGGTTAACGGATGGTGCTTCGGCGGAGGATTCACACCCCTTGTCGCCTGCGACTTGGCAATTGCCTCGCAGACAGCGATCTTCGGCCTGTCTGAGATCAACTGGGGCATTCCCCCCGGAAACCTTGTAAGCAAAGCATTGGCCGATACGGTGGGCCATCGCAAGGCGCTCGAGTACATCATGACCGGTGACACTTTCACCGGAGAGCAGGCGGCGGAGATGGGCCTCGTCAACCGTGCTGTCCCTCTCGAGAAACTGCGCGAGGAAACAATTGCGCTCGCCCGAAAACTGATGGAGAAGAATCCCGTAGTATTGCGCGCGGCCAAGCATGGCTTTAAACGTTGCCGCGAACTGACGTGGGAGCAAAACGAAGATTACCTATACGCTAAAGCCGACCAGGCACAACTGCGTGATCCCGAAAACGGACGGGAAAAGGGACTGAAACAATTCCTCGATGAGAAAAGCATTAAGCCGGGTCTTGAGAGCTATCGGCGCTGACCACCCCCGCAAAATGACTCGGACCGAACTGGACGATATTCGGGATACACACTCGACCATGGAGAGACTCTTGCGACCGAGGACGATCGCGTTGGTAGGCGCCTCCGCGTCTGAGAGTTCGCTTGGTGCTTCGGTACTCGAAAATCTTGAGAGCGCGGAGTATTCGGGAAAACTCTACCTGATCAATCCGAAGCGACCCACGATACAGGGCCACCGATGCCTGGGCTCCATAGAGGAACTGCCGGCGAATGTCGACTGCGCGGTTCTGGCCATACCAGCCGCATCCGTAGTCGAGTCCGCCCGCGCGTGCGCCTCGAAGGGAGTCCGTAGTCTAGTCATATTTTCAGCGGGCTTTGCGGAAGCAGGCGTGAAAGGACAGGAGACGCAAGGTCAATTGGCCGAGATCGCGCGCGAAAGCGGGATGATCTTGCAGGGCCCGAATTGTTTAGGCACGGTGAACTATGTTGACGGGATCCCCCTCACTTTTGTGTCGACCCCGACGCAGCCCCACACCGAGGCCCCCGGAGCGGCCATCATTTCGCAAAGTGGTGCCCTGGTTGCGGTTATCGCCGTAAATATGCGGCATTATCGAATTCCGCTGACGTACTCGGTCTCAACCGGTAACGAGGCGTCGCTTGGAGTCGAGGATTTCGTTGATCACCTGATAGGGGATAAACGCACTCGCGTTTTAGTCCTGATCGTCGAGCAGTTCCGGCAACCAAGGCGTTTCTTGGAATTGGCGCAGCGGGCCCGCGCAGCCGGGCAGTTCATCGTTTTGCTACATCCAGGCAGAAGCAAGGCTGCGCGTGTTTCAGCGGCGACGCATACGGGTGCCATCGCGGGAGATTACGAAGTAATGCGCACCCTGGTCACTCGGTCCGGTGTGATCCACGTCGAAAGCATGGAGGAACTCCTCGACGTCTCGCAACTACTAGTTCATTGTAGCGAGCTGCCGAAAGGTGGACCTGCGATCTTCACTGATTCAGGAGCATTCAAAGCGATTGCACTCGATCTCTGTGATCGTTTAGAAGTTGATTTGCCGCAATTTTCGTCTTCCACAGTACGAGTTCTGAAAAACAACCTTCCCCCATTCATTCCCATCTCGAATCCGCTTGATTTAACTGCGCAGGCTTTGGTCAACCCAGCTCTATATCGTGAAACGTTGTCGCCGGTTCTAGACGATGATCGGGTCGGCAGCATCATGCTTGGAACGATCCTCACCGATGCGAAGACCACAGCCACGAAACTGCCGTTGATCGCTGATGCAATAAGAACCTTCAGGCCTAACAAGCCGGTTATCTTTGCGGCGCTCGACGAGGGAGCCTGCATTGCCTCAGCAGTGATCGAACAAATGCACAACCTCGGGGTACCATGGTTCCCTTCCCCGGAACGCGCAATCCGCGCTCTCGCTCATATAGCGGCTTCCCCTCAAGTTGAGGGAATCAATCCAAACACGATTCAATTGCCCACGATCCCCGACCTTTTCAAAGAGAGCGGCTGTTTGTCGGAGTACAAGAGCAAACAAGTTCTTTCCAGAATCGGCATCTCGACATCGGTCGGAAGGCTCGCAAAAACAGAAGTTGAGGCGCTCCACATCGCCAAGGAAGTTGGCTTTCCGGTTGCATTGAAAGCGCAATCAACGGACTTGCCACACAAAAGTGAGGCTGGCGGAGTAGTGCTTGGAATTGAATCAGATCTGGATCTCGCAGAGGCATGGTCTTCCTTGCATCGCAATTTGGAGCGTAAGCGACCGGGATTGCGGCTTGAAGGGGTTTTGGTGGAGAAGATGGGAGAGAAGGGCGTGGAACTCATTCTAGGCGCGCGCAATGATTCACAATGGGGACCGGTGCTCCTCATCGGGTTCGGGGGCGTGCTCGCCGAAGCGATCAAGGACATACGCCTTCTTCCACCTGATTTGCCGATCACAGCAATCGAGGAAGAGCTGATGAAACTTCGATGTAGTCCATTGTTGAGGGGGTTCCGAGGATCGCCAGCTCTCGATGTCGGTTCCGCGGCAGAGGCTGTCTACCGTCTTGGCCATCTTATAAAATCGTGCCCTGAGATTGCGGAGGTAGACGTTAATCCGTTGGTGGTTTACGCGGAAGGCCGGGGATCGGTGGCCCTTGATGCCCTCATTTCAATGGCGAGCAGGCAACCCGCAAACATCACCACAACGAGGTGAGCATGAACGATGTTGAACTTCTCATCAACGGCAAATCGATTGCCTCTGGGCAAGGCCGCACTTTCCATCGGATCGATCCGGTCAAGAACTGTTCAGCGACTCGGGCGGTGGCAGCCGACGTCTCCGATGTGAAAGCGGCTGTCAGTGCGGCGGCGCAAGCATTTCCAATCTGGGCAGCGATTGGGCCGGGGCAGCGTCGAGACTCCCTGCTGCGGGCTGCAGAGAAGCTAGTCGCGCACAAAAGAGAATTTATTGAATGCATGATTTCCGAAACCGGCGCTACCGAAGGATGGGCGGCCTTCAACGTCGATCTCGGTGCTGCACTTCTAAGAGAGGCAGCGTCAATAACCACTCAGATCACTGGAGAAATCATTCCAAGCGATGTCCCCGACAACATTGCAATGGCCGTTCGTCAACCGCTGGGGGTGTGCGTGGGGATCGCTCCCTGGAATGCACCGGTCATTCTTGGTGTACGTGCGCTCGCAGTTCCACTGGCGTGTGGAAACACCGTGGTGTTCAAAGCATCCGAAGCCTGCCCCGCCGTGCATTCACTGATCGGCACTGCGTTAGTCGAGGCAGGCCTGCAGGATGGAGTCGTCAATGTAATTACGAACGCTCCAGAAGATGCACCACAAATAGTCGGCGCACTCATCGACGATCCAGCGGTGCGCCACATTAACTTCACAGGCTCAACCCGTGTGGGACGTATCGTAGCCGAGCGGGCAGCAAAATACTTGAAACCCGTTCTGCTTGAGCTCGGAGGCAAAGCACCCCTGGTTGTTCTGGACGATGCAGACCTCGATGCGGCAGTAGACGCGGCGTCGTTCGGGGCTTTCCTGAACCAAGGACAGATTTGCATGTCGACAGACCGAATCGTTGTCGACTCCAAGGTCGCGGACGAATTTGTGAAGCGCCTCTCCGCGAAAGCTGCTGATCTTCTTCTGCGGGATCCGTCAGAAGGACCTGCGGTGCTCGGATCAGTGGTGGATGCAATGTCCGCGCGCCGGATCTCGGAACTTGTCGAAGATGCCGTCCATAAGGGTGCGCAGATCACAGCCGGCGGGAAAAGCACCGGAACCCTGATGCAGGCGACGGTGGTTGACCATGTGACTGCGGAGATGGACCTCTATGCGCAAGAGTCGTTTGGACCGGTCGTTGCAGTCATTCGCGTGAAAGGCGAGGAAGAGGCAATTCGGGTTGCCAATGACACTGGTTATGGTTTGTCTGCGGCGATTTTCAGCCGAGACGTTCCGCGCGCCTGGAAATTAGCACTTCAAGTCGAAAGTGGAATCTGCCACATCAATGGGCCGACGGTTCACGATGAACCCCAGATGCCATTTGGAGGTGTGAAGGCGTCGGGCTATGGTCGTTTCGGTGGAAAGGCTGCGATCAACGAGTTCACTGTCTTGCGTTGGATCACAATACAAACTGGGGTTCGTCATTATCCGTTCTGATTGGGTACTCACAGAGAAGCTGCTTTTGCAGTGGTGGATTAACTCCGCATCGGCGGCTGTAGTTCGCCTGCTTCGATAAAAGTAGCGCTGAGACGGCCAACTCTGTCTTTAAAGAGAAAGAACTAACTTGATGGAGTCTGTTCATAGTACTTCAAGCATTGACGTGGCAGAGCTCCTTGACACCGCGCGGTGGTCCCGCTATCAGAAATTGCTCACCGCGCTGGTGGCCGTCGCTGTAGTTTTTGATGGATTCGACATTCAGATACTCGGTTTTGCCATCCCCTCCCTGATTCGAGAATGGCACGCGGCTCGCGCCGAATTTGGGGTGGTTCTCGCGGCGGGGTTGGCGGGAATGGTGATGGGGGCGCCCATTGCGGGTTATGCTGGCGATCGATTCGGCCGCCGTCCCGCTGTGATCGGTTGTGTCGTCGTGTTCGGGTTATCGACTCTTGCCACTGCTTTCGTCCATGGCTTCATTGGGCTCACGATCTTGCGGTTCGTTACGGGGATTGGGACAGGTGGGGCGTTTCCAAATGTTAGTGCTCTCAGTGCTGAGCTTGCTCCATTGCGGCGTCGATCTACCGCGGTAAAGCTTACCCTTATCTGTATTCCTATCGGTGGCATAGTTGGCGGCGTACTGGCTGCGTGGGTCTTGCCCAGATTCGGATGGAGAGGATTGTACGTAGCGGGTGGTGTGTTCCCGCTACTCTTCGGAGCAGTGTTAGCCGCCCTTCTGCCTGAATCGCCCCGGTTTATGGCGAGCCGGCCCACAGAATGGTCGGGACTCCGTGAGCTCCTGAGTCGCATGGGACATGAGGTTCCCGAAGGAGCCGCATTTGTAGACCGAGCGGAATCGCGAAACTCCAACCGCGCTTCCCTGAGGGCTTTGTTCGCTCCCGGATTGGCTCGCGAAACGGTGGGCCTCTGGATTGCATTCTTTTTCTGTATTGGGAACATCTACCTGGTGTTTGGCTGGCTTCCCACTATGCTAACGTCGCGTGGTCTCGATCTCGCAAGTGCCAGTTCGGGACTCGCTGTCTACAACTTTGGAGGGGTTCTCGGCATACTGATTTGGGCAATGTTGATCCCGCTTCTTGGATCGCGCGGCCCTTTACTCTCAGGTGCTCTCGCATGTGCGGCTAGCGCATTGGCATTGATCATGGTTCCCATTCAAGCGCATGGCGCAAGCGCAATGCTGCTCGTTTGTCTCGGACTCAACGGTTTGCTTGCGCATGCAATTCAGACCTCGACCTACGCTCTTGCATCCCATGTTTATCCCACCAGCATCCGCGCAACCGGGGTCGCATACTCGGCAGCAATTGGTCGGACGGGAGGGCTGTTAAGTTCGGTCTTTGGCTCCTACTTAATCCAACTTGGAGCGCACTCCTATTGGTTGGCATTAGCTCTTGCCATGCTGTGCGCGACCGCCGGGCTTGCCTGGGTGCGGAGTCACTATCCAGCGATACGAAGAAGCACCGTGAGAGGCTGAAATCTTAATGCGAGAAACGAGCGGTCAGGAGAGAATCATGTTTCATAGCGATGTTGTGGGAAGTCTCTTGCGACCGTCCTACTTGAAAGAAGCGCGGGACCAGTTTGCGACCGGCAACCTGACTGATGCCGAATTCAAGCGAATCGAAGACCGTGCCGTCGACGAGTGTGTCGATCTGCAACTCCAAGCAGGCATCGAAGTCGTCACTGACGGTGAGATGCGCCGTTATGCCTTTTATGGACACCTGATCGACGCAGTCGAGGGTTTCGACAAGTATGGTGGGTGGGCCATTCCCTTCCGCGATGAAAAAGGCGAGCAGTTGGTACTGCAGCGGCCTGTAGTTGTCTCAAAGTTGCGTAGAAAGCGACCGCTTTGCGCCGAGGAATTCACCTACCTCCGGGCGCACACAAAGCGTCCCGCTAAGACGACGATGGTGAGCGCGCAGCAGGCAGCGGCCTACTACGACCGCAACAAGTCCTCGTCAGCATATCCCACCGTGGATGCCTACCTTGCCGATCTAGTCGATATTCTCCGCGACGAAGTGGCAGAGTTGGTCCGCCTCGGTTGTACATATATCCAGATTGATTCCCCTCAATACACGGCTCTGCTCGACCCGCAACTGCGCGACGGTTACCGGCAGCGCGGGAACGATCCCGACCGGCTGCTCGATCTCTCCATCGAGATGGACAATGCTGTCATCGGCGAGCATCCGGGAATTACTTTCGGGCTTCACCTATGCCGGGGAAATAATCAGAGCAAGTTCTATGCGGCGGGTGATTATTCCCCGATCACCCGCGTATTTCGCAACACGAAGTTCGAGCGCTTCCTGCTCGAGTTTGACGACGAGCGTTCTGGCGGCTTCGAACCCTTGCGGGAGGTCCCCGACGACCGCATCGTCGTACTGGGCATGGTCAGTTCGAAGAAGCCGCAACTGGAAAGCAAGAAAGAACTCAGAACCCGGATCGAGGCTGCTGCCGCCTGTATCCCCATGGAGAGGCTAGCCCTCAGCCCACAGTGCGGGTTTGCGTCCACGCTTGAGGGCAATCTTGTAACGCCCGCAGACCAACAAGCGAAACTGCGACTTGTCGCTGAAATGGCGCAGGAAATGTGGGGCAGCGTCATACTCGGTGGTTAGGGCAGAAGGAGGACGCGCCTAACAGTGTTGAATACTGGAATCACGAGAGACAGATCATGAATCCGATCACGCCATACCGCTGGCCCGCCCCAGGGACGCAACCCGAACATCTTCATTCACCATATCTATCTTCGATCAAGCGTTCTCCGACTCGGCCCCTCGTTCGAGTTCCTCACACGCTTTCGGAGATCACCGGGCCGTGCTTCGAACCACAGTTGGTTTCCTCCGCCGCGCACGATCTTACCCGTCAGCACAAAGGCGAGCCTTTGGGTGAAAGGATCATTGTTGGCGGGCGGGTTCTGGACGAGAACAGCCATCCGTTGGCCAGCACTGTGGTTGAGATTTGGCAGGCGAATGCGGCCGGCCGCTATCTCCATGAAGTTGATCAGCACAAGGCGCCGCTCGACCCCAATTTCACCGGATGCGGTCAGGCGATTACTGATTCTGAAGGGCGCTACCGATTTGTGACCATTCGTCCGGGCGAGTATCCGTGGCGCAACCATTACAATGCGTGGAGACCGGCGCATATTCATTTCTCTCTCTTTGGCCCAGCCTTTGCCACAAGACTGGTGACGCAAATGTATTTTCCCGGCGATCCTCTGATTCCTTTCGATCCGATCTTTAATTCCACGGCCAATGAGAACTCGAGAAGCCGGTTGATTTCCATTTTCGACTGGGAATCTACGTTGCCGGAACATGCCTTGGGATACCGCTTCGACATTGTCCTTCGTGGACGAGAGGCAACTCCGATGGAGGAACCTAAGAAATGAGCCTGCAGGCGACGCCATCACAGACGGTTGGACCATACTTCAGGATTGGGCTGCAATGGCTGCACTGTGACAATCTGGCGCCGGACGGGGTGGTCGGCGAACGCGTAGTCGTTCAGGGCCGTGTGCTTGATGGCGACGGAGTTCCCGTCCCGGATGCCGTACTCGAAATTTGGCAAGCCAACTCCTATGGAAAGTACGCACATCCCGAGGATCAGCAGGACAAGCCGTTTGATCCCGGATTCCGAGGATATGGACGCGTTCCCGTGAATCGGAATGGGGGCTTCCGATTCGCTACGATTAAGCCCGGGCCCGTGCCCGGACCGGAAGGCAGGGAGCAGGCTCCGCATCTGGTAATCTCCATTTTCATGCGAGGTCTACTGAAACGCCTTGTGACGCGCATGTATTTTCCCGGGGACGCTCGCAATGCGTCAGATCCAATTCTGAATCTGGTGGAGCCTCAGCGACGCGCGACGCTCGTGACGAGTCCATCTGCTGACGGCTCAGGCTTGCTTGAGTGGAATGTGGTATTGCAAGGAGTGAATGAAACGGTATTCTTCGACATCGGCCTCTGAGATCCTATGCCTCCACTTGACGCACTCTTCGGCTCACCGCTCGTCGATGCTGTTTTTTCCGACGAGTCTCGCCTGGGACGCATGCTCGATTTCGAAGCCGCCCTTGCGCGCGCAGAAGCTCGTTGCGGAGTCATCCCCGGTGCGGCTGCTGAAGTGATCGCCGGCAAATGCAAACCAGAGTTGCTTGATGCGGCGGCTTTAGCTCAATCCACTAAGCTGTCGGCGAATCCGGCGATCCCGATGGTCAAGCAACTCACCGCCCTTGTTGCGATACAAGATCAATATGCGGCTCGATTCGTGCATTGGGGCGCGACCAGCCAAGACGTGAATGACACCGGGCTGGTCCTCCAAATCAGGGAAGCTTGGGGCATCTTGGATTCGGATCTCTCTGGATTTTGCGCAACACTGGCTGTAATGGCACAACAATATCGCTCGACCGTCATTCTCGGGCGGACACTCATGCAGCATGCCCAGCCAACGACATTCGGCGCCAAGGTCGCGGCATGGCTGGACGCGATGCACCGGCATCGTGTGCGCTTCCGAGAGATCGGAAAACGCGTGTTTGTGCTGCAGTTCGGTGGAGCTGTCGGAACGCTGGCTGCCCTAAGAGAAAAGGGTCTCGATGTCTCGGAGGCGCTGGCGCAGGAACTGAAGCTCGAATTGCCAGATATACCCTGGCATACCCAACGGGACCGCTTGGTAGAAGTAGCGACAACGCTGGGACTCTGCACCGGGACACTCGGTAAGATTGCGCGCGACATTTCAGTCCATATGCAGCCCGAGATTGCTGAGCTTTTCGAGCCGGCTGGTGACGGACGGGGAGGTTCGTCCAGCATGCCGCACAAGCGCAACCCGGTATCGGCGGCGCGGATCCTCGCAGCGGCCATCCGCGTTCCGGCGCTGGTGTCTACAATGCTGACCGCCATGGTGCAAGAAGACGAACGGGGATTGGGAAACTGGCATGCTGAGTGGGAAACGTTGCCCGAGATCGTTCGCCTGACCGCCGGGGCTCTTCATGAGATGAAAGAGGTAATGCCGCTACTGGAGGTAGATGTTAAGAAGATGCGGAGTAACCTCGATCAAACTCACGGTCTGGTGTTCGCCGAGGCAGTCAGCATGGCACTCGCCGAATATATGGGTAAGTCGGGAGCCCATGGGGTCGTCGAAGCCGCGAGCCAACGCGTTCGCGCAACTGGCAAGACTCTCAGCGAAGAACTCCAGCAAAACCCGTCTGTTAAGCAAGTCCTGAGCACTGAGGTGTTGAATCAGCTATTCATTCCGGAAAGGTATCTAGGATCCGCGGAAGCTTTCGTTGATCGAGTCATTGCTTCCACTCAGCAGCTGTAGCCAAGCGAGGAGAGTCTGATTCGTGCCGTTCGCGACTGTCGGGGAATTACGGATCTGTTACGAGCTCACCGGGCCGGAAGCGGCTCCGCTGCTTGTCTTCTCGAATTCTCTCGGCACCGACCTGTCGATGTGGGATGCACAAGCTATAACCCTCGCACGGGAATTTCGCATTCTTCGCTATGACATGCGGGGACAAGGCAAGTCCTCGGTCATCCCAGGCGACGGCTCTATCGACCGGTTTGGTCTGGATTTCATTGGCTTAATCGATGCGCTAAACATAAAGAGCGTGACTTTTTGCGGCCTGTCGATGGGAGGCATGATCGGCATGTGGCTCGGAGTGAACGCTCCGGAGCGGCTGGATGCACTGGTGCTATCCAATACCGCGGCGAAGATTGGAACTAAAGCGACCTGGAATACCCGGATCTCAACTGTGAGGCAAGGGGGAATGAAATCTGTGTCGAGCACCGTAGTCGAACGCTGGTTCACGTCAGAGTTTCGTGCCGCGTCTTCTGCAATCGTGAATTGTGCCAGAACGATGCTTGAAGCCTCTCCGGTAGAAGGTTATGTCGCTTGTTGTGCGGCCATTCGGGACATGGACCAGACGAATAGCATTTCCAGGATCTCGGTCCGCACGCTCGTGGTCGCCGGGAGCGAAGACGCTGTAACTCCACCGCAAGAAGGGCGTTTCCTGGTCGATCATATTCGTTGCAGTCAATATGTCGAACTTGATGCTGCCCATTTATCGAATGTGGAGCAGTCCGATGCATTTACGTCCGCATTACGTGATTTTCTTCCAAGCAAGGGGCAATCTCATGGATGACGAGCAGAGACGCGAACAAGGAATGCGTGTTCGCCGCACTATTCTCGGGAACCAGCATGTCGACGAGACGGTCGCGTTGACTACCGAATTTATTGCCGACTTTCAGGACTTCATTACCCGGGTGGCGTGGGGCGACATTTGGAGCCGACCCGGTCTTCCAGCAAAAACGCGCAGCCTGCTAACGATTGCACTCACGGTTGCTCTCAATCGAGCCGACGAGTTCCGTATGCATGTCCGTGCTGCCTTAAACAACGGAATCACACAGGACGAGATCAAGGAAATTCTCCTCCACTGTGCGATCTATTGTGGCGTTCCGGCGGCGAATTCCGCTTTCCACATTGCGTTAGAAGTGCTGGCAGAGGGCGACAACAAGAGTCCATCCGATTCGAAAGGGTAATGCATCTGTTCAGGACAGTGCGCCGTAGCGAGGGTCGCGGAACGTCGCATTCAAGTCGTGACGCCTACCATTGTGGCCCTGTGGACTGACAAAAAGAAGCTTCAACGGTGCGGAGTTCCTAGCCCGTTGACACCGCCGCGTCGCCCCTCCAACAAAAAAGGCGGAGTGCAAGATAGCACTCCGCCGGAAATGCCGGGGCAAGGGTCCTACGCTGCAGATTTGCTCGACGTCTTCGCCTTTCCCCTTATTTTCTTGTCTCGTTTCGTGACCAGTTCCTCGGCCACAACCCTCTGGAGTTTTTCCGCGTCCACTCGGTAGCGTTTGGCGGCATCCATGAGACCGTCATTGCGGGTTGCGGTGGATCGTTGGTAAGCAGAATCCAGCAAGCTGATTTCCAATAGCAGCTTGCAGAGTTCGGCCTCCTCATATTTGGTGACCTGCTTGGCCAGAGCCTCCTGCGCGGACGCAGAGTCCGTCTTTGCCTCTACCTTGTGCCGCTTCGCCAGAGCCGGAACTTGGCTATAGGAGAGATGGCCAATCAGGTAGTGGGCGACCGTTAGCAAGTCGGCCTTCTTTAATGGAGCCGATATGCGTTGGAGGATCGTGGCCAAGATACGGTGGCGAGTCGTAATCGCCAGTTTTTCTTTCTCGATCCGCTTCCGTTCTTCTGCCCGTTCCCGCTCGACTTGCTGAGGAGAAGGCGTGTTGGGATGGTGGATGCGGCAAGCGGGATCGGCGCAAACCTTGACGACCTGTCCGCGCTTTCCGCCGTCCATGACGATGGCCTCTGTCATCTTCTCGCAGGGCTTCTGGTTAGCTGGTAGCTTGGTGCTTGCGCCGTTTGCCTTGGGCTTCTTGATCTCCAACTCCACATACCGATTCCGACCGAAAGGAGCGCCCTCGCGGGAATTCCACGCCGCCGAAATCTGGATTAGCTGCGGCTTGGTTTCCAGAGTTTTTTTCACGGAAGCGTCGATCTTGGCTCGGAAACAGTCGGGCGACGTGCATGAATCTTTCCGCACGTCGGGAAAAAGTAGTTTGTTGAAACCAGTTCGCTTCGGACAGTTGACGCAGGAACCTGCTTCGGGAACGAGTGTCTCATCCTGCTTGTCAAATGGCGCGGCCGCCAGTTGTAGCAAGATGTTCGATTCGATCCACGCTCCCAGTTCCCGCACTGGAATCAGAACTTGGCTGTTGCCCTCGCTTGTCCACTGTCCGCGAAACGCGGCTGCGAAGGCTTCCTGTTGTTGCGAAGCCGGGAGCTTGGCGATGAGCAAAGCGTGCCCGATGGTGATCTGGTCTTTCAGGAATGCCTCGGCCACAGGCGGTATGAGGTCCGCGAGTCGAATCCGCCCGTAAACGTAAGCCTCGCTTTTTCCAGCGCGTGACGCGATGGTGGCGATGGTATAGGAAGGTTCTCCGAGTTCCAAGAGTGACTTGAAGCCCAGAGCTTCCTCCAGCGGGTGGATGTCCTCGCGTTGCAAATTCTCAACGCACTGGGCCTCGATTGCCTCAGCGTCCGTCAGCTTGACTACGCGGACGGGAAGTTTGTCGAGTTCTGCCAGTTTCGCCGCTCTTAGGCGACGTGCCCCGGCTACAACCTCGTACTTGCTTTCTTCCAGTTCGCGTACCAGAAGGGGGGCCAGAATCCCTTGCGTCTTGAAGCTGGCCGCTAGTTCTTCGAGGCTTTTTGCATCAAAGCGTTTGCGGGGATTGGTGGCTGACTCCGCAAGTGCGGTAATGGAAACGCTGCGATATTCATGGTTGTTGACTGCATTTTGCGTACTCGGCATGATCTTTTCTCCTCTCATGTGTTTTTGGCTATGGATTGATGGACTCGGCGCACACGTCGGGCGTGAAAAGCCAAACGGTGCAGGTGTTGGCGTGTTATGCGGCTGCCGCGAGTGCCGCTGGCTCGGGGGCAATGCCCCCGAGGATCACGGCAGCGGTTTGTTGAACGGCTTCCAAGCTCTCGCGCAGGAGATTGGCGTCTCCGTGCCAAAGCTGGATGTAGTCCTGGGATGCGGTTCCGTTCTGAAGTCCGACCGATTGGCAAACTACAAAGGCCACGGCCTCGGCTTCGGTTTCGCGGACCTGCTTGGTGGTCAACGTGCGACGGTCGCCGCGATGCAGCATTTCGTGAGCGATCTCATGCACAAGCGTCGAGAACTCCTCGGCTGGCTGCATCCCGGATAGCAGCTTGATCTTGCCGCCATACGAGAGACCTTTTGCGGGAGCAATTCTTTCGGAGAAACTAATCTCGACGCTTTGCGCTTCCACGAACTTGAACAGACGTTCGCGGTATCCGCTCACGTCGCCGTTGACTTCGGTCAGCGTGGGAAGGTCTTTGCCTTCGGTCTGGCTGACATCGAAAACGTAGACGGCCCGGAAACCGTACAGCGTCCGTTGACCCTCAGTTGTTGTGTCCTCACTCGGCTCGTCGGTCGCGACATCCTTCGTGCTTCGTCTTCCGACCATCGGGGCGAGAATGAAAATGCCTTTTTCTCCCCGTTTAACGAAGCGGCCAAGCGAGTTCCATGCCCTAAGTCCGGCAACGTTGGTAGCATCGGGCTTCTGACGTGCGATGAGCATGATGTTGCCGAAGCTGTAGGTGTGAAACTTCGCCATTGCTCCGAGGTATGCGGTGAGGACTTCACTGTGACCGGACTCCAGTGCTGCGACGAGGAAATCCACGGCCTCTTTGGTTCGTGTGTTGACTTCTTCTAATTTCATTGTTTTTCCCTTTCTGCCGTTTCCGGCTTGTTTCTTTCTTCACTTGAGCGGCAGCGGGAAGAAACAAGGCGGAACGGTGAAAGGGACGGAACGGAGGCCGAAGGAGGGTGGCAGGGCGTGAGTGAAAGCGCGGTGAGTGCCAAACGGGGTTGGGGTTAGTTTGGCGCGAAACCGGCGCAGTCCGAAACGCCCGTCCGAGCCGCGGCCAAGCGGCGTCCACCCGGAAGGGACGGAAGTGGGGAAAAAGACGGCGTAGCCTTCCGCTTTAGAACGATGGATGTTTGGATGGCTGTTAGGCGTTGGAAGTCAGCACACAAGAACGAGGCAATGTCAGGCTACTCGGGGACTCGTCCCGGCATTCGCCAGGCAAATAAGCCCGGTTTTGTGATTCGTCGTATAGCCGGCATTCCGCAGCGCCAGGAGTACATCGGTCAGGTGAAGCTGATCGAGTGTGTAGTGTTCATGGATAGCTTTGCGGAGAATCCTGGCATATACATGACTGGGATTGCGCGCCTGCTCAGTGGAGAGTTCTTCGATGACTTCGTTAATCAGGCGCTGCGTATCGCCGTTCTCAAGGGGATGAGCATCATCCGCGCGCTCCGCGATAGCGGGTTTCTGGACGGTCAGCACCAGATCGACCGTCACTACGCTCTCGGAGCCTGAGTTCAGTCCCTTAACGGAGCGCTGCCCTTTGTCGAGAATTGCCACGTGGGCCGGGGCCGCCTTGAAGCCAGCGTCTCTCATGGCGCGTTGCACGAGGCCCCAGATCTGCCCGCTGCTGTTGCCAAAGACGACGGACATATAGCGCCCAGGCTTGAGCACTCGGAATGCTTCCGCAAAGGCGGAACGGAGCAGAGCCTCATAACGTTCGGACGCGCCTTGCTTCCGCGTCCCTGTTGTGTGGACAACCGCTTCCGAAGCATGGTTCGTCACCTCGCCAAGCCAGGCCTCGTGGAAGAGGTTCATGTCACTGTAAAAAATATTGCTGCCGAACGGAGGATCGGTGAACACGTAATCAACCGATTCAGAGGCGAGATGCGCGAGATGGTCTGCGGAGGCCAGGGTATAGTCAATGTCCTTTTCAGAGTGTCCCCGGAGTAAGGGACCATCAAGAAAAAGTATTTCGTCGGCGCGCAGCGCCGCTTCGACTTTCCGGCCAAACAGCTCAAATACATTCCATTCGTAGTAGACCGGCGCAATGTAGTAGGTCTGATTCTGTGCATTAAGGGGCCGCTGTGCACTCCATTGATAGCGGCGCGACGCGCGCGGGAGGATGGCAGTAAAGGCAAATCGCAACTTTTGCCGAAGGGCTGCGTCTTCCACAGCGTTGAGGGCTCGCCATAGTTCGAGAAGCGCAATGGCGTTGCGCGGGGAGAAGAAATCCGCTGTCCTGACCATGCCGGCTTTGCCAAGTCCGGAGCGGCTGAACATCTCGCGGTCCTTATCAATGACAAGGCAAGGGACTTCCTTCTGGCGAGGGTCATGTGTCGCCTGCTCGATCATCTGGAGATCAAAATCGGAGACCGCCTGCTCGGCCAGTCGTCCTCCCGTGTTACGCGCCACTACCTCGACGGGCACGTCCGCGCCGCGGCCCCAAGTTCTTCGCACGAACGGTACATTGCAAGAAGGGCATGATTTAGGAGGCGCACCTGTCTTGGAGAGATGCCGATAGTAAACGAGGGGGGCCTTGCATGAAGGACAGACATAAGTGAAGGACCACACCGCGCGCACCATCTCGACCACTTCGTTGTCTGTGGCTCTTCGGGTGGAGTAGAGTTCGCCGATAGCGCTACGAGCCTTAGCTACAACTGTCTTTGCCGTCTCTTGGAATAGTTCCGGGTTGATATTCGTCGAGTAGCCTATGGCGATGTGCCGCCCGAGCGCGGAAATGTCACTGAGCCTGGCCTTGCGGCCAAGCCTGACCGCCGCAAGGCCCGTCATGCCGGAACCGGCAAAGAAATCTGCTATAACTTCGCCCTGTTGCGTGAAGGTCTCGATGAATGGCTCAATTGCCCCGATCGGGACCTTGGTTAGGTAGCCGTGGCAGTTGTAAATAGGGTCGGTGCGGGGGGCGGTGATAGTTTCCGGTAGGCTGTCCAAACGAGGCGTCATGGAGCGGCTTCTCCTTTGAAATCTGGCAACTAGGTACCAGATGTGTAACGTTAAGTCTGTAGACTCATTGTTTACACATTTCTAGCCTGACAAGCAAGAAGGAAATCACGGCGGAAGTGTGCAGCGCAACCCTAAAGAGATTTTTGGCGGCAACGTCAGACGAATCCGAAACGAAGCCGGCCTTTCCCAGGAAGAGCTCGCCTTCCGCGCCAAGCTCCACCGAACCTATATCAGTTCTATCGAACGGGGCGAGCGAAATGTTTCGCTTGAGAACATTTTCGCCATTGCTGAGGCGTTGAAGGTCCAGCCCGGCGACCTCCTGAAACCTTCAGCCACCAAAGGCTCCGACTGATGGGTTTCAAGACTGACACCAGTTTTCTTCGCTTCTTGAGCATGGGCGCCCTTGGCGTCCGGCAGACCATGAAGCAGCTCGCCGGCATGGGTTTTGTGCCCATCGAGCTGGAGCGCTACTGCGCTTCCAACAAAATATGGATGACGAAGGTCAAGCGGCTGCGCCTGCCTGACGTCCTATGTGTTCGGACGGGACTGCGCGTGGAGATCCGCGCGAAATCCGATCTGAAGATAAGGATGAGCGATGCGCCGGCAAATCCCGACCGCACCTGGGATGCGGGCCTGCGCGACGACGACGTGGTTGCCCTCATTGCGATAACCGAGCCCGCCGAGGGCCAGCAGCGCCCGGCGGACGAGGCGGTGTTTTTCGGTGTGCGTGCGCTTCGCGATTCGGTCGCACAGTCCAAGCTGGGTCCGCCGAAATCGGCGTCGGAAGGCGCGGAGAGGGACAGGACCTGGCCCTCCATTACTCCTTCCTGCGATGGGACGGTTCAGTCCGTCACAGCGGACAAGCTTGTTGTCGGGTTGAAAACGGATGCAGGCGCGACCCGCAAGCAAACCTATACGCTCAAGGGTAAGCACACTTATGTGAAGCCGGGTGACGCATTCAAAGCGGAAGTATCCATAGTTGCTGGCGCACCGGATAAGCTTGCTGACTTGCCTTCTTTCCTCGCGAAGGCCTACGAGCCGATTGCCGAGCTGAAATCCCAAAACGCCGTTGACCGCTATGCAGGAGTGAAATCACTTCCTCGTCGCAACGACTTGCATGCTCTGGCGGTTCCCGCGCTGGAAGCCTTGCTCAAAACCGAAAAGGACGAACGCGTGTCCCTGGAAGCTGCGGGGTCATCTGCCGCGCTAGGCTCGGCGCTCGGCCAGGAGCATCTCGCCAAAGTAGTGTGGGGGGAGGGGCGTCAAGATCTACGCATTGAAGGCGTGCTCATTTTGACGGAGCTTGGGAGTGCTTTTGCGCGTGCTGAGCTGACGCGGGTAGCGGGCGAGGGGAAATTCGCCGGGGATGAAATCCGACAAGCTGCTGTCTGGGGCTTAGGCAAGGCAGGCCTTAAGGCGTATGACCAGCTCCCCGCGTTCATCGCCGATAAGGATGAAAACCTTGCTCTTCACGCAATCGTGGCATTCGGCAAGGACACTCCAGAGAACATCATTCGTGCTCTTGTCGCGGACCTTGTGAAAGCTGATCCGAATCGCGCTCCCGCCGCGTCCGAAGCGCTGCGGCTCATTGCCAGCGATACAGTGGTGAAGTGCCTAATCGAGGCAGCGGCAGATGCGAACGACTGGGTTTTTGCAACGCTCGGCCGTTTGCCGCCCGACCTTGTGAAGCCGGCCGTTGCTGGATCTGAGTTGCTTAAGAAATTAGCTCCATTGTTGTTGCTCAGCGAAGGCGCAAATTGGCTGGCGTCTGAGGAGCGCGTCATGGACATCGCGTTCTTGACCAAGCAGAATCTGTAGCCGAAAGTCCGGCGCTACGGGCTTACCCACCAAAGAAACAATACATCGCCATATACGGTATCGGCGTCTTCTCGCTGATATGGAGCTCGAACCGCTTCAAAAGAACCGACCAGGTTGGCTTGGTTTGGCAGTGCTTCTAGTGCTTGTTGAATGGCGGTACAGCGCCCGGCAATATAGGTGAGTGACGATGGATCAAACGATTTGTTCCACGGAACAAGGTGTTCGTTTCCGCAGCTTTCTGAAGTGTAAAAAGATTGCCGTCGGTATTTCGGAGACGAAGATTCAGAGAGCTTCGGTGAGGGCAAGTCGAAGAGCGGTCGTTGCCTGCTTGAGATTAGGAGTGCCCGCTGTTCCCCTTTGTTCAAGCGATACCGGAGTAGACCAGCCGCTGCCAGGCCGTCATAGAACGTCGCCATTCTGAACACAGTTGACTCGTATGAACTTCCAAAAATAGCGCTGAGTTGATCCACCAAATGAAGGCCCATGTGTCTGCCTGTCACCTTGCGGAACTCTTCGAGTGGCATCAATAGTTCTGAGGCGGCGAGGTCGCAGAGACGTTCGAGCTCGTTTCCCTCTCGGGAATCTGGGTTGCATATCGTCCGGAACCTGGCTCCGGAGATGCTGTTGGGAAAAAAGGTATGCGCGATTTCATGTGCGATGGAAAACGCAACCCGGCCCGGAGGTCGGTCCGGATTGTAGACGATCTGGGCCCGCTTGCCGCCGGAAGTAGGAACCAGGACAGCATCTCGTTTCTCGCGCGATGAAATCTGTCGTTCCATCTCGGTGATTGTAAGACCCCGAAGCGAAGCGAGGATTTTCAGACGTTCGAAGGGCGGCGCTTCATTTGCGAAGGACCTATACTCCCTATTCAGTTGCCGTGCTTGATGGACCACTGCCGAACGGGGATCTACGAGCTGCCCGGTTGCACGGATAAGGGAGATGATGTCGGGATCAGTGTAACGACGCCCGCCTACGGTGATCGTTTCCATACTTTGCTACTTCTGCAGCTTCCGCTGGCTTAGCATTTGTAAGGTTTCCAGCAGAAATCGCCATCCCTCCTTGTCTCGTGGTCTGTGACCCCGGAAGTTCACCGTGGCGAGTCGTTCGACGTCTTCATCCGAGAGATTGAGTTCCTGCTGCAATTCAGCCAGGCCGGACGGTAGATCTGCCCCCTTTTTGGGACGCGCGAGAGGCTTCGCAGTTGTGTCGTGGAGCAGTTCGTCTAGTGTGGTGCCGAGCGCTTGTGCCAAGCCAAAGATGTACTGAATGTTGGGTTTTCCCGAAGAGCCGTTTTCCAAATCTGAGATATACGCTTTGGAAAGGCCCGTTTTCGCTGCCAGATCGGTCAGCGTCCATCCCTTCCCCTGACGAAGGAAGCGAATCTTATGGCCTAATTTTTCGAGGTCGATTTTCGAGGGTTCCATTATTTCCAACCAGTCGTAAATAAGTGTTGACGTTCTTCCTATCTAACGCTACTCTCATAGTTGCCGCTAGGCAACCGGTTGTCAAGATCGGAACTGGTCACTGAGCGGTTGAACATATTCCGTATGGAGAGGTTCTCATGGCGAGACAACGGATCGTTTGTATTAACAAAGCGCCGTCTCATCAGGACCCGAATCACCATATCACTCACGTTGGCGTAGGTAACCCCCAAGGTTGGGAAAACCGACTTAGGGTCGAAGAAGTGATCCGCCAGCTCCGGCTTCCGATGGGGGATCGCTACTACGTTCGGGGGAGCGATGGTTCGGAGGCAGAAGTCCGACTTGGAAAGTGTCCTTTTTGTGCTCACGCACACACTTTCATCAGAACCACGGCAGATCATTCTCGCGCAGATAATCTTCTGTCATTGCTTGAGTGCGTGTAGGGGTTACATTGGTGGCGTACACCGAAGAAAAGCTGAGAACGATTTTCGATCGCACGGATGGTTGTTGTCATATCTGTGGGCGTAAGCTGTGCTTCAACAGCTACGGCCAGCGAGAGCGAAGGGGCGCGTGGGAGATCGAGCACTCTCATCCCCGATTTAAGGGTGGAAGTGATCGGCTTTGCAACCTCTATGCTGCACATATTTCCTGCAACCGGGAGAAGGGAATAAAGAAGAGTAGAACTGCTCGCGGGTGGAACGGCCTGACCAAGGCTCCACTTTCGAGGGCAAGAAAAGAGCAAATGCGTGGTAACAACATTTGGGGCTGGGGCATTGCCGGTGCTATTTCAGGTGCTGCGCTTGCTGGATCCCCAGGTCTAATTGTGGGTGCTGTCCTTGGAGCGATAGTCGGGGATGGGACAAAGGTGGAATAGGGGATCGGGTCATCAGAGGAATAGAATTCAACGCGCACGACCGTCATCCGCGGAGAGAAGACCGTGGTGCACTGAAACCAATCGGGATGTGAGATAAGAGATGGATAACTCTCGAAAGACTTTGCGGCTTGATCCTTGGCCTCCCGAATACGATTCTGCTGTCCAATTCGGGGATATCGAAGGGGCAAGTACGGGAACGGTAAATGCCGGCGTTGAGACTCAAGATTGGCAAGCAATTGCTCCTGGGTCCACGGGGGAGTATGAGGAGCTATGTTTTGTCGATGGGGTCAGACGTATTGAGGCTCGCGTGATCGCTGACTCTAACGACAAGATGATTCACGGCCTCTTTGGCTCAATCGGAGTTGGTGCGGTTCGCGTTCGGGGGGCAAGTGCCTCCTTTACTGGTATCACCGTCGAACGTTTCCTCATTCTGGGGGAAGGTCTTCTTCAAAAGGAAGAAATCGAGGTGGGAGAACATGCCCTTGTCTTTGAGGGACTTGCCTCGGCGCAGAACTCTCCAATAGAACTACTCGGAGAGCTTCAGAACGTCATGCGCACACGGGAAGCTCATCTGGGAAAGGGACTGAGCTCGCGGAACGTATGCGTATTCGCAGATGGACCCCTTACATATTTCGCAAGCAGCAGAGATGAAGTCGTAGGAATCATAAAGACCATTCACCTACCGTACCTTACAGCGAAGCATTTTTCTGTGGTCGGCCGCCTGTTACCCGGACAACGAACTCCGCTGTTTGGGATCGAAGATGGCAAGTACGACCGGTATTCATGGTTTTTGCGCCTAGCATCGGGTCGCAAGTTGGACCATGCCCTTGCTGGTGTTATCAGGCTTGAGGTGCGGGCGGCTTTAGGGTTGGAAAATGCGCGCAGGATCGCAAATGCTTCTGCGCACGAACTCCCTCGTTTCGTTTCCAGTGCAGCTCGTGATCCACGAGCGCCTCAGAATCTCGCCCCAGTAGGAAATTTAGAAACTGAGCTACGCCATCGCTTAGGTGATGCGTTGCTTCTGCGCCGTGGTATCGAGAAGAGACTCTTGGAGGGGGTGCAAGCATGAGCCTTGAGATCGGGAAAGTGTTGGGTACTGCCGACTCGCAACCACTTGACTTTTGGATAGCAGTGCCCATCGAGAACATTGTTCAACTCGATGATGTGGTCTTAGTGAGGAGGTCGCTGTCGAACGATAGCACAGTGACGATTTATGGCATTGTTGATGGCCTAATTGCTCGCCATGAAGGTGCGAAGCTCGACAGCGATGTTTTCCTCGCGGAGCAGGGGATATTACCGCTTACGCATGCGGTCAAAGCTCATGTGACCGTCACGAGAGTCGAGCCTGAAATCTTTGTGCCTCCCCTGCCGGGTCAATCAGTTTATCGAGCCGCCGGCCAGGATCGTGACCAAGCACTCTTTTTTGACGCCATGCAGAAGAGGTTCCCACTCGGGGTAGGTCGCGACGGCGGGATTATTTATGGGAACTTCGAGTTTCTCGACGGCAGCCGTGGAGCGCACGTAAACATCTCAGGTATATCCGGTGTTGCTACAAAGACGACGTACGCTACGTTTTTGTTGTATGGAATCTTTCATTCGGAACTCCTTGGGGCGGAGCGGAACAATACGCGCGCAATCATTTTCAACGTGAAGGGAGAGGATCTGCTGTTTCTAGATCAGCCGAATCAATCACTCACGAGTGATGCTGAACGTACGTATGCGAACCTCGGTTTACCGACGGGCCCCTTCGATGACGTTGCCTTCTTCGCGCCTGTAAAACGCGGGGAGGAAGTCTTAATACCGGATACGGGGACTCGGGCCGAAGGTGTTACGGCCTACTGCTGGTCAATCGAGGAGTTCTGTAGAGAACGTTACTTGCGGTTTATGTTCGCGGATGCCGACGCGGAAACAAGTCATTTGGACGCCGTAATAGATCGAGTTGAAATGCACCTTGCCAATGAAGATGTTAGTGGTTGCGAGACTTTTCTCGACCTAAAAACCATCATTGAAAACAACGTCGATTCATGGGCACCTCTCGCTGCTGCTGGAACGCGCTCTGCTTTTCTCCGCAGACTTGAGGCGGCAGCGTATCGGGTCGGCCACTTGATTCGCAGCAAGATAGAACGAGAGGAAACCCATCGCATTGATTGGAAGCGTGCTCAGATGACAGTTGTTGACATTCATAACCTACATGATCGAGCGAAGCGATTTGTAATTGGGGTTGTTCTTAAGAGAATGTTCGAGGAAAAAGAAACCGTAGGCACGGCGAGGCCCCTCGTTTTCGTGGTGTTGGATGAACTTAATAAATATGCTCCACGCGACGGCTGGAGTCCGATCAAGGATGTGATCCTCGATATGGCAGAGCGCGGTCGGAGCTTGGGAGTGATTCTCATCGGTGCTCAGCAGACTGCTAGTCAAATTGAGCGCCGCGTCGTAGGCAACTGTGCGTTTCGCGTTGTGGGTCGTTTGGACATGGCAGAGGCGCAGCATGGCGAATATGGTTTCCTCCCAGCTCCGAGCAGAGTTAGAGCTGGAATTCTGAAACCTGGGACTGTGATCGTCTCGCAGCCGGAAATTCCGATTCCGCTCATGGCGCAGTTTCCATTTCCCGCTTGGGCTACGCGGCCTAGCGAGGTCAAGAGAGCAGTGGCCGGAAATCCATTCAGGAAGTTTGACAAATGAGGTTTCTCCATACGTCCGACTGGCACGTTGGGAGGACCCTCCGAGGTCGTTCTCGCCTTGAAGAGCATGAGGCCATTCGAACGGAAGTGTTGGATATCGCTGTCCGTGAAAAAACAGATTGCCTATTGCTGACGGGCGACCTGTTTGACTCTCAGGTACCATCCCCGGATTCAGAGCGGCTCGTATACAACCTTTTTGCGGAACTGCTGGCAAGGGGAATTGCCGCAGTCGTGATTGGGGGTAACCACGATCATCCAAAACGTTTAGCAGCCGTTCGACAGCTGCTTGATCCGCTGCGGATATATATCCGTCCCGAGCCTGCTGCTCCGGCCGATGGAGGCGTGATCCATTTCACTAAGAACAATGAGACGGCAAACATCGCGGTACTGCCTTTTGTGTCTGAAAAGAAGATCGTGGATGTTTGCCAGATGATGGGTCCGGAAGAAACGTGGTATTCGGCTTATGAAGAGCGGATAGGGCAGATGTGTGTCAAATTGGCTGAAGGATTTTCAACTTCAACAATAAACATACTTCTCGCTCACCTGTACGTGAACGGATCGCAGACGAGTGGCAGCGAGCGCGAAATTCATGTAGCTCAGCCATATGCGGTCAGCCCACAGAGATTTCCGACATCGGCACACTATATCGGACTGGGCCACCTACATCGGCCTCAAGAGGTGTTGGCGCCATCGCCCTGCTGCTATGCAGGTTCTCCACTGCAATTGGACTTCGGCGAGCAAGGGCAGGAGAAGCGGGTAGTGGTGATTGAGGCACGTCCTGGGAAATCGGCCCGGCTGGAGAGCATTGGTTTAACTTCGGGGCGGAGACTCCGTGCTGTTGCAGGCACAATCGAAGAGCTTGAAAAGTCGGCGAGCAGTTTCGGACAAGACTACCTTCACGTGAGTGTGAAGACGACAGGGCCGGTACCAGGGATTGCCGACCGCATTCGCGAGATTCTGCCAAACGCTCTCGATGTCCGTACAGACTATCCGCGGACTGTAACCAAATTAGACGAAGACCGTCGGCACATGGCACCAGACGCGATGTTTGCGAGTTTTTACCAGTCTCAGCATGGCGCTCCGGCAACGCAGGAGTTGATACTTGCGTTTAATACTCTGCATGAGGAAGTGATGGATGCGACCGACTAGGCTGGAAGTAGAGGGGTTTACCAGCTTTCGACAGAACGTGGCACTCGACTTCAGCCCTCTAGATCTCTTCGTTATCACAGGTCCGACGGGTGCTGGGAAGTCTTCGCTCATCGATGCAATTATCTACGCGCTCTATGGTCGAACACCGCGGATCGGTGATAAGGCTGGTTCGGACCTAATAAGCCAAGGTGCTGAACGGATGCGCGTTCTGCTGGAGTTTAAAGCAGGCAAGAAGGATTACCGCTTGTTACGAACTCTGAAGAGAGGAGGTAGCGCGAAGCTGCAGTTGGAAGTTCAGGATTCGAAGGGCGATTGGGACGCCATCTCGAATAAGGTCTTCGAAGTTCGGGAAAAGATAGAGGAGATTATTGGCGTTGATTTCGATGGTTTCACGAAGTCCATCGTGTTGCCCCAGGGAGAATTTGACAAGTTTCTGCGAGGCGATCCGGTCGAGCGCCGTCAGATTCTGTCCGACTTGCTCCACCTTAATGTTTACGAGGAAATGGGCAAGCGTGCGCGCCAGATTGAAACGAACGCGCGTATTGAGCAGTCAGTGGTGGAGCAACATCTGGCGACCGCATACGCTGAGGTCAGTGAAGAGCGCAAGTCCGAACTCGAAAAGGAATTCAAACGACTGACCGCCGAACAGCAACAGTTGTCGGCCGAGATCAAGGTTGTGCAGAAGATCCAGCCCTGGGCTATTGAGTTGGGAAAAGAAAGAGACAGGCGAAGGGAGGCAAGCAGAAATCTGGATTTGTTGGTAAAGGAGCTCACCAAAGCTGAGACAGCGGGTCGGTTGCTGCAAGATAAGGTCAAGGGTTACGGGAAACGCATCAAGGACCTAGACGGTTCGATAAAGACGTGTGGTTACGACGAAAAGCGACACCTGGAGCTCTCCTCGATTCTTCCTATTGCCAAGCAACGGGAGGAACTACGGGGCGCAATTGCACTTTCGAAAGAGGAGCTTTCAGGGCTCAGGGCTGACTTGAAGCGTCTGGAGCCGTTAGCAACCAAGGCTAAGGAGAGATGGGAGGCTTTAGTTCCGAAATTGGAAGCGAGCGACAAGCTCTGGCAGACCCGCAAGAAGGAGTACGACGAGGCTAAGAAGCGGTATGGTTCTGCGGATGCCATTACTCAAACAGCACAGGATTGGATGGCCGCTAACGAGCAAATCAGCGAGAGGCGGGAACTGGAGGAGAAGATTGCTCTAACGCAAAAACGGATCGAGGATGCGGAGACTGACGCCAACCAACTCCAACAACTATACGACAAAGCGGAAGCTGCTCTTCGGGAAGCAAATACCGATCTGGTGGAATTGCGGCAGCGGCACTCTGTGGACGACATTCGGCGGCGCCTTAGAAAAGGTGAACCCTGTCCCGTGTGCGAACAGGCCGTATTGGCTCTGCCTAAGCCGGGGAAACATGCTGCAATTGAACGCGCTCAGGAGTTGGTCGAAGAACGTCAACGTGTGAGAGACCGGCACAACACTGCGTTACTTAAGAAGACCAACCTGCGTGAATCTTTGCCTAACGAAATCAAGATTTTGCGTAAGAGCCTTCGAACTGTCGAGAACTCGATTTCCGCCGCGGTTGCAAAAGCAGAACGTATTCTAGGTACGGCTCCGGGAACGGCAGCGGGTAAGGAACTAGAGCAACTGGCTCAGCGCGTCTCAAAGTTTGAGGCAGACTCCGCGAGTGCCGCTGAGAAACTGCAGGAGCTGCAGGGTGCCGAATCAGATGCGCGCGACGACAGCAAAAATAAGGAAAACGAGATAAAGCAGTTGTCCCGCGAGCTAGCGACTGCCGAAGGTGGGATAGCTGACAAGGCGGCCAAGCTCAAGGAAATCGAAAAAGAATTGCGCGGCGAAGGGGAGCTGAAGGCTCTTGCTGAAGAGGTCAAGCAATTAGAAAAAGCAAAACGACAGAAAGAGGGATACGAAGAGGAGAAAAAGAAAGAAGAGGTGGCATATTCGACCGCTGAAAACCAGCGCATAGCGGTTGAGTCGGATGTGACCTCGCTGCGAAAACGCAGCGATGAGCTGCGATCTTCCGTTGAAGTGGTAGCTGGGCATATTGCGAAACTCGAAGAAAAGATTAGAAAAGAGATGTCTTTCCGGGCCGGAGCAGATGAACTGGACGAACTGAACGCGCTTCGAACACGGCTTGAGACTGATTTCCGTATGTCTACTGTTGCGATTACGACGATACAAAACAAACTGGAAATAATCGTGCGAGGCTTGGAAGAAGTTTCTCAAAAGCGCAGCCAAATCAAAGAACTGAAAGCGCGAGTTGATCTGTACCACGAACTGGGAGTGGCCTTGAAAGCGGATCAGTTCATCCGATTCATAGTTGAGCAAGCGCTTGGCCGTCTCGCCGAATACGGCACACATCACTTGAATAAACTTAGCTCGGGTAGATATTCGTTCGGCAGCGAAACAGATGATTTTCTTGTGTTAGATCATTGGAACGCCGATGAGTCTCGCTCAGTCAATACGTTAAGTGGCGGCGAATCTTTCTTGGCGTCCCTCTCTCTTGCACTGGCGTTGGGAGATGCTCTGGTCGAGCTTTCAACGGACTCAGGTGCTCTTAGTCTGGAATCTTTGTTCCTTGACGAGGGCTTTTCAACGTTAGATCTAGAGACTTTGGACGTTGTTGTGCAGGGCATTGAAGCCCTGGCGGGCGGAGAGCGCTTGGTGGGCATCATCTCGCATGTCCCAGAACTGGCCGAACGATTCCCAGTTCAAATTCAAGTTAAAAAAGCCATAGGCGGGAGCACCGTGGTTGTCGTTGGTGGTAAAAGTGAAATCAAAGCGGAGCTCGTAGCAAGTTCATGAGTTGGTGGCAGTAAGAGTCGACGATGCGCATGAGCGTACCATCGCAGAACTGACCGCTTCCTCATGTTGAGCATCTCCTGAGTCCGCCAATGGTGGTCATGGAGGTCGAATGGCCAGAGATGTCAGCAGTCATCGAAGTGACAGAAAAATCCTGATGGAAATTCTAATCGAAATCGAAACTGGCCTGTACAACATTGTGTCGGTCGAGGTGACGATAAGGCCGGTTCGGCACGGCAGGTTTAGGAAAGAGTTTGCACAATTGATTCCGGGACCGTGGGAAGAAGTGTCGAGTGCTTTCAAGCAGGCCAGAAAACAACTGGAGACAGATCAATTGGACTGGCAATACGTAGAAGGGATTGGTCTTACTGGCGACATGCTGAGGTGGAAGAAGGCAATGCTTGATCAAACCGTCCGTTCTGGCGGCATTAATCGATTTCTGAAAATTGCGAATAGTCTGCTCGGTAGCTTGTCTGGGGCGATCCCGGTCCTAGAAATTGCGAAAGAATATAAAGAAAACATCGAGGCAGCGATGGTACACGGTTCACGTTAGCTCGCCATCGTTGGCACTTCTTCTCGATTGTGAGGTAAGGGCATACCATTTGATCAAAGCCGGAAAAGCAGTCACGAACGGTAGACAACCTTGTTCGACTTTTTGAAGCGAGTATTTGGGCAATCATCGGTTGCCCGACACGTATCAGACACCACGTTTGCTAAAACAGGCTCGTCAGTTGGTTCCACAGGCAGGGACGATGCTGTACAGCCTGCACATGAGGCCTCCAAAGCGAAGCGACTCCTGGGCGCCGCTGCCGTCGATCGGTACTTTGAGCTGAGCAATGTCATTGAGGCTGCTAAGGCGGATGGCGACTTCGGAACTGCTATCCGAGCAGCACGCGAGACTTATCCCCTTATCGGCGCCGTCGTGCAGCAGATGAAGAAAGAGTATGGCAGCTTCGACATCTGTACTTCCCATGCAGTTCATAGCGGCGGCACCTTAATGGCAGTTATAGGCGAACGCCAGGGTATTTCGGAGCTTCGGGCAGTGCTCAATGCAACGCCGGAGCTCCGCCAGTGGCTTCCTGTTGGGGAAAGAGCACAGGCGGATGCAGACTTGGTGGATGCCATCATGGCTGCGGTCAATGACCAGCCCGGTATAAAGCAAAATGATCTCAAAGGACGAGTCAGTGGCGATGGGCGCCGACTCAGCACGCTCGCCTCGTGGCTGGAGAAGGGTAAGCGGTTGCGGCGAGTCAGCGTTGGATCAACCTATATGCTTTATCCACCATGGTTTTCGCTCGACTCGCGAGTATCCGAATCGGTTCCAGTACCCAAGGACAAACGCTCGTCCGAATCGATTTCGCTGCCTGTACATCGGCGTGGCCCATCTCGCTCAGCGGCACGCGCTCGAAAGATTAATTTTACTGGTCTTGCATATATTCGACTTCCAAAGGCCCCGAACGCCTGGGAGGAACCGTTACGAGGCCAAAGCCACGCGACTGCTGACGGTTCGACAAGCCTTCCAAGGAGTGACCGGGATGCTGACGGTAGCAAACCTCCGCGCTTCACGGTGACTGGCGACGGTTGGATGTTGACCAGGGAGGAACCGCTTTCACCTGAGAAACGTCCCAACGCTGCTTACAGGGAGACGTTTCATACTGCTGGTTCGACGATCTGGCTCGACCCAAAAGGACGACGTCAGCAATTTCCTACAGCACCCGCTGTCGCGCTGACGACAGACCGGGCGGGTGCGCCACTGGCCGAAAAAGAGCTCGCTTATGACGTGTATCGTGCTGATGTGAATGCTGACGGTTCGGGCATGCTCTTTTTATCGCGTGATGGCATTCTGCACGGATACACGGAAATGCTCGAATCAATACTCGCTGAACGTGTCGCAGACCTACCTGAGTTCGGCGAGCAGGCAAAGCGTTTGCGCATTGATCCGGGATCGCTAAAAAATCACGTTCGATGCGTGGCTCTCTCACAAGATCGGTTGCGCTATGTCATCACGATTGTCGATGAGGCTTGGTGCTACGACTTGACGATTGGTAGGCCCATTTGGGGCCTGCGGTTTCCTTCGAAAGAGGGCTGGATTGAGATTGCTGCCAAGCGCTCAGAACGCCATGGCCCAAGCACCGAAGTCATTGCTGCGTTGCAGTTAATGGAACTAGCATTACCCATAAGCCCTGAAGCTATCACACGGCAATACAAAACACTTGCAATGCGCTGGCACCCCGATCATAACCCTAACGATCCGGAGTCTACGCGAAAGTTTCAGGAACTTGGTGCAGCGATGGAGCTGCTGACGGGGGTTGAACTCTCAGGTCTTTCTGGCCAAGAGGTCGCGGGGGTCGCTTACCAACAGATTCTTCATAAGAGTTCAGTCAGTCTCCCGGAGGGCGTAAAGCTGACGATTTCCATGACGTTGCAGATTGGCGGTGCCTTTGGTGCGGATTGGATCTATGCTGCAAACTTCGTCCAGGGGGGGCACAACAGCTTCTTGGCGGGCTACAGCGGCAGGGTCATAGAAGTTGATGCTGCCGGGCTGCCCCTGCGCGTCTACGACATCGGTGCCGTTCCCCGGCAGGTTGCAAAGAGTTCGTCACATCTTTTCATTCTCACCGATACGCGACTTTACATTCTTCAGCAAGATCAGTTGGTCGCGCTCGTGGATGTATTGGGTCAAGGCAAGCTCATCATTGGTGATCGCGGATTTGGGTTGTTGCAGACAAAACAGTTTCAATGGTTCACTCACACGGGGCAACTTCTCGGAGAAGTGAAGACACGAGATCCGATTCGTAGGACGTACTCTGGTGCAGAAGGGCTTGTCGTCGAAACGCGGACACACCGGGGGATCGTGGGCGGCGCTCAAAGCTGGTGGTAGCGGGTGTCACTACACTCTCCCGAGTGCGACATGACTAGAAGCGGCCACGTTTGGCCGCGAATATGGGCCTAACTGTAGGGTGTAATTCTTGTCAAGGTCGGGTTGAAGCAAGCAAAGTGCTCCGATGCGACGTGGCCACGTCACGCGCCTAATCTCGGTCCAACAAGTTAGTTTCACGGTAGCTCAATCATTCTTAATCACCTGATATGCGCCGATTCGTGTAGCCAAACATGATGATCCTCTGTTCAGATCCCGATCCCAATTCCTTGCACGATGGGTGAAGCTTGATTGATTTCCAGGGCGGAGGTCTTCGACACATCGGCTCCGAGCTGCGGGCCGAGTTTTGCCATGTCGTCGGTGAAGAGTGTGGCCTCGCGGCTAGCGCGGGAGATAGAGACATATGCGAAGCGAGAGTTGAGCAGGTCCGGGTGGACTCTAGTGTTAGCGTGAACGAGGACGCGTTCGGCAGTGAGCCCCTGAGAGCTGTGACTGGTAACGGCATAGCCGTGGTCGAAATGACGATGCTCGATGGCGTTGAATTCGATCTGGCGGTTGTTGTCGAGGCGTGCAGAACACCGACCATCGGGATGGATGGCCTCGATGGTCGCGAGGTCGCGATTGGCGACGCCAAGCGATTTGTCTGGGGCTGTGAACTGAATCCGGTCACCAACTGAAAACTCACGCTCGTTCTCTCGGTAGACACTGACGCCGGTGAGACGGCGGGGATCATAGGTGGCAAGCTCTTGGTTGGTCTTCTCGACAGTGAGCTGGTTGGTGGCTGGGTTGATCGCTACGACCGATGCGTAGGTGGTAGCTTCGATTCCGACGGCTTTGCTGCCGCGTGTGTACCGAATTACGTCGTTGATTTCGTAGTGATTGGCCCAGGATCGTTCGGCTCCCGTCATGTCCTGCCGCTGAACAAAGATACGGAAACTATGATCCTCCGGGGCTAGGGTTCCATTGAGCTTCAACTCCTGGCGAACGGCGACGTTCAGATCGCGGCGGGAAGCATTGTCTGGTGAGACGATGAGAGTGTTCTGGGGCGATTCGACGTAGCTCTTGGCAATGGCGCGGATGCGCTCTTCCACGTTGGGAATTTCCTTAACACGGCCCTGCTGTTGGAGTGCGTCGAGCGCGGCAGAAGCTTGACCTGTGGCCAGCAGTTCGACGGCAGATTTTAGAGCCGGGTCCCGCTGCCGAACGATCTCATCGAGTCGCGCCGTGCGCATTCCTGCTTCCTGTAGTTGCTCGAAGGGGCGACCCGCCTCAACGCCCTGATGCTGGTGGATATCCCCTATAAGAACCACGTGGTCTTGGGGAGCAAGCCGCCCAAGAAACTCACGCATCTGGTTCGTGCTGGCAAGGCTCGATTCATCGACAAGGTAGAAGTGCTTTTGCTCTCGTGGTTCGGGATTTGCAGTGCGGGCGAGGAAGCCTTGCAAGGTTCCGGCTTCGATGCCCGCCTCATTCAGTTGGCGCGCAGCGCGGGAGGTAGGGGCGAAGCCCTCAACCTGATAGCCCTGCCCTTCCGCGGCGCTGCGGATGACTGTGAGCGTGGTCGTCTTTCCTGAGCCGGCGAACCCCTGGATTCCTTGAATGCGATCCGCCGAGCTCAACACGTCCTCCACTACGGTCTTTTGTGCTCGGTTAAGGTGCGGGTGCTGGTCGGCAGCGGCGATGGCCTGCGGACGCGGCAGAACCGGCTCAATATGGTTTTGTCCCTCACGGACTGTGCGGATAATTTCATGTTCTGCCTCGATGGTTTTCGCTGTGGTGTACTGGGGGCCCGGAACACCCTGAGTTCGTTCCACGATTTGAAATTCCCCGGAAGCCAAACGAGCCTCAAGATTGGAGCGAACCTGTCCATGGGTGATCTCACCCATGCCACGGCGGAGCCCGTCGCGGATCAACGCACGTTCATCCACAACCGCCTCACGCTCAAAGTTCTTGTCGCGAGCAAAGGTCAGAGACTCTCGAACGCGGTCAAAAACGTTGACTGGCCTCTCCTGCTGTTGAGACCGTTCCCGCGCCGCGCGTACAACGGCGTCCGCTTGGTGTCCAAAGTCTGCCGCCAGCTTCCGATGCGCGGCCATCACCTCTCCCGGCGAATGGATCTCCTTGCGGTCACGGGTCGAGTGCGCAGCGATCTCGGCAGCTTCTTTTCCCGAGCGGCCCGTACGTTCAAGGTACTCACGAATTTGTTCGCTCCGGGGACTGGAAGCGTCGAGGTATTCCTGCGTGTAGCCCTTGATCTCCGGGGCACCGCTCCGCCCAGTGGTGATTTCGTAACCGAGTTGGCGCAAACGGTAAGTCAGCTCGGATTGATAGATGGCCGTCGCGAACTGTTGCGAGGCGAAGAGACTTTGCGGCTGGACAGCGCGAGGCTGGCCGTTTTCGCGCTCCGTGATGTTGAAAACCACTGCGTGTGTGTGTAGTTGCGGCGCGACATAGCCATCGACGGGGCGGGCTGTATCGTGCTCGAACTTAGCGGCGATAAACCTACCTGTGGTCTCTGGTGGATGATTCCCCCCTACGCGGGCTTGTGTGTAGCGTTCGAGTTGGTCAAGGGCAACGCTGACGCTCTGCCGGTGAGCTTCGCGAACACGCTGATCGCCGCCGACTAGCGCGGTGAGAGAGACAGACTTGGGAGCCGAGAATGTCGCATCCCACCCGGCACGGTGCTCCATCGTCCTAATCGTCTTCCCGTCTGCATCCTGATACTCATAGGACGCTCGTTGTCGCACGAGCTGCTCGCCTGTCTGTGGGTGCTGGCCCTGGCTGAGTTTCCCGAAGTCCTCGGCAGAGACCATTCCCGTAAGTCCAAATTGCCCGGATAGGCGTCCTTGCCATTCGCCCGCGATGACCCCGCGTTGCGACCAATAGTTCTGTTCCTTTGCGGTGAACTCCGCCTGGTGGTAGGTCTGCGCCTGGCCTGCGGAGAGCGGTTTTGAAATCGTCAGCACGGCAGTTACTATCCCCGAAGATTGAGGCTTTGTTGGGCGTTGACGTTCCGATCAGCGTCGGTCTCCTGTGGCACGATTTCCGTCGTGGTTCGCGGCGATTTTCGCGGCGGCGTGAGCACAGTTGCGTCCGGCTTCAGTTCATGCGGACGCAACTCGGGCTTAGCCGCACCTATGTTTCTTGGATCGTAGGGGAGTTTGTCTTCGGGCGTATCGCGGAGATCGAAGTCCCCCGCGACAACCGGCATATCGAAGTACGGGAATGAGAACCGCGTCACATAATTCTCGTACTTCATATAGGCGTGGAGGTCCGGCAGTCCAGAGATTTCGGACTCCATTACCAGCGGCTCAACCTGACGGTCCAGTGCGAAGTTTCTCCCAGCGCGGGAGCCGTCGAAGTGGGTCTCGCGCAGCCGTTCGACTTCGACTTTTCCAATGAACTTGCTGACCCACTCGCCGGCAGTTGGCTCCTTCGTCTTCAGCCAAATGCTGGTTGCTGGTTGAGATAGCATGACCTCCGCAAGGTGGCCATAAAGGTATTCCAGTTGCGCCTTACCCTGAAAACCCAGAATCACCGGATTGTTGCTCTTTCGATTTTCTGTGATGGCGGTATGGAGTTGGGGGAGCTTCTGCAAACTTGCCAACTCGTCGATGACGAACCATGCCCGCTTCTGTCCCTCTTTCGGCTCGTTTAGGAGGCGCAGGACGAGCAAGTCGATCCATAGACTTTGAAGCGGGCGAAGGGCCTCACGTTCTGCCGGGAGCGAAGTAATGAAGATCCATCCCTGGCGCGTCTCTGCCCACTCCGTGGCTGACCACTCGCCATTCCCCTGCCCCTTCTTGGGGAGAAGACGGAGGCTGTCAGCGACGAGTCCAAGGGAGCCAAGAACTCCAGCACGCTGTTGGTGCGCCCTCGGGTCGATCAGGTGAGCATGTTCCGTTCCTTTCAGCCTGCGGTCGATCTCCTGCGGGTCCGACATCCATTTCACCAGCTCGTCTGGTGTGGGGCCGTAGGCCATGAGGAAGGCGAAGATTTTCTGCGGGGACTCGATGAAAAATTCACCCTTCTTGTCTTGCGGCGGCTGGAACAGTGACACGGCCAGAGCCTTCGCCTCCGAGCGGCGGCGCAGTTCTTCGGCGGGTCCCCAATAGGGGCACCGCTTATCGAGCGGATTCAAGATCACGTCACCATTCTTCGGGTCGTAAAAACGCTGGACGAACTCGCGGGCTGGGTCGTAGACAATCGCTGAATCACCACGAGTTTTAATTTGTCGAAGGATCTGCAGCATGATCGCAGTTTTGCCCGCGCCGGTATCTCCGATGATCTGCATGTGCTGTGCTTCGGCCCGCTCCGGTATGCGGATCATCTCTCTCATCCCTTCGGTCTTGATCCCGATGCCGTCTCCTCTAACCCTGTTATTGAACTCTCGCGGAGTCATCATCTCGGGTCCTTTCAGTCGTCGTCCGTATCTCAGCGCCTTGCGTCGTCGAACGTCCTTGGCGATGGAAAATGGGAGCTGGATGCCCAGTGATAGCAGACCGAAAAGCAGTGGGAGCTTGTAGAGGTCGAAAAGGCTGTCGCCACCGAAAACCGCACTCCTGAGATAGGCGCTCAAGGACACGTCGATATAGCCCTGCTGCGGTCCCAGGTAAAGAACGGTATAGCCGTGCTGCAAAGCAGGCTGCGAGAGCGCGAGTGAGATGGCTTTGCCGCCCGGTTGCGGCGTCGAGCCGTCCGTCACGTCGGTGTTCGTCGCCAGACGCGGTTGCATTCCGCGAGCGCCCACCATGAGCATCCGGTAGTTGTCTCGGCGGCTCGTTCCGATTGCTCCGGCAACGCTCGATCGGATGTAGGTGGGCGTGTAGAACCTCTGTAGGGGGCTGTTGCCGAAGGTGAACCGACAGTAAATAAAAAGTCCGGTAAGAACGAGCCCCATGAATACCGCCCCGTAGGTATAAATCGGGCTGTGTGGCGGCCAGATGATGGATTCCTTGCGTCCCCACTTTGTCATTGCCATCGCTATTTCCTTCCTGCTGAAGCGGCCAGCTTTCCAGCGAGCGCGTGCTTGGCCTCGCTGATTTCGTCGAGTAGTTTGTCGAACGCCTCTGGCGCGAGTCTCTGGCCTGCAGCCAGAGGCCGCAACACGTTTACCAGGAGCAAGCGAACCCCAAGAATCTCGGCGAGAGATAGATCACTGGCCGATCCTTTTCGCATTTCCTTGAGGATCACATCGCGTATCCATTCTCCGCGTGCAAGCCCCTGCGACCTGGCAAAGTCAGTAACCCTCCCGAGCTCCTCTTTTGTCAGTTTCGCGGTCACGGGGAAGACGCGATTTAGGGTGCGGTCGCAGTCAGAAATGGCGTGTGCCGTAGCTTTCAAAATTGCCATGTTCCCTCGGATTTAGCAGGTGCA